>CAJXOA010000001.1 GCA_913057685.1 uncultured Trueperaceae bacterium
TTCGGGCGCGTCGCGGCGTTCCTCTCGAGCCCCGCCGCCTCCTACGTCACCGGCGAACACCTACTCGTCGACGGGGGCCTGATCCGCGGGATGTGACCCCCGCGACGGGGTCCGCTGGGGGGATCCGCTGGGGGGGATCCGCTGGGGGGATCCGCGGGAGACCGGCGGGGGGCCGCCTCAGAGGGTGAGCGTCCGGGTCGTGACCGCATCGACCCGGGCCCGGTCCAGCGTCACCCCGATCCCGGGGCCGTCGGCGGGGACGGTCTGCAGCCCGTCGACCGCCTCGAGCTCCTGCTCGATCAGGTCGCGCGTCCAGTAGCGGCTCCCGCTGGCGGTGTCGCCCGGGAGGGTGAAGTTCTCCAGCGTCGAGAGGTGCAGGTTCGCCGCCCGCCCGACCCCGGTCTCCAGCATCCCGCCGCACCACACCGGCGCGCCGAACGCGCGTGCGACGTCGTGCACCATGCGGGCGCGACGGAAGCCCCGGACCCGCCCGACCTTGACGTTGATCACCCGGCCCGCCCCGAGTTCGAGGCCCTTGCGGGCGTCCTCGGGCGAGTGGATCGATTCGTCGAGGCAGATCGGGGTCGTCACCTGCTCCTGCAGGGTCGCGTGATCGACGAGGTCGTCGTGCGCGAGCGGCTGCTCGACGTACTGCAGGTCGAAGGCGTCGAGTTGGTGGAGCACCCGGGCGTCGGTCAGGCGGTAGGCGCTGTTGGCGTCGACGCTCAGGGGCACGTCGGGGAGCGCCTCGCGCACCGCGGCGACCGGCGCGACGTCCCACCCGGGGGCGATCTTGAGCTTCACGCGGCGGTAGCCCTCGTCGACCGCCCGGCGGGCGGCGTCGACGGTCGCCTCGACGCTCTCCTGGATCCCGAGCGACACGCCGACGGGCACCGGCCGTTCGTGCCCCCCGAGGAGCTGCCAGAGGGGGACGCCCAACGCCTTGGCCTGCGCGTCCCAGAAGGCCATCTCCACCGCCGCGACCGCCATGTCGTGCCCGCGGATCGGGGCGAGCGCCGCCAACAGTTCGTCGGGCGTCGCGAACGACGCCCCGACGATGCGCGGCGCGACGTGGCGTTCGAGGATCGTCCAGGCGGTGTCGGTCGTCTCCGGCGAGTAGCCGGGGAAGGAGCCCGCGACGCACTCCGCGAGGCCCTCCTCGCCGCCCGCGTGCAGCGTCACGAGCAGGAGTCGGCGGTCGGTCTCCACCGCGAAGCTCGTGCGGAACGGGGTGCGCATCGGGAGCGACACCTCGCGGAGTTCCAGCGCTTCGATCTTCACATCGGCCTCCTCGGCCTCCGAGGGTACGATGAACCCGAGTTCGGGGGCGCGACCGCTCCCGCCGACCCTGCCCGTAGGAGGCCCGCCCGCATGTGGATTCGAAGCATCGACGACGCGCTGATCAACCTGTCCGCCGTGGAAGCGATCCGATTGATGGACCTGTACCCCGAGGACGCCGACCCCGACGCCGTGGAAGCGGGGCGGGTGGAGCCCGATGCGTTCGAGATCGTCGCCTACCTCGCGAGCGGCTACGAGGCGATTCTGTACGTCGGTGAGGACGCCCAGGAGGCGGAGCGCGCGCAGGACTACATCGCCGGGTTGCTGGCCACCGACGGCGTGTCCGCGACGATCGGCGGGGGGCGCGTCCGCGGGTTGGTGGAGTTGATGCGGCGCGCCTCGAGCGGATCCAGCAACTGACCCGACCGCCGGCCCCGCACCTGAGGTGGGCGGAGGACCGCCCGACCCAGCGCGGCCGCACGCGTCCCGGACGGGACGCGTGCGGCGGTGCGCGGTACCGGTCGTGGTACCCTCCCTCGCGACGCCCCTGATCTCGATCCCTTGGCTGCCCCTCGGGGTGCGACTTCCGAAGCTCGCCCACACGTGACGTTGCGGAGGAGTACATGGCGAACGACGCCGACAAGAAACCGTCCCGGGCGAAGAAGCCCGCCGGCCGGAACGCGCCGAAGAAGGCGCCTGCCACGAAGGCAGCTACGAAGACGTCTGCGGCCGTGAAGAAGGGGACTGCGGCGAAGGGCGCGTCCGCCAGCACGACGTCCCGCACGACCACCACCGGCACGAAGGCGACGGCGACGAAGGCCTCCGCCAAGACGACGTCCACCAAGAAGGCGCCCGCCAAGAAGGCGCCCGCCAAGAAGGCCGCGCCGGCGAAGGCCCCCGCGAAGAAGGCGGCTGCGAAGACCGCATCGACGGCGAAGGCGTCCGCGACGACGTCGACCGCCAAGAAGGCTCCGGCAAAGAAGGCCCCCGCCAAGAAGGCGCCCGCGAAGAAGGCGTCCTCGAGCACGTCTTCGGCCGCCAAGGCGGCACCTGCGAAGGCGACCGCGAAGAAGGCCGAGCCGAAGAAGGCCCCCGCGAAGAAGGCCGAGACCAAGAAGGCCCCTGCGAAGAAGGCGTCCTCGGGCACGTCCTCGTCTTCGAAGGCGACGACCGCGAAGGCGACGGCGAAGAAGACCCCCGCGAAGAAGGCGGCTACGAAGTCCGCATCGTCGGGCTCGGCGTCGGCTTCGAAGGCCGCTTCGACGGCGAAGGCGTCCGCGACGAAGAGCTCCGCGAAGAAGGCGGCCTCGGGCACGTCTTCGGCTGCCAAGGCGGCACCTCCGAAGGCGGCGGCGAAGAAGGCCGAGCCGAAGAAGTCACCTGCGAAGAAGGCGCCCGCGAAGAAGGCGGCTACGAAGACCGCGGCGAAGAAGACCACGACGAAGGCGGCTGCGAAGGCATCCGACGGTCCGTCCGCGGTGCCGGACGGCGCGGCGACCGAGCTCGATGCGCAGGGGCGCGAGGTGCCGATCTGGCTCGATACGGAACCGATTCGCGCCCTCCTGACCCTCGGACGTGAACAGGGGTCGCTCGACACCGAGGAGATCTCCGGCGCGTTCAACCGCGCCCTGGCGGAACTCGGCCTCGAGCCCGAAGATCAGCACTTCGAGGACCTCATGAAACGCCTCGAGCAGGAGGGCGTCACGATCGTCGACCTCGCCGAAGACGAGGTGCTGGACGAGGAGGACGACGAACAGGAACTCGAGCCCGAGGAGATGGACCCCGAAGGCCCCCTCGGGATCGCGGCGATGGAGGCCCGCGCGGAGGCGGAGGCGGACGCCCGCGTGCGGACGAACGACCCGGTCCGGCAGTACCTGCAGGAGATCGGTCGGGTGAAGCTCCTCACGCTCGAGGAGGAGATCAGCCTCGCCCGCCGGATCGAGGAGGGCGAAGCCGCCGCCGCGACGCTGGACGACGTGGGCGAGACGTTCGAAGCGAAGGAGCGACGCCGCCTGCAGCGCATCGTCGAGGACGGCGAACTGGCGAGAAAGAACCTCATCGAAGCGAACCTACGGCTCGTCGTCAGCATCGCGAAGAAGTACAACGGTCGCGGCATGAGTTTCCTGGACCTGATCCAGGAGGGCAACCAAGGCCTCATCCGAGCGGTGGAGAAGTTCGAGTACCGCCGGCGCTACAAGTTCTCGACGTACGCCACCTGGTGGATCCGCCAGGCGATCAACCGCGCCATCGCGGACCAGTCGCGCACCATCCGCATCCCGGTGCACATGGTCGAGACCATCAACAAGTTGACGCGCGCCAGCCGGCGCCTCCAGCAGGAGTTGTCCCGCGAGCCGACGTACGCCGAGATCGCCGACGCGATGGGGCCCGAATGGAACGCCGAGAAGGTCGAGGAGGCGTTCAAGTTGACGCGTGAACCGTTCAGCCTCGAGACCCCGATCGGCGACGAGGAGGACAGCTTCTACGGCGACTTCATTCCCGACGAACAGATCGAAAGTCCGATCGACGAAGCCAGCAAGACGATGCTCGGGGAGGAGCTCGAGGACGCCCTCGACAAACTCAACGAACGCGAAGCGCAGGTCCTGAAGATGCGCAAGGGGCTGGTCGACGGCCGCGAACACACCCTCGAGGAGGTCGGGCAGTTCTTCGGGGTGACGCGCGAACGCATCCGCCAGATCGAGAACAAGGCCCTGCGGAAGCTCAAGTACCACGAGAGCCGCACCCGGAAACTGCGCGACTTCCTGGAGTGATGCCGCCGGCGGGGTCGGGATCGCGCTTTCCCCACGCCGCTCGCGGCCGCCGTCGCCGGATCGTGGGGCTCGCTCTCACGGCGCTCGCCGGTCTCGCCCTCGCCTACGTCCTCGCGACGTTCGCCGCTCGGAGCGCCGCCACGATGCACCCCACCTTCGCCGACGCTTGGCCGCCCCCACCCCACGTCATCGCCCACCGTGGCGGCGCCGCCCTCGCCCCCGAATCGACCCTCGCAGCGTTCGACCTCGCCGTGCGCCTCGGGGCGGACGCCCTCGAGATGGACGTGCACCTCTCCGCCGACGGTGAGCTCGTCGTCCTCCACGACGCCACGGTCGACCGCACCACCGACGGCAGCGGCGCGGTGGCCGACCTTTCCTGGCGCGAGCTCGCCGCCCTCGACGCGGGGGCGGGCACCACCATCCCTCGGTTCGTGGACGTCGCGCGGGCCCACCCGACCACGCCCCTCGGCGTGGACGTCAAACCGCCCGGGACGGCCGCCGCGACGGCGCTGTGCGCCGCCCTGCGCCAGGAGGGCCGGACGGGCGACACCGTCGTCGGCAGCTTCCACGCCGACGCGATGGCCGCGTTCCGGGCGGCCTGTCCGGAGGTCGCCACCGCGGCGACCCCGAACGAGGTGCGGACCTTCGTCCTGCTGGCCCGCGCCCGCCTCGCCGGGCCCTACCGACCGCCGTTCGACGTCCTGCAAGTCCCGGTCGAGCGGGGCGGGATCCGCGTCGTCACCCCCGCCGTGATCCGCGCCGCCCACGCGAAGGGCGTGCCCGTGCACGCCTGGACGATCGATGACCGGGCGCAGATCGACGCCCTGCTGGCGCTCGGTGTCGACGGAATCATCGGCGACCGCCCCGACCGCGCCCTCCGCGCGGTCGGTCGCCCGGTCGACGCGACGCTCCTCCCACCCCACGTGACGCCGTAACGCCTCCGCCCCGACGGCGCAAGGTTCGCACGTGCCCTGCGGCCCGGGCGGACCCGTATTGCGCCCCGAGCGGCGCTTTGCTACGCTCCGCGACCAATCCGTGACCGACGAACGGAGCGGCGCCGTTCGTGACGACCGTTGCGAAGGAGGCGCCGTGATGTGGTTCGACGATCCCGTACTCGTTTCGCTCCCCCGCGACCCCGCGTTCGCCCCTCCCGGCCCCGCGCCCTGCGCCGCCGTGGCCGGACCGGTGGCGTCCCTCGAGGGTGCGCAGGTGCCCTTCGGCCCCCGCGTCCTGCTCGTCGGGACCGACCGGCCCCTGTTCTTCCTCCTCCAGCGCTCGCTCCGCGCGCACGGGTTCCGCGTCGCGGAAGCCCGCAGCGGCGACGACGCCCTCCGCCGCGCGCACGCCAGCGACGTCGTGGTGATCGACGTCGATCCGGCCTCCCCGGAAACCGGGTTCGTGGAGATCCTGCGCGAGGAGTTGCCCGAGCTGGGGTTCGTGTTCCTGACCGGCGACGTCGATGTCCAGCGCACCTTGCACGCGTACGACCTCGGGGCGGACGGGTGCATTTCGAAACCGTTCGCCTTCGCCGAGCTCGCTGCGCGGCTCCGCGTCGTGGTGCGCCACCGGCACGTCGGAGGACCGCTGCGCTACGGGGACCTCGTCGTCGACGTCGGACGCGGCTGCGCCACCTGGGGCGGGTCGTGGCTGACGCTGTCCGGCCTCGATTTCGATCTTCTCGCCCTGTTCGCAGCGCATCCCCGCCGCCTCTGGACGCGGGAAGGGATCCTTCGACGGGTGTGGGGGTCGATGGGCGAGGAGCTCGAACGGACCGTAGACGACCACGTCAGCAGGCTGCGGTGCGTGCTCGGTGACGACCCGGCGCACCCGACGTACCTGCAGACCGTCCGGGGGCGCGGCTACCGCTGGATCGCCGTCCCGACCAGGGCCTCCACCCGGCCGAACGGCTCGGCCGAAAACGCCGGTTTCTCCACACGCCCGTAACGAAGCGAACCTACCCTCCTGGAACGTCGATCGCGCCGGGCTCCCCCAAACCGCCCACGAGATGAGCCCGGCCGACCGACGTCGAGGGGTTCACGGATCGGCGGCGCACGTGGACCTTCGTCGTTCTCGCGCCGCCGTGTGGCGGCAGAAAGGTGGTCCGCATGCCGTCCTCCCTCCCGCTTCGCCCCCGCCCCCACGTCCTCGCGGTCGCCCTCCTCGCCGGCCTCGTCGCGACGACCGCCGCCGCGCAGGACGTCACGGCCAGCGAGACGTTGAGCATGGAGCTCGACGACATCAACATGATCACGATCACAGGCTCGGTGCCGACCATGACCTGGGACAACGACACGTTCGAGGTCGGCTCGACGTCCGCCGTGAAGACCGATACGAGCACCCAAATGGACTACACGCTCGGCCCGGGGATGGCCATGACGGTGCATTTTGACGCCACCAATGTTGATCCCACTGCGCGGACAACGGATGGTTCTGGGGCGTACAAGTATGCAGCTATCAAGTCGATGAAAGTTCAGATTGGAGACCATCCCGAAGTCACAATCTTCAGTTCGAACGGAGCGACCATGATTCCCGACGTCGCGCTAGACGGATCTGCGAAGACGGCCATCCAAGACGATTCTGATGGAGGTCAGGGGTCGGGGGACACGCCTTCGACGGTGACATACACGGTCGAGGTTGACTTGACGAAGGGGCGCGCGTTTGAGCAAACGACCTTCGACCTCGTGTACACCGCGGTGGATCCGACGCCGTGAACCGTGCGCGGGAGCGTCGGTGGCCCGTCACGGCGGGCCACCGCGCCCCCTTCGTCGTGGGCGTCGTCGCCTGCGCCGTTCTCGCTCCGGCGGCGTGGGCGCAGATCGACGTGCCATCCGGGCTGGCCGACGTCCATCGGGCCGCCCCCGGGGACGTGATCGAGGGCACGGTGCGCGTATCGAACGACGGCGCGCGCCCGCGAACCGTCGCGTTGTCGCTATGGGACCACCGCGTGCGCCCGGACGGCGACGGGTGGGTGGCCGCGGGGTCGCTCCCGCGGTCCGCCGCACCGTGGATCGACGTCCCCAGCGTCGTGCGCGTGGGGCCTGGGGAGACGCGCGAGGTCGCCTACCGGTTGCGCGTCCCGCCCCACGGCGTCGATGGAACGTACTGGGCGACGCTCATGGTGCGCCCCCGCTACGAGGAAAACGCGGCGACCGGTGGTTCGGCGCGGACCGAGGTGGGGCTTCGCCCCGTCCGCCGCTTCGCGGTGGAGCTCGTCGCGGACGTCGGTGGGGCCGAGCGTTCGCACCTGGCGATCGACGACGTCGGCCTCGAGCGCGACGGTGACGCGCTCGCCCTCCACCTCGCCCTGCACAACGAGGGCGGTCGGTGGGTGCGGCGCCCGTCGCTCGAGGCGCGGGTCCTCGACCCCGAGACCGGCGAGCGCGTCCACACCGTTCGGACCGGGGTTCGCACCCTCTACCCCGGCGCGGGGACGCGCGCGCGGTTGGAGCTCGGCGACCTCCCGTCGCGCCGGTTGCGCCTCCTGGTGCTGGCGCGCGACGACGCGGGCGACGTCGCGGCCGTGCGCTTCGACCTCGATCCACCGCCCGACCCCTGAGGCCCCGTGCGTCGCGTGCGACCGGCCGGCGTGCCACGGTTCGCGTGCGCCGTCGCGCTCGTCGCACTCGTGGCGGTGCTGGGCGGACGAACGCACGCGGGCGACGACGCCGTACGCACCGTGGCTCCGGGCGACGTCGTCACCCTCGCCGTTCCTTTCGGTCCCTTCCCCAAGGATCGCGACGCGATTCCGCTCGACGTGCGTCCGCCGGACGGGTGGACGCTCGTCGACGCCCCCCGCCACGCGACGTTCGTGGCCGACGCCCCGCGCGCCCTCCTCGTGACGGTGGTGGTGCCGTCGACCGCGCCGGCCGGGCGCGCGACCCTGACGGCGACGTTGGCGGAGGGACGCGACGACGTCGCGACGGTCCACGTCCCGCTCGCGGTGCGCGCGGAGCCGCGTGCGACGTGGACGGCCGTCGGGCCTCCGACGCTCGAGGACGCGGGCGGCGTGACCGCCCCCCTCGAGCTCCGGAACGACGGCAACGTCGACCTGACGCTGACGCTCGAGGCGGAGCCCACGGGGCGGGTCGTGCCCGAACACGTCGATCTCGCGCCCGGCGCGCGGGCGCGCGTCGAGGTTCGCGTCTCCGTACCACGGCGGTCGGGGGGCGACGGCGCGGACCGGGTGCGCGTCACGGCGCGCTCCGAGCGCAAGGTTCTCGCACGCCACGTCGTCTCGATGCCGGCGGGGGCGTCGCCCCCCAGCCCCGCGCCCGCGCGGCCCCGCTTCGCCGGCACGGTGGAACTCCGCACCGGGGTCGGGTCCGGCGTGAGCGACGCGCTCGCCCTGACGGGGCGGACGCGCGACCGCGCGCCGGGCCGAGCCACGCTGGCGCTCGACGCGACCCTCCGCCCCGACGCGGCGCCGGACCTGGATCTCCGCCTCACGCACGGAGCGGTCCGCCTCGACGTCGGGCGCGAGGCCCGTGCGGCGGTCCCCGGCCGACCTCGGATCGAGGGGTTCGGGGTTGCCGTCGAACTCGACCGGTTCGACGTCGCCGGGGTTGCGGCCACCCTCGAGGGGTTCGTGGCGATCTCGGACCCCGACCCGAACGCGCCACCGAGCCCGGAGGGCGCAGGTGCACCGTCACTGCAGGGGGGTGCGCGCCTCGCGCTGGATCCCGCGGCGGGATGGGACGTGGACGTCGCGCTCGGGGGCTCGCGGGCGGCGATGGCGGGGTCGGTCGGCGGGGAGGTGACGCGCCCGCTCGGGGACTCCGGCGGGGTCGCGTCGGTGCGGGCGCGGGTCGGTCTGCACGCCGACGCCGCGTCCCCCCTAGGGGTGTCCGGCTCGTTCACGGCCCGCTGGCGCGACGCCCACCGGGCGTTCGCGTGGGCGTTCGATGGGGCGACCGGTGGGGCGGCCGGCTCCGCGGCACCGGAGGGCGAGGCGGGGGGGTTCCGCGCGGTCGCCGCGACCGCCTCGTGGTGGCCGGAGGCGGCGCCGGTGGCGTCGCTCGTGGCGCACGCGACGTCGCGGCGGGGGCACGATCCGGGCGATGCGTCGGGTGCCGGCGTGGATCGCGACGACCTGACGGTGCGCGTCACGACGGCGCCCGCGCCGTGGAGGGTCGACGTCCGTGCGCACGTCGCACGCGTCGGCGTCGGTGCGGCCGCCGGCCCGGCGCGCGAGGCGTCCCTCACCGTCGCGGCGGAGGGGGGCGACGGGGCCGGCCCGTGGCGGGCGCGGGCGGAGGTCGGACTGCACCTTCGTCCCGGCGTGGAGGGGGACCGGCTCGCCGCCGGAGGAGCGATCCCCGCGCCGTCGCTGCGGGTGGTGGGGGAGGCCGACCTGGGGGTGGGCACCGCGTCGGCGTCGGTCCGTCGCTGGCGACCCGACGGGGGGACGGCGGCGCCCGAACTCCACGCCGAGGTGGCGTGGGACGCCTCCGTGGGGGACGGGGTCGCGGCACGGGTGGCGGCCTACCGCGAAGGTCCGGTCGGACCGGGGGCGGTCCGAGGCCTGGACGTCGCCCTCGAAGCGACCCGCGCGGGCCCGGGGGTGGCCAGCGTGACGGCGGAGCGGTGGGCGTCGGACCGGGGGGTCGGTGGATCGCTCGCCGTGCGGTGGGCGGGGTCGGTCGGTGCGGGGGTGGGCCTTCCCGCCCTCGACGTGGACGCCGCCCTCCACCTCGACGCCGGCGGGGCGGGGCGGCGCGTCCACGCCGAACTCGCGGTGGGGCGGGCGTTCGCGGTGCCGTTGGCGCCGCCCCCACCGACCGGGGAGGTGATGGGCACGCTCCGCGGGCCCGACGGGCCGTGGGCCGGCGCGGAGGTCCGGGTCGGGGGGCGGATCGTGACGACCGACGCCGACGGCGTCTTCCGTGCGCGGGGCCTGCCTTTGGGCGAGGTGTACGTCGCGCGGGGGGCGGTCGGCTGGCCGTTCGACGTGCGGTTCGACCCCCCGCCCCCGCACCGGGTCACCGTCCGCGCCGGGGCGACGACCCGCGTCGCCTACGACGTGGTGCGGACCGGGACGCTGACCGGGTCGGTCGAGGTCGTCGCGACCGGCGACGCGCAGTTCGTGGACGCCCCGCGGTTCGACGTCGGGTCGGTCGCGGTGGTCCTCACGCGCGCCGGGGAGCGGCGGGTGGTTCGGCCGGGCCCGGACGGGCGGTGGCGGCGCACCCAGGTGCTCCCGGGCCGGTGGCGGGTCGAGGTGGTGCTGGGCGAGGGCGCAGCGCGCGTGCAGGCGGTGCGCGCGCCGGAGGTCGTGCACCTCGCGCCCGGCGGTGGGGCGGACCTCCCCGTCCGGCTGGTGCTGCAGCCTCGGACGGTCCGGACGCGCGACGGCGGCCGCCTGACGGTGCCCGAGGGGGCACCCTGAGCGGTGGGGCGGACGTCCCTGTCCTTCGTACCGCCGGGTATGCCGTGATGCGGTCCGAAGCGGGGCGAGAAGGGAGTGCGGATGACCGCTACGATCGAACCGTCCGGCGACGGTCGCCGCGACGGACCTCCGACCGCGCGGCGGCCGCGGGTCGCCTTTACGCCGCTGGACGGCGACGCGGTCGCGACCCGGGCCCTGGTGCGCGACCTCGGTGCGGGCGGCGTCGACGTCGACGTCGTCCCGCGCGTGGGTGCGGACCTGGCGGCGCCGGACGGCATCGACGTCGCCCTGGTCGACGTCGACCCACGCTCGGACGACGGGTGGGCCGGCGTGGAGGCGGTCCGGCGCGAAGCGCCGGACGTGCCCCTGCTCGTGCGGATGTTGCGCGACGACGTCGCGGCGACCCTGCGGGGGTTCGATCTCGGTGCGGAGGACGTACTGCCGTACCGGACCGTATCGGCGGAGGTGCGGGCGCGGATCGCGGTGGTCCTGCGTCGCCGGCGACGCGATTCCGTCATCGGCTACGGCGACCTCACCATCGACTTCACCGCCCGCGTGGCGTTCCTCGGGGCGGAGGCGCTGCCGTTGAGCGGCTTGGAGTTCGACGTCCTGGCGTGGTTGGCGGGGCATCCACATCGGGTGTGGGCGCGCCGAGACCTCGTCGAACGGGCGTGGCCGGCGTGGCAGGACCCGCCGGAACGCAGCGTCGACGTGCGCATCCGCAACCTTCGCGTCGCGTTGGGCGACGACGTGGGGTGCCCGACGTTCATCGAAACGGTCCGCGGTCGGGGCTACCGCTGGGTCCGTCCCCCCGACGACGTCCCCCCTGGCTTTACAGATCGGTAACGACGTGGTTACGATTGATGAAACGGTGCGAATGCGCCATACTGGACCGAAACGAGGAGTTCGATGACCCTACGCCCGCACACCTTCCGCGCCAGCTCCAACGTGCTCCTGGTCGGCCTCGATGCGGCCTTCCACCAGGCGCTCGAGCGGCGCCTCGTCGAGAACGAAGTCCGGATCGTCGTCGAGAACGACGTCGACACTGCACCCGCTCACGGCCCCGACGTCGACGTCGCCGTCGTGGACGTCCGGACCGAGGGAGGCCTCGACCTCGTGCGCGGCTTGCGCCGCTTCCGTCCGGAGCTGCCGGTCGTCAGCATCGGCGCGGCGGACGACGTCGAGACGACCGTCGACCTGCTCGACCGCGGCGTCGAGGACCACCTGGACGCCCCCGCCGATCCCGACGTCGCCTCGTGGCGGGTCCTCACCGCCGCCGCGGGCGGCGTGGGGCTGCGTGCGCTCGGGACGCAGGACCTGCGGTTCGACGAGGGCACGCGCACGGTGCACTACCAGGGGCGGAGTTCCGCGCTCACGCCGGGCGAGTACGACCTCGTCTCGACGCTCGCCCGCAAACCGGGGCAGGTGTTCCGCCGGGCCGACGTCGTCGCGCGGCTGTGGGGTGACGATTCGGAGAACGGCGAGCGGGCGGTCGACGCCCTCGTGAGCCGTACGCGCCGGCGCCTCGAGCGCGACCTCGGGGTGGAGGGCGGCATGATCCGGACGGTGCGGGGCGTCGGCTACCAGTTCGAGCGACGCCGCACCTCGCGCGACGACGGCGAGGGGGCGGACGCGTGAGCGGGACCGGGAACGGCGGCGGCAGCCTCCTCTGGTTGCGGTCGGACGCGGCCCCGCTCGGGGACGTCGGTGACGTCCTCGAACGCGAGGGCTACGTCGTCCATGCGGCCCCGCAGTCGGCGCCGGACGCGCACGCCGCCTCGTTGGGCGTCGACGCGGTCCTGCTGGACGGCCTCGAGGAGGCCGGCTGGCGCTTCTTGCGGAGCGTGCTGTCGAGCCGACCGGACCTGCCGATCCTCGTCGTCAGCGAGGCGCTGCCGACCGCGGCGCGCATCGGCCTGTTGGACCTCGGGGTCGCCGCGCACGTGAGCGCGCCGGTCGACCCGGCGGTGGTGGCCGCCCGCCTCCGCTGGGCGCGCAGCCGACGCGAGCGTCGCGCGGCGCGGTCCGCCCCCGCGATCGAGATCGACGACGCGCAGCGGCGCGTCTGGATGGACGGCGAGGCGTTGGACCTCCCGCGCCGCGAGTTCGACGTCCTGACGGTGCTGATGATGAACTCCGGCCGGGTCGTGCCGCGCGAGCGCTTGATGCAGTCGGTGTGGGGGCCCAGCTACAAGCCGGGCTCGCGCTCGCTCGACGTGCGCGTCAGTCGCCTCCGCAAGATGCTGGGCGAGGGCACGCGCGACGGCGCCCCCACGATCGAAACCGTGCCGGGCGTCGGTTACCGCCTGCTCGTCTGAGGCGGCTCAGGTCGCGATCATTCCGGCCGCCGCCCGCTTCGACCGGGCGAAGTTGATGGCGAGCACCGTCGTGATCAGGGCGAACCCGGCCAGCTCGATCGGGAAGGCGGGGAAGAAGATCGCGACCGTCCCCACGCTCGCCAGCAGCCGCGAGATCCACGTCATGCGGGTGAACAGGAACCCTTCGATCGCCGCGGCGAACGCCCCGAGCGCGGCGATGGCCGTGAGGACCGTCCACGCGACGTACCACCAGTCCCCCCCGAGGATCATCTCGGGGTTGAAGACCATGAACAGCGGCACGAGGTAGAGGCCCTTCGCGAACTTCCACGCCTCGACGCCGGTCCGCATGGGGTTCGCCCCCGCGACCCCGGCCCCCGCGAACGCGGCGAGCGCGACGGGCGGCGTGACGTTCGAGTCCTGCGAGTACCAGAACACCAGCAGGTGCGCGATGATCAGCGGGATCCCGAACTCCTGCGTCAGCGCCGGCCCGGTCAACACGATCAGCACGATGTAGCTCGCCGTCACCGGCAGCCCCAGCCCCAGGATGAGGCTGGCGATCAGGACCAGCAGGAGCGCGAGGAGGAGGTTGCCGCCCGAGAACGAGATCATCAGGCTGGAGAACTTGAGCCCCAGGCCGGTCAGGCCGACCACCCCCACGACGATGCCGGCGACGGCGGTCGCGACCGACACCGGGAGGGCGTTGCGGGCGCCCACCTCGAGCGCCTCGAAGGTCTTGACCGCGCCCCGCGCGAGCGCGCGGCCCCACGACTCGCCCGCTTCGGCGGGGGCGGCGAGCACCGACCGGCCGGCCAACGTCGCGGGGGCGGCGGCGTCGACGCCGATCTCCGACGGCGGTTGGGTCGGGGCGCGCCCGAGCATGACGCGGCGCACGACGTAGCGCAGTGCGCTGACGGCGAGGATCGCGAGGATCGAGACGAACCCGACGCGGTCGGGGGAGATGTTCTGCAGCAGGAACCCGATCAGGATCCCGAGGGGCACCAGGAAGTGCCAGCCGCGCGCGAAGACGTCGCGCACGTTGGGGAGTTCCTCCTTCGTCATGCCGCGCATGCCGCGCTTCGCGGCGATGATGTCGACGAACAGGTAGACGGTCGCGAAGTACAGGATCGCCGGCAGGATCGCCAGCCGCACGATCTCGACGTAGGGGATGCGGGTGTACTCCGCGATCAGGAACGCGCCGGCCCCCATGATCGGCGGCATGACCTGCCCGCCGGTCGAGGCGGCCGCCTCGACGCCGCCCGCCTCCTCGGGCTTGTAGCCGAGCTTCTTCATCAACGGGATCGTGAACGATCCCGTCGTCACGACGTTGGCGATGGCGCTGCCCGAGATCGAGCCCATGAAGCCCGACGCGATGACCGACGCCTTCGCCGGCCCACCGCGCTGCCGGCCGGCGGCGGCGTAGGCGAGATCGATGAAGAACCGACCGGCGCCGGTGATCTCCAAAAACGCCCCGAACAGCACGAAGATGAACACGAAGGTCGCCGCCACCCCGAGCGGGATGCCGAAGATCCCCTCCTGGCCCAGGAACAACTGGTCGACGATCCGGTCGACGCCGTAGCCGCGGTGCTGCAGGATGCCCGGGAGCGTCACGAAGTCGATCAGGCCGCGCGGGCCGGTCATGGCGTAGAGGATGAAGACGATCCCGATGATGGAGATCGTCGGGCCGATCACGCGGCGGGCGGACTCCAGCACGACGATCGTGCCGATGGTGCCCATCAGGATGTCGGTCGGGGTGTAGAAGCCCGAGCGGTTGATGATCGCCGTGAGGTTGATCAGCAGGTAGCCGGTCGACGCCAACGACGCGCCGATCCAGGCGAGGTCGATCGGCCACCGGATCCACGGGTTGCGGCTGGTGGGGAACAACAGGAACGCCAGCACGAGCACGAACGCCAGGTGCCCGCCGCGCTGCACGAACAGGTTCACCGTCGCGAGGCCGGCGGTGTAGAGCTGGAACAGCGAGAGGCCGATGGCGACGAGCGCCACGACGGCGGCCACGATCTGCGCGCCGCGACCGGGGGTCGGCCGATCCGCGCGGCTCACGGCGCGGTCTCCACGGTGACGACCACCCGCTCGCGCGCGGCGAGGGCGGAGAGGTCGACCTGCCGCTCGCCGGCGTGGAGGGTGTGGTCGTTCACGCCGGGGTCGCCGACGCGCACGAGGAAGCGCCCGCCGGGGACGGGTTCGTCGATGTCCCGCACCCAGTAGCCCCCCTGGCCGTCGCTTTCCAGCGTGCCGCGCCCGGGGATGTGGCCGAGGCCTGCGTCGAACGCAGGCATGTGGCTGGCCTCCAGCACCATGCGACCCCTTTCGAAACGAAAATAATCTCGAACCAAAATACCGGTGACGGAGTGCCGCCAGGAGAGCATCCAGGCGCCGTCCGCGGGGAGGGGGAGGCGGGCGACGGTGCGGCCGTCGTCCCACCGCCGAACCTCGAGCGTGCGGGCGGTTCCGGGGTCGGCGGCGAGCGCCGCGGTCCCGACCAGGAGCGGCACCAGGGCCGCCGCGATCCACCCGCGTGCCGAGCGCGCGCGTGCGGTGCGCCGGCGTGCGGTGCGCGGGAGGGTCCCCACGAACCCTCCCGCACGCCGCGAAGGACGTGCGTCGTGCACGCCCGCCCCGATCAGTTCGGGGGCATCAGGTCGGCGGGCACCTCGTAGCCGTTGTCCTCGAAGTACCGGACCGCACCGGGGTGGAACGGGATCGGCGAGGCGGCGAGGGACAGCTCCGGCGTGGTGTTGTTCGCGCTCGGGTGCACCGCGATGACCTCGTCGATGTTCGTGTAGAGCACGTCGAGGAAGTCGTACGCGAGCTGCTCGTCCATCTCCGCGGCGACGAGGATCACGTTCGGGGTCCCGATGGTGCTGACGTCCTCGTCGACGCCGGTGTACGTCCCCGCGGGCAGCGTCACGGGCGCGAACACTTCGCTCGCCCCGAGCCCGTTCTCGAGCTCCTCGCCCTCGATGCTGACGATCTCGATGTCGCGGGTCGTCGCCAGGTCGAGGATCGAGCTGGTGGGCGGACCGACCGACCAGAAGCCGGCGTCGATGTCGCCGTCGCGCAGCGCGGCGGCGGTCTCGTTGAAGTTCAGGCGCTGCTCGTCGATGTCGTCGTAGGTGATGCCGTTGGCTTCGAGGATCGACTGCGCCGACACCTCGGTGCCGCTGCCGGGCGCGCCGACCGACACGCGCTTGCCTTCGAGGTCGGCGAGGCTCTCGATGCCGCTGCCCGCGAGGGTCACCAGGTGCACCGTGTTGGCGTACGCGACCCCGAGCGCCCGGAGGTTCGGCAGCTGCGGGGGCTCCCCTTCGCCACCGAAGTTGCCGGTCCCGGTGTACGCCTGCAGGACGGTGTCGGCGAGCGCCAGGGCGATGTCGGACTCGCCGCGCGCGATGAAGCCGGAGTTGGCGACGGACGCGCCGGTGGACTCCGCCGCGGCGGTGTAGCCGTCGATGTAGTTGTTGATCAGTTCGGCGTAGGCGCCACCGGTCGGGTAGTAGGTGCCGCCGGTACCGCCCGTGGCGATCGACAGGCTGTTCTGGGCGGACGCCAGACCGAAGGTGAGGGCCACGGCGGCCAGCGCGGACAGGACGAGACGGTTCGACATACCGATCCTCCAATGCGAGCGAAGGTTGGGACGAAGGTCCCTGGCGAATTGAGCCCCGACATGCGTGGGACGACTGTCGGAGTGTGAGGATGATGACGGTTCGTCGAACCTCGCGTCTGTGCCCCATGCGACAGAGGTTGCGCGCCCGGTGGTACAACGCCCCATGCTCGACGACGTGCTGGTGCTCGACCTCTCCCGCGTGCTCGCGGGCCCGTACGCGACGCAGGCGCTCGCCGACCTCGGCGCGCGCGTCGTCAAGGTCGAAGCGCCGCGCGGCGACGACACCCGCGGGTGGGGACCGCCGTTCCTCGGGGACGCCGGCGGGGACGCGGGCTACTTCGCGTCGGTCAACCGCGGCAAGGAGAGCCTCGCGGTCGACCTCAAGCGGCCCGAGGGGCGCGACCTCGTCCGCCGCCTCGCGGAGCGCGCCGACGTCCTCGTCGAGAACTTCAAGGTCGGCGACCTCGCCCGCTACGGCCTCGCACCCGACGACCTGGCCGACGCCAACCCGACCCTGATCTACGCCTCGATCCGCGGCTTCGGCTCGACCGGCCCGCGGGCGTCCGACCCCGGGTACGACGCGGCGCTGCAGGCCGCGACCGGACTCATGGCGATGACGGGCGAGCCCGGCGGCGCCCCCGTGAAGCTGGGGGTGGCGTGGATCGACGTCCTGACCGGCGTGCACGCCGCCACGGCGATCCTCGCCGCGCTGCACCACCGCGAGCGCACCGGGGAGGGCCGCCACCTCGACCTCTCGCTCTACGAGGTCGGCCTCGCGTCGCTCGTCAACCAGGCGCAGGGGGCGCTCCTGACCGGGGCCGCCCCGGTGCGGCTCGGGAGCGCCCACCCGAGCATCGTGCCGTACCAGGCGTTCGAAACCGCGACCGCGCCCCTCATGCTGGCGGTCGGCAACGACGCGCAGTTCGCGCGGGCGTGCGAGGTGTTGGCGCTCCCCGACCTCGCCGACGACCCGCGCTTCGCGCGGAACGCCGGACGGGTCGAGCACCGCGAGGCGCTCGTCCCCCGGGTCGCGGCGCGCCTCCGGGAGCGCCCGCGCGACGCCTGGCTGGAGGCGTTCCGGGCGGCGGGGGTGTCCGCGACGCCGGTCCTCGACCTGCCCGAGGCGTTGCGCGACCCGCAGGCGGAGGCGCTCGGGACGGTCGGGCGGTACGCGCACCCCGCCGCCGGCGAGGTGCCCTACGTCCGCTCCCCGCTCCGGCACCACCGGCCGTTGGGGGCGGCGGGCGACCCCCCGCCCCCGCCGGCGGACGGCGGGGCCCCCGAGCCGGCCGCCGCCCCGCCGCCGCGGCTCGGGGAGCACGGCGCGGCGATCCTGCGCAAGGACCTCGGGCTCGACGCCGACGCCGTCGCGGCGCTGCGGGAAACGGGGGTTCTGCACGAAGGGTGACCCCCCGGTCCGCCCGGCCGCCCACGCCCCACCGGCGCGCCGGGTAGGCTCGCGCCGTGCGCCCCCTGGAACTCGTCGTCCTCCTCGCCCTCGCCGTCCGCGCCGGGCGGGCGGTCCGCCGCCCCGCGGAGGGCGAGCAGGGCGGCGTCCCCCTCGACGCCGCGGCGGTCCTGGCGCTGAGCGTCCTTGCGCAGGTCGCCCTCGAGGGGGTCCGCTGGACCCTCGCGCCCCTCCACGGCCTCGCCCTCGCCTGGGTCGGGCGCGACCTCCTCCGCGCCGCGCGCGGCCGCCCGGCGGCGGTCCCCGGCCGCGGCCCGCGGGTGGGGGCGGCGGTGGGCCTCACCCTCCTGCTCCTCGCGGCCGCCGCCCCCTCCTGGTCGTTCCCGGTCCCGCAGCTGCCCGCCCCGACCGGTCCGCACGCGGTCGGCAGCGACGCGGTGACGGTCGACGTCCGCCTCCCCGCCGACGCCCGCCCACCCGCGGCGGTGTCACCGACCGATGCCTCCCCCCTGAGCGCCACCGATGCCTCGACCGGCTCCCCGACCGTCACCCCCACCGATGCGGTGCGGCGCGTCCGCGCCCGGCTCTGGTACCCCGCCGCCGACGCGACCGACGCCCGGGCCGGCGGAGCGACGTGCGACCGGCGCTGGCTCGAGCACCCCGGCGCGATGCTGCCCGCCCTCGCCGAGCGCGGGGGGCTCCCCGCCTGGGCGATGTCGCACCTCCGCTTCGCCCGTGTGCACGCCTGCTGGGGCGCCCCCCTCGCCGACGTCGGCGCCCTGCCGGTCGTCACCCTCGACCACGGGCGCGGCGGGTTCGCCGCACAAACGACGTACCTCGCCGAGGAGCTCGCCAGCCACGGCTGGCTCGTCGTCGCCCCGGAGCACCCCGGCGGGGCGGTCGCCACCGTCGTCGACGGCGCCCTCGTCCCGTTCGACCCGGTCGCGTTCGGGGCCGGGCGGGAGGGCGCGGCGTACCGCGACGCCATCCGGACGCTCGGCCGCCGCTGGGTCGCCGACCTCCGCGCGGTCCTCGACGCCCTCGAGGCCGGCGCCGGACCGCCGGGCGTCCGCGACCGCCTCGCCCGCGACGTGCTCGTCACCGCCGGGCACTCGACCGGCGGCGGCGCCGCGTTCGGGGCGTGCGCCGCGGAGCCCGGCTGCCGGGCGGCGGTGGGGTTGGACCCGTGGATGCTGCCCGCCCCCGCGACGCTGCTCGGGCCGGCGACGTCGGCGGGCGGCCTCGAGGCGGAGGTCCTGGCGGTGTTCAGCGACCCGGCGCGCGGCTTCTTCGAGCCCACCAACCGCGAGGCGTTCGACGGCCTCGCCGAGGCGACCCGCGCCCGCGGGTACGCCGTGCGCGCCATCGAACTGCGGGGGGCGGGGCACAACGACGTCACCGACGTCCCGCGGCTCTCCCCCTTCGCCGGCGCGCTCGGGCTGTACGTCGGCCCCGCCCCCGCCGACGTGGTCCACGCGCGCGTCCGCGGCGAGGTCGTCGCGGTGCTCGAACGGGCGCGTGCCCGGGACGACGTCGCGTCGTCTCGGTAGCATCGGCGCAGGAGGTGCCCCATGACCATCCCCCCGGTGTCCGGAGGCGACGCGTCCGAAGCGGACGCGATGGCGGCGGCGTACGCCGCCGCGGACGCGGTCCTCGCCCGCATGACGGTGCGCGAGCGGATCGGCCAGATGACGCAGGCCGAGAAGGGCAGCGTCACCCCCGACGAGGTGGCGGCGTACGCCCTCGGATCCGTGCTGTCGGGCGGGGGCGGGGCGCCCGACGTCAACGACGCCGCCCACTGGCGCGCCATGATCGACGCCTTCGACGCCGGTGCGCGGCGCAGCCGCCTCGGGGTCCCGCTGCTGTACGGCGTCGACGCGGTGCACGGCCACAACAACCTGCACGGCGCCGTGATCTTTCCGCACAACGTCGGGCTGGGCGCGGTCGACGACGAAGACCTCACCGAGCGCGTCGCGCGCGCGACCGCGGTCGAGACCGCGGCGACCGGCGCGCGCTGGTCGTTCGCGCCCGCCCTGAGCCTGCCGCTGGACGTGCGGTGGGGCCGCACGTACGAGGGGTTCGGGCAGGACCCGGACCTCGTCGGTCGCCACGGCGCGGCGGTCGTGCGCGGCCTGCAGGCGGCGAGCGAGGACGGGCGCGGCCTGCGCGACGGGAGCGCGGTCCTGGCGTGCGCCAAGCACTACCTCGCGGACGGCGGGACGCGCTTCGGCAGCTCCATGCGCGTCGACCGCGACCAGCTCGACGCGGCGGCGGACGACCCGACCCTCGCCAACGCCGGGAGCCACGAGGCGTTCCTCGAGGAGATGGCGCGCGGCGCCTGGACGCTGGACCAGGGCATGGCGGAGGGCAGCGACGCGCTGCTTCGGCGGGTGTTCCTCGCGCCCTACCGCGCGGCGCTCGACGCCGGGGCGCTGACGGTGATGGCGTCGTACGGCGCCTGGAACGGCGTGCGGATGCACGCGAACCGAGCGCTGCTGCAGGACGTCCTGAAGGGGGAGCTCGGCTTCACCGGCTTCGTCGTCAGCGACTGGGACGGGGTGGCGCAACTCGACCCCGAGGACCCGCGCCGCGCCGTCGCGGCGGCGGTGAACGCCGGCGTCGACATGGTGATGGTGCCGTTCGCTTGGCGGGCGTTCCAGGACGACCTCGCGGCGCTCGTGGAGACCGGCGAGGTGCCGGAGGGGCGCGTGACCGACGCCGCCCGCCGGATCCTGGCGGTGAAGGCCCGCATGGGCTTGCTGGACGCGGACGACGAGGGCTCGCTCGGCGCGGCGGTCGCGCCGCCGCCGCTGGACGCCGTCGGGCAGGAGGACCACCGCACGCTCGCGCGGGAGGCGGCGGGCCGCAGCCAGACCCTGCTCGCGAACGACGGCGACCTCCTCCCCCTCGCGCCGTCGGACGGTCCCTTCCTCGTCGCGGGCCGGGCGGCGGACGACGTCGGCCTGCAGTGCGGCGGCTGGACGATCTCCTGGATGGGCGGCGCCGGCCCCATCACCCCCGGCTCGACGCTGCTGGACGGCCTCCGCGAGCACGCCCAGGACGCCTGGGTCCGGCACGAGCCGGACGGGGACGGCGCGGAGCGCGCTCCGGTCGGCGTCGTCGTCCTCGCCGAACCCCCCTACGCCGAGGGCATGGGCGACCGCACCTCGTTGGCGCTCCCCGACGCCGACGTCGCCCTCGTGGAGCGCGTCCGGGCGCGCGTCGACCACCTGGTCGTCATCGTGTTCTCCGGCCGTCCACTCGTCCTCGGGCCGGTCCGCGACCTCGCCGACGCGCTCGTGGCCGGGTGGCTGCCCGGCAGCGAGGGCGCGGGCGTCGCCGACCCGCTGTTCGGCGTGCGCCCCTACGAGGCGCGGCTGCGCTACGTGTGGCCGGCGTCGGACGAGGCGCTGCCGCTGCACCCGTTCGGAGGCGACGGCGAACCGGATCCGCCGGGTGCGGACGACCCGCGGGTCGCCTGGCCGCTCCTGCACGGCCTCACGACCCCCTCGGCGCGCTGAGCGGCGGGGGTCAGTCGGGCCGGTCGACGAGGATCGGGAGGGGGTTCACCGCATCCCAGTCGCAGGGGTCCTCGGGGTCGCCCGAGAGGTACATCCCCAAGTGCAGGTGCGGCGGCGTCGTGCGGGCGTTGCCGCTGTTGCCGACGTAGCCGAGGACGGTGTCGGGGGTGACGTACTGGCCTTCGCGGACGTCGGCGTAGCGCTCCAGGTGCGCGTAGTAGTACCGCGCCCCGCCGCCCCCGACGACGGTGACGGTGCGTCCCCCGAGCGTCCGCTCGCCGATCCGCCAGATCCAGCCCTCCGTCGCGCTGCGGATCGGGGTGCCGCGCTCGGCGAAGATGTCCTGCCCCTCGTGCCGCCGGCCGCCGCTGCGCGGGCCGCCCCACGTGTCGGCGACCTGCGCGACGCGGACTCCGTCGACCGGCATCACGAGGGCGTCGTCGACCGTCTCGCCCGCCGCCGCGACGTACATGGGGAACACCTCGCGGTAGCGCGCGCGGATCTCCCGCTGGCGCGCCTCCGCCTCGGTCTCCGGCGGGGGTGGGGGTTCGTCGGGTCCGGGACACACGAACGGCGGCTGCTCGACGCCGGCCCCCTCGGGCGGGACCTGCGCGAGGCCTGCGCCCAGGAGGGCGGTGAGCAGCAGCAGCGCCGCGACGCGGGCGGCGCGGCCGACGGTCTCGGAGGGAGGGGCGGACGAAAGCGATGCGACCGACGGGGTCGGCGGGGGCGTCGACGTCATGCCCGCCAGGTTACGTGCGGACGGGCGGGGGCTCGGTGGTCCGGGTTGCGGACCCGACGCTCGAGGCGCGCACGACGAGCTCGGTGTCGAGGAAGGTCGGCGCGGTGGCGGGCGGATCGCCCTCGATGCGACGGATGAGGCGTTCCGCGGCGGCCCGCCCCATCTGGACGGCGGGGAGGCGCACGGTCGTGAGCGGCGGGTTGGCGTGCGCCGCGAGGGGGATGTCGTCGAAGCCGGCGACCGCGACGTCCTCGGGGATCCGCAGGCCCGCCTCGCGCAGCGCGGTCATCGCCCCGAAGGCGACGGTGTCGTTGCCGGCGAACACCGCGTCGGGGGTGGTGCGCGCGAGCAGCCGGCGCATCGCGGCGGCGCCGGAGTCGGCGGAGAAGGCGGCCGGCTCGACCCAGGCGGGGTCGGGCTCGATGCCGGCCGCCCGAAGCGCCTCGCTCCAGCCGCGCCGGCGGCGGGCGACGCTGTGGTGCGCGAACGGTCCGTAGGTGACGTGCGCGACGCGCGTCCGCCCGAGCGACGTCAGGTGTTCGGTGACGGTCCGCGCCGCCGCGACGTTGTCGACGTCGACGTCGACGCGGGTCGCCTCCTCCTCGCGGCCGGCGTGGCCGATGACGACGACGGGGTAGCCCTCCTCGATCAACTTCGGCAGCGCCCGGTCGTCGGCGCGGGGGTCGAGGACGATCAACCCGTCGATCTGCTTGCCGCGCACGAGCTCGCGGTAGGCGGACGGGTCGGTGACGTCCTCGAGCGCTTCGACGAGGACGCGGAAGCCCCGCTCCCGGGCGGCGTCGTTGAGGCTGTACAGGGCGCGCGGGACGAACGCGTCGGTGCGGAGGTTCTCCGCGTAGGAGATCACCAGACCGATCGTGCGGGCGCGGCCCGACGCCAACTGCCGTGCGGCGGCGGAGGGGACGTAGCCGAGGTCCTTCGCCGCCTCCAGCACGCGGAGGCGGGTCTCCTCGGCGATCGTGACGTTCGTCGCGCCGTTCAGCACCACCGAGACGGTGCTGCGCGACACGCCGGCGCGGCGCGCGACCGCTTCGCTCGTCGGGCCGCGCCGGGTGCTCACCCCGCGTCCACCTCGACGGCGTCGAGCGCGGGGATCGTGACGCCGTCGACCGTCCGGTCGGTGTCGCCGAAGTTCAGCCACCAGCGTCCGGCGCGGCGGACGTCGTCGGGCAGTTCGCGGGGGGTGACGCCGGCCGCCTCCAGCCAGGGGCGCAGCAGCGGCCGGAGGGCGGCCGGCTCGAGCCACGCCCCGAGCAGCGACGCTTCGCCGTCGCCGTGGCGGCGGGCGACCCAGGCGGCGGCCCCGCGGTAGGCGGGGTCGTGGTACGTCGCGCGCACCTCGCCCTCCGCGTCCGCCTCGAGCAGGTCGGCCCACGTCCCGTACGTGTAGGTTGCGCCGTCCGCCTCGAGGGTGCGGGTGACGCCGCGCCGCAGGCCGTCGATGCGGGTGACGCGCCCGCCGATCAGCGGGCGCAGCGGGCCGGGTGCGGGCGCCTGCGCGAGGCCGCTGGGCGTCCGCGCGCCGCTGCGCGGACCGAACAACAGGCGGCCGCCCGCCCGGACGTACGCCTCGAAGGTCGCGGCGAGGTCGTCGCTCACGAGTTGCATCGCCGGCGCGATCACGGCGGCGTAGGGCGCGAGGTCGCGGCCGCCGTCGGCGGCGGGGAGGCCCAGCTTCTTCTTGGGGACCAGGTCGACGTCGAGGTCGAGGCCGCGCAGCGCGGCGTAGTAGGTGAGGACCTGCCCCCAGTAGCCGAAGCCGGCGGTGTGGGGCTGGATCTCCGACGCCCAGACGTCGTCGTAGTCGAACAGGATCGCGACGGAGGCCCGGGGGGTGGCGGCGTCCGCGAGGCCGGCGGCGACGTCGCGGGCGGCGGCGCTCGCGGCGCCCGCGCGGGGCGCCCCGACGTCGTCGGCGACGCGGCCGGCCTCCTCGAACGCCTGGTCGGGCGTCGCGTCGTGCCGCAGCAGGCCGGCGTGGTTCGTCTCCTGCGCGCCGACCGCGGCCCGCCAACGGAACCAGGAGACCATCTCCGCGCCGTGCCCGAGGCCCTGCAGGGTCCAGAGGCGGACGGCGCCGTCGGCGGGGAGGGGGTTCGACGGCGCCCAGTTCACCTGGCCCGGTTGTTGCTCCATCACCCAGTGCGGTGCGTCCTTCAGGCCGCGGTACAGGTCGTGGCTGAGCGCGACGAGGTCGGGGTGGCCGGTCCGAAGGTAGCGCGCCTTCGTCGCGTCGTCGAAGGGGGACTCCTCGAGTTGGCCGAGGGGGTAGTTGTCGAAGGCGACGACGTCGAGGCCGTCGGCGAGGTCGACGTGGTCGTAGTCGGGGAAGAGCATCATCGAGTTGTGCACGATCGGCGCGTCGGAGTGGCGGCGGATCGCGGCGCGCTGCAGCGCGTCGTAGGCGACGACGCCGTCGGAGGCGAAGCGGCGGAAGTCCAGTTCGTGGCTGGGGTTCGATTCCGTGACCGCCTGGCCGGGGAGCTCCACCTCGTCGAAGCTGCGGTAGGTCTGGCTCCAGAAGGTCGTCCACCACGCCTCGTTGAGGGCCTCGGGGGTGCCGTAGCGCGCCTCGAGCCAGGTGCGGAAGTCGGCGCGGCAGGTGTCGCACCAGCAGCGGGTGGTGTCGTGGCAGCCGTACTCGTTGTCGGTCTGCCAGGCGGCGAGCGCCGGGTGGTGGCCGTAGCGTTCGGCGAGGGCGCCGACGATGCGTTCGGTCTCCCGGGCGTACGTGCGGCTGCGGAAGCAGTAGTGGCGGCGCGAACCGAAGCCGCGGACGCGGCCGTCGGGCCCGACGGGGAGCACGTCGGGGTGGGCGTCGATCAGCCACTTCGGGGGGGTCGGGGTGGGGGTGCCCAAAACGACGCCGAGCCCCGCCTCGGCGAAGACGTCCATCGCTTCGTCGAGCCACGCGAAGTCGTAGCGGCCGGGGTCGGGTTCGAGGAGGCTCCAGGCGAACTCGCCGATGCGGACGCGTTCGATGCCGCGTTCGCGCATGGCGGCGGCGTCCTCGCGCCAGCGGTCACGGGGCCAGTGGTCGGGGTAGTAGCAAACGCCGAGGGTCACGAGTCGGTCCTTTCGAGGCCGCGCGGGGCGGGTCGAGGTCGGTCCACGTCGCGCGGCGGCTCGGGGCCGCCGCGCGGGGGGTCAGTCCTTCACCGCTCCTGCGGTGATGCCGGCGATGAAGTAGCGCTGGAGCCAGAGGAACAACACAAGGAAGGGGAGCGTCGCGATGGCGGTGCCGACCATGATGCCGCCCCACGATACGCGGGTGAGGCCGACGAGGGTGCCGAGGGCGACGGGGATGGTGTAGGCGTCCTTCTGCGAGAGGATCAGGAGCGGCCAGAAGTAGTCGTTCCACTGGAACAGGAACAGCACGATCGCGACCGCGGCGAGGGCGGGCCGCATGATCGGCAGGACGATCTGCGCGAAGATGCGCAGTTCGCCGGCGCCGTCGATGCGCGCCGCCTCGAGCAGGTCGCTGGGGACCGACAGCATGTTCTGGCGCATGAAGAACACCCCGAGCGGGTAGGCGATCCACGGCAGGATGATCGCCCACCAGGTGTTCGCGAGCCCCATGTCGCGCGCGACGAGGAGGTACTGCGGGATCGCGCGGACCTCGAAGGGGATCGTCAACGCCGCGATGACGACCGTGAACAACACGCCGCGCCCGACGAAGCGGAACTTCGCGAAGGCGTAGCCGCTCATCGCGGCGATCAACGTCGCGACGCTGGTGAAGATGACCGAGATCCCGATCGAGTTGGCCATCACCCGCACGAAGTTCAGGTCGTCGTTGAGGTCGCGCCAGTTCTCCGCGAGGTGGGTGCCGGGCAGCAGGGTCGGGGGGGCGGCGAGGATCTCCGCGTTGGGGAGGGTCGCCGCGATCAGCATCCACGCGATCGGCGCGAGGAACAACAGCGCGAGCGGCAGCATGAGCGCGTGCAGGGCGATGCTGCGGATCAGGCGGTCGCGCCTCATCGTTCGACCTCCCGTCCGCCGACGAGGCGGATCTGCAGGATCGAGAAGATCGCGGCGATGATCGCGACGCTGTAGGCGATCGCGGAGGCGTAGCCGAAGTTGAAGCTGCGGAAGCCCTGCTGGTAGAGGTACGTCACCAGCGTCTCCGTGGCGTTCCCCGGTCCGGTGGTGGTGATGAGCCACGGCTCGGTGAAGAGCTGCAGCGTGCCGATCGTGGAGAGCACGAACGTGAACAACAGAACGGGGCGCAGCATCGGGATGGTGATGAGGAAGAAGCGCTGGACGCCGGTCGCGCCGTCGATCTTGGCGGCCTCGTACAGCGTCGCGGGGATCGACTGCAGGCCCGAGAGCAGGATGACGGCGTTGTAGCCGGTCCAGCGCCAGGTCATCGCGATCATGATCGTCACCAGCGCCGGGGTGCTCTCGTACAGCCAGGAGACCGACGGCAGCCCGATCGCGGTGAGGGCGTAGTTGAGGACGCCGTACTGCTCGTTGAAGATGAGGCGGAACACCGCGGAGTACGGCACCGCGCCGAGCACGAGCGGCGCGAAGAAGGCGAAGCGGAAGAAGCCCTTGAATTTCAGCAGGTCGCTGGAGAAGGCGACGGCGAGGAGCGTCGCGAACGCCAGCATGATCGGGACCTGCACGACCAGGATGAGCATGGTGTTGCCCAGGGCGTTCCAGAAGTACTCGTCCTGGATCAGCCGGCCCCAGTTGAAGTCCCAATCGAGGGTCCAGGGGCGCTGGCGGGTGTTCAGGAAGCTGAGGACGAACGAATAGGCGATCGGGTAGACCCAGAAGATCGCGAAGAGCGCGAAGAAGGGGGTCAGGAAAAGATAGGGGGTCGCGCGGCGGCGCCAGGGGCGACGGCGGGGGGCGGGGTCTGGCGTCATGCCGGTCCTTTCGGCCCGAGGGGAGGGCGCCCCCAGGAGGGGCGCCCTCGGATCGGGGGGGCCTCAGTCCGCGATCGGCAGGCCGGTGCTGGCCGCGATCTGGTCGGCGGCGGCGTCGAGCGCCGCTTCGGCGCTGGCGTACTCACCGTCGAGGTAGTCGTTGACCGTGACGATCATGACCTCGCGGGCCTCCTGGAAGTACTGGGTGCCGGCGACGGCGGGGACGTCCCCGAGCGTGCCGAGGATGTCCTCCCAGATCGCCTGCCCACCGAAGAACTCGACGCCCTGCTCGAGGGCGGGGTCGTCCTGGAGCGAGAGGAGCGACGGGGTGAGGCCGTACTCGAACAGGATCTCGCGCTGGTTCTCCTCGTCGGCGAGGGCGTTGGTGATGAAGTCGTAGGCGAGTTCGGGGTTGTCGCTGCTGGCCGGGATGGCGAGCGCGCTCCCGCCGAGGTTGCTGGCGCGGACGCCGCCCTCCTCGAGCGCGGGGGTGAGGTAGACGCCCCACTCGCCGGCCTGTTCCTCGGGCATGTTGGCGATGAGGGTACCGGAGTACCAGCTGCCGAAGAAGGAGCTGGCCTGCGCGTCGTTCTGCAGGAACTGGATCTGCTCCGACCAGCCGGCGGGGTGCAGGGTGCTGGCGTCCCAGACGTTCTTCATGGTCTCCATCGCCTGGACGCAGCCGGGCTGGGTGATGGTGATCTCGGTGGCGGCCTGATCGAAGTAGAAGCAGCCGGCCTGGTTGGCGAGCATGCGGAACCACTCGTCGTCGCTGCCCTTGCCGATGGCGCCCATCTTGACGTTGCCGTCGAACGCCTCGTTCATCTGCGTGCCGGCGTCGATGAAGTCGTTCCACGTCTCGATGTCGGCGGGGTCGATGCCGGCCTGTTCGTAGAGGTCGCGGCGGTAGAAGATGGCGGTGGGGCCGGAGTCGTAGGGGACGGCGTGGATCGCGTCGCCGACCGTCAGTTCCGCCCACTTGAAGTCGGGGAACATCGGGCGGAGCTCGTCCGCGCCGAGGGTGGTGAGGTCGACGAAGCAGTCGGGGAACTGGGCCCAGAAGACCTGCGCTTCGTTGTTCTCGACGAGGTAGACGTCGGGCATGTCGAGACCGCCCGCGGCGCAGCCGGCGAGGCCGCGGTCGTAGACGTTCTGGTTGCCGAGGTCCTCGACGACGACGTCGACGCCGGGGTGCATCTCCTGGAAGCTCTCGACGGTGCTTTCGAGCGCGGGCTTGTTGATGTCCCACACCCATACCGTGAGCGTCTGGGCGCTGACGGCCGTCGCGGTCAGCAGGGCGAGAAGGGTCAGGGCGACTCGATGCATGTCCACCTCCTGGAGGACGAGAACGGGGGTCCGAATGCGGGCGAATCCAGGACACCACGGGCGGGGGGCCGCACGGGGTGCGGATCCGCCACGAGGGGGCCCGACATGGGCCCGATTCGGGCACGCGAAACGGAACTAACGCGTGTTAGGTCACGATAGTCGCGCGTCATGACCTTGTCAACGGGGCGACCGTGGGCGTCAGGGCTTGGTGGGGTCCGCGCCGCACGAGCGGCGCACGACCAGGTGGGTCGGCATGCGGACCTCGCGACGCTCCGGCGTCCCGCCCGCGACCAACGTCAGCAGCATCTCCATCGCCCGCTCCCCCGCGGCGACCGGGTCGGTGCGAACCGTCGTCAACGCCGGCCGCAACTGCGCGGCGAACGGGAGGTCGTCGAAGCCGACGACCGCGACGTCGTCCGGGACGCGGCGTCCCGCGTCGTGCAGCGCCGCCATCGCGCCCAGCGCGACGGTGTCGTTCCCGCACGTCACCGCGTCCAGGTCGGGGGCGCGCGCGAGCAGGCGGGTCATGGCGTCCGCCCCGCTCTCCGCGCTGTAGCCGGTCTCCTCGACGAGCGCCTCGTCGTAGGCGAGGCCGGCCGCCTCGAGCGCCGCGCGGTACCCCGCGAGGCGCGCGTCGGTCCCCGAACGCCCGCGCGGCGAGAAGGTCAGGTGCGCGACCGTGCGGCGGCCCAGACCGAGCAGGTGCTCGGTCGCCCGGCGGAGGCCGGCGGCGTCGTCGGAGACGACCCGGTAGGGGTCGCTGCCGGGCACCGCCCCGAGGGTCACGACCGGCGTCCCGCGGTCCACGAGGCGCGCGAGGCTCGCGTCGCCGTGCCGCGGGTCGAGGACGACGAGGCCGTCGAGCCCGCGCGCTTGGATCATTTGCAGGTAGGGGTCCTCGTGCTCCGCGCCGGGGACGCCGTCTCCGTAGGCGACCGCGTCGATGCCCTCGACCTGCACCGTGTAGCCGCTGCGGCGCGCGACCTGGTTGAGGCCGTACAGCAGCTGGGGAACGAAGGCGTCGACGAGCAGCAGGTCGGCCTTGAGGATGACCAGCCCCAACGTCTTGGTCTCGCCGGTGACGAGGCTACGGGCGGCGGCGGAGGGCAGGTAGCCGAGCTCGCGGGCGACGGCCAGCACCCGGTCGCGGGTCGCGGCACCGATCGCCGCGCCCGGGGTGTCGTTGAGGACGAACGAGGCGGTGGTCGGCGAGACGCCCGCCCGTCGGGCGACCTCCTTCAACGTCGTGCGTTTGGGCCGGGCGACCGTCACGTGCGCTCCTTCGCGGGTCAGCCGCGCAACGCCTCGGGGATCATCTCGCCGTGCGCGTCGAGGAGCGCGTCGACGAGGGCGCGGATCTGCTTCAGGTCGAGCTCCGCGGCGGTGTGCGGGTCGAGCATCGCGGCGTGGTGGACGTGCTCGCGGTTGCCGGTGAGGAGCGCCTCGACGGTGAGCTGCTGGACGTTGACGTTCGTCTGCATCAACGCCGCGAGGTGCGGCGGGATCCGGCCGATGCGGGTCGGTTGGACGCCCTGCGCGTCGACGAGGGCGGGCACCTCGACGCAGGCGTCGTCGGGGAGGTTCTCGATCAGGCCGCGGTTGGGGACGTTGCCGTAGATCCGCGTCGGCGTGTCGGTCTCCACGGCGTGCACGATCCGTGCGCCGTACTCGGCGCTGGGTCGCACCTCGTGCAGCGTCTCGAACGCCTCGACGGAGCCGTCGATCATCGTCGGCATGAGCGGCGTCTCCTCGAGCTTCGCGCGGAGCGCGGCGGGGTCCTGCGAGCCGGGGTTCTCGAGTTCGCGTTCGATGAACGCCCAGCTCTCGAGGCCGGCCTGCGAGCGGTAGAGGTACTCGTCGAGCGGGATGTTGTAGCGCTCGATCAGGTCCTCGCGGCCCTCCTTGATGAACCAGGGCACGTACTCCGCGAGGTGCTCGCTGGATTCGGTGACGAAGGCACCGAACTGCTCGAACAGCTCGTAGCGCACGCGGTTGTGGTCGGGCATGCGGCCCTCCTCGAGGACGCGGCGCAGGTCGGGGTACAGATCCCGGCCGGCGTGCTCGAGCTTCAGGAAGAAGGCGACGTGGTTGATGCCGGCGACGAGGTAGTCGAGCTCGTCGGCGGGGAGGCCGAGGTCGGCGGCGAGCTCGCCCGCGGTGTGCGGCACGCTGTGGCACAGACCGACGGTGCGGATGGTCGTCGCGCGGTCGAGCGCCATGCAGTTCATCGCCATGGGGTTGACGTAGTTGAGGTGCAGCACGTCGGGCGCGAGCCGCTCCATGTCGCGGGCCATCTCCAGCAGCACCGGCACCGTGCGCAGCGCCCGCATGATGCCGCCCACGCCCAGCGTGTCGCCGATCGTCTGGCGCAGCCCGAAGCGTTTGGGGACCTCGAAGTCGATGACGGTGGACGGCTCGTAGCCGCCGACCTGGATCATGTTGATCGCGTAGTCCGCGCCGTCGAGGGCGCGTTCGCGGTCGAGGGTCGCCTCGAAGGTCGGGTGCGCGCCCAGCGTCTCCGCGACGCGGCGTCCGACGCGGTGCGAGAGCTCGAGGCGGTGTTCGTCGATGTCGTGCAGCGCGATGGTGGATTCGGCGAGTTCGGGGTGGGAGAGGAGGTCCCCGAGGAGGTTCTTGGCGAAGACGGTGCTTCCGGCACCGAGGAAGGTGATCTTGGGCATGGGGCTCCATTCGCGGCGGTCGCGGGGGGGCGCTCGCGGGCCGCCGGGTGGGTGAGGTCCGAGGGAGTCTATCAGCCCTTCGTTGACAGGTAAAACGGTTTAGTGATACGACGGGGGCGTTCGACAATTCGGAGAGGAGAGGCGTATGACCATCGCGACCGTTCGCACGTTCGCCGCCGCTGCGCTACTGCTGCTCGTGCAGTCCGCCGTGGCCCAGGAGACCTTCACGATCTACTGGAACAACAACCACGTCTACGACGCGTACCAGGAGGTCATCGACGACTTCGCCGCCGACCACGGCGTCGAGGTCGACCTGCAGACCTTCGCCTGGCCGGACATGCGCACGAAGTTGTTGACCGACTTCTCCGCGCAGCAGGGCCCCGACCTGCTCGAGGTGCCCGCCACCTGGATCACCGAGTTCGCCGGCCTGGGCGCGCTGCGCGACGTCACCGACGACATCGCCGCGTGGGACGAGAGCTCCGACTGGTTCGAGGGCACCTGGACCGAGGTGACGCTCGACGAGCGTCGCTACGGCCTGAAGCTGCACCACACGGCGTTGGCGCTGTTCTACAACAAGGACCTGTTCGAGCAGGCCGGCCTCGATCCCGAGGACCCGCCGGAGACCATGAGCGAGTTCTACGCCACCGCCGAGGCGCTCGCCGAGGCGCTCGGACCGGACGTGCTCTCGTTCGGGTTCGACACCGACCCCGGGTACGTCATGCCGTTCTTCGCGTCGGAGGAGACGCCGTTCCTGATCGAGGACGGCGAGATCGCCATCGACACGCCGACGATCCGCGAGACCCTGCAGACGCTGCAGGACATCTCCGACGCCGGTTGGGCGCTCCGGCCCGAGCCGGGCGCCGCCTACCAGGCGACCCGCCGTTCGTTCTTCGAGCAGCGCGTCGCGATGATCCTCTCGGGCCCGTGGGACATCGCCAACCTCGAGAGCCTCGAGTCGGACTTCGACTACGGCATCTCGCCCGTGCCCCGCGTCGAGGGGGCGGGTGCGCTGTCGACCGTCGCCGGGACCGCCATCGCGATCCCCGACGACGCGGAGCACCCCGAGCTCGCCTGGGACCTCATGCAGCGCCTGACCGCGGTCGACGTCGAGGTCGCCGCGACCCTGGAGACCGGCATGATGATGCCGCGCGCCTCCTGGGCCGCCGATCCTCGCCTCGAGGGCGTGCCCGGCGTCGCGGAGTTCACGCCGATCCTCGGGGCCGCCACGCCGTTCGACATCGCGGCCCGCAACCTGGGGTTGGGCGACATCACGCCGGGCGGCGACGTCTTCGAGCAGCTCTACCAGACCGTCGTGTACGCTCGCGGCGACGTCGATGCGGCGTTGGACACGTACGTACGTGAAGCCAACCGCATGATCGAGCGCGCCTCGGACTGAGGCCGCACGTCCGCAGCGCCGGCGGGGGGAGGGACGTGCTCCTCCCGCCGGTCCGCTGCGCAGGGACGGAGCGCGTCGCCCGGAGCGGCGCGGACCGGGAATCGGGAGTGCCGAACCGGGCATGAACCAACGTCGCCGCCGGTATTTGACCGGGTATCTCTTCCTCGCGCCGGCCCTTCTCTCGCTGGCCGTCTTCACCTTCGCGCCGTTCGCCGTCGGCTTCTGGAACAGCCTGCACGCGGGCTTCGGGACCGACCTCGACTTCGTCGGGTTCGAGAACTACCGCTACATGCTCGAGAGCCCCCGCTTCTGGAACTCGTTGCGGGTCACCGTGCTGTTCACCGCCAGCTACTCCGTCGTCAGCATCGCCTTGGGGTTCCTCGCCGCCTACGCCCTCGACGACCGCGGCATCCGCTTCAAGCCGATCTTCTCCAGCATCCTGATCCTGCCCTACGTCGTCACGCCCGCCATCGCGACGCTCGTCTGGCAGTACATGTTCAACGCCGACTTCGGCATCCTCAACGGTGGGCTCGTTGCGTTGGGCCTCGACCGGGTCGCTTGGCTGCAGACCCCGGCGGGCGCGATGGCGTCGTTGGTCGTGGTCCAGGTCTGGTTCACCCTCGGCTACAACATGCTGCTGTTCGCGTCGGGCCTGCGTTCGATCCCCCGCACCTACTACGAGGCGGCGGAGATCGACGGGGTGGGGACGTGGAACAAGATCCGCCACATCACCCTGCCGTTGCTCGTCCCGACGATCGTCTTCATCGGGGTGCTGTCGCTGATGGGCGGCTTCGTGCACTCGTTCGTCCTGGCGCAGATCCTGACCGGCGGCGGACCGTTCCGGGGGACCGAGGTGCTGATGTTGTTGATCTACGAAACCGCCTTCGAGAGCTTCGACGTGCCGATGGCGAACGCCATGACGATCGTGATGTTCGCGCTGTTGTTCGTGCTGAGCTACCTGATGAACGTCTGGCAGGAACGCGCCTACAAGGGGATCGAGTGAGGCGGCTGCGTCGGCACGGGGGGCGCATCGCGGCGCACGTCGGGCTGGGGCTGCTGTCGTTGGTCGTCGTGTTCCCGCTCGTGTACGTCGTGCTGCTGTCGTTCCAGACGATCCAGGAGGCGTCGTCGATCCCCCCGACGCTGATCCCCGCGGACGTCGATTTCGAGAACTACGCGCGGGTGTTCGAACGGCTGGACGTCGTCGGGCTGTTCACGAACTCCGCGATCTACACCGTCTCGACCACCCTGATGGTGTTGGTCACGTCGACCCTCGCGGCGTACGCGACGACGAAGATCCGCATGCCGGGGCGGCGCCTGGTGCTGGCGCTGTTCGTCGGCAGCATCCTGGTGCCGCCGGCCGTCCGCACGATCCCGCTCTACACGATGATCGCGGGGTGGGGCTGGGTGGATACCTGGGCGGGGTTGGCGCTGCCGTTGACGGCGACCGGGTTCGGGCTGTTCTTCATGAACCAGTTCATGCTCACGATCCCCGACGAGGTCGTCGAGGCGGCCCGCATCGACGGGGCGGGCGAGCTGACGATCGTCGGGCGCGTCGTCGTGCCGCTGGCGCTGCCCGGCATCGCGGTCTTGGGCCTGTACAACTTCATGTTCCGTTGGAACGACTACCTGTGGCCGCTCGTGGTGACGCGCCAGGAGTGGCAGACGCTCCCGGTCGGCGTGACGCTGTTCAAGTCGTCGCAGCAGCTGATCACCTGGAACCTCATCGCCGCCGCCGCGGTCGTGACGCTGCTGCCGGTGATGGCGTTGTTCTTCGCGCTCCGCGAGCGCATCATGGACGGGATCGCCATCCAGGCCGGCAAGTGACGCGCCGGTGACGGTGGGCCGGACCCCGGCCGCCGCGCGGCGAACGAAGGAGGGAACCATGCCCGAGGGCGCGAACCGACCGAACGTCGTGGTGTTCTTCACCGACCAGCAACGCTGGGACACGACGGGCGTGCACGGCCACCCCGGCGGCCTCACGCCGGAGTTCGACGCGATGGCCCGCGAGGGGACGCACGTCGCCCATTCGTTCACGATCCAACCGGTGTGCGGGCCCGCCCGCGCCTGCCTGCAGACCGGCCTCCACGGGACCGAGCACGGCGCGTTCACGAACGGCGTGCACCTCGATCCCGACCTGCCGACGCTCGGGGACCGCTTCGCCGCCGCGGGGTACGACACCGCCTACGTCGGCAAGTGGCACCTCGCCTCGCGCGACCCCGTTCCCGAGGCGGAGCGCGGCGGCTACGCCACCTGGCGGGCGGCGAACGTCCTCGAGTTCACGTCGGACGCGTACGACACGACGGTGTTCGACGAGGCGGGCCGGCCGCGGCGGTTGCCGGGCTACCGCGTCGACGCCCTGGCCGACGAGGCGATCCGGTTCCTCGCCGAGCCGCGCGAGGCGCCGTTCTTCCTGTTCACGTCGTTCCTCGAGCCGCACCACCAGAACCATCGCGACGACTACCCCGCACCCCGCGGGTACGCCGAGCGCTACGCCGACGCCTGGCGGCCGCCGGACCTCGAGGCGCTCGTCGGGAGCGCCCCGCGGCACCTGGCGGGCTACTACGGCATGGTGAAGCGCCTCGACGAGGCGCTCGGGCGGGTGCGGGACGCCCTCACGAGCCTCGACCTGGCGCGCGACACGGTGCTGTTGTTCACGTCGGATCACGGCAACCACTTCAAGACCCGCAACGCGGAGTACAAGCGTTCCTGCCACGAGGCGTCGATCCGCGTGCCGACCGCGCTCGTCGGGCCCGGCTTCGACGGGGGCGGCCGGATCGAGACGTTGGTCGGCATCCCCGACCTGACCGCCACCCTCCTCGACGTCGCGGGCATCGAGGTTCCCCCGGAGATCCGCGGGCGCTCGCTGCGCGACCCGGCCATCCGGACACGAGCGGAGCGCGACGACGAGGTGTTCGTCCAGATCAGCGAGGACGTCGTCGGGCGCGCCCTACGGACGCGACGCTGGAAGTACGCGGTGGACGCGCCGGACGCCGACCCGACCGGCGACCCCGCGGCCGACGTCTACGAGGAGCGCTTCCTGTACGACCTGGAGGCCGACCCGTACGAGCTCGAGAACTTGGTCGGCATGGACGCCTACGCCGACGTCGCCGCCGACCTGCGTGCGCGCCTCCTGGCGCACGTCGCGGAGGTGGAGGGGCGGACGCCCGGCATTCGGCCGGCACCGCCGCGCGCGTCGGAGCAGCGCAGCCCGGACCTCCCGAACTACCCCTGAGCCGCCGGCGGCGTCGCGCCGCGCAGGCGGCGTGGGGTCGGGGGACGGGTGAAGTGGGGTCGGTCCGGCGTCAGTCGTCGTGCACGGCGAGGGCGTCGACGACCGGGCCGCGCAGCAGGCCGCGGTAGACGCCCTCGACCTCGAGTTCGACGGCGTCGTGCTCGAGGGTCGGGTAGGCGTCGTTGTGGGGGCGTAGCGCCCAGCGGTCGGCGCCGAGGTCGTCGAGGTACTTCAGGGTGACGTCGTCGTCGCCGACGCGGACGGCGCAGATCTCGCCGGAGCGGCGGGTGGGGCGCTTCTCGAGGAGGACGACGTCGCCGTCCTGGATCAGGTCGGCCATGCTGTCGCCGCGCACGCGCAGGGCGAAGCCGCGCTCGTGCATGCCGGGCAGGGGCAGGTAGCCCTCGGCGTCCTGGACCGCTTCGGCGAGGGGGCCGGCGGGGATCGCCCCCAGGATCGGCACGCCGGTCGCCGCGGCGGGCAGCTGCAGGTGCGGGGAGCGCCCGCGCCCGCGGCTCTCGAAGGTCAGCCAGCCCTTGTCGTGGAGCGCTTCGAGGTGCTGCTTGAGGCTCACGTAGTGCAGGTCGAGGTCGCGGGCGAACGAGGCGAGGTCGGGCGTGGCGCCCGTCCGCGCGACGTGGTCGCGCAGGCGTTCGTAGACCCGGGTTTGGGCGGGGGACAGCGGCCTCGACATTGCCTCAAATACTAAGGTACGGCGGCGCGCGCGTCAAGCGGTCGAGCGGGTCCGCGGGGCGCCCTCATGAGAGCGCAGGTACGTGAAACCGTTCACGTGGAGGGCCCCGAAACGCCGTCCTGGACGGCATTCGGAACGATTCCGAGAAACGTGGCGGGGATCACGAATGTGAAAAACGTGAGAAATGCCCGCCAGCACGGGGAAAACCCCCTTTACAGAATCCCGGGTGCGGTGCTATAGTTTCTGTAGTGCTTCGCGGGGACCGTCCCCGCACCCACGCCGAGACCCCCCGGACGAGCGTCCGGTGAATGAGGTGTTCGATGCTTCACACGTTCGATTCCTTGGCCGCGCCCCCGAGCTGCGACGTCTCCGACATCGTCCCCGGCACGCTGGCCCTGCCCACCCGCACCCTCGACCCCGACGGCGTCCTCTACGAATCGGGCCGCGAGGCGTCCAACCTCTACGTCGTCAACTACGGCGTCCTCAAGGCGGTCGTGCCGACCAGCCTCGGGCGCGACCGCATCGCCGACCTCTACGGGCCCGGCGACGTCCTCGGGCTCGCCTCGCTCGACGGCGGCCACCACGCCGAGACCGTCGTCGCGGTGCACGAGTCGTGCCTCACGCCGCTCGACCCGCAACAGGCGATGAACGACCGCAAGCTCCGCGACTACGTGCTGCAGAGCATGGCCCGCCAGCTGCGCCGCAGCCGCGAGATGATCGACGAGGCGGAGATGCCGGTCGGCGCCCGCGTCACGCGTGCCTTCCTGCGCCTCGCCGATCAGTTCGGGCAACCCAGCGACGAGAGCGAAGGGGGCGTCAAGCTGCCGCTGGCGCTCACTCACGAGGACCTCGCCGACCTGACCGGCAGCAGCCGCGTCACGATCACCCGCATCCTCGGCGAACTGCGCAGCGAGGGTGCCCTCTCCGGGACGCGCGGCGTGTACGTCGCCGACCCCGAGGGCCTGGAGCGGGCCACCGACCACTACGTCATGCAGGTCCTCTGACCCCACCCCTCGTCCCCCCCGTGGGCGCGTAGACTCGCCCCATGCGCCTCCTCCGACGTCTCCTCCTCGCCGCGGCCGCCCTGGCCGCGGCGATCGTCGTGGTCCTCGCCCTCGCCGTCGTCGTCGACCGCGCCCGCACCGACGGACGCGTCGACGCCCTCACGAACGTCGTCTTCGACGGAAGCGACGGCGGGCCCCCCGTCCGCGCCCACCGCGCCGACCCACCCGGCGACGGGCCGCACCCCGCCGTCGTGATGATCCACGAGTTCTGGGGGCTGCGCGCCGACGTGACCGGCAAGGCCGACGCCCTCGCCGAACGCGGCTACGTCGTCGTCGCCCCCGACACCTTCCGCGGCGTCAGCGTCGACCTGGTGCCCTCCGCCATCTGGAACGTCGTCGCCACCCCCTCGCGCGCCATCGACCGCGACCTGCGGGTCGTCGTCGACGCGCTCGCCGCCGACCCCGCCGTCGACCCGGAGCGCATCGTCGTCATGGGCTTCTGCTACGGCGGCGGCGCGGCGCTGCACTACGCCCTCGGCGACGACCGCCTCGCCGGCACCGGCGTCTTCTACGGCACGCTGATCGACGACCCCGCCCGCCTCGCCCGCCTCTCCGGCCCCGTCCTCGGCATCTTCGGCGAGGAGGACGCGCAGATCCCGCCGCGCGCCGTCGACGCCTTCGACGCCGCGCTCGGCGAGGCGGGGGTCCCGCACGAGCTGCACACCTGGTCCGGCGTCGGGCACGCCTTCGTCGGCGGGGTCGACGCCATCGCCGCCGGCGGGCCGGCCGGCGAGGCGTGGACGACGTTCACCGACTGGCTCGAGGACGTCGTCGGGCCCCCCGCGCCCGGCGCGGGCGGGGCGTAGGCCGCGCGCCCCCACCCCGCCGCGCCAGCCTCTATACTCCCCCCATGCTTCACTTCACCGACACCGCGCGCGAGCGCGTGCAGCAGTTCCTGGAAGCGCAGAAGGGGCAGGGCGTCACCGCCCTGCGCATCGCCGGCACCCGCGCCGAACCGAAGCTCTGGCTCGTCAAGGACGAGGACCGCGACGAGGGCGACGCCGTGTACGACGGCGGCGGCTTCGACGTGCTGATGGACCCGCTCAGCGCCCAACAGCTCGACGGCGCCAGCGTCGACTTCGTCGACGACGTTATGAAGTCCGGCTTCCGCGTCTACTTCGAGAGCCCCACCTGGGACGACCCCGTCGCGCAGAAGGTGCAGGACGTCCTCGACACGATGGTGAACCCCGGGGTCGCCGGCCACGGCGGCGAGGTCAAACTCGTCGGCGTCGAGGAGGGCAAGGCGATCATCGAGTTCGGCGGTGGCTGCCAGGGCTGCGGCGCGGCGGACGTGACGCTCAAGCACGGCGTCGACCGGATGGTGAAGGAGCAGGTCCCCGAGATCGTCGCGGTCGTCGACACGACCGACCACGCCGCGGGCGAGAACCCGTACTACCTGCCCCACGAGGTCGACGGCGAGAGCAGCCCGCTGGCGTAGCGGGCGAGCGGCGGCGCCGCGTCGGTCCGGGGCCCCCGCGGCCCTTGACACATGACGCGGCCCTGACGTACGCTCGCCAGAATACCTTGAGACGTTGAATCGTCCGGAGAGGATCTCCTCGCCGGAGCCCCCCTTGCGTGCCGGCATCGTGCGGGCTATGGTCGCCCCGTGCCGCCCTCCTCGGGTCCCCAGGCCCGCCCCCCGTTGCTGGAGTTGCGCGGCGTCACGAAACGCTTCCCCGGCGTCGTGGCGAACGACGCGGTGGACCTACGCGTCCGACGCGGCGAGGTGCACGCCCTGCTCGGGGAGAACGGGGCGGGCAAGACGACGCTCGTCCACATGCTCTACGGACTCCAGGCGCCCGACGAGGGCGCCCTTCTCATGGACGGCGAACCGCTCGCGCTTCGCTCCCCGCGCGACGCCAAGGCGGCCGGCATCGGCCTCGTCGCCCAGCACTTCCACCTCGCCCGCCGCCACACGGTCGCGGAGAACCTCGCGCTCGCCCTCCCCGACACCCCCGCCTGGTTCCCCACCCGCCACCTCGCCCGCCGCGTCGACGCCCTCGCCGAACGCTACGGCTTCGAGGTCGACCTCCGCGCCCGCGTCGCGACCCTCAGCCCCGGCGAACGCCAACGCGTCGAGATCCTCAAAGCCCTCCTCCAGGGCGCCGAAGCCCTGATCCTCGACGAACCCACCAGCGTCCTGACGCCGCAGGAGGCGCACCGCCTCTTCGACGTCCTCGGGCGCATGAAGCAGGAGGGCCGCGGCGTCATCCTGATCAGCCACAAGCTCGACGAGGTCCTCGCCGTCGCCGACCGCGTCACCGTCCTGCGCGGCGGGCGGGTCGTCGCGCAGGTCGACGCGACCGACACCGACGCCGCCGACCTCGCCCGCCACATGGTCGGCCGCGAGGTCCGCCGCGGCCGCGAAGCCGCCCCCCGCCCCGCCGGCGACGTGCGCCTCTCGGTCCGCGACCTGCACGTCGGCGACGCCGCCGGCGAACCCCGCCTGCGCGGCGTGCACCTCGAGGTCCGCGCCGGCGAGATCGTCGGCGTCGCCGGCGTCGCCGGCAACGGCCAGGCGGAGCTCACGCAGGTCCTGACCGGCCTGCGCACGCCCACGGCGGGCCGCATCGAACTCGACGGCGCCGACGTCGCCGGCGAGGGCGTCCGCGACCTGTTCGCGCGCGGCGTCGTGCACATCCCCGAGGACCGCAACGACATGGGCGTCGCCGGCGGCATGAAGGTCGCGGAGAACCTGGTGCTGCGGCGCCACCGGCAGGCGCCCTTCGCGAAGGGCCGCATGGTCGACTGGCGCGCCGTCGACGCGCACGCCGAGGGCGCCATCCGCGACTACGCCATCGCCACCCCCTCGCGCGACGCCGTCACCCGCAACCTCTCGGGCGGCAACGTCCAGAAGGTCATCCTCGCCCGCGAACTCGGCGGCGAGACCGGCCTCGTCGTCGCCTCGCACCCCAGCTACGGCCTCGACGTCGCGGCGACCGAACTGACGCACGACCTGCTGCGCGAACAGCGCGACGGCGGCGCGGCGGTCCTGCTCGTCAGCGAGGACCTCGACGAACTGCTGGACCTCGCCGACCGCATCGTCGTGCTGTTCCGCGGCGAGGTGACCGGCGTCGTCGACGCCGCCACCGCCACCCGCGAGGCGATCGGCCTGCTCATGGCCGGCGACCGCACCCCCCTCGGCGGCGCCCCCGACGCGCCGAGCGCGACGGCGAACGACCCCGCGAACGACCCCGCGAACGACCCCGCGAACGACCCTGCGGCGGGGGCGGGCGCCGAGTGAACGGCCTCCGCATCGAACGCCGCGGCGCCCCGAGCGCCGCGCTGGTGTGGGGCGTGTCGCTCGGCGCGGTGGCGGTCGCGATGCTCGGCACGGGACTGCTGTTCGCCGCCTTCGGCGTCGCGCCCCTCGAGGCCGCCCGCGTCATCGTCGAACGCACGATCCTCGACGCGCGCGGCGCCAGCGAGGTCGTCCGCCGCGCCATCCCCCTCATGCTCGCCGGCGTCGGCCTCACCCTCGCCTTCCGCGCCCGCTTCTGGAACATCGGCGCCGAGGGCCAACTGCTGATCGGCGCGGTCGCCGCCGCCGGCGTCGCGCTGTTCGTCGACCTGCCGGGCGTCCTGACGATCCCCGCGATGTTCGTCGTCGGCTTCCTCGCCGCCGCGGCGTGGGGCCTCGGGCCGGCGCTCCTCAAGGTCCGCCTCGGCGTCAACGAGATCATCACGACGTTGATGCTGAACTACGTCGCGATCTACCTCGTGCGCTGGCTCGTCAACGGCCCCTGGAAGGGCTCCAGCCTCTCCGGCTTCGCGTACAGCGACCGCTTCGACGCCGCCGCGATCCTCCCGACGATCGGCACCACCCGCCTCCACTGGCCCACCCTCGTCCTCGCCGTCCTCGCCGCCGTCGCGGTGGCCTGGCTGCTGGCCCGCACCCGCTTCGGCTTCGAGGTCCGCATGATGGGCGAGAGCCCCGAGGCGGCCCGCTACGCCGGCGTCGACTTCTTCCGCACGACCCTGATCCTCGTCCTCGTCTCCGCCGGCGCCGCCGGCCTCGCCGGCGTCGGCGAGGTCGCCGGCATCCACCACCGCCTCGTCGACCCCGGCAGCCTCTCGATCGGCTACGGCTACACCGCCATCATCGTCGCCCTCCTCGCCCGCCGGAACGCCCTCGCGGCGCTCGTGACCGCCCTGTTCCTCGGCTGGGTCGCCGCCAGCGGCGACGTGATGCAGGTCGCCCTGCGCCTCCCCAGCCAGATCACCGGCGTCGTGCAGGGCCTGGTCCTGCTGTGCATCATCGCGGCGGAGCCGATCCTCGAGTACCGCCTCGTGCGCGCGCCCCGCCGCGCCGCGACGCCGCCCGACGCCGCGGGCCCGGAGGCCACCTGATGGACGTCGATCTCGCCCTGGTCCTCACGACCCTCGCCCGCGCCCTCGCCTTCAGCACCCCGCTGTTGTGGGCGGCGCTCGGCGAGATCGTCGTCGAACGCGCCGGCGTCGTGAACCTCGGGGTCGAGGGGATGATGATCCTCGGGGCTCTCGCCGGCTTCGTCGTCGCGCAAAGCAGCGGCGACCCGTGGCTGGGGCTCGCGGCCGCGACGGCGGCCGGCGTCGCCGCCGCCGCCGTGCACGGCCTCCTGGCGGTCGTGCTGCGCGCCAACCAGTACGTCTCCGGCCTCGCCCTCACGATCTTCGGGCTGGGCCTCACCGGCCTGATCGGGCGCGGCTGGGTGGGGCGCCCCCTGCGCAACCCCATGGAGTTCGTCGACCTCCCCCTCCTCGCGTCGGTCCCCCTGCTGGGGCCGGCGTTCTTCCAGGGGCAGTACGTCCTCAGTTGGCTCGGCCTCCTCGCCGCGGTCGTCCTCTGGTTCGTCCTGCACCACACCCGCCTCGGGCTGGTCGTCCGCAGCGTCGGCGAGAACCCCGCCGCCGCGGACGCCGCCGGCGTCCGCGTCCTCTGGGTCCGCTTCCTCGCCGTGACGTTCGGCGGTGCGATGGCGGGGGTCGCGGGCGGCTTCCTCTCGCTCGCCTACCGCCCCTCGTGGGGCCAGGGCATGACGAACGGCCTCGGGTGGATCGCCCTCGCGCTCGCCATCTTCGCGTTGTGGGATCCGCTCCGCGCGATCTTCGCCGCGCTGCTCTTCGGGGCGTTGTTCACGCTCAGCTTCAGCCTGCAGGAGTTCTTCGCGCCGCAGCTGCTGACGATGATGCCCTACCTCTTCACCATCCTCGCGCTCGCCATCACCGCGGTGCGCAAGGGCGCCGGCGCCTTCGGGGCGCCCGAGGCGCTCGGCGAGCCCTACGCTCGGGGGCGTCGGTGACGCCCTCCCCCTCCTCCCGGTCCGACGCCGCCCCCGCGGTTTCGGTCGTTCGCCCGTCGGTTCCACGTCCCCAGTTCCGTACGGAGGTCCCCATGCGCCGCATCCTCATGTCCCTCGCCGCCCTCGTCGCCCTCGCGTTCGCCACCGCTCAGGACGATCCCCTGAAGGTGGCCTTCATCTACGTCGGCCCGGTCGGCGACTACGGCTTCAGTTACGCCCACGACCTCGGTCGACAGGCCACCCAGGAGCACTTCGGGGACGCCATCGAAACGGTGTACGTCGAGGACGTGCCCGAACCGGAGGTCGAGGCGTTCATCGACCAACTCGTCGCCGACGGCGCCGACGTCATCTTCGGCACCAGCTTCGGCTACGGCGACGGCATCCTCGCCGCGGCGCAGCGCTACCCCGACGTGATCTTCGGGTGGGGCACGGGCATCTCCCGCGCCCCGAACGTGCTGACGTACATGGCGGACTTCTACCAGGTGTACTACCTCAACGGCCTGATCGCCGCGGCGCTGTCGGAGTCGGGTGACCTCGGCTACGTCGCCGCCTTCCCCATCGCGGAGGTCAAGCGCCACATCAACGGCTTCACGCTCGGGGCGCGCGAGGTGAACCCCGACGCGGAGGTCGCCGTCCGCTGGCTGTACAACTGGTTCGATCCGGCCGGCGCGACCGAGGCCAGCGAGGCGCTCATGGCGAACGGCGCCGACGTCCTCGCCTTCACCGAGGACACCCCGACCGTCATCCAGGTCGCCGCCGACCGCGGCTACCCCGGCTTCTCGCACTACGCCAGCATGGTCGAGTTCGCGCCCGATCACGTGGCGTCCGGCCAGCTGGTGCACTGGGACACGATCTACATCGACATCCTCGAGAAGGTCCTCGACGGCACCTACACCACGACGAACCTCGAGGACGTCGACTACTTCTGGCTGCTCGAGCAGGGCGCCGTCGAGCTCGGGAGCGAGCCGGGCGTGCCGGTCGCGGAGCCGTTCGTCGACGACCTTCGCGAGGTCGTGATCGACCACCCCGAGTTCGGGGAGATCGACGTCTACGAGCTCGTGCTCGAGCGCCGCGACCAGATGGCGCAGGGCCGCGACGTCTTCGAGCCGTTCATGGGGCCGCTCGAGGACCGCAACGGAAACCTCGTGTACGAGGACGGCTACATGCCGACCCTCGAAGACCTGCTCTCGATGGAGTTCGCGGTGCCCGGCGTGGTGGGCCCCTGGGACAACGAACCGCAGTAACGCGACCGGTTCGCGCCCCCCACCGCACCGGCGGTGGGGGGTGACCCCGCGCGGCGCCCGGGCCCCCCGGGCGCCGCGCTACGCTGGGGCATGGCCCCCCACGATGCCGCGCCCGACCCGACGTCGCTGCCGAACCCCGAGGAACGCCGCGCGCTGGTGGACGTCGCCACCGGCCGCGCCCCCGCCGACCTGCACCTGCGCGGTGCGCACGTCCTCGATCCGTTCGTCCGCGAGGCCCGCCCCGCCGACGTCCTGATCTCCGGGCGCTGGATCGCCGCCGTCGTGCCCCCCGCCGGCGTGGCGCGCGACCGGCCGCCCGCCGCCGCAGCGATCGACCTGCCCGGCACGCTGTTGACGCCCGGCCTGATCGACGGGCACATGCACCTCGAGTCGTCGCTCGTGACGCCCGCCCGCTACGCCGAGGCGGTCCTCCCCCGCGGCGTGACCGGCGTCGTCACCGACCCGCACGAGGTCGCCAACGTCGCCGGCGTCCCCGCGGTGCGGTGGCTGCTGGCGGCCGCCCGCGGCCTCCCCTTCGACGTCTTCGCGACCGTCCCCTCCTGCGTCCCGTCGACCGACCTGGAGACGCCCGGCGCGCACCTGGACGCCGACGCCATCCAGGCGTTGATGGGCGACGACGGCGTCGTCGGGCTCGCGGAGCTGATGAGCTTCCCCGACGTCGTCGCGGGCGACCCCGCGACGCTCGCCAAGGCCGCCGTCGCCGAGGCCGCCGCCGCCACCGTCGAGGGGCACGCGCCCGGCCTGGGGGGCTCCGCGCTGCAGGCCTACCTCGCGGCGGGGGTGCAGAGCGACCACGAGGCCAGCCGCTTCGAGGAGGGCCTGGAGAAGCTGCGCGCGGGGATGTTCCTGTTCGTCCGCGAGGGGTCGGTCGCCAAGGACGCCGCCGCGCTCGCGCCGCTGTTCGACGCCGCCCGCGCCGAACGCCTCGGCTTCTGCAGCGACGACCAACTCCCCCACGACCTGTTGCGCCTGGGCGGCGTCGATCACGCCGTCCGCACCGCCATCCAGGCGGGCGCCGACCCGCTGGCCGCCCTCGCGGCGGCGACGTGGAACGTCGCGCGGCACTACCGCCTCCCCCGCCGCGGGGCGGTCGCGCCGGGCTACCTCGCGGACCTGACCGCGTGGGGCGCGGACCTCGGGGACCTGCATGCGGTGCGGGTGTTCAAGGGCGGGACCGAGGTCGCGCGCGACGGGGCGCTCCTCGCGCCCGTCGCCGCGGCGGGGGACGCGGGCGGGGACGGTGCCCGGGCGGGGGCGGCGGCGGCCGGCCTGGCCGACGCCGTCACGCTCCCCGCCGACCCCGACGCGTCGCTCGACGCCGCGCTGCGCTGGCGCGACGGCGACCCCGCCGCCCCGGTCCCCGTCGTCGGGGTCGTGCCGGGCAGCCTCGCGACGGAGGCGCGCGAGGCGACGCCGCGCGTGGCGGACGGCCGCCTGGCGGCCGACCCGGCGCGCGACCTGGCGTTGCTGACGTGCACCGAACGCCACGGGGTGCACGGGCGCAGCGCCGCGGCGTACGTCCAGGGGTTCGGGCTCGAGCGGGGCGCGCTCGCGTGCAGCGTCGGGCACGACCACCACAACCTGATGGCGGTCGGGGCGGACGCCGCGGCGATCCGCACGGCGCTCGCGCGCACCGCGGAGCTCGGGGGCGGCATGGTGGCGGTCGCCGACGGCGCGGTGCTCGCCGACCTCCCTCTCCCGCTGGGCGGCTTGCTGAGCGACGCCCCGCTGGACGAGGTGGCGGCCGCCCTGGACGCCCTCGACGCCGCCGCGGAGGCGTTGGGGGTGACGCTGCCGTCGCCGTTGATGGCGCTGTCGTTCCTCGGGCTCGCGGTCATCCCCGACCTCAAGCTGACCGACCGGGGGCTGGTGGACGTCCCCGCCGGCCGGCTGCTGGAGGTGCCCTACGGCGCCGCGCCCGATGGCGCCTGACGCGCGGGGGGCCGCCCGCCGACGTCGCGGGAGCCTGCGGAACGTCCGGACGGGGGCGCCCGCCAAGCGGTAGCCTGACGCCATGCGCATCCTGGTCAGCAACGACGACGGCGTCCACAGTCCCGGCCTCCACACCCTCGCGCGCGTCGCGCAGCGCTTCGGTGACGTGCGCGTCGTCGCGCCCGACGTCGAGCAGTCGGCGATGAGCCACGCGATCACCGTGCGGCGCCCGCTGCACTACACGCAGACCCGCATCGAGGGCATCGAGGCGTACCGCGTCGACGGCACCCCCGCCGACTGCGTCGCGCTCGGCGCGCACCACTGGGACAAGGTGGACCTGGTGCTGACCGGCATCAACCTGGGCCTCAACATCGGCCACAACATCTGGCACTCCGGCACGGTCGCCGCCGCGAAGCAGGCGTCGTTCCTCGGCATCCCCGCCGTCGCCTTCAGCGCGCCGGTCGACGAGGCCGGCGCGGAACCGGACTTCTCCGCGTTGGAGCCGTACGTCGCGGAGGTCATCGAGACCTTCCTGGCGACCCCACGGATGCCGCTGTTGAACGCGAACTTCCCGCTGGAGCCGAAGGGCCTGCGCTGGACGCGGATGTCGGTGCGGCATTACGAGGGGCTCGTCATCCCCGGCGAGGACCCGATGGGGCGCCGCCACTACTGGTTCGCCGAACGCCCCCGCGAGCGGGTCGAGCCGGACACCGACCGCTGGGCGATCGAGCAGGGCTACGGCTCGCTCACGCCGTTGCGTCTGGACCTCACCGACGGCGACCGGCTGGCGCAGGTCCTGGACGAGCGACCCGACCCGGAGGCGTGACCGCCCGCCGCCTCCGGCTGCTGGCGGGCTGGGCGGCGCTGTTGGCGCTCGCCTGGGGCGGCGCCTGGTGGTCGGGCGCCGGCCCCGCCGGCGCCAGCGCCGAGGGCCTCGAGGCCCTCGCGACCGGGCGTTGGGTCGTCCCGGGCCTGCTGGCCGCCTACCTGGTGCGGGGGGTGCTGTTGTTCCCCTCGACGGTGCTGACGCTGTTCGCCGGCTGGGCGCTCGGCCCGTGGGTGGGTGCGGCGGTCGCGTGGGCGGGGGTGCTGGGGTCGGCGGGGGTGGCGTACGCCCTGGCGCGCTTCGTGCGCGGCGAGCCGACCCAGCGCACGGGCGACGGGCGCCTCGCGCGGTGGCGCGCGTCGCTGCAGCGAAATACCTTCCGCGCGACGGTGTTCGCGCGGCTCGCGTCGCTCCCGGGGGACGCGGTGAACGTCCTCGCCGGCGCGGAACGCGCCCCATTTGCGCCGTTCCTCGCCGCGACCGCGCTCGGGGGGGCGCCGGGCCTGCTGGCGGTCGTGTGGGCCGGCGCGGCGCTCGAGGGGACGTTCGCGTGGCGCGAGGCACAGGTGGACGTGCGCTGGTTCCTGGCGTCCGGCGCGATGCTGCTGCTGGGGGTGGCGGCGTCCTGGGGCGCGCGGCGGGGGTCAGGCGGCGCGCGGGTCGAGGGCGTCGCGCAACCAGTCGCCGAGCAGGTTCACGGCGAGCACGAGGAGCAGTAGCGCGAGGCCGGGGAGGGTACTCGTCCACCACGACCCGCTGAACAGGTACTCGTAGCCGCGCGAGACCGCGAGGCCCAACGACGGCGTGTCGATCGCGACCCCGAGCCCGAGGAAGGACAGCGTCGCCTCGAGGATGATGAAGCGCGGCATCATGACCGAGACGAGCACCAGCAGGGCGTTGAGGACGTTGGGCAGCGCGTGCCGGAACAGGATGCGGGGGACGCCCGCAGCGAGCGCCTCCGCGGCGGTGACGTACTCGCGGGAGCGTTCGGCGAGGACGCTGCCGCGCACGAGGCGCGCCACCTCCGCCCACCCGACGAGGCCGATCACGAGGATCACCTTCCACAGGCCCGCCCCCCAGACCGCGAGGACGCCGAGCGCGACGAGGATGATCGGCAGCGAGAGCTGCACGTCGACGAGGCGCATCAGGAGGGTGTCGACCCGGCCACCGCGGTAGCCGGCCCACAGGCCCAGGGGCGTCCCGACGAGGACCGAGATCGCGACGGAGCCGAAGCCGACGAGCAGGCTGACGCGCAGGCCGAAGAGGATGTTGGCGAGCACGTCGCGTCCGAGTTCGTCGGTGCCGAACGGGTGGGCGACCTCGCCGGCGCCGGTCCAGACCGGCGGGAGGAACGACATCAGGAGGTCCTGTTGGCGCGGGTCGTGCGGCGTGAGCCACGGTGCGGCGAGCGCGACGAGGATCAACAGCGTCAGGAGGCTGGCGGAGAACCAGGGGATCGTCCGCAACCAGCGGCGTTCGCGGGGGCGGCGGTCAGGCATGGCGCACCCGCGGATCCACGAAGCCGTAGATGACGTCGACGATCAGGTTGATCGTCGCGAACGTCACGGCGACGACGACGGCGAAGGCGAGGATGATCGGGTAGTCGAGGCGGTACATCGCCTGCAGCACCAGGCGGTTCATGCCGGGCCAGGCGAAGATCGTTTCGGTGACGACGGAGCTCGTCAGGAGCTGACCGAACTGCAGGCCGGCGATCGTGACGAACGGGATGAGGGCGTTGCGCAGCGCGTGCTTGACGTTGACCACGCCGCGCGGGAGGCCCTTGGCGCGGGCGGTCCGCACGAAGTCCTGGTTGAGGACCTCGAGGAAGCTGCTGCGCACGATGCGCAGGAAGAAGGCGAGGCTGAACAGGCTGAGGGTGACGGCGGGGAGCACGAGGTTCACCGGGCCGCCGCGGCCCGAGGAGGGCAGCACCCCCCACTCGACGCTGAACACCAGGATGAGCATGATGCCGATCCAGAAGGTCGGGGCGCTGATCCCGATGACCGATACGAAGCGCAACGCTCGGTCGAGGCGACTCCCGGCGGAGAGCGCGGCGAGGATGCCGAGGGGGACGCCGGCGACCAGGGCGATGCCGAGCGCGGAGAGCACCAGCTCGAAGGTGGCCGGGAGGCGTTCGAGGACGAGTTCGAGGGCGGGACGTCCGTTGTAGTAGCTGATGCCCAGGTCGCCCTGCAGGAGGTTCCCGAGGAACAGTCCGTACTGCACCCAGATCGGTTCGTCGAGCCCGAGCGCTTCGCGCAGCTCCTGCACCTGGATCTGGTTCATGTCGGGGGGCGCGAGGATCTGCGCCGGGTCGCCGGCGACGTGCAGCAGGCCGAACACCAGGGTCGCGACGACCCAGACGGTGAAGAGGGCCTGCGCCGTGCGGCGCAGCAGGAACGTCGTCACGCGGGCATCCTATCCGGCCCCGGACCGGTCCGGGGCCGTCGCGGCGGGCGGGTGTGCGGTGCGGTCGGGGGCGGCCCGAGGGGCCGACCGGCCGGGGTGGGGGAGGGGGCCTCCCCCACCCGAGCCGCGTGCGGTTCAGTCGGCCGGCGTGACGTCGGTTGCGAAGACGTAGCCGTCGCCGCGCGCCTCGAAGTCGAGGCCTTCGGCGACCGCGACCACCTGGTTCTGGTAGTGCAGCGGGACGTAGGCGACGTCCTCGGTCTGGCTCTTCTCGATGATCTCGCCGAACGCTGCGGCGCGCTCGTCGGCGTCGAAGATCGTGATCGCCTCGGCAATCATCGCGTCGACCTCTTCGTTGCAGTACCAGAACGGGTTGAAGCGGCCGAGGCCGGCGTCCTCGTCCCAGCAGTGGAAGATGCCGTTCAGGGTCGCGCCGGTGTTGTTCGACGCCCAGCCGCTGATCGCCATCGTGGAGTTGCCGTTGTTGAAGTGCTCGGGGAAGAACACGGCGCGGGGCACCGCGTTCACCTCGACGTCGATGCCGACCTCGCCGAGCTGCCCGCCGACCGCCTGCGCGATCAGGGCGTCGTTCAGGTAGCGGTCGTTCGGGGCGTCGAGGCGGACGGTGAAGCCGTCCTCGTAGCCGGCCTCCGCGAGCAGTTCACGGGCGCGGTCGGGGTCGTAGGCGGGCCGCTCGAGGTCCTCGACGTAGCCTTCGTTGAAGGGGGCGAGGAACTGCGAGGCGGGGGTCGAGGCGCCACTCATGATGCGGTCGGCGATCGTGTCCATGTCGATGGCGTGGAACACCGCCTGGCGGACGCGGGTATCGAGGAACGGGTTGGGTTCGCTCATGCCGGGCGTGTCCTCGCGGACGTCGTCGAGCGCCAGGTAGATCACGCGCAGGCCGGGGACCTGGCTGACGTAGGCGTCGCTCGCCGCTTCGACGCGCGGCACGTCCTGCGGGAGGACGGTGACGGCCATGTCGACCTCGCCCGACAGCAGCGCCGCGACGCGCGTCGCGCCGTTGGGGATGGCGGTCAGGCGGACGTCGTCGTACGCCGGCGCGCCGCCCCAGTAGTCGGGGTTCGCTTCGAGCTGCAGGTAGTCCTCGGCGAGCCAATCCTGGAAGACGTAGGGGCCGGTCCCGACCGGGTTCTCCGCGAACGCCTCCTCGCCGACCTCCTCGATGAGCGCCTGCGGGATGACGCGGACGTAGTCGAGGTTGGCGGGCATCAACGGGTCGGGCGCGGTCGTGGTGACCTCGACCGTGTCGGCGTCGAGGGCGGTCGCCGCCTCGAAGGTGCTCAGGCCGCCGCGCATTTCGCTCATCGGGTGGGTCGCGGCGCGGTCGATGCTGAAGGCGACGTCCTCGGCGGTCATGGGGGTGCCGTCGTGGAAGGTGACGCCCTGGCGGATCTCGAAGTGCCAGGTGGTCGGGTCGACGTTCTCCCAGCTCGTGGCGATGCCGGGGACGACGTTCCCTTCGCGGTCGAAGGCGGTGACGTTGTCGAAGATGTGGCGCTGCCAGGAGATGGTGGTCGTCTCGTTGCGCATCATCGGGTCGAGCGTCGCGGCGCCGCCCTGGAAGGCGATGACGAGCTCGTCCTGGGCCTGGGCCGCACCCACGGCGAGGGCGACGACGGCGAGGAGACCTGCGAGGCGTCGGATCATGGGAACCGTCCTTTCGGGTCGTGCGGATTGTGACTGCGGCGCGACCCTAGCACGAACGTGGGGCGTGGTTCACACCGACCGGCGGAACGGGGTGATCTCGACGCGCTCCCAGACCCCCTCCTTGGTGTAGACGTCGTCGTCGACGAGGGCGCGGACGGCGTCCTCGCCTTCCGCTTCGACGACGAGCATCGAGCCGCGGATCGTTTCGCCGTCCTCGGCGAGCATCACGCCGCCGATCGCGACGCGGCCCGCCTCGACGAGCGGCTGGAGGTTCTCGAGGTGGGTGGGGCGGACGCGCATGCGGCGGTCGAGGGCGTCGGGGGCGTCGTAGGCCAGGATCAGGTACTGCATGGTGCCTCCTCGCGCGGGGGCGTCCCGCCCGGTCACGGTACGACGGTGGGTAGGCTGGCGGCATGCATTGGCTCATCGTGGGGGCCGGGGGGATCGGTTCGACGTACGGCACGCGCCTCGCCGCAATCGGGGAGACGGTGACGTTCACCGCGCGCGGGGCGCACCTGGCGGCGATGCAGGAGCGCGGCCTGCGCGTCGAGCACCCGACCTTCACGTTCGAGGGGCCGGTCGACGCGATCGACGACGCCGCCCTCCTCGGGGAGCGCGACCCGGACGCGTTCGACGCGATCCTGGTGACGCTCAAGACGCACGCGCTGCCGGGGTGGTTGGCGGGGGCCTCGGCGTGGTTGGCGCGCGGGACGGCGCCGGTCGTGTCGCTGCAGAACGGCGTGGACGCCGAAGCCTGGATCGCGGAGGTCGTGGGCGGCGCGCGGACGTTCGGTGGGTTGGCGGTCGAGGTCGGCGCGCACGTCGAGGCGCCGGGTCACGTCGTGGCGCGCGGCGACGCGCGGGTGGTGCTGGGGCCGTGGCCGGACGGGCGGCGCGGGGAGGCGGATCCGTACGTCGCGCAGGACCTCGCCGACGTGCTGGAGCGGGCGGGGGTGCCGGCGACGGCGACGCAGCGCATCGAGACGGAGCTGTGGCGGAAGTGGATGATCAACGTCGCGCTGAACCCGTTGTCGGCGTTGCTGGACCTGGAGACGCGGGCGTTGGTCGACGACCCGGCGTACGCGCCGGTGGTGGAGGGGATCATGCGCGAGGTGCACGCGGTGGGCGTCGCCAGCGGCGTGGCGCTCGGCGAGGACGACGTCGCGTCGCGCATGGCGTTGATGCGGGGGTTCGAGGCGATCCGCACGTCGATGCAGGTCGATCGGGCGCAGGGGCGACCGCTCGAGCTCGAGGCGATGTCGGGCGGGTTGCTGGCGCGGGCGGCGGCGCAGGGCGTGCCGGCGCCGACGACGGCGTTGGTGGATGCGTTGCTGCGGCGCGCGCCGGACGTCGTCGTCGCCTAGCGGCGGGGGCGCGGCGCGCGCGGGGCACCCCCCGCCAAGGTTGAGTCGAGTACGCTCACATCTGTTGACAGGGTGCCGACGGCCCTGCTACCCTTCCTTCCAGACACCTTGCGTCCGCCCCCCTCAACGAACCTGAGGGTCGGCGGGCGCGCCGTGCGCGCCGCGCACGCGATTCCCGCACCACGAATGGAGGCCCCCCATGGGCAACGCCGTCGGCATCGACCTCGGAACCACCAACAGCGTCATCGCACGAATGGAGGGCGGTGAACCGACCGTCCTCGTCAACGGCGAGGGCGCCCGCACCACCCCCTCCGTCGTCGCCTTCAAGGACGACCAGCGCCTCGTCGGCCAGGTCGCCAAACGCCAAGCCGTCCTCAACGCGCAGGGCACCCTCTTCGAGATCAAGCGCTTCATGGGCCGCACCTGGGAGGAGGTCGCCAGCGAGGTCGAACGCGCCCCCTACGAGGTCGTCAAGGCCGACGACGGCGGGGTCCGCTTCAAGGTCGGCGACGACCTCCACAGCCCCGAGGAGATCAGCGCCATGATCCTCCGCAAGCTCGTCGCCGACGCCAGCGACCAGCTGGGCGAGAAGATCACCGAAGCGGTCATCACCGTCCCCGCCTACTTCAACAACGCCCAACGCGAAGCGACCCAGAACGCCGGCAAGATCGCCGGCCTCGAGGTCCTGCGCATCGTCAACGAACCCACCGCCGCCGCCCTCGCCTACGGCCTCGACAAGAAGGGCAGCGAAACCGTCCTCGTCTTCGACTTCGGCGGCGGGACGTTCGACGTCTCCGTCCTCGAGGTCGGCGAAGGGGTGTTCGAGGTCCGCTCCACCCACGGCGACACGCACCTCGGCGGGAGCGACTTCGACTACGCCATCGTCGACTGGCTCGCCGAGGACTTCCAGAAGGAGTACGGCGTCGACCTCAAGAAGGACAAGCAGGCGCTGCAGCGCATGATCGAGGCGGCGGAGAAGGCCAAGATCGAACTCTCCGGCCTGCCCGAAACGACGATCAGCCTGCCCTTCATCGCCATGGACCCCGGCAGCAACGCCCCGCTCTACCTCGAGAAGAAGCTCACCCGCAGCACCTTCGAGGACCTCATCGCGCCGCTGCTCAAGCGCCTCCGCAAGCCGGTCGAGGACGCCCTGTCCGACGCCGACATCGCCAAGGGCGACGTCGACGAGGTCATCCTCGTCGGCGGCTCCACCCGCGTGCCCGCCGTCAAGGACGTCGTCCAGGAGATGCTCGGCAAGGCCCCCAACCAGTCGGTCAACCCCGACGAGGTCGTCGCGCTCGGTGCGGCGATCCAGGCCGGCGTCCTCAAGGGCGACGTCGAGGACATCGTCCTGCTCGACGTCACCCCCCTCAGCCTCGGCGTCGAAACGAAGGGCGGCGTGTTCACCACCCTCATCGAACGCAACACCACCGTCCCGGTCCGCAAGACCGAGACGTTCACCACCGCCGACGCCAACCAGACCGGCGTCGAGGTGCACGTCCTGCAGGGCGAACGCAGCATGGCGCGCGAGAACAAGTCGCTCGGCAAGTTCAAGCTCGAGGAGATCCCGCCCATGCCCGCCGGCATGCCGCAGATCGAGATCACCTACGACATCGACGCCAACGGCGTCCTGAACGTCTCCGCCCGCGAGAAGTCGACCGGCAAGGAGGCCAGCATCACCATCCAGAACACCACCACCCTCGCCGAGGACGAGGTGGAACGGATGGTCCAGGACGCCGAACGCCACGCCGACGAGGACGCCAAGTTCCGCGAGGTCGCCGAAGCCCGCAACGCCGCCGACTCCATGCGCACCCAAGCGCAGAAGATCCTCGACGAGACCGAGAGCGCGACGGACGACCAGAAGCAGCCCCTCCAGGAGGCGATCGACGAGACCGCCAAGGCGGTCGACGACCCCAACGTCGAGAAGGACCGCTACGAGGAGCTGACGCAGGCCCTCGCCGAGGCGTTGCAGACCTTCCAGGCCGCCACCGCCCCCGCCGAGGACGAGGCGGAGACCGCCGACGCCGAAGCGACCGAGGCGACCTCCGAGGGCGACGAGGACGACGTCGTCGACGCCGACTTCAAGCCGGCCGGGTGAGCGCGTGAACGACGAGCCCCGCCCCGACGACGTCCCGGCCCCCGAGGCCGAGCCCGCCACCCCCCCGGCCGCCGAGCCCGACGCTCCGGCGGCCGGCGCGGCCGCCCCCGACGACGCGCCGTCCGGCGACGACGAAGCGGCGATCCTCCGCAACGAGATCGCCATCGTGCAGGCGCAACTCGAGGAGGCCCAGGCCGCCCTCGAGACCGAACGCGACCGGGCGCTCCGCGCCCGCGCCGAGCTCGACACCGTCCGGCGCCGCGCCGCCGGCGAGGAGGCCCGCGCCCGCGACGCCGGCTTCGACGCCGCCGTCCTCCCCGTCATGCAGGTCGCCGACGACCTCCGGCGCGCCCTCGAGGCCGCCGACCAGGGCGACCCCGCCGACATCGTGCCCGGGGTCCGTGGCGTGATGGAGGGCCTCGAGCGGGAACTCGGCAAGCTCGGCATCGACCGCGTCGGCGAGGTCGGCGAGACGTTCGACCCCGACCGGCACGAGGCGCTCTCCAGCGTCCCGGCCGGCGAGGACGGCACGCCCGGCACCATCGCGCAGGTGTTCGAGGCCGGCTACGTGCGCGGCGAGCGCCTCGTCCGGCCCGCCCGCGTCGTCGTCTACCAGGACTGACCCCGGCGGCCGCACCGGCCCCGCCGGGCCCGCACCCGCGCTCGAGGAAGGGAGGGACGAGGTGGCCGACTTCAAGGACTACTACGACGTGCTCGGCGTCTCGCGCGACGCCAGCCAGGACGACATCAAACGCGCCTACCGCAAGGCGGCCGCCAAGCACCACCCCGACCGCAACCCCGACGACCCCAGCGCGGAGGACCGCTTCAAGGAGATCAACGAGGCGTACACCGCCCTCTCCGACCCCGAGAAGCGCAAGGTGTACGACGCCTACGGCCGCACCGGACGGGTGCCGCCCCAGGGCGGCGGCTTCGCCGGCGCGCCCGGCGGCGGGCAGGTGTGGACGAACGTCGACCCCGACACCTTCGCCGGCTTCAGCGACTTCTTCCAAAGCCTCTTCGGCGGGAGCGCCGGGATGGGCGGCGGCTTCGCCGGCGCCCCCGGCGGCGCCCGCGTCGGCGGCGACCCGTTCGCCGACCTGCGCGGCGCGCGCGCCGCGGCGCCCGCCCCCGCCGAGGGCGACCTCGCCCTCGACCTGCACCGCGCCTACCACGGCGGCGAGGTCGCCATCACCGTCGGGGGACGCCGCGTCACCGTCACCGTCCCCGCCGGCGTGCGCCCCGGCACCACCCTCCGCCTCCGCGGGCAGGCCCCCAGCGGCGGCGACCTGCACCTCAAGATCCGCCTCCGCCCCTCCGGCGGGCTGCGCCTCGACGGCGACGACGTCCACACCACCATCGCGGTGCCCGACCACCTCGCCGCGCTCGGCGGAAGCGTCGAGGTCCCCACCCTCGCCGGCCCCGTCGACCTCACCATCCCCCCCGGCAGCTCCGGCGGGCGGGTCCTCCGCCTCCGCGGCCAGGGCTGGCCGACGAAGGGTGGGGGGCGCGGCGACCAACACGTCCACCTCCGCGTGAGCGTCCCCGCGACCCTCGACGACGCCCAACGCGAGGCCTACCGCACCCTCGCCGCCCACGGGACCGACGGTGCGAAGGTCGACGACGCCAGCGAGAGCGACGCGGCGTGACGCGCGGCGCCGCCTCCCTTCTCCTCCTCCTCCCCCTCCTCCTGGTCGCGATCGGTGCTTGCGCCCCGAACGGCGGCGGCGGCGGCGACGGGGCCGCCCCCGCCCCGCGCCCGACCTCGGGCGACGTCCTGATCCTCGGCGACAGCGTCATGGCCTGGAACGAGGACGAGGGCGCCTCCGTCGCCGACGCGCTCCGCGACGTGCGCGGCGGGCGCGTCACCTCCCGCGCGGTCCCGGGCGCCACCCTGCTCGGGCCCGAACGCGAACGCATCGGGGCCGGCTACGCCCCCGACGACTGGACGTGGGTCGTCGTGCAGGGCGGCGCCAACGACCTCGTCGGCCGCTGCGGTTGCGGGCCGTGCGACCCGACCCTCGACCGCCTCCTCGCCCCCGACGCGCGCAGCGGCGTCGTCGCCGACCTCGTCACCCGCATCCGCCAGGACGGCGCCGCCGTCGCGCTCTGGAGCTACCACGACGTCCTCCCCCGCGCCCCCTTCCCGTTCGGCCGCTGCGGCGACGACGCCGCCGTCATGCGCGAACGCTTCGCCCGCCTCGCAGGCCGCGATCCCGGCGTCGTCGTGATCGACGGACGGGCGGCGCTCGACCCGAGCCGCCCCGCGAACTACGACCGCGACGGCGTGCATCCCTCCCCCGCCGGCTCCCGCGCCATCGCCAAGCAGCTCGCGCGGGCGTTCGACGCCGCCGACGCCACGGTCGCGGGCGCCACGCCCGCCGAGGCCGCCCGGGAGTCCACCGACTGAACGCGCGGGCGCCGCAGCACCTCACACCTCTCATCCCCCGCCCCTGCTAGGGTCGCCCCCGATGCGACGTTTCCCGATCCTCACGCTCGCCCTCCTCGCGGTCCTCACCGCCCCGTTCGCCCTCGCCCAGGACGCCGACGACCCCGTCGTCGTCCGCCTCGGCGAGCAGACCGAAACCCTCTCGGAGTTCGAGCAACGCTTCGAGATCGCCCTGCGCAGCCTCGCCGCGCAACAGGGCACCCCCCTCACCGACCAACTCCGCGCGCAACTCGCCAGCTTCGCGCCGCAGTACCTCGAGCAGCGCGGTCAGGAGTTCGCCCTCCTCGCCGCCGCCGACGCGCGCGGCATCGAACCGGACCTCGACGCGGTGCAGGCCCGCATCGATCAGGCCAAGGACGGCCTGCCCGACGACGCGGCGTTCGAGACCCTCCTGCAGGACAGCGGCATCGGCAGCGAAGCGATGCTCCGTACCCTGTTCGAGGAGGACGAACGCATCCGCGGCCTGTTCGAAGCGGTCGAGGCGGAACAGAGCGTCGAGGACGCCGACGTCCGCGCCGCCTACGAGGCCCGCCAGGACGAGTTCACGACCGGCGCGCAGGTCTGCGCCCGCCACATCCTGCTCGAGAGCGTCGAGGACGCCGAAAGCGTCCTCGCGGAGCTCGACGGTGGCGCCGACTTCGCGACCCTCGCCGCCGAACGCAGCACCGGCCCCAGCGGCCCCGACGGCGGCGACCTCGGGTGCTTCGAGCGCGGCATGATGGTCGCCCCCTTCGAGGAGGCCGCCTTCGCCGCCGAGGCCGGCGAGGTCGTCGGCCCCGTCGAGACGCAGTTCGGCCAGCACGTCATCCTCGTCGAGGAGGTCCGCGAGGCCGGCGTCCAGCCGTTCGAGGAGGTCCAAGCGGCGCTCCGCGGGCAACTGCTCAGCGAAGCGACGCAGGCGGACGTCGACGCGCTCATCGAAGCCGCCGACGTCGAGACGTTCCCCGAGCGCCTGCCCTCGCCCACCGACGGCGCCGCCCCCGCCCCCATGGGCGACGACGACGCCAGCGACTGACGCCCGCCCCACACCCCACCCGAACGACGCGCGCCCCGCTCCGGCGGGGCGCGCGCTCGCAGGCGTCGCTGGGGAAGCCGAACCGCCTACGGCGCCAACCGCGACGTGCGCCAGCCACCCGCCTCCCAGGCGTAGGCGATCCGGTCGTGCAGGCGGCTGGAGCGCCCCTGCCAGAACTCCACGTACGTCGGCGTGAGCACGTACCCGCCCCAGAACGGCGGGCGGGGCACCTCGTCGGTCCCCTCGAAGCGGGCCTCCGCCTCCGCCGCCAAGCGCTCCAGCGCCTCGCGGTCCTCCACCTCCCGGCCCTGCGGCGACGCCCACGCCCCCACCCGACTGCCGCGCGGACGGGAGGCGAAGTAGGCGTCCGACGCCGCCGCATCCAACCGCGCGACCGACCCCTCGAGCCGCACCTGCCGCTCCAGGCGGTCCCACCAGAACGTCGCAGCCGCCACCCCCGTCGCATCCAGGTCGGCCGCCTTGCGGCTCTCGTAGTTCGTGAAGAAGCGCACCGCCCCCCGCCCGCCCCCGTCACGGGTCCCGTCGTTCGTCCCGTCGTCGTCCGCCCCCGCCGGGGTGACGCCCTTGCACAACACGAACCGCACCGACGGCACGCCCTCCGCCGACACCGTCGCCAGCGCCATGGCGTTGGGTTCCTCCGCGCCGGCCTCCGCCGCCGCCTCGATCCAGGTCGCCAACGCCGCCAGCGGGTCGTCCCCCAAGGCGTCCGCGTCCAACGCCCCACGACGGTAGTCGGTCCGCATCGCACTCACGTCCATGGCGCGAGGCTACCCGACGCGACGGAGCGCGAACCGTTGCTAGCGTTCCGGTCATGAACGCCCTCGCGGACGCCGCCAGCCCCTACCTCCTCCAGCACGCCGACGACCCCGTCGACTGGCGGCCCTGGGGCGCCGACGCCTTCGCCGAAGCCCGCCGCCGCGACGTCCCCGTCCTCGTCTCCATCGGCTACGCCACCTGCCACTGGTGCCACGTCATGCAGCGCGAGTCGTTCCGCGACCCGGAGCTCGCCGCGCACCTCAACGACCGCTTCGTCGCGATCAAGATCGACCGCGAGGAACACCCCGACGTCGACGCGGTCTACATGGCGGCGTTGCAGGCGATGCGCGGGCACGGCGGCTGGCCGTTGACCGCCGTCGCCGACCCCGACGGCCGCCCCTTCTTCGCCGGCACCTACTTCCCCGCCACCGAACGCCCCGGCATCCCCTCCTTCCGCCGCGTCCTCGACGCCATCTTCGAGGCCTGGACCGACCGCCGCGAGGCGCTCCTGGAGGACGCCGCCACCCTCGAGGCGCACGTCCGCCGCGGCATGGCGGCCCCCACCCCCCGCGTCGACCCCGCCCCCCGCGAGGCGGCGCTCCCCGACCCCTCCGCCGACGCCCTCGCCGCCCTCGCCGCCCAGGAGGACCCCCGCCACGGCGGGTTCGGGGACGCACCGAAGTTCCCCCCGCACGCCGCCCTCCGGTGGCTCACCACCCGCCCCGAACCCGAGGCGATCGCGCTCGCCGAGCGCACCCTCACCGCCCTCCACCGCGGCGGCATCACCGACCCGCTCGCGGGGGGCGTCGCGCGGTACGCCACCGACGCCGCCTGGGCGGTCCCGCACTTCGAGAAGATGCTCTACGACAACGCCCAACTGCTGCCCCGCTTCGCCGAGGCGTACCTCGCGACCGGGACGACCGCGCACGCCCGCGCCGCAGGCGCGATCGTCGCCTGGCTCGAAGCGGAGATGCGCCTCGAGGACGGCGCCTTCGCCACCGCCCTCGACGCCGACAGCCTCGACGAGGACGGCCGCTCGCGCGAGGGCGCCTTCTACGCCTGGACCGGACGGGCGTTCGACGCCGCCGTCGCCGAGGCGTACGGCGAGGCGGAGGTCCCCTTCGCGCGCGCCGCGTTCGGGGTCGTCGACGCCGGCCCCTTCGAGGGCGCCAACGTCCTGCGGGAGGCGGCGGACGCCGCCACCCTCGCCGACCGGTTCGACACCACCGACGTCGACGCCGACCGCCGCCTCGAGGCGCTCCGCATGCTCCTGCACGGCGTCCGTTCCCGCCGCCCCCGCCCCGCCCGCGACGACAAGGTGCTGCTGAGCCTGCAGGGCCTCGCCATCCAAGGCCTCGCGCGCGCCGCCCGGCTGCTCGAGGAACCCCGCTGGCTCGACCTCGCGCGCGGCGCGGCGGACGCCGCCCTCGCCCGCTTCCCGGCCGGCGACGGGACCTGGTGGCGGCGTGCGCACGCCGGCCGCGTCGGCCTCCCCGCCCTCCTCGAGGACCACGCCTCGTTCGGCCTCGCCCTGCTCGAGCTCCACCACGCCGACGGCGACCCCCGCTGGCTCGCCGCCGCCGACGTCCACGCCGACCGCATCTGGGCGGCGTTCCGCGACGAGGACGGCCACCCGACGTCGGTCGCGCAGGACGCCCGCGACGCGGACGGCCCGCTCCGCGTCGCACCGCGCAGCGTCGTCGACGGTCCGCAACCCTCCGACGCCCTCGCCGCCGCGGAGCTCGTGTGGCGGGTCGCCCGCCGGACCGGCGACGGGGACCGCGAAGCCTGGGCGCGGGGGGTCGTCGCCCCCCTCGCCGACGGCGCGGCGAAGCACCCGCAGGCGCTCGCCAGCGCCCTCTACCTGTTGGACGTGATGCGCGCCCCACCGCGCGAGGTGGCGGTCACGGGCCCCGACGATGCCGGCGGCGCGGAGCTCTGGGCCGCGGTCGCCGCGCGCCCCCTCGACGGCTGGATCGTGCAGCGCGCCCCCACCCCGGACGACGGTCCGCTCACCCAAGGCCGCACGACCGTCGACGGTCGCGCCGCCGCCTGGGTGTGCGAGGGCTTCGCCTGCCGCCTCCCCCTCACCGACCCCGACGACCTCGGAGGGGCGCTGCTCGTCGGGTGAGCCGCCCGTGGGGCGGCGCGCGGACGCATCTCCGGGTCCGCCGGTCGGCGGCGCCCCCCGGTATCCTCCCCCCGTGAGCCTGGACCTCCTCGTCGGCCCCCCGGGGGCGGGCAAGACCCACCTCCTGACGGCGGACGCGCGCGCCGCCGCGGAGGCCGGCGAGCGCGTCTGGTGGGTGGGGCGCGGCGACCAACGCGCGCACGTCCTTCGCACCCTCGTGCGCGACGGCCCGATGCTCGGCGTCGAGGTCCTCACCTGGCAACAGCTCGCCTACCGCGTCCTCTCCGACGCCCGCCGCCTCCAACCCCTGCTGACCGGCAGCGGTCGCCTCGCGACCGTCGGCGCGGCGTTGCTCGAGGACCGCAGCGACCCCCCCACCCCCGGCGAAGCGCGCCTCTTCGCGCGCGCCATCGCGGAAGCCAAGGCGTACGGCGTCGCCGCAGGTCGCCTCCCCGGCGACGATGCGGAGGTCGCCCGGTTGCGGCGGGTGCACCACCGCTACGAGACCCTCAAGGGCGACGCGTGGGACTACGACGACTTCCGCCGCGAGGCGGCGGTCGTCCTCGAGGGCGACCTCGCCCCCGCCACCGCGGCGCTCCTCCCCGACCGGGTGCTCCTCGACGGCGTCGACGAGGTCGCCCCCGCCGAACTTCGCCTCGCCGACGCCCTCGCTCGCCACGTCCCGGTCCGCCTCGCGGTGGCGGTGCCGCCGCCCGGCCGGACGCCCGCCACCGTCCTCCCGGCCCGCGACGACGTCGACGTCCGCCGGCACGCCTTCGCCAACCCCGTCGCGGAGGCCCGCTGGGTCCTGCGCGACGTCAAGGCCACCCTCGCCGCCGGCGCCGACCCCCTGGACCTGGCGATCGTGGCGCCCCCCGGGCGCGCCCGCGCCGTCGCGACGCTCGCCCGCGAAGCGGGCGTCGGGCTGATGGACGAAACCCCGCGGGGCCTCGCCGACACGCCCGAGGGCCGGCGGCTCCTGGACCTGCTCGAACTCGGGGACGCCCCGACCCCGGGCCGCCTGCTGGGCGTGCCCGACCTCCGCGCGCTCGGGGCGGCCGCCCTCGCGGCCGGCGTCGCGGGCCGCGACGCCCTCCTACGCCTCGCCGAGGACCGCGGCGAGGGGGAGCGCTGGCGCGCCTGGAGCGACGCCCTCGAGCCCGCTCCCGACGCCGACCTGCTCGCCTGGGGCGCCGGCCTGGTCGACGCCGCCTGGGCGGCGGTGCACGCCCCCGCGGACGCGCCTCCGGGCGAGGGCGGCGGCGAAGCGGGGGGCGAGGCCGGGAACGAGGGGGGCGGCGAAGCGGGGGGCGAGGCCGGGAACGACGTCGGCGGCGACCCGGGGGAGGGCGCGGCCGGTGCGGGCGACGACCCCGAGGCCCGCACGGCGTTCCGGGAGCACGCCCTGCAGCGCCTCGCCGAAGCCCGCCGGGTCGCCGGCGCCGGGGACGGCGGCGCGCACGTGCGCGCCTGGTGGGCGGCGCTCCTGCAGGAGGACGCCCCCCGCGAACGCCCCCCTGCCGGCGTCGCGCTGCTGCACGCCGACCAGATCGCGGGACGCCGCTTCGCGCGGGTCTGGATCCTCGGCGCGACCGACGGCGCGCACCTGCCCCCCGAACGGGAGGACTACTTCGTCGCGGAGGACGCGCGGGTCGCCTGGCCCGACGCCTTCGCCGGTCCGGCCCTCCCGGTCCGCTTCCGCGCGGGGCGGGACGCGGCGGGGGCGGCGTTACGGGCGCGCGGGGACGTCGTCACGATCACCGTCGCCGCCGGCGACGGGGGCGGGCCCACCACCCCCGACGCGGCGTTGCTGGGCGGCGCGCCGACGCCGCCCCCCGAGCGGCCGGCCGCCAGCGCCCTCGAGCTGGGGGAGGGCCGCCGCTGGCGGCCGCCCGACGCGCCCGTCGACCTCGGGCCGCCCGACGTCCCCCGCCTGGTGACGTACGCCACCTGCGGCGTGCGGGCGTGGGGCGAACGGCACCTCCCCCGCGACGACGCGCCGCCCGCCTGGGCGGCGCTCCGCCGGGCGCTGCTCGAGCGCGACGCCTGGACGCCCCCCGACCTGCGTTCGCTCGCGGAGGACCACCCCGCGTTCGCGACCTGGCTCGACGCGTACGCCGAACCGCTCGCCGACCTCACCTTCGCCGTCCGCCTGCGCGACCCCGAGAGCGGCGTCCCCGCCCGGCTCGACGCCGCCCGGCGGGAGGCGGGCGAAGCGACCCTCGTGCGGTTCCTGGCGCCCGGCCGGGCGGCGGACGACGACGCGGCGGAGGCCGCGTTCGACGCCCACCCGGAGCTCGGGTGGGCGGGCGCGCAGTTGCTGGCGCGCCGCGACGTCCGCGCGGTGCGCTTCCGCCTGTGGCCGGTCGGCGACGCCCCCGTCGACTGGCCGGAACGCGGCCCGATCCGCAAGGCCTGGGGCCGGATGGAGCGCACCGTACGCGAGGTGCGCGAGGCGCTTCCGCCGTGGCACGCCGGCGAGGTGACCGCCTCGCCCGGGTTCGCCTGCCGCGACTGCCCCGTCTTCGACCTGTGTCGCGAGGGCGTCCGGTGAGGGTCCGCGTCGCCTCGGCCGGGACCGGCAAGACGACCCGCCTCGTCGCGCGGTTCCTGGAGGCCATCCAGGGGGGCACCCCGCTGCGCCGCATCGCCGGCGTCACCTTCACGCGCGCCGCCGCGGCGGAGCTCCGCGAGCGGGTCGGGGAGGGCCTCGACGTGCTGCTGGAGGAGGGCCGCTACCTCGACCTGGTCCGCCTCGACCCCGCCGCACGGGAGGCGGTCGAGCGCGCCCGGCGCGAGCGCGACGGGGCGACGTTGACGACGATCCACGGCTTCATGGCGTCGGGCTTGCGCCTCTCCGCACCGCAGTTGGGGCTGGATCCGGCGTTCGGGACGCTGCCGCCGTGGGAGGCGCAGGCGACGTTCGACGAGGAGTTCGCCGCGGTCCTCCTCCTCGCCGAGGACCCGGAGCACCCCCTCCACGGCCCCGCCACCCGCCTGGCGGGGCGGGCGGCGGCGCTGGCGGGCGTGCTGTTCCGGCAGCGCTCCCTCGCGCCCACCCTCGCGCCCGCCCCCGACGACGCGGACGCGGCCGACCTGCTGGCGCTCTACCGCGCGGCGTACGGGCGCTACCAGGCGCGGATCGGTGCGGCGCGGCTCGCGCCGGCGGAGATCGAACGGCGCGCCCTGGCGATGGTCGAGGTGCCCGCCGCCCGCGCCCGCCTCGCCGCCCGCGCGCCGCTCGTGATCGTGGACGAGTACCAGGACGTCAACCCGGTGCAGGGCCGCTTCTTCGCGGCGCTCGAGGCGGCCGGCGTCGAGGTCGAGGTGGTCGGCGACCCGAAGCAGTCGATCTACGGCTTCCGTCAGGCGGACGTCGAGGTGTTCCGCACCGCCCTCGCGCACGGCGAGGCGCTCGAGCCGCTCACCCGCACCCGCCGCCACGCGGCGCTCGTGACGCGCTTCCTGAACGCCCTGACGCGCACCCTCGCCGGCCGGGGGGAGGGCTTCGGGCCGGACGAGGCGCCGCCGGTCGAGCCCGCCGGCGCGCAGGCCGACGTCCACGGCCGCGTCGAGATCCACTGGGTGACCGGCGCGCCGCGGCTGCCGGACCTCCGGCCGCACGAGGCGGCCGTCCTCGCCGAACGCCTCCGGGTGGCGCACGAGCGCGACGCGATCCCCTGGTCGGACATGGCGGTCCTCGCCCGCAACTACGCCGGCCTGGAGCGGGTGCGCGAGGCGCTCGCGGCGCACGGGGTGCCGGCGGTCCTGCGGCAGGGCCGCGGGTACTACGAACGCAGCGAGATCCGCGACCTGGTGCACGCCCTTCGGGTGGGGATCGAGCCGACCGGCCCCAGCCTCGCCCCCTGGTTGCGCGGCCCGTTCGGGGGGCGGACGCCGGACGCGATCGATGCGATCGTTCGCGCCGAGGATCCCCTCGCCGTCCTGCGCGAGGCGCACCCCGACGTCGCCGCCCGCCTCGACGCGACCCGCGAGGCGGTCCGCGCGGGGCCGCTCGGGGCGCTCCGGCGCCTGCTGCGCGAACCGTTCCTGGACGGCGAACGGTTCGTCGACCGGCTCGATGCGCGGCAGCGCGACAACGTCGACGCGTTGCTGTTCGAGATCGCCGAACGCCCGCCCGGTGCGCTGGAGGTGCTCCTCGAACGCCTCGACCTGTTGTCGCGCCGCGCGAAGGAGGCGGGCGACGTCCCCGCCGAGGGCGAGGGCGTCACCCTCGTCACGGTGCACGGGTCGAAGGGCCTCGAGTGGCCGTTGGTCGCCGTCGCCGACGTCGGCGCGCAGGGCGGCGGGCGGCCGGAGCCGCTGCACGTCGTGGACGGCGCCGTGCACCTCCCCGGCGGGCCGGGCTTCGACGCCGCCCGGGAGGCGGACCTGCAGCGCGCCCGGCAGGAGGCGTCGCGGCTGTTGTACGTCGCGGCGTCGCGGGCGCGCACCGTCCTGATCCTGACCGGCAGCGTGCCCGACCGCGGTCCGCAGGGGTGGGCGGCGTCGCTCGCCGCGATGCGGGTCGGGCCCGACGCCGCCCCCCGCGACGCCGACGGCATCCTCCTCGCCGTCCATCCGTTGCCGGCCGACGGCGCGTCGCCGCCGGTCGCGGCGGACGCCCCGCCGGAGGGGGAGGCCGCCCCCCTCGCCGAGGCGCCGTGGACCCGGGCGGCGTTCCCCGCCGGCGACCTCCCGCCGGTCGAGAGCCCCTCGCGCGTGCGGGGGGCGGAGGACGGAGGCGGAGGGGCCGCCCTGCAGCCGGCCGCGCCCGGCACGCCGTCCGCCCCCGCGGCGGAGGACGGGCCGGCCGAACCGATTCCGCCGGGGGCGGCGCGCGAGGAGGGGCGCCTCCCCGGGCAGGCGGTGGCGGTGGGGACGCTCCTGCACGACGCGATCCGCCGCGACGCCGATCCGGACGACGCCGTGGAGATGGACCTCCTGCGCGCGCAGGAGGTGATGTTCCCCTACGAACCCGACGAGCAGGCGCGGTTGCTCGAGGAGGTGCGCGCCATGCTGCGGACCTACCGGGGGTTGCTGGGGGGCCCGCTGCCCCCCCTCGAGGCGCGCGAGCGGGACCTGCGCGAGTGGCCGGTCGTCCTCCCCGACGGCGCGCAGGTGTGGCAGGGCGTCATCGACCGGCTGTACCTCGCCGACGGGACGTGGACGCTGGACGACTACAAGACCGACCGGACGATGCATCCGGGACGCTACGCGTTTCAGTTGGCGACGTACCGCGAAGCGGTCCGGCGGGCGTTGGGCGTCGATCCGGTCGCGCGACTCGTGAACCTCCGCGACGGCGCGACGTACCCGTTCGACCCCGCCGACCTGGACGCCGCCTGGGCGGCGCGGCCCGGGGCCTAACCGATCTCGACGACGTCGGGGTCGTTCGTGGGTTCCTCGCGGAGCGACGCCTTGTACGTCAGTTTCGTGTGGGGCGGCACCGACCGGGTGAGCCACACGTTCCCGCCGATCACGCTGTCGTGCCCGACCTCGGTGTCGCCGCCCAGCACCGTCGCGCCGGCGTAGACGACGACCCGGTCGCCGAGCGTCGGGTGGCGCTTGAGGTCGGCGTCCTCCTTGCGGACGCTCAACCCACCGAGCGTGACGCCCTGGTACAGCTTCACGTCGTCGCCGACGACGGCGGTCGCGCCGATCACGACGCCGGTCCCGTGGTCGACGAAGAAGCGCGCGCCGATGCGGGCGGCGGGGTGGATGTCGATGCCGGTGTGCCGGTGGGCGTACTCCGCGATCATGCGCGCCATCAACGGCACCTTGCGGCGCCACAGGGCGTGCGCGACGCGGTGCGCGACGACCGCCCGCACGCCGGGGTAGGTGCGGACCACCTCGTCGCGGTTCTGCGCCGCGGGGTCGCCGCGCAGGGCGGCGTCGACGTCCAGCTCCAGCGCGGCGTGCAGCTCGCCGAGGTCGGCGAAGAAGGCGGTCGCGACCCGCTGCGCGAAGTCGGACGTCCCGCGCGGGCAGCGCTCCACCAGGTGCGCCAGGCGCGTCTCGAGGTCGGCGACGAACGCCGCGAAGGCGTCGGCGTCCGCGTGCCGGCGGGTGGCGTGCTCGGGAAACAGGACGCCCGCGAGGTCGTCGAACCAGGCTTCGACCTCGCGGGGTGGGGGGCAGCTCGTCAGGGTCTCGTAGGCGCGGTAGCGCTCCCGGACGAAGGCGTCGATGCGTTCGGACTCGCTCACACCGGACCCTAGCGCGGTGGGCGCGCCGCGCGTGTACCGGGCGCGCCCGACGCCGTGCGGGCCGAATCCCACCGCAACGCCGCCTCCGCCGCCCGCACGCCCGCCATCCCGTGCACGCCGGGCCCGGGCGGCGTCGCGGCGCTGCACAGGTAGGTGCCGGGGAGCGGCGTGGCGTACGGCACGCGCGCCAGGTTCGGGCGGACGACGAGCTGCCGCAGGGTCGGCGCGCCGTTCGCGACGTCGCCCCCCACCAGGTTCGGGTTGTCCGCCGCCAGGTCCACCGGGCCCCACGTCCGCTCCGCCCGCACCCGCGCCCGCAGGCCGGGGGCCGCCCGCTCCAGCTGCTCGACGATGCGCGCCGCGAGGGTCCGGACCGCCGCCCCGTCCCCGACCCGGCGGCGGGGCAGGTGCGCGTACGCCCACACCGGCTCGAGGTCGCCGGCCCGGCGGCTGGCGTCGAAGCGCCCGGCCTGCGCGACGAGCACGTACGGCTCCGCCGGCAGGCGGCCCGCCGCGACGTCCGCCTCCGCCGTGCGAATCGCCTCGAACCGGCCGCCCAGGTGCACGGTGCCGGCCGCGTGCACCGCCGGGTCGGACCAGGGCACGCCCCCCTCCACCGCCAAGTCGAGCTTCACGACCCCCTCGCCCGGGCGGTAGCGGCGCAGGGCGCGGACGTACCCGGCCGGTAGGCGCTCCGGTCCCGCGAGGCGAAGGAAGGTCGCGGGCGTGACGTCCAGCAGGCGGACCGGGGCGGGGGGAAGGTCGCGCAGGTCGCGCACCTCCACGCCGGTCGTCACCCGCCCCCCGAGCGACGTCAGGTAGGCGGCGAGGGCGTCGGCGAGGGCGCCCGCCCCGCCGCGCGGGAACGGCCAGCCGACGCGTTGCCCCATCGCCGCGAGCAGCAACGCCGGAGCGGACGTCGCGGGCGCCCCGAACGGCAGTGCGGCGTGCGCGGCGAGGCCGGCCCACAGCGCGCGGGCGGCGTCGGTGCGCAGCGCCCGCGCCGGCCACGCCGCGGGCGGCAGCCCGCGCACCCCGAAGCGTGCGAGGGCGACCGGTGACGCCGGCCAGCGCAGGAGCGGCCCCAGGACGTCGGGTGCGAGGCGCCCGAGGTCGCGGGTGGCGGGGCCGGTCAGGAACCGCCAGGCGTCGGCGTCCGCCCCGAGGGCGTCCGCGGTGGCGTCGAGGTCGGCGGCGAGGGTGGCGGCGGGCGCGTCGTCCAGCGGGTGCGCGAGCGGCGTGGGGGGGTGCAGCCACCGGAGGCCGTGCGCCGCCAACGGCCAGGCGGTGAACGCCGGGCTCGTGACGCCGAACGGATGGACGGCGGAGCCGAGATCGTGGCGGAGGCCGGGGAGGGTCGTCTCCGCGGTGCGGGCGGCGCCCCCGACCGCGTCGGCGCGCTCGAGGACGTGCACCGACCGGCCGGCGCGCGCGAGGGTGATCGCCGCGGCGAGGCCGTTCGGGCCGGCCCCCACCACGACGGCGTCGGGCGTGCTCACGGCCGCACGGTACGCGCGCGCGGCGCTCCCGACGGTGACCCGGAACGCCGGACCGGGGTAGCGTGGCGCCCATGAGCGACGCCACCCACCTCGAGCGCGAGATCTTCGAACAACCGGGCGTGCTGCGACGGGTCCTCGCCGACGACGCGGTCGTGCGGGTCGGGCGCGAGATCGCCGAGCACGACCCGCACACGGTCCTCACCCTCGCGCGCGGCTCCAGCGACAACGCCGTCACCTTCTTCGCCGGGCTGGCGGGCACCGTCCTCGGGATTCCGGTCGCGTCGATCCCGCCGAGCCTCCCGACGCTCGCCGGCGCGCCGCTGCGCGCCGAGCGGGGCCTGGGGATCGGCGTCAGCCAGTCCGGCGAAAGCCAGGACGTCGTCGCGGCGTTGCGGGCGCTCGAGGCGCGCGGCGTCCCGACCCTCGCGGTGGCGAACCCGGAGGACAGCTCCCTGGCGCGCGGCGCCCGCTGGGCGTTGTCGCTGCACGCCGGCGAGGAGACGTCGGTGGCGGCCAGCAAGACGTTCACCAGCCAAATGATGGTGTTGGCGCGCTTGGTGGCGGTCTGGGCGGACGACGCGGCGTTGCACGCCGCCCTGGCGGCGGTCCCCGACGCCGTCGAGGCGCTGCTGCAGGACACGAGCGCCATCGACCAAGCGGCGGTCCGCTGGACGCACGGCGACCGGCTGGTCGTCCTCGGGCGCGGGCCGTCGTTCGGTCCGGCGGCGGAGGTGGCGCTCAAGACGAAGGAGACCGCCTACCTGCACGCGCACGCCTACAGCAGCGCGGAGTTCCAGCACGGCCCGATCGCCTCGCTGGGGCCCGGCGACCCGGTGTTGATGCTCGCGCCGTGCGACCCGACCCTGCCCGCGCAACGCGAGGCGGCCGACCGGCTGGTGGACGCCTCCGCCGACCTGACGGTCGTGTCCGCCGACGCGGAGCTGCTCGCCAAGGCGACGACGCCGATCCCCCTCCCGGAGGGGCGCGACCCCATCACCGACGCCTTCCTGGTCGTCGTCGCAGGGCAGTGGTTGGCGCTGCGGTCCTCGCTCGAGCGGGGCCTCGACCCCGACGCGCCCCGGCACCTGCGCAAGGTCACGCAGACCCGCTGACGCCGATGGGGGTCAGCGGCGCGCGTCGAGCGCCGCGGTGAGCGCCTCGCGGACGGCGGCGGGGTCGGCCCGCCCGTCGGTCGCGCGCAGGACCGCACCGACGAAGAAGCCGATCAGGCCCTCCTTGCCGCCCAGGTAGGTGGCGACCTCGTCCGGGTGGGCGTCGAGCACCTCCGCGACGGTCTCGGTGAGGGCGTCCGCGTCGTCGATGCGCGCCAGGCCGCGCGCCTCGACCCGTTCGCGGGCCGACCCGCCGTCCGTCACGAGCTCGGCGAGCAGCGCCTTGCCGGTCGGGCCGCTCACGACCCCCTCCTCGACGAGGGCGACGAGCTCGGCGAAGGCGGCCGGCCCGAGCTGCGCGTCGGCGAGGGGACGGTCGCCCGCGTCGGTGAGGGCGCGCGGCAGTTCGTTGAGCGCCCAGTTGGCGAGCGCCGCGGCGGACGCGCCCGCGCCCGTCCCGTGTGCGGCCTCGACGAGCCCGGTGACGTCGGCGTGCTCCGCGAGGCGGGCGGCGTCGCGGTGCGCGACCCCGAGTCCCTCGAGGCGCGCGAGGCGGGCGCGGCCCTCGGCGTCGAGGGTCGCGGCCTTGTCCGGCTCCGGATCGGGGGCGGTCGGTGCGGCCGGCGCCGGACGCCGTTCGCGGCGGGGGGCGGGCGCTTCCGCCTTCGCCCAGCCGTCCTTGAGGGTCACGATGCGCAGGAAGACTGGTGGGCCGTCCGCATCGCGGTGCGCGGGGTCCCGCCAGAAGTAGCCCTGCCGCTCGAACTGCCAGCGGGTGGCGGGGTCGGCCTCCAGGACGTACGGCTCCACGACGCCGTGCAGGGTCCGCAGCGCACCCGGGTCGACCTTTTCCGCGACGTCGCGGTCGTCCGCGCCGGGGTCCGGCATGGGGAACAGCCGGTCGACCAACTGGAACGTCGCCGGCACCGCGACCGAGCGCGCCACCCAGTGCACGACCCCCGCGACCTTCACGTCGTCCGCGCCGGGGTCGACGGCGGTGCCGTGCACCGCCGTGACGCGACCGTCGTCTGCGACGTCGACGCGGTCGCACCGCACGACCGGCCCGTGGCGGAGGCGGACGGTGGCGCCCGGCGCGAAGCGTTTCCAGCCCTTGGGGGGGTCGCGCGCGACGTCGCCGCGCTCCACCCACACCTCCCGCGCGAGGGTGAGGGGGCGGTCGCCCTCGCGGGGGACGTCGTGCGGCCAGAGCGGCGCGTCGCGCACCCCGACGTCGCCCTCGTCGAGCCCCTCGACGGTGAGGGGGACCGGATCGAGGACCGCCATGACGCGCGGCGCCTTCGCGTTGAGGTCGTCGCGGATCGACGCCTCCAGCAGCCCGACGTCGGTCCGCGCGTTCGTCTTCGTCACCCCGACGCGGTTCGCGAAGTCGCGGATGGCGGCGGGCGTCACGCCCCGCCGCCGCAACGCCGCGAGGGTCGGCATGCGCGGGTCGTCCCAACCGTCGACGAGGCCGGCGTCGACGAGGGGCGCCAACTTGCGTTTGCTGACGACGGTGTGGTCCAGCTCGAGGCGGTTGAACTCGTACTGCCGGGGGACCGGCTCGTCGAAGAGGCGTTCGACGAGCCAGTCGTAGATCGCGCGGTTGTTCTCGAACTCGAGGGTGCAGAGGCTGTGCGTGACCCCCTCGATCGCGTCGGAGAGGGGGTGCGCGAAGTCGTACATGGGGTAGACGTGCCAGGCGTCCCCGGTGCGGTGGTGCGTCGCGTGCAGGATCCGGTAGAGGACCGGGTCGCGCAGGATCATGTTCGGGCTGGCCATGTCGATCTTCGCGCGCAGGACGTACGCGCCCTCGGGGTGGTCGCCGCGCCGCATCGCCTCGAACAACGCCAAGCTCTCCTCGGCCGGGCGGTCCCGGTCGGGGCTGGGGGTGCCGGGGGTCGTGACGGTCCCGCGGGTCGCGCGGATCGTGTCCAGGTCCTGCGAATCGACGTACGCGTCGCCCCGCCGGATCAGCGTGCGGGCGAGCTCGTACAGCCGCTCGAAGTAGTCGCTGGCGTGCCGCAACGCGATCCACTCGAAGCCGAGCCAGGCGACGTCCCGCTGGATCGCGTCGACGAACTCCGGGTCCTCCTGCACGGGGTTCGTATCGTCCAGCCGCAGGTACGTCACGCCGCCGTAGTCCGCCGCCACCCCGAAGTCGAGGCAGATCGCCTTGGCGTGCCCGATGTGCAGGTAGCCGTTCGGTTCGGGCGGGAAGCGCGTGACGACCCGCTCGACGCGACCGCTGGCCAGGTCGCGGTCGACGGCGGCGGTGACGAAGTTCGGCGCGACGGTGCGCTCGTCGTCGCGCGGGATGCGGCTGCGGGCGCCTTCGTCCATGAGCACGCAGTCTACCCGGGGCCGGGCGGTACGCTCCGCACGTGCCGAATCCGAACCGTCGCGCCGCGTTCCTCCTCGTCGTCGCGGTCACCTTCTGGGCGGGGAACTTCCTGGTCGGCCGCGCGATCCGCGGGGACGTCCCGCCCGTCACGCTGGCGTTCGGGCGGTGGGTGGGCGCCAGCCTGCTGCTCGCGCCGTTCGCGCTGCGCGGCGCCTGGCGGGCGCGCGAAGCGTTGTGGGCGGGGCGGTGGAGCGTCGTGACGTTGTCGGCGTTGGGCGTGGCCGCCTTCAACACGCTGTTGTACGTGGGGCTGCAGACCACGACGGCATTGAACGCCTTTTTGTTGCAGGCCGGCATTCCGGTGTTGATCGTGGTGCTGGGGGCGGTGGCGTTCCGCGAGGCGTTGCCCGCCGTCCGCGTCGCGGGGTTGGCGGTGTCGCTCCTGGGGGCGGCGTGGGTGATCCTCGAGGGCGACGTCGGTCGCCTCGCGGCGCTGCAGGTGGCGCGCGGCGACCTGTGGGTGCTGGCCGCGGTCGTGAGCTACGCCGGCTACTCGGTGCTGCTGCGCCGCCGCCCCGACGTGCCCGGCGTCCCGTTCGCCTTCACGACGTTCGTGGTGGGGTCGCTCCTGCTCGCGCCGTTCTGGCTGGTGGAGGCGCGCGTGCGGCCGTTCGAGCCCGGCCCGGAGGCGCTCGCGGCGCTGGCGTACGTCACGGTCTTCCCGTCGATCGTCTCGTACCTGGCGTTCAACCGCGGCGTCGCCCTGCTGGGGTCGGCGCGGGCGGGCCCGTACCTGCACCTCCTGCCGGTGTTGGGGAGCGTCGGCGCGGTCCTGCTCCTCGGGGAGCGGTTCGCCCCGTACCACGCGGTCGGCGTGGCGCTCGTGGCGGTCGGCATCGTGCTGGCGACGCGGCCGGTGGGGCGGTCAGGCGAGACCGAGGAGGCGTAGTAGCAGGTAGCCGGCGGGGATGCCGAACAGGTGCGAATCGATGCGGTCGAGCACCCCGCCGTGCCCCGGGAGGAACAACCCCGTGTCCTTCACCCCGACCCAGCGTTTGAAGAGGCTCTCCGCGAGGTCGCCGAGTTGGGCGGCGGCGGCGACGGCGACCCCGAAGGCGACGGCGCCCGCGCCGTGCAGCGGCGCGACGGCGCCGCGCGCCTCGAGGATCGTCATGGCGACCGGCGCGGTGGCGGCGGCGAGGACCAGCCCGCCGATCGCGCCCTCGACGCTCTTGTCGGGACTGAGGCGGGGCGCCATCGGGCGGCGGCCCCAGGCGCGGCCGGCGACGTACCCGCCGACGTCCGCGGCGACGACCGACAGCACGACGAGCAACGCCGCGCCGTGGCCGACGACGTCGAGGGCGCGGACGTCGAGGGCGTAGCTGAGGAACAGCGGGATCCAGACGAGGCCGAGGAGGGTGTGCGCGACGGTGGTGAGCGACTCCTGGTGGGGACGCCGGAGCGCGAGGACGAACAACGCCAGGGCGAAGGCGACGAGGAGCGCTTCGCGGCCGGGGGCGAGGAGGCGCAGGGGGCCGCCCTCCGCGCCCCAGCCGAGGGCGGAGGGGAGGACGAGGACGGCGAAGACGAGGAGGGTGGTGCGGTGGACGAGGAGGCCGCGCAGCCGCAGCATGGCGGCGTACTCGAGGATCCCGACGATCCCCAGGGTCAGGACGATGGGGGCGATCGCCGGCGTGCCGAGCCACACGACGAGGAGGAGCGCGAAGAACGCGACCCACCCCGACGCCACGCGGGCCGATCGGGGCCAGGCGGTCGGCGCCCGCCGGGTCACACCTCCAGGATGTCCGCTTCTTTGCTCTTGACGCGCGCGTCGATCTTGGCGGTCACCTCGTCGGTGATCTTCTGCACGTCCGCTTCCCCGTCGCGCACGTCGTCCTCGGTGAGTTCGTTGCGTTTCTGCATCTCCCCGAGTTCGTGGTTGGCGTCGCGGCGGATGTTGCGCAGCGCGACCTTCGCCTCCTCCGCCATGTGCTTGACGGTCTTGACGAGTTCGCGGCGGCGTTCGTCGTTGAGCGGCGGGACGGTGACGTACACCGCGTCCCCCTGGTTGCTGGGGTTGAAGCCGAGGTCGGAGTCCCGGATGGCGCGCTCGATCTCGTCGATGACGCTCTTGTCGAACGGCGCGATCACCAGCGTGCGGGGGTCGGGACTGCTGACGTTGGCGACCTGGTCGAGCGGCATGCGGGTGCCGTAGTACTCGACCTGCACCCGGTTCAGCACCGCCGGGTTGGCGCGGCCGGTCCGGACCGTCGCCACGCTGGCCTCGAAGGCGTCGTACGTCTTGTCCATGCGGGCCCGGGTGTCCTTGATCAGGTCGTTCATGACGCACCTCCTCGGTCGCGGTCCGGCGGGCGGACGCGACCGTGCCGCGTGGTGCGGCGGTTCCCCGAGTCTACCGCGCAGCGCGCGGCTGCGCCGCGCGCAGGGAACCGCGTTCAGTCGCCGGGCGTGTCGCTGCGCCGCGTCTGCAGGCCGGTCGCGATGCGGGTCCCGACGTCCTCGCCGGCCAGCAGGCGGGGGAGGGCCCCCTCGGCGAAGACGTCGAAGACGTGGATCGGCAGGCCGCGGTCCATGCAGAGGCTGACGGCGGTGGCGTCCATCACCCCGAGGTCCTGGTTGAGGACGTCGAGGTAGGAGAGCGTCGCGTACCGTCGCGCCGACGGGTCGACGTTGGGGTCGGCGTCGTAGACGCCGTCGACGGCGTTCTTCGCCATGAGGACCGCGTCGGCGTCGATCTCGAGGGCGCGCAGGGCGGCGGCGGTGTCGGTCGTGAAGAACGGGTTGCCGGTCCCCCCACCGAAGATCACGACGCGGCCCTTCTCGAGGTGCCGCAGGGCGCGGCGGCGGATGTAGGGCTCCGCGACCTCCTGCATGCTGATCGCCGACATGACGCGCGTGTCGACCCCCTGCGCCTCGAGGGCGTCCTGGAAGACGACGGCGTTCATGACCGTGGCGAGCATGCCGACGTAGTCGGCGGTGGCGGGCTCCATGCCGGAGCCCTGCTTCGCGCCGCGCCAGAAGTTCCCCGCGCCGACGACGACCGCGAGTTGGACGCCGGCGGCGTGCGCGGCGGCGATCTCGGTCGCCAGCGCGCGGGTCGCGTCGGGCGCCACCCCGAAGCGCTGCTCGCCGGCGAGGAACTCGCCGGAGAGCTTCAGCAGCGCCCGCTTCATCCGCGACCCCGCCGCGCCGTCCGGCTCACTCGCCGATGGCGATCCGGTGGAAGGCGCCGACCTGGATGTTCTCGCCGATCGTGGCGACCGCCTCCTTGATCAGGGCCTCGACGGTCTTCTCCTCGTCCTTGACGAACGGCTGTTCGAGCAGGACGGTTTCGGCGAAGTACTTGTTCATGCGCCCCTCGACCATCTTCTCGACGATGGCGTCGGGCTTGCCCTCCGCCTTCGCTTCGGCGCGGAGCGCTTCGCGCTCCTGCTCGACGACGTCGGGGTCGAGGTCCTCGCGGGAGCGGGCGGCGGGGTTCGCCATGGCGACGTGGATCGCCAGGTCGCGGGCGAGCTGCTGGAACTGCTCGTTGCGGGCGACGAAGTCGGTCTCGCAGTTGAGCTCCACCATCACGCCGATCTTGCCGTTGTGGTGCACGTACGTCCCGATCAGGCCCTCGGTGGCTTCGCGGTCCGCCTTCTTGTCCGCCTTGGCGATGCCGCGCTCACGCAGCAGGGCGGCGGCCTTCTCGAGGTCCCCGTCGGTCTCCTCGAGGGTCTTCTTGACGTCCATCATGCCGGCGCCGGTCATCGCGCGCAGCTCCTTGATGCTCTCCATGCTCACGGCCATTCAGGTCCTCCTCGACTCCGCGCGCCGCGCGGGGAATGCGGTGTGGCGTCAGGCCTTCTCGCCGTCGTCGGTCGCGTCGCCGTCGTCCTCCGCGGGCGCGTCGGCGGGGGCGTCCTCGCTCGCGGCGTCCTCGCTCGCGACCGGTTCGGCCGCGGCGTCCTCGGCCGCGGCGTCCTCGACGGGCGCGGGTTCGGCCGGGGCGGCGGCCGCCGTCTCCGTGGCGACGTCCTGGCTGGCGTCGACCTCGCCGCTCTCGGCGGGGGTGGAGCCGGCGGTCGCGGCGGCCTGGATGGCGCGCTCGCTGGCGGACATCGGCGCGGGCAGGGTCTCGCCGGGGGTCGCGGTGGGCGCGGGCGCCGCCTCGCCCTCCTCGGCGGGGGCGGCGTCGGTGCCGCCCTTCACCTCGATGATCGCGTCGGCAAGGCGGGCGGTGACGAGCTGGATCGAGCGGATCGCGTCGTCGTTGCCCGGCACGATGTAGTCGAGGACGTCCGGGTCGCTGTCGGTGTCGGCGAGGGCGACGACCGGCACGTCGAGCTTGTTCGCTTCGTTCGCCGCGATCGCCTCCTTGGTGGGGTCGACGATGAACAGCGCATCGGGGAGGCGGCTCATGTCGCGGATGCCGCCCAGGTAGCGCTGCAGCCGCTGCAGTTCCTTGCCGAGGTCGATCTGTTCCTTCTTGCCGTAGCGCAGGATCGACTCGTCCTCGAACATCGTCTCGAGGGTCTTGAGGCGCTCGACGCGGGTGCGGATGGTGCGGAAGTTCGTCAGCAGCCCCCCGAGCCAGCGTTCGTTGATGTAGGGCATGCCGCAGCGCTTCGCTTCGGCGGCGAGGATCTCCTGCGCCTGCTTCTTCGTGCCGACGAACAGGATCGTCCCGCCGCGCGCGGCGAGGTCCTTGAGGTAGTCGAACGCCTTCTCCGACTCCACCAGCGTCTTCTGCAGGTCGATGATGAAGATGCCGTTGCGCTCGGCGAAGATGTAGCGCTTCATCTTCGGGTTCCAGCGCTTCGTCTCGTGGCCGAAGTGAACGCCGGCCTCGAGGAGTTGTTTCATACCGAGGTAGGACATGCGTGCCTCCTGTGCGGAACGTTGGGCGAGGGATCGCGGCCGAGGTGGGCGGGGGATCCGCCGCACCCGGGACGCCGGGCGGTTCGGGGCCGGGCGCGGACGTTCCGCTGCCGCGCCGGACCGGCAAACCGCGTGATTCTAGCAGACGTCGGCCCGGGCGGGAAGCCCGGGCCGACGTGCGGGGGTGCGCGCGGGGTCGGTCAGTCGAGCGCGGCGAGCGCCTCGCGGGCGGCGGCGTCGTCGGGATCGATCTCGAGCGCTCGCTGGTACGCCTCGCGGGCGGCGGCGGTGTCGCCGTCCCCGCCGCGCGCCAGGTACGCGTCCCCGAGCACCACGTGCGCTTCGGCGCGTTCGGGCGGAAGCAGGGCGCCCTGTTGGGCGCGCCGCACCGCGTCGTCGGCGCGGCCCTGCTCCAGGTAGGCGCGCGCGAGGTACGTGTACAGCGGCGGGGTGAACACCGCCCCCTCGAGCTCGAGGGCGCGCTCGAGGACCGGGACGGACGCGGCGGGGTCGCCGCACTCGAACAGCGCGATACCGAGCTGCGAGACCGCCGACAGCGAGGTCGGCGCGAGCGTGACCGCCTGCGAGAGTTCGTAGCGGGCGCCGGGGCAGTCGCCGATCCGGTACAGCACGTTGCCGAGCAGGTTGCGGGCCGCGACGTTCGTCGGGTCGTCGACGACGCCGCGCCGGAAGGTGGCCGCCGCCAACTCCAGGTCGCCCAGGTCGCGGTAGACGCGGCCCTGGTTGACGCGGATGGTGGACACCTCGCGGTTCGACAGCGCCTCGTCGCCCGCCGCGACGTCGGCGGCGGTCTCGAAGGCGGTGCGGGCCTCCTCGAGGGCGCCGCTCTCGTACAGCACGATCCCCTTCGTGTTGTAGACGCGGGCGTCGTCGGGGGCGACCGCCTCGGCGCGAGCGACCGCGTCGAGCGCGTCCCCGAGGCGCGAGGCGTAGCCCGCGGAGTCCTCGAGGTACTGCTCGCGGTACGTGAGCGCGAGCTGCACCCACGGGGTCGCGTCGTTCGGGGCGGCGTCGGTGGCCGCGCGGAGCGCCTCGACGGCGCCGGGCAGGTCGCCCTGGCAGCGCAGGGCGCGCCCGCGACCGACGAGGGCGTCGACCTCGGCGGGGGCGACGGCGAGCGCTTCCTCGTAGAAGTACTGCGCCAACGCGCAGTCGCCGCGGTTCAGGTAGAAGGCGCCGTCGCGCACGAGCGCGTCGACGTCCGCCGGCGGGGATTCGGCCTCCTGCGCGAACGCCGCGCCGGTCACGAGGACCAGCAGCGTCGACACCAGCAGGGGAAGCGTTCGGTTGAGCACGGGGTTGCCTCCGGGGGGAACGATGCGGATTTCTCGGCACCATACCGCGGACGCGCCCCCCGCCCCCCGGAACGCGCGCACGCCTGGGCGGACCCGTCGTCGGGCGACGCCGCATGCGGGGGCGAGGTGCTACATTTTCCTCCGCATGAGGCGCTTCGCTCCCTCCCTGCCCACCCTCGCTTGGATCACGCTCGCCGCCAACCTGGTGGTCATCCTCCAGGGGGCGGTCGTGCGCATCACCCACAGCGGTGCCGGCTGCGGTCGTCACTGGCCGCTCTGCAACGGCGAGGTCATCCCCCTCGCCCCGACCCTGGAGACGTCGATCGAGTTCGGGCACCGACTCCTGAGTCTCGTGGTGCTGATCCTCGGCACCTGGTTGCTCGTCAAGGCGTTCCGGGCGCGGCGGGACATGCCGGGCACGTTCGCGTTCGCCACCGCCTCGTTCGTCTTCCTGCTCATCGAGGCGCTCCTCGGGGCGCTCACGGTGTTGTGGGGCCTCACCGCCGACAACGTCAGCGTCGCGCGGGGGTTGATGGTCGCCAGCCACCTGGTGAACAGCATGCTGCTGGTCGGGGCGCTCTCCGGCACCGTCTGGTACGCGACGGGGCGCGGCGTCTGGCCGCTGCGCGTCCGCCACCAGGGGGTGCTCGGCACCACCCTCGCGGTGGCGGGGGTCGGGATGCTGGTGTTGATGTTCAGCGGCGGGATCGCCGCGATGGGCAACACGATGTTCCCGAGCGCGTCGCTCGCCGAGGGCCTCGCCGCCGACTTCGATCCGGACTCGCACCCGCTCGTCCGCCTGCGCATCCTGCACCCGCTGATCGCGGTGATGGTGGGGACGTACCTGTTCGTCTCGCTCGGGTTCGGGTGGTGGCTGAAGCCCGCCCCCGAGGCGCGCGGGCCCGCCCGGGCGCTCCTGGGGACGTACCTGGCGAACCTGGCGATCGGCACCTTCAACCTCGCCCTCCTCGCGCCGGTCGTGCTGCAGCTGCTGCACCTGGGCGTGTCGGTGGCGGCCTTCGGGCTGTTGACGATCACGTCGGTCGCGATGCTGGGGTCGGCGACGCGGACGCGGGTGGCGGGCCCCGTGCGCGGCGCGACGTGGGAGAACGCCTGATGGCGGACGCCGCGACGGCGCGACCGCGGGCGACCTGGCGCGACTACGTCACGCTCACGAAGCCGAAGGTCATCAGCCTGCTGCTCCTCACGACGGTCGGCGCGATGTTCGTCGCGGCCGGCGGGTGGCCGGGCACGGTGCCGCTGATCGGCTTGTTGGTCGGTGGGTACATGTCGGCCGGGGCGGCCGGCGTCTACAACATGGTGTACGACCGCGACATCGACGTGCGCATGAAGCGCACCGCCGGCCGCCCGGCGGTGACCGGGGTCGTGTCGACCCGCGACGCGCTGATCTTCGCCGTCGCCCTGACGTTCGGGTCGTTCGCGGTCATCTGGGCGGTCTCCAACCTGCTCGCGGCGTTGTTGTCGTGGGCCGGCATCGCCTTCTACGTGATCATCTACACGATGTGGCTGAAGCGCTCGACGTGGCAGAACATCGTGATCGGTGGGGCCGCGGGCGCCATCCCGCCGTTGGTCGGGTGGGCGGCCGTGACCGGCGAGTTGAGCCTCCTGGCGTGGCTGTTGTTCGCGTTGATCTTCATGTGGACGCCGGTGCACTTCTGGGCGCTGGCGCTGATGATCCAGGAGGACTACGCCGCGGTGGGCGTGCCCATGGCGCCGTCGGTCATCGGGGAGCGCGCGACGGTCCTGCAGATCGTCATGTACGCCGTCCTCACCGCCGTCCTCACGGTCGTGCCGTTCGCGCTGCAGGAGTTCTCGCTCGCCTACCTGCTCGCCGCCCTCGCCCTGAACGTCGTGCTGGCGTTGCGGGTCGCGAGCTTGTGGAACCTGGCGCGCACGGGCGCGGCGATCCGCAAGGCGCAGGCGCTCCCGCTGTACAAGTACTCGATGCTGTACCTGGCGTTGCTCTTCCTCTCCATGGCGCTCGACCGCGCCCTGTTCGTCTGAGCCCACGACCGTGAGGGGCCTCGCCGCTCCCCGTTTGTGGCCGTGGCACCTGCTGGTCGCCGCCGTCATGACGCTGTTCGTGACGCTCGGTTTCTGGCAGTTGGCGCGCCACGGACAACTGCAGGAGCGCAACGCCCGCCTCGAGGCGCGCCTCGACGCGCCGACCCTGCCCCTCCAGGAGCGCCTGGCGGACCTCGATCCCGACGCGCCGGAGGGCGCGACGGCGAACGCCCGCTTCCGGCCCACCTCCGCCGCCGGCGTGCTCCTGCCCGACCACGAGGTGCTGCTGCGCGGCCGCGCGTACGAGGAACGCCCCGGCTTCCACGTCCTCACCCCCATGCGCCTCGACGCCGCCACCACCGCGGCGCTCGGTGTGCAGGCGGGCACGTTGGTGCTCGTCAACCGCGGCTGGATCCCCTTCCAGACCGACGATCCCGTCCTGCCCGCCTGGGACGCCCCGACCGGCCGGGTGGCGGTCGACGGTTGGTTGGAGCCGGAGGCCGACCCGCCGACCGGCTTCCTGTCCGGCCTCGCGCCGCGCGATCCGCCCGAGGGGCCGCTGGACCGCATCGCCCGCCCCGACGTCGACCGCCTCGCGGCGCAGATGCCGGCCCCGCTGCTGCCGTACGTCCTCGTCGCCGAACGCCTCGCGCCCGCCGGCGCGGGCGACGCCCCGCCCCCCGGGACGGTGCGCGAGGTTCGGACCGGCGAGGACGGGTGGGTGGCGCTCCCGGTCCGCGTCCCGACCCCCGAACCGGAGGGTGGGCCGCACCTCTCCTACGCCCTGCAGTGGTGGAGCTTCGCCCTCATCGGTGGGGTGGGGTACCTGTTCCTCTTGCGCGAGCGCCTGCGGCCCTCCGACTGACCCTTCGCCGTTCCACCCCGGCGTCCTGCGGGCGGACCGGCGCGTTCCGCCGTTAGCGGTACATCTCGTACATGTCGTACATGTCGGACGTCCCCCCGTCGCCACCCATGGGGTCCATGCCGTACCCCGGGGAGCTCATGCCGGTCATCGGCTCCATGCCGTACATCCCGCTCATGCCGCCCCCGCCGTACATGCCGCTCATGCCGCCCCCGCCGTACATCCCGCTCATGCTGCCCATCCCGCCCATCCCGTAGAACCCCCCGCCGGACGCCCCGTCCCCCCCGGAACTCCCGCCACCCCCGGCGTTCCCGTTCGCGCCCGCCGTTCCGGACGTCCCCTGCATCGCGCTCATGCCGCCCATCGGTTGCATGCCGTACATCCCGCTCATGCCGCCCGCCCCTGCCATACCGTAGTAATCGACGAAGAGGCTGAAGCGCCCGGACGGTGCGCCGTCGAGCGGATCGGCGAGGGCGTAGCGGATGGCGGGCCGACCGTCGTCCGTCGTCGTGCGCTCCGCGTCGGTGAGCACCACCCACCGCTCGTGCACGTCGTCACCGAACCAGGTGAGCACCGCGTTCGGAGGGTCGGCGCCGAACGATTCCGGACCCCCGTCCCAGCGACCGACGTACGCCTCGGCGTCGAGGGTCTCGTGGCGGCGGTAGGGCGCCTCGGTGAACCCGAAGACGTCGCGGTCGAAGGTGGCCACCAGGGTACGGGGGTCCTCGAGCGCGACGCGCCCGCCGGCGTGAACGTACAGCCACGGCACGACCTCCCGGATCGCTGCCGCCGCCGGGTCGCGGGGCAGGACCGCTTGCGCCGTGCGGGTCGCCGGGTCGAACGCCAGCATCCCGCCGGACGGGACGTCCACGCCGGTCCACGCACGGATGGTGTCGCTGTGCGTGACCATCACGACCGTTTCGTCCGCGCCGACGTGATCGATGGTTTCCGCCAGCCGGTCCAGACCGAAGCTGCGCGTCGCCCCGAACGTCCGGTTGAGGCCCGAGAACGTCGTCACCGGACCGAGCCCGAGGAGGCGCGCGGTGTCCCGCGCGCGGCAGTACTCGCTCGCCAACACCCGGTCGGGGGTCACGCCCGCCGTGCGCAGGGCCGCTCCGAGGGCGTTGGCCTGCACCCGTCCGCGGGGGTCGAGGTTGCGTTGCGTGGCGCAGTCGGTCAGGTCGAAGCGGGTCGGGTCGTCGTCCCCGGTCGCGAGGGCGTGGCGCACGAACAGGATGCGTCCCTCCGCAGCGGCCGCGAACGTCGCGACGTCGACGGGGGACGCCGTCGATTGGGCGTGGGCGACGGTGGGGACCAGGACGGCGAAGGCGAGGGCGGCGAACGCGAGCACGGCGGGGCGGGCGACCGAGCGTCCGACGGTGCGTACGCGGGGGTGTGCGTGGTTCATCGGGTGGCCTCCCGGCAGACGAGGCGGGTGTCGCAGCCCTCCGCGACGACGGTGAAGAACAGCGAGTACGGCCCCGTGACGGGGGCGTCGAGCGGTTCGGCGAGGGTGTAGCGGATCGTCGGGACGTCCGCGTCCACGACCGTCGCATCCGCGACGATCACGAACGCCTCCGCGACGCCGCCGTCCGGCGCGGTCCACGTCAGGACCGCGTTCGGGGGGCCCGTGTCCGCCGGGAACCCGTCCGCCCACAGCGACGCGAACGTCGCGAGCGTCAGGTGGTCGTGCAGCCGGTCGGGGCGGTCGGTGAACGCGAGGATCTCGTCCTCGGACGTCGTCGTGAGGGTACGGGGGTCGTCCAGCGTCGCGGACGGCCCGATCTGGGCGGCGAGCCACCGCGGCGGCGCCGCATCCGTGGTGGGGGTCGCCTGCGCGAACGCGGCACCGACGCACGCGACGACGGCGAGGAGCGTCAGGCGTCGCAGGAGGGGGCGGGGGTCGGTCCGGGGGTCGGGGGCGCGGTCCGGCATGCCGGGCTCAGCCGCCCCGCGCGTCGCGGACCGCAGCGTCGATCGACGCCATCATGGCGTCGAACGGGCCGGTGAACTTCGCGAGCCCCTCCACCTCGAGGTCGTGCGTCACGGCGTCCAGGTCGATGCCGAGCGTCGCGAGGCGGGCGACCTGCGCGCGGGCCTCCTCGACGCCGTCCTCGATGCGGGCCGCGGGATCGCCCTGCGCACGGTACGCGTCGAGGGTCCCCACCGGCATGGTGTTCACGGTCTCGGGCCCGATCAGCGGCTCGACGTACGCGACCGGGGAGTAGGCGGGGTTCTTCGTGCCGGTCGACGCCCACAGGAGGCGTTGCGGCCGGGCGCCGGCCTCCGCCAACGCCGCCCAGCGGGGGGTGGCGGTGACCGCCTGCCAGTGCGCGTAGGCGAGCTTGGCGTTCGCGACGGCGAGGGTGCCCTTGAGGCGTTCGGCGTGCGCCGCCGCTTCGCTGCCGGCGTCCGCCGCGGCGTCGAGGAGCGGATCGACGGCGACGTCGATGCGGCTCAGGAAGAAGCTGGCGACGCTGGCGACGTTCGGCGCCTCGCCGCGCGCGGCGCGCGCCTCCATCGCCGCGAGGTACGTCTCCAGGACCGCCTCGTAGCGCGCGACGGCGAACAGGAGGGTGACGTTGACGGGGATGCCCTCCTCGAGGAGCGTGCGGATGGCCGCCAGCCCCTCGACGGTGCCGGGCACCTTGATGAAGACGTTGGGGCGCCCCACCCGCGCGAACAGGTCGCGCGCCTGGTGGACGGTGCCGGCCTCGTCGCGCGCGAGGTGCGGGTCGACCTCGAGCGACACCCAGCCGTAGCGCCCGTCGCTCGCGTCGTACGTGGGCCGGAACAGGTCCGCGGCGCGGCGGATGTCCTCGACGACCAACGTCTCGTAGACGCCGTTCACGTCCAGGTCGGTCGCGGCGAGGTCGCGGATGGCGGCGTCGTAGTCGCCGGTCTCCGCGATCGCCTTCTGGAAGATCGCGGGGTTGCTCGTGACGCCGCGCAGGCCGTCGCGCTCGATCCAGGTCGCGAGGGTGCCGTCGTCGAACCAACCGCGCCGGATCTCGTCGACGTACACCGATTGCCCGAGTTCGGGGAGGCGGGCGAGGGGGCTGCTCATGGGGTCTCCTCCTGGGGGGCGGGCGTCCGCCCGGGGGGCGCGGCGTCCGCCGCCGTGCTTCGCACGGGAGCATACGCGTCGTCGGGCGCCCCGTGGGCGGGCGCCTCCTGCGCCGGGGCCTCGTGCGCGGGCGCACCCTGGGCGTCGGTCGGGGGGCGGGCGGGGAGGACCAGCGTCGCGGTCGCGACGCGCGCCGGTGCGCCGCGCGTGACGTGGACCTGCGGCGTGGCGTCGGGCGTGGCGTCGGGCGTGGCGTCGGGCGTGGCGTCGGGCGCGGCGTCGGGCGCGCCGTCCGCCGGGACGGTCGCGACCCCGTCGGTCGGGATGCGCTCGCGCCTCCTGCGCCAGCGCCGGCGGGCGCGCAGTGCGCCGCCGGTGGCGGCCACCGTCCCGAGGCCCCCGATCAGGCCGACGGGGAGGGCGGGACCCGGCCCCGCCTGGAAGCGCAGCCATTCGGTGGCGAGCGCGACCACGCCGCCCACCAGCACCAGCACCCCGAACGGCGACGGGGGCTTGGGTGGGGGGTCCGGCGTCACGCGGCGTCCTCGTCGACGCGGACCTGCACCGCCGGGTCCCCGACCCGCTGGACGACCCGCAGGTCGCGGATGCAGCCCTGCAGGCCGGCCTCGCCGTCGCGGTCGTCGCGCAGCAGCGGGAGGCCGTTGGCGGTATCGAGGATCCGCCGTCCGCCGACCTTGCGGGCGTACCGGCGGCCGGGCTGCAGCACGTCGAGGAGCGGCTTCACCGCGCCGTACTTGGCGTCGGCGTCGAGCAGGCGGCGGGCGGGACGCCAGAGGGTGACGTGCACGGTGCACGCCGCGAGCGGTTCGTCGGGGAGGGCGGGATCCAGGCTGGCGCGGGCGAGCAACACCAGCTCCTCGCGCAACCGCCGGTAGTCGTGCGCGTGCATCCGCAGCAGCTCGTTCGGGCCGGGCAGCAGCACGTCGTCGAGGCGAAGGGTCCAGGTGCGCTCGGGCATCTCGCGCGCACGATACCGGCCGGGCGGCGCCCGGGCGTATGCTGCACGGTCATGGATGCCGCCACCCTCCGCCGCCACGCGCGCGCCTCCGCCCGCGTCGCGAGCGATCGCCTGCGCCGCCCCGCCTTCCACGCCCGCCTCGTGAAGTACGTCGCGGGCCTCGCGATGATGGGGGTCGGCCTCGCGGTCATGCTCGAGGCGGGGATCGGCGTGGGGCCGTGGGCGGTGTTCCACGACGGGATCGCCCGCGTCACGCCGCTCACGTTCGGGCAGGGGCTGGTGCTCGCCGGCCTCGTCATCGCCAGCCTGGCGTGGGGGGCGACGGGGGAGCGGCCGGGTCCGGGGACGGTGGTGAACATGCTCACCATCGGGCCGGTCGTCGACGCGGTGCGCGCTTCGGGGGCGGTCCCGACCCCCGAGGGGATCGGGCTGGGGACGGTGCAGTTCCTGGTGGGGATCGCGATCATCGGGATGGGGACCGGCGCGTACATCACCGCCCGTTTCGGGGCGGGGCCCCGCGACATGTTCATGCTGGGCTTGTCGCGGCGGCTGGCGATCCCCGTGCGGCGCGCCCGCACCAGTATCGAGATCGTCGTCCTGATCGTGGGCGTCGCGATGGGCGGTGCGGTGGGGCTGGGGACGGTCCTGTTCGCGGTCCTGATCGGGCCGGTCGTGCAGGCGACCCTCCGGCTGTGGGGGCCGCGCACCGCTTCGGCCGACGGACGCCGGGGCGGGGGGCCGCCCGGGTCGTAGGCCGTCGTTCCGCGGTCAGCTCTCCGGCGCCGGTTCGAGGCCGGTCGCGACGAGCTCGCGCCCCTCTCCAGCGTCGCGCACGTCCAAGCGAACGCGGGGGAGCGGCTGGATGGCGGGGCCGGCGACCGCCCGCCCGGCGCGGGTGGGGTCGAACACGCTCAGGTGGCAGCGGCACACGAACTGCGGGCCGTCGGCGCGGTAGTTGAAGGCGAAGGCGATCGCTTCGGCGTCGCGGTTGAGCGCGACGACGCAGCCGAGGTGGGTGCACACCCGCGAGTAGGCGGCGTAGTGGCGGCCGTCCACCTCCCGCGACCCGGCGACCGGGCCGGGGAGGCGGACGGCGATGGCGGGCACCCCCTGGTAGACGAACGTCACCTCGTCCCAGACCGCACCGAAGCGCGCGAGGGGGGCGACGAGCTGGGGGGGTCCGTCGACGAAGGTGGGGGTGGGGTCGGGGCGGCGCTTGAAGAAGTGCACGTTCGCCGCCTGGAAGACGCCCCACGCCCCCGCGCCGGCGGCGAGGAGGACGGGGAGGCGCCACAACCAGGCGTTCAGGGCGCGGCGTTCGGTGTCGACCGACCCCTCGGGATCGCGCGGGGCGTCGGGCGCGACGTCGGGCGTGACGTCGGGCGTGCCGTCGTTCGGAGCTCCGTTCGTCGCGTCGTTCGTCGCGTCGTCCCGGGGCGCCGTCATGGGGCGAAGGTGTCGACCGTCCAGTCGCGGAGGGTGAGGATCTGCGCTTCGCTCAGGGTCGCCTGGTAGCCGGGCATCAGGCCCCGCCCGTAGCGAATGAGGTTCTCGACGTTCGCGACCCGCGCGACCGACGGGTTGCCGGTCAGGCGGGGACCGCTGCCCCCCTGCCCGCGGGCGCCGTGGCACTGCGCGCAGTGCGCGGCGTACAGGCCGGGCCCGTCGGAGATCTGCATCGCCGCCTCGCCGCCCCCCGCCGCCCCGCCGTCCGCGGTTGCGGCGGGAGCGTCGGCGACGGCGCCCATGCCGGGGTCCGGCTCGCCGGCGGCGAGCGCTTCGGCGCGGGCGAGGAGTTGCGGGACGCGTCCGGGCGGCGCGTCGCTCGCGAGGAGCGCCTCCCAGGCGTCGATGGCGGTGGCGTAGTCCGCTTCGGCGAAGGCGGCGTTGCCGAGGAACAACAGCGCGTTGGAGGGGAGGGCAACGTCGCGGTCGGCGGCGGCGCTCCGGGCGCGCTGGAGGATCTGCACGGCGTCCGCGCTGGAGCCGCGCAGGAACAACGCCTCCCCGACGCGGGCGAGGGCGAGGGGGTCGTTCGGGTCGAACTCGGTCAGGATGCGGAAGTACTGCTGCACCGCGGCGTTGCGGGCCTCCTCGTCCCAGAGGGCGTTCCCGAAGGCGCGCAGGTCGGCGGCGGTGGGGTCGTCCTCGACCGCGCGCGCGAGCGGTTCGAGGCGGCGCAGCAGCTCGAGGCGTTCGACGACGAGCTCGTCCGATTCGATGCCCGGCAGCGCGTCGAGCGCCTCGAACGCTTCGAGCGCCTGCAGGTAGGCGCCCTGCTGGAGGTACAGCTCCCCGAGCGAGCCGAGGGTGGTCGGGTCGTCGGGGGCGCGCAGGCGGGCCTGCTCGAGGAGGACGCGCGCTTCGGCGGGGTCCTCCTGCGCGCGGAGCAGCCCGAGGCGCAGGAAGGCGCGGGCGGGGGCGTCGTCGAATCCCTCGACCGCGCGGGCGTACGCCTCGCGCGCGCCGTCCGGATCCTGGATCTGCCAGTAGACGTCCCCGAGCGCGGCGAACGTCGCGCCGCTCGGGTCGTCCTCCGCGGCGCGTTCGGCGTCGCGCAGCGCCTGTCCGGCCTCGAGGCGGGCGGCGTCGGCGGTGGTGACGGTCGCGTCCTGCCCGACGCGGGGCAGCACCCACCCGCCGAGGGTCGCGGCGATGCCGGAGGAGACGACCAACAGCGACACCCAGCCCCACGCGACGCGCGGTCGACCCCGCGCCGCGGTGGGGGCGGGGGGCGGCGCCCCGTCGAGCTCGGCGCGGCGTTCGTCGAGGGCCTTGAGGACCTTCGCGGCCTTCGCTTCGTAGCGGGCGTGGAGTTCCGCGCGGCGGGCGTCGCTCAGGTCGGTGCGGGCGTCGAGTTCGCGGATGGCGGCGAGCAGCGCGGCGCGTTCCTCCTCGAGGTCGGTGAGGAGCGGATCGCGGGCGTCGGGGAGGGGGTCGGCGGCGCTGGGCAGCGCCAGCGGCAGCAGCACGAACGCGGTGAGGGCGAGCGCCACCACGGCGATGACGACGAGCGTGAGGGTCACGCGGGACCTCCGGGACCGGAGTCGGCGAGTTCGGCGCGGACGCGGGCGCGTTCCTCGTCGCTGAGCGGGGCTTCCTCGGCGAGGCGGCGGGCGTTGCGGGTCCAGCGGACCATCAACGTAGCGAGGCCCAGCGCGCCGGCGGCGAGGGCGATGCCGGGCAGCCACCAGACGATCAGGTGGATACCGCGGCGCGGCGGTTCGAGCAGCACCCAGTCGCCGTAGCGTTCCTGGAAGAAGGCGAGGATCTCCGCTTCGCTGCGGCCCTCCTCGAGTTGCGCCTGGATCTGGTTGCGCATCTCGATGCTGATGCCGGCGCTGCTGTCCGCCACCGACTCGCTGACGCAGGTGGGGCAGCGCAGCTGCTGCGCGATCTCGAAGACGCGCGACTCGAGCCGTTCGGGCGGCGCGGCCGCCCCCGGGTTCGCGACTTGCGCCTGCGCGGGGAGGGCCGCGAGGACCAGGGCGGCGAGCAGGACGTACGCGGACCGCATTCGGGTGGGACGCTCGGGGGGGCGGGGGAGCCTCACGAGGCGGTCAACTCCGCGATCTTCTCCTCGAGCAGCTCGAGGGTGACGGGGCCGGTGTGCTTCTCCATGAGGGTGCCGTCGGCGCGGACGAAGAAGGTTTCCGGCACGCCGAACAGCCCGTAGTCGATCGAGGCGCGGCTGGTGTCGTCGATGACGTTGGGGAAGGTGAAGGCGAAGCGGTCGAGGAAGGCGCGGCCCTCCTCGCGCTTGCCGCGGTCCTGCGTCTGGACGCCGACGAACAGCACGTCGTCCTGGTGCCGCGCCCAGGCGGCCTGGAGGTGCGGCGCCTCGTCGTAGCAGGGGCCGCACCAGGTCGCCCAGAAGTTCACGACCATCGGCGTCTCGCCGAGGTACGCATCCAGGTCGAGGGTCGGCCCGTACGCCGCCTGGTAGCGGGGGTACAGCGGCAGCTCGAACGCCTCCACCGCGCGGTTCAGGCGGGCGCTTTCGACGTCGCGGTCGTCGCTGCCGTACAGGAGCCCCCAGAGGAACAGACCTCCGAGCGACAGGCTGAACGCGAGGACGGCGGCGACGCGGATCACGCCGTCTGCGAACCTTCGGGTGCGGAGAGCGTCTCGCGTTCCCGCCGCCGCGACGGCGTCAGGGCGTACGCGGTGCCGAGCGCCATGACGACGCCGCCCACCCAAATCCAGGAGATGAGGGGGCTGCGCACGACGCGGAGGATGACGAAGTCCTGCCCCTCGCGCACGCCCGCACCGACGTTCAGGTAGACGTCGTACAGCGGGAGGTACAGCACGTCGGGGGTGGGGACGTCCATCGATTGACCGAAGAAGCTGTTGATCTTCGGGCGCAGCGTCCCCAGGACCTCACCGTCGCGCTCGACGCGGACGGTGGCGCCCGCCCCGATGCGGTACTCGGTCTGCTCGACGAACGTGTTCAGGGCGGTGAACTCGAGGTCGCGGAAGGCGTGCGTCTCCCCCATCTCGATGCGGACCTGTTCGTCGACGCGGTAGCCGCTGCTGCCGAGGATGCCGGCCGCCATCACGACGACGCCGAGGTGCACGATCATGCTGCCGAAGCGGCGGCGGTTCTCGAAGGCGTAGTCGCCGATCACCTGCACGACGCTGCGGGTTCCGACGCGGACGCGGGGGACGACCGCGGCGGTCAAGAGCAGCGCGAACGAGGCGAGGTTCCAGCCGATCAGGCCGACCGTCAGCAGCGGGTAGGTGCCGCGCATCCCCAGCGCCGCGGCGACCACGGCGAAGGCGACGCCGACGCCCGTCATCCAGGTGAGGTTGCTGCGCAGCGTCTGCCAGCGCGCGCGGCGCCAGGGCAGCAGCGGCCCGATGCCCATGAGGCCGAGGACGCCCATCCACAGCGGGAGGGTGGCGGCGTCGAAGAACGGTGCACCGACCGTCACCTTGTCGCCGGTGAACGCCTCCACGATCAACGGGAACAACGTCCCCAGCAGCACCGCGAAGGCGATGGCGAGGAACAGGACGTTCCCCGCGAGGAAGGTGCCCTCGCGGCTGACGGGGTGGTCGAGGTCGGCGCGGTCGCGGACCTGGTCCCAGCGCCACGCCATCAGCCCGAGCGAGATCACGGTGACGACGACGAAGAACGCCAGGAACGCCGGCCCGACGGGGCCGTCCCCGAAGGCGTGGACGCTGCTGACGACGCCGCTGCGGGTCAGGAACGTCCCCAAGAGCGTCATGGAGAAGGTGAGGATGATCAACGCCAGGTTCCACGCTTTCAACATGTGGCGGCGTTGCTGCACCTGGACGCTGTGGATGAACGCGGTCGCGGTCAGCCAGGGGATGAAGCTGACGTTCTCGACCGGGTCCCACGCCCAGTAGCCGCCCCACCCGAGGACCTCGTAGCTCCACCAGCCGCCGGTCACGATCGCGGCGGTCAGGAAGCCCCACCCGATCAGCGTCCAGCGGCGGGTCTGCAGCATCCATTCGCTGCCCGGCCGGCGGGTGATCAACGCCGCCATGGCGTACGCGAACGGCACCGTCAGGCCGACGAAGCCGAGGTACATCAGGAACGGGTGGACCGCCATCATCCAGTGGTTCTGCAGCAGCGGGTTCGGGCCGGGCCCGTCGGCGGGGACGGGGTTCATGACCTCGAACGGCGGCGCGATGACGGCGGGCACGAGCACGAAGAACGTCTGCACCGACGCCATGACCGCCAGCGCCCAGGGGCGCAGCGGGGTGTTGGGCGCGCGCAGCGCCAGCAACGCCCAGTAGCCGCTCAGCAGCCACCCCCAGAGGATCAGCGAGCCCTCGAGGGCCGCCCAGAGGGTCACCATCTTCACCCACACCGGGTTGGCGGCGCGCGAGGTTTCCGCGACGTAGGAGACGCTGAAGTCGTCGGTGAGGAGGGCGATCTCCATGACGGCGACCGCGACGCTCATCGCCAGGAACGTCGCGACGCCCGCGAGGCGCGACGACGTCAGGAGGCCGGCGTCGCGGCGCACCGCGCCGACCCAGGCGGCGATCAGGCTCCAGACGCTGAAGGCGAGCGCAAGCAGCAGCGAGGCGCTGCCGATGGGGCCGAGGGACAGCTCGTTCACTGCAGGGTGTCCTTGAGTTCCTCGAGGTCGATGTGTTGGCCCTCGGCGGGCGCTTCGTACACCTCGCTGTGCTTGACGAGGAGGTTGTCGCTGACGAACACGCCGTCCTCGAAGCGGCCCTCGACGACGACGCCGGTGTTCTCCTGGAACAGCTCGGGGGGCGTGCCGCGGTGGCGGACGGGGTAGGTCTCGAGGCTGTCGGTCACCTGGAAGGCGAGCTGCAGTTCGCGGTCGTCGAAGTCGATCGAGCCGCGCTCGACGATCCCCCCGAGGCGGATGCGGCGGTCTTCGTACTGCTCCGGTTCCGCCGCGTACTCGCTGGGCAGCACGAAGTAGACGAGGCCGTCGCTGAGCGCGCGTTGGATCAGGAACCCGGACGCGGCCAGCACGCCGACACCGAGCAGGCCGTAGATCAGGCGTTTCATGTCTCCTCCTCCTCGGCGCGGAGGCGCTTCGCGCGCCACGCCAGGTAGATCAGGTAGGCACCGTAGGCGAGCGGCAGTTGCAGCCACGCCACCGCCACCCAGGTCCAGGGGCCCCAGGCGTCAAACACGGACGGCGTCCCCGGCGGGCGGCCCCTCGCGGGTCCGGCGCACCTCCAGGTCGTGCTCGCGCAGCGAAATGCGCATGCGTTCCGCCAGCAGCCACGCGAACGTGAGGGCGGCGGCGACGACGTTGACGAGCAGCACGGTCAGCATCGTGGGGTCCATCGTCACGCCCCCGCCGGTCAGGTCGATCGACTTGGCGGGGTGAAGCGTGCGGAACCACTCCGCGGCGAGGTAGTTCAGCGGGAGGCTGGCGAGCACGACGATGAGGATGACGGCGCTCACGCGGCCGCGGCGTTGCGGTTCGTCGATCAGGCCGCGCACGATGAACACGCCGGCCAGCAGCGTCACCATCAACGCGGTCAACGTCAACTTCGCGTCCCACGTCCAGAAGGTGTTGAGGGTCGGCTTCGAGTACGTCATGCCGCCCACGATCGTGAGCGCCCCGAACAGCAGCGCGGTTTCCGCCGCCGCGACGCTGAGCGCGTCGAAGCGACGCGTGCCGCGCCACAGGAAGGCGATCCCGGCGAAGGCGGCGACGGCGACGGCGAGGAACGACACCCAGGCGACGCTGACGTGGGCGTACATGACGCGGATCAGTTCGCCCTGGTTGACGTCGGGGGGGCTGAGGCGGAGGCCGGCCCACGCACCGACGAGGGCGGAGAGGACGGCGACGCCGGCCAACGCGTTCAACCAGGTGGGCCGGTGGGCGGGGGCGGGGTTCATCGGCGGCGGGCTCCCTTCGACTCCGGGTGGGCCCCGATGGGCCGGCGTACGGAGAAGCGCGCGTTCGGTCTCATTCCTCGACCACGATGTGGAAGATGGCGCTGGTGACGACCACGTACATCAGATCGAATCCTGCCAGCAACTGTACCCAGTCACCCGCGAGGGACGTGTCACCCGCGATCATCACGGCATCGGTCGCGCGGACCGCGGCGAGCAGGACCGGGACGACGACGGGGAACATCAACACGGGCAACAGCGACTCGCGGGCGGCGAGGTTCGCGGTCAACGCCGCGTAGAAGGTGGCGATGATCGCGAAGCCCAACGTCCCGAGCGCGATCGTCGCGAGCAGCACCGGCAGGCCGCCGGCGATCGGGGCGTCGAACAGCAAGGCGGTGACCGGCAGCAACGCCGCACCGAGGACCGTCATCGTCACCCAGTTCGCGAGCAGCTTGCCGAGGAACACCGCGGCGCGGGGGACCGGGAGGGTCAACAGCGCCTCGAAGGCGCCGCCCTCGAGGTCGCTCTGGTACGACTGCGCCGCGCTGATCACGCCGCTGAACGCCAACGCCACCCAGAGGGCGCCGGGCGCGGCGCGCGTCATGAGGTCCGCGTCGCGGCCCAACGCGAACGCCAGGACGACCAGCGTGACGCTGCTGAAGAACACCGTCGCGACCGTCGCGGCGCGGCTGCGCGCCTCGCTGCGGAGGTCCTTCCCGGCGATCGCGAGGAGGGCGCGGACGTCGTTCACGGCGTCGCCTCGCGGTGGAGGGCGCCCTGCTCGAGGTGGATCGTCGCGTCGACGAACGGCGCGACGCGGTCGGGTTCGTGGCTGGCGACCAGCACCGTCCGCCCGTCGCGGCGGGCCTCCTGCAGGAGGCGGTCGACGAGCCGGCGGCCGTCCTCGTCGAGGCTGGCGTACGGCTCGTCGAGGAGCCACAGGGCGGCGTCGGTGAGGAGCAGGCGGGCGAGGGCGAGGCGGCGCTTCATGCCGCTCGAGAACACCCGCACGAGGCGGTCGCCGTGCGCGGCGAGGCCGACGCGCTCGAGGGCGGCGTCGGCGTCGCCGGGGGGGCGCTGCAGCAGCGTGGTGGCGAGGCGCAGGTTCTCGCGCGCCGTCAGAGCGCCGTACGAGCCCGGCACGACGCTCAGGTAGGCGACGTGCCGGCGGACGGCGGCCGCCTCGCGCGCCAGGTCGTGCCCGAACACCGCGCCCCGCCCGGCGCTGGGCCGGAGGCGGGTGGCGAGCAGCCGCAAGAGCGTCGTCTTGCCCGAGCCGTTGTGCCCGCGCAGGAGCACGATCCGTCCCGCGGTCACCTCGAGGTGGACGTCGCGCAGCACCCGTTCGCGGCCCCAGCGGCGGTCGACCCCCTCGAGGGCGACCGCCGGCACCACGCCCTGCGTGGGGGCGCCCGCCGGCCCGGGCGGACCCGCCGGCGCGGGGGGAGCGGGCGAAGCCTCGTCGGGTGCGTCGCTCATAGCCGCTCGAACAACCAATCGGGGGTGAACTGCAGCAGCCAGGTGTTCAGTCGCGTGTAGGTGCCGGTCACCATCAGCACGCCGGCGAGCAGCAGCAGCGCGCCGGACGTCCGTTCGATCCACGGCAGCCACGAGCGCACCCGGCGCGAGACGCGCAGGAACTGCTCGAGCGCCAGGGCGGCGGCGAGGAACGGCACCGCCAGCCCGAGGCTGTACACCGCGAGCATCGTCACGCCGTCGATCAGCGTGCCGGTCGCGCCGGCCAACGTCAGGATGCCGCCGAGCACCGGGCCGATGCACGGCGTCCAGCCGGCCGCGAACGCCATGCCGAGCAGGACCGCGCCCCACGGCGTCGAGGCGTCGTGCGTCGCGTGGACGCGGGTGTCGCGCATCAGGACGGGGAGGCGGATCACGCCCAGCAGCACCAGGCCGAAGGCGATCACCAGGACGCCGCCGACGATCGTCAGGGCCTCGCGGTGGTCGCGCAGCAGCGACCCGAGCGCCGACGCCGACGCGCCGAGCCCGATGAAGATCAGCGAGAACCCGACGACGAAGAGCGAGGCGTTGCGCAACAGCAGGCGGCGCGACGTCGCGCCGCTCCCGCCGACGTACGCGAGGTACGACGGCACGAGGGGGAGGACGCACGGGGACAGGAACGACAGCAGCCCGGCGGTGAAGGCGAGGGAGAGCGTGGGCGTCATTGCCGACGAGTATTCCTGGTCGCCGGCTTCCCCGTCCCGCCCGCGCGGACATGGCGCGGCACGCCCGATCACCCCAAAGGTTGCACATCCAACCGCAGACTTGCTATTCCTTACATTTGGGTAACGCAACGTCGCGACGTCGCGACCCAGCCCCGAGGAGGAACGCGATGGTGACGTTGGCGTGGAAAACGGGTTCGGGCGTGGTGCGCGCCCTGCGCCTCACGAGGTTCGTGGCGGTGCTCGCCGCGATGGTCGGGATGGGGTCGGTGCACGCCGAGACCAATCCCTGCGACCTCCTCATGGGCGGCACCTACGACGCCGCCTCGGGGACCTGTTACCTGAGTTGGGGGCAGAACAAGCGCGCCACACTGAGCGTGCCGGAGGGCATCGACACGCTGGAGGTGTACCTGCAAGGTGGGCGAGGTGGGGATGCGTTCGCCAACAGCAATCACGGGCGAGGGGGTCGAGGAGGCCGCGTGCGGGGGACCGTGCGCGTCACGCCCGGCCAGAACATCCACGTGAGAACCGGCTACATGGACGCCTTCAGCGGCGGGTCCGGTGGGGGTTTTTCAGGCTGTTCACAGGGTGGCGGCGGTGGATGGGCCTCCGGCCTCTTCGACGGCGATCGCGACAGAGCGAGCCACGCCCTTCTGGTCGCCGGCGGCGGCGGGGGTTCGGCCGGATCGCAGTTCTGCCGGCACGATTTTTCCTCGAACGGTGGTCACGCCTACAACAATGGGAGCAACATCGGTTGGAGCTTCAAGGGGCCAACGGGGGGGAGTGGACGACGTGACACCAGCGATGGCGGGTCGAACGCCACGAACGGCGGGGGAACGGGCGGTGGCGGGTCCCCCGCCGGGCACCGTGGGAGCGGCGGAACGTCGAGTTCACGTAGCACGCCTGGCGGTGGCGGCGGCTCCGCCTACCGCGAGGGGCGCGTCACCGGCTACACGTTCAAGACCCGCTCCCTCGAGGACGTCGAGGGCAACACGCCGTTCGCCTCCATCCGCTACGACGCCGGCGTCAGCGTCCTCTCGCTGGTTCGCCTCGATGCGAACCCCACCAACGCCTCCAGCATCGCCTTCGAGGTCACCTTCAGCGAGGACGTCGTAGGCGTCGATGCCGCCGCGTTCGTTCCCATCGGCGACGTTGGGGGAAGCGTCGCCGACGTCCAGGGCGACGGCGCCACGTACGCCGTGAGCGTGGATCTCGCCGCCGGGGACGAGGGCGTCGCCGGATTGCGGGTTCGCTCCGACACCGGCATCACCTCCCCCGCGACGAACCTGGGCATGGTGGCGGACTACGAATCGGGTGAGACCTACGACGTCGACGTCACACCCCCGCACGTCGCGGACGGATCGGTGTCCGTCGCGGGGGCGAGCTCCGCGGGCGGGTTCGCGGTGGGCGACCGACTCACGGCGACGTGGGACGACGCCGCGTCCGGAGAGGCGCTCGGGTACGCCCGCATTGCCTTCGACGTCACCGCCGTGGACGGACCGGCCGACGTCGCCGCCACCTCCACGAGCGACGGCTGGACGGGGACGTACGACGTGCCGGCTGGAAACGATGCCTGGAGCGACGCCGCGCTCGGCCTCACTGTGGAGGACGCCGCGGGGAACGTGACGCGCGTCCCCGACGCCGCCTTGGTGAGCGTCGACGGCGTCGTGCCCGACGTTCGCAGCAGCGCGCTCCACATCGCCGGGGGGACCGGCCCCGGGGGTGGCTACGTCGTGGGCGACGAGGTGACGGTGACGTGGAACGCCGGGGCCGAGGGCGCCGGCGTCACCGACGTCGCCGCCGACCTGAGCGCGTTCGGGTTGGGCACCGACGTCGCGCTCGCATCGTCCTCCGACGCGACCTGGACGACGACGCAGGAGGTGACCCAAACCGTCGACGCAACCGTCGACGTCGCGGTGCGCGCAACCCGCCCCTCGGGCAACGAGGGCGCGGCCACCGTCCCGGTCCGCGTCGCCTCCCTCGACGACTCCGTGATCCACGTCGACGCACCCGCGGCGGTCTCGACCGAGCACCCCGAGGCATCCATCACCGTCGAACTGCGCGACGCGCGTGGGGGTGCCATGGGCGCGAGCGCGGGGGTCGTGGAGGTCGCCACCGATCTCGGGACGCTCGGCGCGGTCGACGACCTGGGCGATGGACGCTACACGGTGGCCCTGAGCGCCGAGCCGGAGGTAGGAGGCGGCACTGCGACGATTTCCGCGACGCTGGACGGCGCGCCGATCGCGGCGACGGCGACGGTGCGGATCGACTTCACCGCGCCCGTCGTGTCGGCCGGCGACGTCACGGTCGCCGGGGCGACCGGCCCCGGCGGGCGCTTCCGGATCGGCGACGACGTCACGCTCACCTGGAGCGACCCCGAAGCGAGCGGCGCCAACGCCGACGTCGCGGCGGTCACGCTCGACGCGTCGGCGCTCGGGGGCCCCGCCGAGATCGATGCGACCGCCTCGGGCGGGACGTGGACCGCCCGGTACACCGTGGGGAACACCGGGGTGACCGGGGACGACCTCCCCGTCGGGTTGCGCGTCCGCGACGCGTCCGGAAACGCCACCACCGCGCCGCGCGTCGCGGGCCTCACGCTCGACGCCGCCGCTCCGGTCGTGACCCGCGCCAACCTTCGGACGTCGGGCGGAACCGGCACGGGCGGGGCGTTCCGGGCGGGCGACGTCGTCACCGCCACGTGGACGGCGGGAGCGGCGGGGGACGGCAACGTCGACGTCTCCAGCGTCACGCTCGATTTCGGGGCGCTTGGGGGTCCGACCGCCGTGAGCGCCACGCGGGACGGGGAGGCCTGGCGGGCCTCGTGGACGCTCCCCGATCCGTTGGCCGTCGACCGGGCCGACGCCCAAATCGTGTTGACGACCGACGACGCGGCGGGCAACGTCACGACCCTCGCCTCGAGCCCCTTCGAGGTGGACGGCGTCGCACCGACCGTGACCTCGGGCGCGCTGACGGTCCAGGGGGCAAGCGCCGCCGGCGGCATCTTCAAGGTGGGGGACGTCGTCGAGGTGCGGTGGGACGACGGACCCGGCGGGGACGCGAACCCCGACGCGATCGCCGAGGTCGCCGTCGACTTCGGCGCGTTCGGGGGACCGGAGCGGGCGCCGGCGACGCGGGAGGGCGACGTGTGGGTCGCGACCTACCCGTTGGGGCCGGGGACGTTGAGTGCTACCGACCTGTCCGCCGAGGTCCACGTGCAGGACGACGCCGGCAACGCCGCGTCCACGGTCACTCCGAATCCGATCTCCGCGAACACCGTGGCGCCCTCCGTCCCCACCCCGGTCGCGCTCGGGTCGGGCAACGCTTCGACGCGGCCGGCGCAGGTCCGCAAGGACGGCGTGCCGACCCTCGCCACGCCCGAGGTGCGCCCCACCCTGTCCGGTCGCGTCGATCCTGGGACCACCGTGACGCTGTTCGTCGATGGGGTGGAGCACGCGACGTTCCCGTCCGACGCGGAGGGCGCCTGGAGCTACACGTTCCCCGATGCGTTCGAGGACGGTGCCTACGAGGTACGGATCGCGGCGACCGCGGACGACGCCATCGCCAACACGTCCCCGCCGTCCGAGCCCGTCCGGCTGACGATCGACACGCAGCCCCCCGAGGCGCCCCCCGCCCCCGACGTCGTGGTGTCCTCGGGGAGCGACGTGCGTCCGGAGGTCGGCGACGCGAGGTACGTCACGCGCGACCCCAACCAAAGGATTTCCGGGTCGGGGGAGTCGATGACGGACGTCGTGCTGTACGTGCGCCCCGCGATCGAAGCCGCCCAGCGGGCAGCGCCCCAGGTCGCGACGGCCGCCACCTCCGAGCGCGACGTCCCGGTGACCGCCTCCACGAAGGACGGCTGGTCGTCGGTGGGGGACGCACCCATCGACGCCGAGGGGAGCTGGACGTTCGCGTTCCCCGACGGCGCGCTCCGCGAAGGGGACAACGACGTCGCGGCGGTGGTGCGCGACGCCGCTGGGAACCTTTCCCCGATGTCGGGCTCCATCGTCGTGCGCCTCGACACCGCCCGCCCGACCCTGACGTGGCGGACGCCCCTGGCCGGCGACGCTACGGGCGTGCCGACGCAGGCGACGTTGGCGGTGTCCGGCACGTCGACCGGATTGGACGACGGCGCCGTCGTTCGCATCTCCGCCTCCGATGCGACGCGGCACGTGGGGGTGGAGGCCACCGTCGAGAGCGATGCCTGGCAGGCGACGCTCGACCTCTCGACGCTCGACGACGGTCCGCTCACGTTGCGGGCCACGGCCACCGACCGAGCCGGGAACGCCGCGGAGCCGCAGATCCTGAACCTGGTCAAGGACGTCGGGCGTCCCACCGTGCGCCTCGAAGGCCCGGAGGCGGTGGACGGGCCGTTCGAGGTGACGGTCGCCTTCTCCGAGCCCGTTCGCGGGTTCGACGCCGCCGACGTCGTGCTCGAGGCGGCTGCCGTCGCGGAGGTGCAGCCCGCCGACGACGCCGCGACGTATCGTCTCGCCCTCGTCGACGTCGAGCTCGGGGAGCGCGTGACGATCGCTGTGCCCGAAGGGGCGGCGCACGATACGGCGGGGAACGCCAGCTACGCCTCCGACGTGCTCGAAATTCGAACCGGGAGCCCGGCGTCGGCGTTCGAGGCGCACCGCGCCACCGTCGAGGCGTGGCTGGACGAAGCCGTGCGCGACGACCTCGAACGGACGCTGGACGTCGCGACCACCCAGCTGGAGGCTCGTGACGGGGCCGCTCCGGGTGGGCGGTCCGCAGCGGCGTGTGGCGCCTCCACGCCCTCCCGGTCCGACGCGGACGCCACCCCGTGCCGGAGCCCCACGGTCGACGTCTGGACCGCTGGCGAGGTTCGAAGCGGTGGGGCGGAGGCCGAGGGGCGCCTGCGGGTACGCACGCCGCGAGGGGCGGGGGGAGGCGCCTGGCGGGTGGCGGCCGGCTACGCCGTCGACACGTTCGCCGAGGAGGCCGTCGCGGCCGCCGACCTCGAGATCGGCTGGACGCGAGCGGCGGACGCCACCTCGCCCGCACCCCGCTTCGGGGTGGCATGGCGCACCGACGTCCATACCCGTGAGCGGCGCGATGGAGCGCTGGCGGGTACGGGCACGACGATGGGGACGTCGCTGACGGCGTACGCGGCGCGACGTCCGTGGCCGGGGGTGACGGTCCGTGGGCTCGCCCTTGCCCGCGCGAATCGCGTGGGCCTCGACGTCGCGGACGACGAGGTCCACGTCGTCGCCGTCTCGCGCGGGACCGCGGCGGTGGTGGCCCTCCAGGTCGAGGGCCGCGCCCCATCCGAGGGGGCGCACTTCGTCCCGAGCGCCGAGATCGCCGCCGGGCGCACGTGGCCCGGAGCGGCACGGGTCGCTGCGGAGGCCTACGGCCGGCGAACGACCGGTCTCGTCGCCGACGTCGAGGGCGCCTGGATGGCCTCCGCGACGCTTCAGCCCCGCTGGACGTCGGCCCCGTTCGTGGTCGCCTCCGACCGTGCGGCGTGGCAGGTGTCGGCCGCGCCGGGCGTCGCGTGTCGGTGGTCGGACGCCCCGTCCGCCGCGCTGCAGCTCCCCTGCGAACCCGAGCTGGAGGCGTCGCTGACCCGGAGCCTGGACGGCGTGCGCGGCGCCTGGGAGACGAACGTCACCGCGACACTGGACCGCGCAGGGTATCGGGTCTCGATCGGGACGCTCGGGACGTTCCGCGGCCCGGTCGGCCCCTGAAGCGGAACCGGGTCGCCCTGCGCCGTCGCCGGGTGGGGTCGCACGCGAACGTGACCCCACGCCGGGTCACGACGCCCCGCGCCGGCGTACCCTACACCCCATGAGCGACCCCACCTCTCCGCCCGCGCAGGACGCCACCTCAGCGACCACCCCCCTGGAGACCACCACCTTGGGCGGCGGCTGCTTCTGGTGCCTCGACGCCGTCTACCGCGGGGTCGAGGGCGTCCACGACAGCGTCGCCGGCTACGCCGGCGGGCACGCTCCGCACCCCACGTACGCCGACGTGTGCACCGGCACGACCGGCCACGCCGAGGTCGTGCGGCTCACGTACGACCCCGGGGTGGTGACGTTCGACGACCTGTTGAACGTCTTCTTCTCCATCCACGACCCCACCACGAAGGACCGGCAGGGGGCGGACGTCGGGCCGCAGTACCGCTCGATCGTGCTGGCGGAGAGCGACGCGCAGGCGGAGGCGGCCCGCGCGAAGATCGCCGAGCTCGACGCGGAGGCGACCTTCGGTGCCGCGATCGTCACCGAGGTGGAGCGGCTCGAGACGTTCCACCCGGCGGAGGGGTACCACCAGAACTTCTTCGCGAACAACCCCGGGCAGGGCTACTGCGCGGCCGTCATCGCGCCGAAGGTCTCGGCGTTCCGGGCGCGCCACGCGCACCTGCTGAAGCCCAACCGCGCGACGCCGGGCACGACCGGCGCGACCTGAGGGCCGCCCCGGCGCGCCCTCAGGCGTCGTCGGGCACGAACCGTAGGGCGACGCCGTTGCTGCAGTAGCGCAGGCCGGTCGGCTCCGGGCCGTCCTCGAAGACGTGCCCGTGGTGCCCGCCGCACTTCGCGCAGTGGTACTCCGTGCGCGCGTAGCCGACGTGGTAGTCGGTCTTCGTTTCGAACGCGCCGGGGAGGGCGGTGTGGAACGACGGCCAGCCGCAGTGCGCGTCGAACTTCACCGACGCGTCGAACAGCGGGTGGCCGCAGGCGGCGCAGACGTAGCGTCCGGGCCGCCACTCGTCGTTGAGGGGGCTGCTGCCGGGGCGTTCGGTCGCCTCGTGCCGCAGCACCCGGTAGGCGGCGTCGTCCAGGCGCGCCCGCCAGTCGTCGTCGTTCAGGGCGGTCGGGTCGAACGCGGCGTCGCGGGGATCGTCGTTCATGCGGGCATGGTACGGGGGCGCGGCGGGGCCGTCCGTGGTCCAGGACGCGGCGTCAGCCGTCCGCCTCCCCGAACGCCTGCGCGACCCGCGCCCGACCGACCTCGAGTTGGTCGGCGCCGATCGTGTGCCCCAAACCGGGGTACAGCCGCACCTCGACCTCCGCGCCCAGCCCCCGAAGGATCTCCGCGCTGGCCTCGACCCGCCCGGTGGGGATGTGCGGGTCGGGGTCGGCGCTCCCGAGGAACACCGGCGTGCCCGCCAGGTCGCCGTCGTACGCGTCGGGGTCGAGCGTCTCGCCGATCAGGCCGCCGGCGAACGCCAGCACCGCGCCCAACGGTCGGCCGCGGCGGGCGGCGACGTCGGTCGCGAGGCAGGCGCCCTGGCTGAACCCGCCCAGGACCGTGCGGGTGGGGTCGATGCCGGCCGCCTCGAGGGCGTCGAGCGTCGCGCCGACCTTGGCGCGGGCGGAGTCCAGCCACGGTTGGTTGGCCGCTTCGGGCTCCACGAAGCGCCGCGGGTACCAGACCGACCCCGCCGCGCGGGGGAGCCGCACCGCGACGGCGGCGGTGCGGCCCTCGAGCAGCAGGTTCGCGAGCGGCGCGAGGTCGTCGGGCGCCGCGCCGCGCCCGTGGATCAGGACCAGGGCGGCGTCGGCGTCGGCGAGCGCGGCGCCGGACTCGAGCGGCGCGAGGGGGGCGTGGGGATCGTCGTTCACGAAGAACCTCCTGCCGGCATGAGACCACGGCGTCCGCGCTGCGGACGTCGGCGGGGACGGCGTGCCGTCGGCGCGACCCACGTCGCGGCGGCCGCTCGGTACCTTGGGTGCATGACGCACGACGACGCCTCCGACGACGCCCCGCAGGTCGCCCCCGCGCACGATTGGCCCGACGCCGAGGACTGGGTTTGGCACGGCCCCCTCGGCGCGCCGGGCACGTGGGGGAAACCGGGCCTGGTGATGGCCTTCAACCTCGAGTGCCCCGGCTGCATCTCGCGGGGGATCCCGTTCCTCAAGCGGTTGCAGGGGGAGCACGGCGACGCGTTGCAGCTGGCGCTGCTGCACACCGCCTACGGGCACCGCGACCTGCCGCGCGACGGCGTCGAGCCGGAACTGCTGCGCTTCGCGGAGAGTTTCGCCCGCCTGACGATGCCGATCGCGCTCGACGTGAGCGGCGAGCGGGCCCGCCGGTGGGGGACGGAGGGCACCCCGCACTGGTTCGCCTTCGGTGCCGACGGCACCCTGGTGCGCAGCGTTTACGGCTCGCAGGAGAACGCGCAGACGCGCCTCGAGTACCTCCTCGACGAGCTGGTGCAGGCCCCCACCTCGTGACGAGGGTCGGTCGCGGCGACGGCGGTGGCGACGGCGGCGTCGGCGGCGGTGGGGGCGGTGCGCCGACCGCCGGGGCGGCGGTTGGAAGCGCCGGCGGGGCCGCCCGCATGATCCCCAGCACCCTCGTGTACGTCGAGCGCGGCGAGGCGGTGTTGATGCTGCGCAAGGCGCGCGGGCACCAGATGGGCATGTGGAACGGCTTGGGCGGCAAGGCCGAACCGGGGGAGATGCCCGAGGCGTGCGCGGTGCGGGAGGTGCGCGAGGAGGCGGGGCTCGAGGTGACCGACCTGCGCTACCGCGGCCTGATCGTCTTCCCGCGCTTCGACGGCCTGAACGACTGGTACGTCTGGGTCTACCTCGCCTCGGCCGACGGCACCCCCGTGAGCGGGGACGAGGGGGAGGTGGCGTGGGTCGACCGCGCCGACCTCGCCGACCTCGACCTGCACGAGGGCGACCGGACGTTCCTGCCGTGGCTGTGGCAGCGCGAGCTGACGTTCTCCGCGCGCTTCGACTACGAGGACGGGCGCTTCCAGGGGCACGAGGTGGCGTTCTACCCTGGTGCCGGCTCCAGCGGCCCCGGACGCGGCGGGCGGGCCGACGGGTAGCGTCCAGGGGGCGCGATCCCGTTCGCCGGGCGGTGGGAGGCGTACGGGTTGGCCGGCTCGGGAGAGGAGGACCGCGTGGACGAACAGGGCACCTCGCGCCGGACGTGGGCCGTTCGGTGGACGGTCGTCGCCGTCGTCCTCCTGGTGGTTTCGTCGGCGTGGGCGGCGGAGCACCTTGGCTACTACGAGGACGTCGCGGGGACGGTGCCGCTGTCGCAGGTGCCCGACCTGCCGTTCACGCCGCTGGATCGGGGTGTGGCCCAGGGGTACGGAGACGTGACGACGGTGCACTGGTTCGAGGTGCACGTTGGCGCGGCGACGACGGAGCCGTGGCGCCTATTGCATCTGCGACCGCACCACGTCGACGAGGTTCGTCTGTACGAGCAGGCCGACGGCGCTCTGCGGCACGTGGGGACGACCGGGATGTACGCCGCCGGAGGGAGCGACCCCCGCAACCCGGGGTTGGCGGGGTTCGTGCTCGATGCGGAAGCGACGCCGACGACGTACTACGTCGCGGTGTCGACCCGCGATTCGATGGCGCTGTCGTTTCGGGTGCTGGGCGCCTCCCAGGCGCGGGCGGTCTTCCTCCGGACGGTGCTCCCAGCGGTCGCCTACGTTGCTCTGGTGCTGGCCGCGATCGTCGCCACGTTGGCGTCGTTCGCGCTCCATCGTGACGGGCTCTTCCTTGCGTTCGCGGGGGCGCAAGCGGCGTGGCTGACGTCGTTCGTCCTGCTCGAGGGGTACCCGCTGCTCGGGGCGTCGTGGAGCGGGCTCGGTGGGCCGGTGTTCGATCACACCCTCCCACTGGCGACCCTGATGGCCAACGTGTTTCACGCCACCGTGTTCACGCGGTACGGGGCGCGCCCGTTCGTCGTGTGGGGCTTCGGGCTGGGGGCGCTGACGTCTGCGGTGGCCGCGACGCTGGTGGCGACGGGGTTCGTCACCCTTGGCCTACGGATGAACGGGTTCGCCGTGGTCGCCACGCCGCTCCTGCAGTTGATCGGCGCCGTCGGGCTTCTGGAGCGCCGGCCACGGCCGAACGGCGTGATCGCGGCCTACGCGATCCTCGCGCTGGTGACGCTGGGGTGGGTTGGCTCGGTGGTGGGCGCGACTCAACCCAACGTCCTCACGGAGTGGGCGCCGTTGGCGTACGGCGTGTCGACGATCGCGCTGATGTTCGCCATCGTCGTCGGCTTCGAGCGAGACGCGGATGCGCAGCTTCGTGAGGCGGAGCGCCTCCAGGAGGTGTGGCGCACCCGACGGGGTGCCGAGCAGCGGGCTCGTGCGCAGCGCGCGGAGATCCTCGACGCGATCGACCACGAGGTGCGGAACGCCTTCGCCGTCATCGGCATGAACGTGCCATGGTCGACGCTCCCACCGAAAGCGCGGAGCCGGAGTGAGGTGGCGTTCCGCGCCGTCGAGGAGGGGCTCGAACGGATGCGGCGGCTCGAGGTAGGGGCGGACGGTACCGCCGGCGAGGAGGTACGCGAGCGCCGCTACCTCGTCCCCAGCCTGCGCGAGCTCGTCGCGCAGCGTTTCGCCACACCCGACGCCGTCGCGGTGAAGGGCGACCGGTCGGTCGCCGTGCGGGTCGATGCGTACGCCTTCGACAGCGCCTTCGGGGAGCTCCTCGACAACGCTGAGAAGTATGCTGCTCGCAGCACGCGTCCGGCGGTCCTCGTGCAGCGCGTGCGCGGCACCGGGTCCGCGGCGACGTGGTTCGCGTCGGTCCGCGTGCGCAACGACGTTCCGGACGACGTGACGCTCGACGTCGATGCCGTCTTCGAGCGGCACTACCGCGGCGAGCGTGGCGAGCGCGGAGAGCGCGGCGAGGTGGTGCCCGGTGACGGGATGGGCCTCGCAGTCGTTCGAACGTTCGTGCACCGCATGGGCGGCACGATCGGTGCGACGTTCGAGAAAGGGGTGTTCGAGGTATGGATCCGACTTCCGGCGGACGCGTAGCGGTCGTCGAGGATCACACGGATTTGGCGGCGAGCATCGTCGACGTGTTGCGGGACGCCGGGTGGGATGCGCGCTCGTTTCCGAGTGCGGAGGCGTTCCGGCATGCGCTCGCCACGTTCGTGCCCGACGTCGCCGTCGTGGACCTGAATCTCCCGGGAGAGGACGGCGTGTCGCTGACGCACTTCCTTCGAGAAGCCCATCCTCGCGTGGGGATCGTGATGCTGACGGCGCGGACGTCGGAGGGCGATCGGCGTGTCGGGTACGAGGCCGGTGCCGACGTGTACGTGGCCAAGCCGGCGCGGCCGGACGAGTTGACGACGATTCTCGCGCGGATGTTCGAGCGCCTACGCGGGGGGGATGGCCCCGGCGGAGGGGAGGCGCCCTACTCCCTCGACGTCGAGCGATTGGTCCTCGTCGGGCCCGACGGAACGGAGGTCCAGCTCCTACCGCGCGAAGCGGCGTTGCTGGAGCGTTTGGTGGAGGCGGGCGCGGACGGCCTCACGATCGAGACGATTCGTGAGCTCGACCCGGGGGCGGCGACGTCGAAGGGCTCGATCGAAGTACGGATCACCCGGCTCCGCGAGAAGCTCGGGGCCGCGGGGTTGCCGCGTCGGCTGGTCGTCGCGATTCGTGGCGTCGGCTACCGCTTGGCCGAGCGGGTCGTCGTGTCCAAGCCCGCGCCGAACGGGTCGTCGACCCCACCTGCACCGCCCGACCCCTGATCAACACCGACAAATTCTAACGAAGGCTGACACATCCTTGCACGGCGGTGGTACCCTGACGCTCCGTGTTCGATCCGAAGCCCCCGCGCCGCCCCGCTCCCCGCCCATCTCGCTGGCCGGTGCGGGAGGCGAGCCTGGGCGTCCTCCTCGTGTTCCTCGGGGCGACCGAGCGGGTTTCGTCGGGGCCCGAATCTTCCCCCCCGCACGATGCCGCGATCCCCGTCGCTGCGGGCCCCGCAGCCCCTCCGTCGGCGCCCCCACCCGCGTCGTTCGGCGGGGTGCGCCAGGCGTTGCGCCCATCGCCCCCTCCCGATCCGCCGGGCGGGCCCGCCCCCGGCGTCGCCGCGATCCTCGATCTCGGCCTGCGGACGCCCCCCACGTCGTGGCCCTGCTCGCGTGCCGGAACGCTCGATGGCGTCGGGGGAGGAGCGCCCGTGATCGGTGCCGCGGCCGCACCGCGCCCGGCACGTGCCTGCTCGCCGGCATGCCCCACCGTTCGGCCCGCCTCCCTCTGCGAGGTCGGGCGGGGGCCCTTGCGGATCCGTGCGACGCCCCACCTCACCGTCGCGCCGGACGCGCGGGCCGCCGACGATCCCCTCCCAGCGCGCGAGGATACGCGCGGCCTCGTCTGGCACGGACGGATGACCGCGGGTGTGGGGCGCAGCGTCGTGTCCGTGCGCGTACGGCACGGGCCCGACGAAGTCCGCGCACGGACGCCGGTCGTCGCAGGCACGTGGGGCGTCGCCGTCGACACCCGCCCGCTGCGTGAGGGGGTCGCACGCGTCACCTTCGCGGCCGTCGACGGCCTCGGTCGCACCGCACGATCCGTCGAGACGCGGGTACGGATCGACCGAACCCCACCGACGGTGGTGCTCGACGCACCCGCCCATGCGAGCGGTCGGTTTCCCGTCGTCGTGGCCTTCTCCGAGCCGGTCGAGGGGATGCGGGCGGACGCCCTCGACGTCGTCGGCGGGCGCGTAGCGCACCTCGACGGCGACGGTGCGGTCTACGTCGCCCACGTCGTGCCCCACCGGGACGCCGACGCCGTGCGCATCACCATCGAACCGGGCGCCACCCGCGACGCGGCCGGACATGCGAACGCCCGCGCCGACGTCGTCTCGGTCGACCACGAATCGCCGCCGTGGAGCGGGCTCTTCGACGGGGCACCGACGCGTTGGGTCGCGACGCTTCCCGTTCGTTGATCGCGTCGTTGGCGCCTGCGCGCCGGATGTGGCGCGCTCGCACCGCCCCCCCGAAGCGCCCCCCGCATCGTGGGGGTTGGTGACGGGGTCGACCCTACCGGAGCGCCGGCCGCGGCATGATGCACCCCACGGCGGGTGGGGCGCGCAGGTGCCCCCGTCCCGCGGGATGCCCCCACGTCGACGGGGGTCGTCGAGGGAGGCGTATGCGGCTCGATTGGAACGACGGACGGACGCAACTCGGGGTGGCCCTCATCCTTCTGGGGGTGCTGGCGTTGCTGGCGAACACCGGGGGGTTGGCGGGCTTGGGGCGTTGGGTCGGCGTGATCCTGTTCGCCGCCGCCGGCGCGGGGGTGCTGAGCGCCTACCGCGACGTCCCCGGTCGGCTCTGGGCCCTGCCGGTCGGCGTGGGGCTGGTCGGCCTGGCGATCGCGAACCTTCCCGGCGCCTGGTGGGCGGGCGCCCCGTTCGTGGGGGTCGGCCTGGGCTTCCTGGCGATCCACCTGCGCGATCCCGCCCGCGAGCGGTGGTGGGCGATCCTGCCCGGCGGCCTTGCGATCGCGCTGGGCGTGACCGCGAGCCTCGACGAGGTGCGTGGCGTGCCGGACGAGGTCGGTGGGCTGCTGTTGTTCGGGGGGGCGGCGGCGACGTTCTTCGCCCTCACCCGCCTCCGCACCCGCCCGCAACGCTGGGCGATCTGGCCCGCCGCCGCCCTCGCGCTGGTGGCGTTGATGGTGCTCGCGTCGGGCGGCGGCTGGTGGGTGCCGGCGGCGTTGATCCTGGTGGGGGCGGCGTTGTTCCTCGCGCCCGGCCTACGCGCCCGCTGAGTCGTCGTCCGGCGGCCAGGCGGGCCGGGCGACGGCGAAGACGTCCCCGAGCGACGCGTAGTCGAGGCCGGCGAGGCGCGCGACCGGGTCGAGGGCGCGCACGTCGACGTACCCCTGCGCGTCGCGCAGTCCGTCGCGCACGTGCGCGAGGAGGACCCGACCGAACACGACGGTGTTGCCGCCCTCCGGGATGGCGTAGTGGTGGAGCGTCTCGCACTCGAAGGAGACCGGGGCGGCGCTGACCCGCGGGGCGGCCACCCGCTCCGACGGGGTGGCGTCGAGGTTCGCGAAGTCGAACTCGTCGACGTGGTCGGGCGCCTCGACGCTGGTGTCGTTCATCGCCTTCACCAGGTCGCCGCTCGCAACGTTCGCGACGAACCCGCCGGTCGCGACGGCGTTCGTGGCGGTGTCCTTGAGGACGCCGTCGCGCGACCCGACGCTGAACATCAGGACCGGCGGGGTGGAGGCGGCGATCGTGAACCAGGAGAACGGCGCGAGGTTGCGGCGTCCGTCGCCGTCGACGGTCGAGATCCAGCCGATGGGGCGGGGCACGACGGTGCCGTTGAGGAGCTTGTGGCGTTCCTTGGCGTCGAGGGTGTCGAGATCGATGCGCATGGGTGGAGGGTACCGAGATCGACCGCCGAGGTCCCATGCATTCGGACGACACCGTCGATGCGTGCCACCGGTTCGCGAGCGGCGACGTTCGGTACCACGAACAGAGGTTGTTGACAAGGGGGAAACGTACGTGGCGATCGGTGGCGCCCGCTACGCTGCGAATCGGAGGAGGTCGTCCCATGCCCACGCCGAGATTCGTGCTGCGTACGTCCATCATGGTGTTGATCGTCGCGGCTCTCGCAGCCTGCTCAGACGCTCCACGTTCCGACGGGGGCACACCCCCGGATGCGTCCATCCCGGAAATCGAAAATCCGATGGCGGGCGCAGGAGCGCAACATAACGACGTGTTGGTGTGCCTATCGGACGACGGTCCTCGTGAATCCGAAGATCGGTTTGCGGCGATGCAGCGCTGCGGATTCGAACCCACCGCGGACTTCTCGATCGATGATGCGCGTTCGCGTTTCCAGGCGTTCGGTCCCGACTTGCCGGACTGGATCGATTGGCTGATCGCGTCCCCGTTCAACCCGAACCCCAGCATGATGGGGGGAGGCGTCACGTTCGACGAGACGCAGGCGGGATTTCTGGAGGAACTCGGCGCCATCGTAGCGCTCGGTGAAGAGGACACCCCGTCCTCGGAACGTGTCGACGAGGCGCTCGTAGCCCTCGATGCGCTCGAAGGGCGCGCCGTCGACGCGCTCGCCGACGCCGAGGACGACGCCAGCAAGGCCGTTCTTGCGGGCATCGCCATTGCGAAAGCGTCGCTCGGCTACTGGTCCGACATCTGGCTCGACGAGGATGCGGCCGAGCCGTTCGCCAGTGGACCCAAGTGGTGGCAGGTCGTGACGGCGGACGTCGCCGGAGGCATCGTCGGAGGCATCTTCGGGGGTGGTGTAGGAGCCGTGGGCCTCGGAACGGCCGCATCGAAGGTCGTGGGGGACCTCGCCGAGGGAGCCAACGACGAGGGAGCGGGCGGCGTCAACCCGGGAGTGGGCGTCGACGTCGCCGTCGGCCAGGAGCACAACGACACGCTGGCGTGCATGGAATCGACTGCCGACGTGCGCGCGACGCGCACGGCCGATCCCATCTCGCTTCTGATCGACGTCTGTCCCGTCGATGGACTCGATGCCGACATGGCCGATGGATTGCGTGACGTGATGCGAACCGAGCTGGGCCTGCCCGACGCAAGTCACGCTGGTGAATTCGCCGACGGGTTGATCGACGATTGGTCCGGCTGGTTCGACACGGATACGTACACCGATGCACAAAAGCGCTACCTCGAGGAGGTCGGCGTGATCATCGAGAGCATCGACGAGGGGGGTGGGCAAGCGGCGTTCGACCGTGCCCTGCTGCGCCTACGCCTTCTCGAAGGTCGAGCGCGAGGGGACCTCGTAGCCGGTGACGATGCGAGCGTTCTGATGGGATTGAACATCGCGGTGCACTCGTATCAGTACTGGGCCGACAGCGACTTCGTCGCGCCCGCAGCAGGTCGTCCCAAGTGGTGGCAGGTGACCCTCGCGGATGTTGCTGGAGGCGTCGTGGGAGGCATCTTCGGCGGTGGTGCCGGCGCCGTCGGTCTCGGGGCGGCCGCGTCGAAGGTGGTCGGCGACCTCGGGAACGATCAAGACGGCGACGCCGACCCTTGAGGAACCTCTGACGTCAGGCGATTGAACCGACCGAGGCGCTGCAAACGCGGCGCCTCGGTTTCTTGTGGCGACGTGGGCCACCTGCACGGCCGACCCATGCCGTGCGTGGACCTCCACCGACGTCGCGGTGCATGGGACCGAGGGGATCCCACCCGTCCCCGACACGCCTTCATCGGCGCGGGCCGAACGTCCGCGACCCATCCACGCGCTTGCGCTGGGGCCCGCCGATGCGCTAGTCTCATACGGCTGTGTCGCGGCTGGAATCGGCCGCCCCGCGCGGAGGGCCTCGCGCGGTTGGACACGACCTCAACGCGCAGTCCGGGAGACATCATGAAGTACAACAAAGGCGCGATCCTGCGCTCCATCGAACAGCCGTTCCTCCGCGACGACGTCCCCGAGTTCGATACGGGCGACACGATCCGCGTGGACTATAAGGTCGTCGAAGGCAACCGCAGCCGCATCCAGTCGTTCGAGGGCGTCGTCATCGCCCGCAAGAACGGCAAGGGCGCCCGCTCGACGGTGACGGTGCGCAAGGTCAGCTTCGGCGAAGGGGTCGAGCGCGTCTTCCCGCTCTCGAGCCCGTTGATCGACGGCATCGAGGTCGTCCGCCGCGGCCGGACGCGCCGCGCGAAGCTGTACTACCTGCGCGAACTGCGCGGCAAGGCGTCGCGCCTGAAGGTCGACGTCCGCCGCCAGGAGGAGGACCGCGCCGCCGCCCGTACCGCGCGCGACGCGAAGAAGGCGCAGGCCGCCGCGGACGCCGATGCGGCCGCGAAGGCCGAGGAGGAGGCCGCCGCCGCGGAGGCCGCGGAGGCGGACGCCGCCGAAGCGGTCGCCGGGTCGGAGCCGGCGGAGGCCGAAACGACCGACGAGGACGCGAAGGAAAGCTGATCGCGCGGGCGGCTGCGCGTTGACAGGGTGCGGCCGCCCTCGCTACACTCCATTTCGCTCCGACGACCGGAGATGCACGATGCATGGGGCCGTGGCGCAGTTGGGAGCGCGTCTGAATGGCATTCAGAAGGTCAGGGGTTCGAATCCCCTCGGCTCCACCAGCACGACACCCCCGCCGACCGGCGGGGGTGTTCTTCGTGGTGCGGGCGCGGGGTGCCGCGCTCCGTCCCGGGGACCGCGTGACACATCGGGTGGGCGGCACGGGTACCCTGGCGGGCGATGCGGCGGCGCCGGGGATGCGCCGCACGGAACTGGAGGCACGACGATGCACACGACCCCCCGAACGACCCTACGAACCCTCGGCCTCGCTGCGGTGCTGGCCTTCGGCGCGGCGCTGCTGCCGTCCGCCCTGGCGCAGGGCGCCGACGGCGGCGAGCTCGGCGAGACGACGTACAACACCGTCTGCATGGCATGCCACCAGATGGACGGGCAGGGCCTGCCCGGCGTCTACCCGTCGATCATCGGCAATCCGGTGCGCATCTACGGCGTCGAGGGCTCGCGCGAGTACCTGGCGAAGTTGATGCTGTACGGCCTGCAGGGCGAGGTGAACATCGACGGCGCGACGTACAACCAGCTGATGACCGGCCAGGAGATGGTGCTGGACGACGCGCAGATCGCGGCGGTGCTGAACTACGTCATGCACGCCTTCGGCAACGCCGACGCCCTCCCCGAGGACTACGAGCCGTTCACCGCGGAGGAGATCGCGCCGTACCGCGGCTTGGGCCTGACCGCCGCCGACGTCTACGCGTTGCGCGGCGAGCTCGGCATCGACGCCGTCACCGCTCCCGCGAACGAGTAACCCCCGCGTCTTCCCCACGCTTCGGCGTGGGCGTCCGCCGGCCGCGATCGTTCGCGGCCGGCGGCGTCGTTGGGGCCGCGCGCGTCGGGTCGTGGCCTCCGCGCGGTCCGACATTCGGGTAACGAAGCTCCGGCACCGTGGGGGTCGGAAGGGACGGGGCGGCCCGCACCCCGCTCATCGACGCCGCCCGCGACCGGAGACGTGAAGACGCCGCCACGCTCCGGCGCGCCGCCCCTTTCGCCCCGTCGCCCCGGGCCGCCGGCCCGGGGCGACTCCCGTTTCGGCAGGGCGTCAGGCGCGGCCGGTGGACGCGTCGTCGCCGTCGCCTAGGGTGGCGTCGTCCGTGCCGTCCTCGGTGGCGTCGTCCGTGCCGACCGCGGTCTTCTCGAGGATCTCCGGGTCGTACTTCCCCTCGAGCGCGTCGACCTCGGTGCGCTCCCACAGCGGGACGCCGTCGTAGTACGCCGCCCGGCCCAGCACGTGCGCGGCGACCGGCGCGGTGAGCAGCAGGAACACGAACGTCAGCAACGCCTTCGTCGCGACCGCCGTCGTGCCGAACACCGCGGCGGCGGCGGCCAGCACCAGGGCGGCCCCGAGCGTGCCGGCCTTCGTCGCGGCGTGCATGCGCAGGAACAGGTCGGGAAGACGCACCGCCCCGAGGGCGGCGACGAACACGAAGAAGGCGCCGAACAGCATGAGGGCGACGGCCAGCACCTCAATCATCGCGTTCCTCCCGGTCGCGTCGTTCGATGAAGCGCGCGAACGCCAACGTCCCCAGGAACGAGATCAACGCCAGCGCGATGGCGGCGTCCATCAGGATCGCCTGGTCGGTCTGGATCGCCACCAGCACGATCACCGACACCGACGCCAAGCCGATCATGTCGAGCGCCATGACGCGGTCGGGCAGGCTGGGGCCGCGCACGACCCGCACGAAGCCCAGCAGCAGCGACCCGAGCACGAGCACCAGCGCCAACTCCGCGCCGGCCGCCAACAGCGACCCGCTCCCGAGGCCGGGGATCACCGGAACACCTCCGCGACGCGCACCTCGAACGTCGTCTTGATGTCCTTCGCCAGCGCCTCGGGGTCGCCGCCGTACATGGCGTGGACGTACAGGCAGCTGGCGTCGTCGGCGACGTCGATCGACAACGTCCCCGGCGTGAGCGAGATCAGGTTCGCCAGGAGGGTGATCTCCGCGTCGCTGGTGACGTCGAGGGGCACCGCGATCACCGCGGGCCGCATGGACAGCGTCGGGCTGAGCACGTCCGCCGCGACGCGGACGCTCGAGACCACCAGCTCGCGAACGAAGATCGCGAGCAGCTGCAGCGCCCGGACGATGCGGACGGCGTAGCGGCGGTCGCCGACCGCCGCGCCCGCGACGTGCAGGACGCCCATCCCGACGACGAAGCCCAACGCCAGGTTCAACTCCGAGAGCGAACCGGTCGCGAGCGCCCACACGAGCGCCAGGATCAGGTTCAGGGCCAACAGGTTCACGGCGTCCCCCCCTCGCCCAGCACCGCCGCGACGTAGCGGGCGGGGTCCATCATCTCCGCCGCCGCCGCCTGCGCCAGCGCCAGGAACGGCTCCACCGCGACGCCCATCAGGATCGTCACGCCGGCCAGCGCGGCGACCGGCACGACCATCGCCGCGGGCGCGTCGCGGCGCAGCTCGAGGCCCTCGGGCGCCGGCGCCCAGAAGGCCCGCTGCCAGATCTTCGTCATCGAGTACAGCGTCAGGAGGCCGGTCCCGAGGGCCAGGACCACCAGGAGCCAGGCGCCCGCCTCGAGGCCGGCGAGGACGACGAGGAGCTTCGCCCAGAAGCCGGACAGGGGCGGGAACCCGGCCAGCGCGAAGGCGGGCACCAGGAAGCCGATCGCCAACCACGGTCGGTGCCGGTACAGCCCCCCGACCGCGTCGAGGTCGCTGCTGCCGGCGACCCGGCGCACCAGGCCGGCGACGAAGAACAGGTTGGCCTTCGCGACGACGTTGTGCACCAGGTAGAACAGCGCGCCCGCCAGCGCCAGCGGCGTGTAGAGCGCCAGGCCGAGGATCATGTAGCCGATCTGGCTGACGATGTGGAACGCCAGGATGCGGCGCATCTCGTTCTGCGCCGCCGCCCCCAGCACGCCGACGACCATCGTGAAGCCGGCGAGGACGGCGAGGACGCCGTGCGTCCAGGCGACGTCGCCGGTGAACAGCAGCGTGAACGCCCGCAACAGCGCGTAGACGCCGACCTTCGTCAGCATCCCCGCGAAGTACGCCGCAACCGCGGTCGGGGGCGTGTGGTACGACGCCGGCAGCCAGAAGAACAGCGGGAAGATCGCCGCCTTGATGCCGAAGGCGACGAGGAACAACATCGCCAGCAGCGTCACCAGGTTCGGCGGCGCGTCGCGCAGGGCGCCCGCGAGGTCCGCCATGTTCAGCGTGCCGGTCAGGCCGTACGTCAGGCCGATGGCGGCCAGGAAGAACAGCGACGACACCAGGTTCACCGCGACGTACTTCACGCCCCCCTCGAGCTGCGCGCGGCCGCTGCCGAGCGTGAGGAGCGCGAAGCTGGCGATGAGGAGGACCTCGAACCACACGTACAGGTTGAACAGGTCCCCGGTCAGGAAGGCGCCGTGCACGCCGGCGACGAGCACGAGGAACAACGGGTGGTAGCCGAGCCCCTCGCGGCCGGCGTCGACGTCGGCGAGGGCGTAGGCGGCGGTGGCGAGCGCCATGACGGCCCCGACCACCACCAGGATGGCGGACAGGTGGTCGGCGACGAAGGTGATCCCGAACGGCGCCGGCCAGCCCCCGAGGGTCGTCGCGACGATCCCGCCGCGCGAGACCTCCGCGAGGAGGGCGAGGGAGGCCGCGAGGGTCGCGGCGGTCGTCGCCAGCGCCCATCCCCGCTGCAGGGCGGGCCGGCGGTGCAGGACGAACGCCACCGCGGAGGCGGCGAGCGGCAGCAGGATCGGCGCGATCACGAGCCAACTCACGGCGCGCCCTCCCCGTCGTCGCGCGCGTCGGTTCCGCTGGGGCCGGTGCGCGGCACCGTGCCCCCCTGCGGCATCGGGCGGGGGCGGGGCGCGCCCGCGGGCGCATCCCCGTTCCGGTCGACCGGCCGGGGGTCGTCGAGGCGTTCGGGGAGTTCGTCGGTCCGGACGGTGCCGAGGCGTTCGTAGGTGCGCAGCAGCAGCACGATGGCGAACACCGTCAGCCCGAAGCCGATGACGATGGCGGTGAGGATCAACGCCTGCGGCAGCGCGTTCGCGGAACCGGCCGGGGGCGCGACGGCGCCCTCGGGCACGAACGGCGAGGCGCCGCGCGTGAGGCGGCCGGCGACGAAGATCGAGACGTTCACCGCGCCGGAGATCAGGATCAGGCCGAAGACGAAGCGCAGCAGGTTGCGTTGCAGCACGAGGTACACCCCCGCGCCGAAGACGATGCCGACGGTGAGGGCGACGGGCGCCTCCACGTCAGTGCTCCTCCAGCGAGAACAGCATCGTCAGCACCACGCCGACGACGACGAGGTACACCCCGACGTCGAACAACAGCGGCGTGGAGAGCTTCAGCGTGAACGCCTCGAACTCGCGCACCCACCAGAGGCCGGTCAGGAACACGTCGCCGGCGACGGCGGCGAGGAGGCCGGCGGTCACGGCGGCGGACAGGCCCACCCCGATCAACGTCCGGGGGCGGACGCGCAGCAGCGCGAAGGCGCGTTCGAAGCCCTCCGCGATGGCGTAGAGCGCGATGGCGGAGGCGGCGACCAGTCCGCCGATGAACCCCCCGCCGGGCAGGTCGTGGCCGCGCAGCAGCAAGAAGACGCTGAACAACAGCAGCAGCCCGATCAGGAGCCGCGTGGCGGTGCGGAGGATGACGCTGTTCACGATCCCGCCCCCCCGTCGTCGGCCGCCCGGCCGCCCGGCGTCCCCGCGTCGGACGGCTCGCCGTCCCCGGCGGGGTCGGCGCTGCCGCGCGGGGCGGCGTAGGCGATCTCCGGCTCCGGGCGGGGCCCGAGCCGCCGCAACAGGGCGTACGCGCCGGTCGCCGCGACGGCCAGCACGAAGATCTCGCCGAGCGTGTCGATCGCTCGGAAGTCGACCAGGATGACGTTCACGACGTTGCTGCCGAGGGCGTCGGGGTACGACGCGGCGTCGAAGAAGTCGCTGAGGCGGCGGTCGAACGGCGTTTGGGTCACCGCCAGCAGCAGCGCGGAGAACGCCGCGCCGGCGGTGGCGGCGATGACGAGCGCGAGGCGCGAACGGCCGCGCGCCTCACCGTCGCGCAACAGCGCGCTCGGGAGGCGCGTCAGGACCAGCGCGAGGACGATGACCGTGAGCGTCTCGACGAGGAACTGCGTGACCGCCAGGTCGGGCGCGCTGAACATGACGAACAGCAGGGCGATGCCGAAGCCCACCACCCCGAGCGAGGTGATGGCGCGCAGGCGGGAGTGGGCGCTGGCCGTCCCCAGGGCGCCGACGACGATCAACGCCAGCACCAGGAATTCGTGGAGGGCGCCGTCGACGGTGGGCAGCGCCAGCGTGGGGCCGCCGCGCACGACGGCGGTGAGCGCCAGCAGCCCGACGGTGAACCCGGTGATCGTGAGGAGGTGGTGCTGCAGGTCGTCGGACTGCACGCGCTTCGTGAGGCCCTTCGCGACGGTGGGGATCCCGCGCAGGACGAGCGCGTCGTAGATGCCGGCGGGGCCGACGCGCACGTCCGCGAAGCGGGTGCGCAGCGCGTCGTGGAGGGGGCGCCACACGAGCACGAGGAAGGCACCGAGCAGGATCGTCGCGATGGACAGCAGCAGGGCGGCGTTCACGCCGTGCCAAAGTTTGAGATAGAAGTCGACCGGCGCGCCGACGAGGCCGGCGGCGGCGGGCACCAACAGCGCCTGCGCCAGCACGTCGGGGGCGAGGCCGAAGCCCAGCCCGAGGGTCGCGAGGACGGCGGGCCCGATCCACATCGAGACCGGCGCTTCGTGCGCCGCCTTCGGGGCGCGCGGTTCGCGGCCGGCGAACGGGCGCCAGGCGACGAGGACGACGATCGGCACCATCACCGCGCTGGCGGCGACGAGCGCGGCGAGCGCCCACGGGTGCGGCAGCAGCGTCTCGTAGGCGAGCTCCTTGCCGACGAAGCCGAGCATCGGGGGGAGGCCGGCGGCGCTGATCGCGGCGACGAGGGCGACCGCCCAGGAGATCGGCATCGCCCGTCCGAGGCCGGACAGTACCGTCACGTCGCGACTGCCGGCCTCGTGGTCGAGGTTCCCCGCGACCATGAACAGCGGCGCCTTGTACAGCGCGTGGGCGACCATGAACGCCAGCATCGCCTCCGCCCCGAGGGGGCCGCCCACGCCGACCATCACGACGAGCGCACCCAGCGCGATCAGGGTGGAGTAGGCGAGCAGCCGCTTCGCGTCGCGCTGCAAGAGCGCCAGCGTCGCGGCGGCGAGGAGGGTGGCGGTCCCGACCCCGGTCAGCAGCCAGAACCAGACGGCGGTGCCGCCCATCGCCGGCGCGAGGCGGGCGAGGAGGTAGACGCCGGCCTTCACCATCGTCGCGCTGTGCAGGTACGACGAGACCGGCGTGGGCGCCGCCATCGCGTTCGGGAGCCAGACGTGGAAGGGGAATTGCGCGGACTTCGTGAACGCCCCCAGGGCGATCAGCAGCAGCGCGGGGAGGTAGACGGGGGAGGCCTGGACGACGGCGGGGTCGGCGAGCATCGCCGAGATCCGGAAGGTGCCCACGTCCGCGCCGAGCAACAGGAACCCCGCCAGCATCGCGAGGCCTCCCGAGCCGGTGATCAGCAGGCCCTGCAGGGCGCCGGCGCGACTCTCCTCCTTGTCGTGCTTGTAGCCGATCAGGAAGTAGCTCGTGAGGCTCGTCAGCTCCCAGAAGACGAACAACGAGATCAGGTCGTCGGCGACGACGACGCCGAGCATCGCGGCCATGAAGGCGAGCAGCAGTAGGTAGAAGCGGGGGAGTTGTCGGTCGCCGCGCAGGTACCCGCCGGCGTAGATCACGACGGCGGTGCCGATGATCGTGATCATCAAGGCGAAGACGAGGGAGAGGCCGTCGAGGCGGAAGGCGAGTTCGATGCCGAGGCTCGGGAGCCAGGGGACCGCCTGCTCGAGGGGTGCGCCGGCGCGGACCTGCGGGATCTGCGCCGCGAACCAGGTGGCGAGGCCGGCGGGGAGGAGGGCCCACACCCAGCCGGCGCGCGCGCCGAGGGCGGGGGTCGCCAGCGGCGCGAGGGCGGCGACCGCGAAGCCGATCAAGACCGCGGCGCTCAGCACGGCGGACCTCGGCGGCGGCACGCCCGGCGGGGCGCGGGGAACGGGGTACGGTGCGTCGCCTTCACCAGGCCTCCTCGGGTCGGCGCAAAGGTGCGCAGTACGTCGCGTCGGTGCGCGGGTGCGGGTCGCGGCCGGAACCGCGACGGTGCCGCCGAGTCTACCCCGCCGGTCCGGGGGCGCCGAGGTCGGCGGGCGACGTGCCGGGCGGGGCGTCGGTCGCGTCGGCGGGGTCGCCGACCCGCACGACGTCGCCGCCGCGCGCGAGGGCGTTCATGCCGAACGCCGGGCCCTTCGCGGTGGCGTGGATGCGGGCGAGCGTCGCGAGCGGTTCGCGGGCGGCGGCGGGCGCGTCGGGCGCGGGCGCGCCGGCGGGGTCGAGGGTCGTGACGACGCAGCGGACGCACGGCTTGACGAGCTCGAACGTCGCTTCCCCCACCCGGAGGTGCCGCCATCCGTCCTCCGCCCAGGCGTCCGCGCCGTCGATCACCAGGTTCGCCCGGAAGCGCGTCGCGTCGAAGGTGCGCCCCGCGGCCCGGGACAGCGCCGCGAGGGAGGCGGTCGTGATCACCAGGTAGGGGTAGCCGTCGGCGAACGACACGCCGTCGTCCGGTCGGCCGAAGGCGGGGTCGACCGACCGGTGGGCCTCCTTGGGGAGGCGGACGAGGGCGTAGCCGGGCCCGAGCCAGGCGGCGAGCCAGGCGTCGGCGTCGGGCCCGCAGCTGGCGACGGGGACGTCGTCGCCCCAGACGCGGGCGTGACGGTCGGCGTGCGCGGGCGCATCGAGCGGGAGGTCGAGCGGGGGCGGGGTGGCGCCGGGCGCGAGGGTGGGGTCGGCGGCACGGTCGGCGGCACGGTCGGCAGCAGGGTCGAGGGTGAGGGTGAGGCGGTCGGCGCCGAGGTGCGGCACGAGCGCTCGGAGGCGCGGGAGGGTGCGTTGCGAGACGAAGCGGCCGGCGGCGTCGATGATCATCCAGCGGCGGTCGTGGCGGAGGCCGCGGGGGTGGACCTCGGCGGCGGCGACGGCCGCGCCGCGCGCGCCCTTGACGGGGTGGACGTACAGGGCGTGAAGGTGCACGCTGCAGCGTAGCGCGAGCCGGCCGCGTCAGGATGGAGGAGGCGTCCCTCCGGGGCGGGAGCCGACGTACAGGCTGCGCGTCATGAGGCGCATTTCCGGTGCGACCTCGCAGAAGGGGGTCGTGTCGGTCGCGCGAGCGGGTGCGAGGGCGGCACCGTCCAGCGGGACGTCGACGGTCACGAGGGGAATGCTGGCGAGGCCGGCGACGGCCGCCTGGGTTCCGTCGGCGTGCCCGGCGAGGGCGACCTCGTCCACGACGGGCCAGTGGCGGAGGGCGGCGAGGACGTCCTCCCGCGTGCGGGTGGGCGAGGTGAAGACGACGGGGAGACCCGCGGTCGTCACGCCCAGCGACGGGCCGCTGCACGTCTCGTCGTGCAGCGCGAGTGGGATTCGGCGCCACCCCGTGGAGGGGTCCCCCATCGTCCGTCCGCGAACGTCGCGGCGGGGGTAGGCGGCCGCGAGGGCGTCGAGGATCGCGTAGGCGGCGTTCGAACGGACCGTGAACGGGTCGTCGCGCATCGCTGCGGCGGCGTCGAGACGTTCGGCGAGGGCGTCCTCGACGGTCGGGTGGGCGAGGACGTGGATGGGGAGAAGGCCACGGCCGGCGGGGGGTCCCAGGAGGGCGTCCGTGAGGTGTCGCGCGATGCGGTCGAGGTTCGCGTCGGGACCCACCCAAACGACGACGCGGCGGGGCGCGCGTTGGTGGACGCGGAGTCCGCGAGCGAGGGCGCGTGCGGCGACCGGGCTCGCGATGTCTCGGGGGCCTGCGATGGAGACCGCCGCGACCTCGGGGTGGTCGACGAGGGCGTCTGCGGTGTCGCGGTCGCCGTGGACGAGGGCCAGGGCGCCCGGGGGGAGGCCCACACCGTGCGCCACGTCCACGAGCCACTGTGCCGAGAAAGCGGCGTGGATGGACGGCTTCACGATCAGCGGAGCGCCGATCGCCAGGGCGCGGGCGATGTGCGACGCCGGTTCGGACGCGGGGTGGCTCGCGGGTAGGAGGGCGGCGACGGTTCCGATGGGGACGCACCGTGCACGCGTACCGGGTGCGTGGGGGGCGGCGCGGGGGCGTTCGAGGGTACGCGCCTCCTCCCCAGCGCGCGCGACGCCGCGAAGGGCGTCGTCGACCTCGGCATCGGCGGCGGCGCGCGTGAGTCCCGCCTCCCGCGCGACGAGGTCGCTCCACTCCTCTCGGCGTGCCGTGAGGGCGGCGTGGAGGGCGTCGACGCGCGCGAGGCGTGCATCGAGGGTGGGAATCGAGTGCGGGTCGTGGTCCGCGAGTCGGCGGATGGCGGCGTCCACGTCGTGCTCGGTGGCCCAGGGGACCCGCGCGAGGATGTCGCCCTCGGCGGGGGCGACGACGTCGGATACGAGCGGGGACGACGCCGCGAACCATGCGCCGCCTCCGAAGAGGGGAAGGACCTGCGTCGACGTCAGCATCGGCGACCTCCGTGGCCACGACGGGCCGACCTTCAGTGTGTCGCGTCGTGGATGCCCACCGCCGCCGTTGCGCCTACCGCAACTTTGGTGCTTCGGAGGGGCGCCTCGTGCAACAGTCCAGGCATGACGTCGCTCCGGAGTCTGAACCGTGCGCTCGCGCTGCTCGATCACCTCGCCGAGCGCCACGCGCGCGGGGAGGGCTTGGTGGCGGTCCGCGTCGCCGACGTCGCCCAGCTTCTCGCCGTCGACAAGTCGACGGCGTCGCGGTTGGCCGCGACCTTGGAGGCGCGCGGGTACCTACAGCGGGACCCGGTGTCGCGGCGGTACGCCCTGGGCGCGAAAGTCCGCCCGGCCGCACCGCCCGATGCGTGGGTCCGCGACCTCCGGCGGCGCGCGGGGAGCGCGGTCGCCGACCTGGCCGACGTTACCGGCGAGTGCGCCCACGTCGCGGTGCTGGACGGGGACGCCGTCCGCATCGTGGAGGACGTCGTCGCGCGGGTGGAGGGGCTCCAGGTTCGGGCGGGGGTGGGGCGATCGATGCCGCTTCACTGCACGGCGCTCGGGAAGTGCTTTCTCGCGTTCACCGACGTGGCGCCGCCCACCGAGCTCACGGCCCACACGCCGCGGACCGCGACCGACGTCGCGACGCTCGAGCGCGACCTGGCGTCGGTACGTCGGCGTGGTTTCGCCCTCGACGACGAGGAGCACGAGCCGGGGGTGCGCTGCCTCGCTGCGCCGGTCCGCGACGTGGAGGGAACCGTCGTCGCCAGCCTCGGCATCTCCGCACCGCGCCTACGCCTCCAGGACGAGGACGTCACCGCCGTCGCCCGCTCCGTCCGCCGTGCGGCGTCCGAGCTGACGCACACCCTGGGAGCGATGCGGCGGCCGCACGACGTCGGGAACGGCGGACACGCCGATTCCCTGACGCGCCCCTGACGAACGGCTTCACGAACCCCTGACGCGCGGGTGATGAAGACCTGACCCCCCCGACCTAGCCTGCTCGCGGTCCGTGCCCGAAGCGAGGCGGGGCGGAACCGCCCGTTCGGCCTCGTTCGTCCCATGCTCCAGGAGGGTGACCCCACACCATGAAGAACGTTCTTTTCCTTTGGATCGCGAGTCTGGTCCTGCTCGGTAGTGCGTCGGCGCAAACGTGCGACGCCTACGGCGAGAGCCCCATGCTCACCGAGCGCGTCGAGGCCGGCGACCTGCCTCCGGTCGGCGAACGCCTCCCGAGCAACCCCATGGTGCTGACCGGCGCGGACGGCATCGGCACGTACGGGGGGGAACTGCTCGACCTGTACGACGGCAGCCGCCTCGCCGAATTCCGCCAGTTCGGGTACCAGGGCCTCGTGCGCTGGAGCCCCGACGGAACCGAAGTCATCCCGAACATCGCGTCGGGCTGGGAGGTGTCCGAGGACGGAAGTTCGTACACGTTCACGCTGCGCGAAGGCCTGCGCTGGAGTGACGGCCACCCGTTCACGACGGCCGACATCGCCTTCTACTTCGACGAGGTGGCGTGGGAGCCGTACAACTGCTGCAACGACTACCTCCTCGTGGACGGGCAGAAGCCGACCGTCGACATCATCGACGACCTGACCTTCTCGCTGTCCTGGGACGCCCCGAACTCGACGCTGCTGCAGAACCTCTCGACCAGCTACGGCGTGCAGCTCACCCAGTTCGCCGCGCACTACCTCGAGCAGTTCTCCATGAAGAAGAACCCCGAGGCGGTCGAGGCGATCATGGCCGAGGACGGCTACGACGACTACAACGAGTGGTGGTCGGCGAACATCGGCCGGTACGGCCAGGACTCGGAGTACAACAACCCCGAGCGTCCCCTGATGACCCCGTGGATCCCCACCGAATCGTTCATCGGTGAGGAGCGCTTCACCTTCGAGCGCAACCCGTACTTCTTCAAGGTCGACGAGGCCTGCAACCAGTTGCCCTACGTCGACGAGCGGACCTGGAGCCTGACGCCGAACGAAGAGGTGCGCGTCCTTCGCACGATGGACGGGCAGGACCACTTCTGCCGCCGCGACGTGTGCCAACCCTCGAACAAGGCGGTCCTGTTCGATGCGCAGGACCAGGGCGACTACCGCTTCATCGACGTCGTCAACTCCGACCACAACCACATGCTCCTGCACATCAAGTACACGCACGACCTGACCGAGCGCGCCGAACTCTTCCAGGAGAAGGACTTCCGGGTCGGCCTCTCGCTCGCCATGAACCGTCAGAACGTCATCGATACGGTGTACGTCGGGCAGGGCACGCCGCACCAGATGGCGCCGCGCTCCGGGCCGTTCTACAACGAACAGCTCGCCACGCAGTTCACCGAGTACGACCCCGAACGCGCCGCGGAGCACCTCGACCGCGTGCTGCCCGAGAAGGACGCCGACGGGATGCGCCTCCTGAACGGGGAGCCGTTCACGTTCAACGTGCTGGTCAACACCGGCTTCCGTCCCGACTGGGCGGACGTCATGCAGCTCGTCGAGCGCGACTGGGAGGCGGTCGGCTTGGACGTCAACGTCATCGCCGGGTCGGACGAGTTCTCCCGCTCCGCCCGCCAGGGCAACGACGTCGACGCGTACGTGTGGGCCGGCGAGAACGGAACCGGTCAGCTGCCGATCCTCGCGGCGGACGAGTACGTCCCCGAGGCCGCGTACGGCTGGTACGCCTGGGGCGCGGAGAACGTCTTCGGCACCGAGCCGAGCAACCCGATCGTCACGCCCCCGAGCGACATCCAGCGCATGATCGAACTCGTCTCGCTCATCCCGACCGCCCCGTCGGACGAGGTGCAGACCGAGCGCATGGAGGAACTCCTGCAGCTACACGCCGACGGCCTGTGGGTGATCGGCCTGGCGATGCCGGAGGGCGACTACCGCGTCGTCAACGCCGACCTCCGCAACGTGCCCGACCCGGTCATCGGCGGGTGGCTGTACCCCGGCCCCGGCCCGGCGAACTTCGAGACGTTCTACTTCGGCGACTGAGCCGAAGGGCCGTCCGCCCCTCCTCGTCCCAATTCGGCCTCGCGGCGCCCCAGCGCGCCGCGAGGCCGCCCCCACGAAGCGAGATCCGCCATGACGAGCTACATCGCGCGCCGCCTGCTCTACATGATCCCGACGCTGATCGCCGTGTCGCTCCTGGCGTTCGCCGTCATCACCCTCCCTCCCGGCGACTACGCCGACACCTACGTGCTCGCCGCGCGCCAAAGCGGGCAGGTCGTCACGCCGGAGGAGGAGGCGCGGATTCGCGCGTTCTACAAGCTCGACCGACCGTGGATTGCGCAGTACTGGGATTGGGCGTCGGGCATCGTCACGCGCGGCGACTTCGGGTTTTCGTTCCAGTGGGACCTGCCCGTCAACGAGCTCATTTGGCCTCGCCTCGCGATGACCTTCGTCGTCTCCTTCTCCAGCCTCCTGCTCGTGTGGATCGTCGCCATCCCCGTCGGCGTCTACTCCGCCGTACGGCAGTACTCGCTCGGAGACATGCTCGCGACGATCTTCGGCTTCCTCGGTCTCGCCATCCCCAATTTTCTGTTCGCACTCGTCTTGATGTACGTTTCGTTCCGCTATTTCGGTACCAGCGTCGGGGGGCTGTTCTCGCCCGAGTACGTCAACGCCCCGTGGTCGCTCGCGAAGCTCGGGGACTTCCTCGGCAAACTGTGGCTGCCGATGGTGGTCCTCGGGACCGCAGGCACCGCGGGCCTCATCCGCGTGGTGCGGGCCAACCTCCTCGACGAACTCAAGAAACCCTACGTCGTCACCGCCCGGGCCAAGGGGCTCCGGGAGCGCGACGCCATCCGCCGCTACCCGCTCCGCATCGCCCTCAACCCCTTCGTCAGCAGCCTCAACGACGTCTTCGTGCAGATGGTGTCGGGCGCGACGATCGTGTCGGTCGTGCTGAGCCTCCAAACGACCGGTCCCCTCCTCCTCGAGGCGCTCCGCGCCGAGGACATGTACCTCGCGGGGAGTTTCGTGATGATGCTCAGCGTCCTGACCGTCGTCGGGACGTTGGTCTCCGACCTGTTGCTGGCGTGGCTCGACCCGCGGATCCGCTACCGATGAGCGGCCCCACCCCCGCGACGGCGTCCCCCCACTCCGGCCCCGCGGTCGTCACCCCCGCCCACCTGGTCTGGCGCCGGTTCCGACGCCACCGCCTCGCCATGCTCGGTGCGGTGATGACCCTCGCCCTCTACGTCGGGGCGGCGTTCGCGCCGTTCCTGGCTCCGTTCGGCCCCAACGAGTACCAGGCGACGTACACGTACGCACCGCCCCAACCGGTGCACTGGCTGCGGAGCGACGAGGACGGCCGGCGCATCTTCGGTCCCTACGTCCACGGTCTGAGCGTCAGCGTCGACTACGATTCCGGTCGGCGGGTGTTCGAGACCGACGAGACGACCGTCACCCCCATCGTGTTCTTCCCTCGCGGCGCGGAGTACGACCTGTTCGGCTTCATCCCGACCGACCGCCACCTGTTCGGACCCGCCGACCCCGACCAACCGATGTTCCTCACGGGCGCCGACCGGTTGGGGCGCGACATGTTCTCGCGCACGTTGATCGGGGCCCAGGTATCGCTCTCCGTCGGTCTCGTCGGTGTAGCCGCCAGCCTCGTCCTGGGGCTGATCTTCGGAGGTCTCTCCGGCTACTACGGGGGAGCGACCGACACGCTGATCCAGCGCGTCATCGAGTTCCTGCAGTCGATCCCCTCGATCCCCCTCTGGATCGGGCTGGCCGCCGCCCTCCCCAAGGACGTCGACCCGGTGTTGATCTACTTCTACATCACCCTGATCCTCTCGCTGATCGGCTGGACCGGGCTCGCCCGCGTCGTCCGCGGGCGGTTCCTTTCGCTGAGGAACGAAGATTTCGTGCGGGCCGCCCGCCTCGATGGGGCCGGTCCGTGGCGCATCATGTTTCGCCACATGGTCCCGTCGTTCCTCTCGCACGTCATCGCCGCGGTCACCCTCGCCATTCCCGCGATGATCCTCGCCGAGACCGCTCTCAGCTTCCTCGGGCTCGGCCTCCGCCAGCCGGTCATCAGTTGGGGGGTCCTGCTGCAGGAGGCCCAGAACATCCGCTCGGTGGCGACCGCCCCCTGGTTGTTCCTACCCGGTCTGGCCGTGGTGGTGGCGGTGTTGTCGATGAACTTCCTCGGGGACGGCCTGCGCGACGCGGCCGACCCCTTCTCCTCGTGACCGACGAAAGGATGACCTCCATGGCCTACCGCTTCGAAGGCAGCCTCACGCGCACCGACGAACGCCTCACGCGCGTCTACCCGTTCGACGTGCCCGAGGGCACGACGCACGTCAACGTCGCCCTGCGGTACGACCCCGTCCACACCGAGGGCGCGACGCTCCCGCAACAGATCAGCATGTCGGTCTACGGTCCCCACGGTTGGGTGGCGGAGATCAACCGGCCGAGCGACCGGTTCGAGGGGGGGACCGACATCGGTCCCGACCCGAGCCCCGGGACGCCCCCGAGCCACGTCGAGCCCGGCCCGTGGCGGTTGTTCCTGAGCACCTACCGCATCGTCGACGTCATCGCGACCTTCGAGATCGACGTGACGTTCCGGAGCGAGGGGGCCACTCCGGCCCTGCCGACGCCGCCGACCCCCACCGACCCCCCCGATCTGGGGCCCGGCTGGTACCGCGGGGACCTCCACGCCCACACGTGGCACAGCGACGGGCGTTGGGACAGCCCCGCGCTGATCGCGTACATGGCCGACCACGGTCTCGACTTCTGCACCCTCACCGACCACAACACGGTGACCGGCCTGCCGGAGCACCTGCACCTGGCCCGGGACGGGTTCGTCACGCTCGGCGGGAGCGAGATGTCGACGTTCCGCGGGCACATGCTGGCGCTCGGCGTGTACGAGCGCGTGGAGTGGCGTCGGCCCGACGGCACCCCGATCCCGGTGTCCGAGATCACCGACGCGATCCACGCGAAGGGGGGCACGGCGGTCATCTGCCACCCGATGAACCCCGGCGATCCCTGGTGCTGCGGCTGCCGGTGGGAGCACCGCGACATGATGCCCGGCAACGCCGACGCCGTCGAAATCTGGAACGGCATCTGGGACGAGGAGACGCGTGAGGGGATCGCCCTTTGGCAGTCGTGGCTCGACGAGGGGCACCGCATCGTGGCGACGAGCGGCACCGACCACCACGGGATGGCGCATCACGTCGAGGCCGCGAAACGCCACCGCGTGGCGGTGAACGTCGTGTACGCCGACGCCTTCCATCGCGACGCGATCCTCGACGGCGTGACGCGCGGGCACGCCTACGTCAGTGCCGGCCCGACCCTGGCGCTGACGGCGGAGGATGCGACCGGGCGGACCTACACGATGGGGGATGCGCTGGACGACGCGGGCGAGGTGGAGCTGGTCGCCCGCTGGTCCGAGGTGCCCGCCGGGGCGCACGTCACGTGGGTGCGGGACGGCGTCCGCGAACCGGCCGGGGGGGATGGCGCGGGGGAAGCGCGCCTCCGGGTCGACCCGGACGCCGTTCGATGGATCACGCTCGAGGTGTGGGACGACGAGGGCGCGTGGGCGATCAGTAACCCGGTGTATGGCCGTCGCTGACGCCCACCACCGCGCGGCGCAGGCGGGCGCAGGCGATGCGCCCGTCCTCCGCGTCGACGGGCTTCGGACCGTCTTCCACACCGACGAGGGTGCCGTCGAGGCGGTGCGCGGCGCGTCGTTCGAGGTCGCGCGCGGCGCGACGCTCGGCATCGTCGGCGAGTCGGGGTGCGGCAAGTCGGTCGCAGCGCGATCGATCCTCCAGCTGGTGCAGCGACCGGGCCGGATCGAAGGGGGGCGCATCCTCTTGGACGGACCGGGGGGCCCCGTCGACCTCGCGAGCTTCGACCCCTACGGCCCCGAGATTCGGGCGGTGCGCGGCAACGACGTCGCCATGATCTTCCAGGAACCGATGGCGTCGTTGTCCCCGGTGCACACGATCGGTCACCAGATCGTCGAGGCGATTCGGGTCCACCGCGACGTCTCTCCGCGCGAGGCGCACGCGCGTGCCGTCCACCTCCTCGAACGCGTCCGGATGCCCGACCCCGAGAGGCGCATGAGGGCGTACACCTTCGAGCTGTCGGGGGGGATGCGGCAACGCGCCATGATCGCCATGGCCCTCGCCTGCGACCCGAGGGTCCTGATCGCCGACGAGCCGACGACCGCGCTCGACGTGACGACGCAGGCCACCATCCTCGAGCTGCTTCGCGAACTCCAGGCGGAGAACGACATGGCCCTGATCCTGATCACGCACGATCTCGGCGTCGTCGCGGAGATGGCGGACGAGGTGGCGGTGATGTACCTCGGACGCGTCGTGGAGTCGGGCCCGGTGGAGGCCCTGTTCGACGCGCCGCACCACCCGTACACGCAGGGGTTGTTGGCCTCGGTCCCGCGCATCGATCCCGAGCGCCACCATCCGCGGCGGCCGATCCCGGGCAGCGTTCCGCGTGCCGCAACGCGCGTCGTCGGGTGCGCCTTCGTCGATCGCTGCGCTCACGCGATCCCCGGCCGCTGCGACACCGAGCGACCGGAACCGCACGCCGTCGCTGCGGACCACGCGGTGGCGTGTCATCTCCACGACGGCGAGGCCGCGGACGCGTCCCCCCCCGACGTCCTCCGGGACGGCTCCATGGGGCGTGGCGGGCCGGGCGCGACGGCGTCCGAGCCTGCCGCCCTCGCCGAGCGGTCGGCGCCGGGCGACGGGTCGCCGGTCGTGCTGGAGGCGCGCGACGTCGACGTGCACTACCCCGTGTTCGGGGGGTGGTTGCGGCGGCAGGTCGCGACGGTCCGGGCGGTCGAGGGGGTCTCGCTCCGCCTCCGGGCCGGCGAGACCGTCGGCCTCGTCGGTGAGTCGGGGAGCGGGAAGACCTCGTTCGCGCACACCCTGGTGCGCTTGCACCCCCCCACGCGGGGGACGGTGACGCTCCATCGCGACGGCGCCCCACCGCTCGACGTCGCGCACGCCGACCGGTCGGCGGTCCGCGAGCTCCACCGATCGGTCCGCATGGTGTTCCAAGACCCGTACGGGTCGCTGGACCCGCGCCTCCCGGTCCGCGAGGTGATCGGCGAACCGATCGACCTGCTCACCGACCTGTCGCGCAAGGAACGCGACGAACGCGTCGAGGCGCTGCTCGAGACGGTCGGCCTATCCCCCGACCTCGCGACGCGGTACGTGCACGCCTTCAGCGGGGGGCAGCGTCAACGCATCGGCATCGCCCGCGCCCTCGCGACCGAGCCGACCGTCGTCGTCGCCGACGAGCCGGTCTCGGCGTTGGACGTCTCGGTGCAGGCGCAGGTCCTCGATCTGCTCGAGCGCCTCGTGGCGGAGCGGGGCTTGACGATGCTGTTCGTCTCGCACGACCTGTCGGTCGTGTCCTCGTCGTGCGACCGCGTCGTGGTGCTCTACGCCGGCGAAATCGTCGAGGAGGCCGACAGCGTGCAGCTGTACCGCGCGCCGAAGCACCCCTACACCGAGGCGTTGCTCGCCGCCGTGCCCAGCCCCTCCCCCGCGACGGCGCGGCATGCGGCCGCACCGCTCCGCGGGGGCGTGCCGGATCCCGCCGACCGACCTCCGGGGTGCGCGTTCGCGCCCCGGTGTCGCTACGCGACCGACGTGTGTCGTGCGGAGCGCCCGACGCTACGCGACGTCCGTGGGAGTTCCGTGGCCTGCCATCACGCCGACGAGTTGTCGTTGCGCGGCGCCTGACGCGCTTCGAGGAAGCGGGCGAGCCCCTCGAGATCGTCGCTGTTGAGCAGGTCGACCCCCTCGTCCAGGAGGGTCCGCCAGACCGTCTCGCGCTCCGGACCGGGTCGGTCGGGGGTCGCCCAGAAGCGGAGCTGCTGCCCGGCGTCGTGGGCGGCGTGCACGGCGGCACGGAGGTTCGCGAGGTCGTCGCTCGGCATCGGCCCGTCGCCCCGCCAGGTCGTGAAGCGCGTCCAATCGGCCGAGACGGTCGGCATCGTTGCTGCGCTGCGCGGGGCGGCGAGGTCGGCGAGGCGACCGTCGTAGCGACAGATGCCTCCCCGAGCGTGGAGCGAGGGGTAGCGGGGGCGGTTGCCGGTGAGGATCAGGTGGATGGGGCGACCGTCCTCGCCGGGGCGCGCGATCCACGAAGCGTGGCGGGCGGCGAGCCGCTCGACGGCGCGGTAGGCGGGCTCCGCCCGCGTCTTGACGTCGACGTAGATCCACGTCGCGTCCCGTCGGTCGAGGTGTCCCTCGCGGTAGGCCTCCACGAGCGGCGTCAGGTAGAGGCGATCCAGGGTGCGCCGCGGACGGAGGTCCTGCGGGTCGTGCGCGACGAGGAGGCGACCGAACAGGAACCACACGTCGAGCTCCACGTGCCGCACGCCGAGGGCGAGGGCGTCGAACAGGGGTCGGTCGTGCTCGTCGTCGCGATGCGCGAAGGCGTGGGGGAGTGGGGGGTTCACGACGGGTCCGCCTCGGGGAGGGTCGCCTCGAGGGCGACGCGGGCGTCCTCGAGGTACGACCGTTCCGCCGCCAGACAGACGCGGAGGACCTCGAGGGCGTGATCGATCCCCGGTTCGGGGGGGCGGCCGTGGCGAACGGCGTCCACGAACCCCTCGAGCTCCGCTCGGTAGGCGGTTTCGAAGCGCTCGAGGAACCACGGCACGAACGCCGTCTCGGTTCGCCCCTCGTGGTGGAGTGTGAACCCGTCGATGCGGTCGTCGCGCACGACGCCCTTGCCGCGACTCCCGGCGATCTCGAGACCGGTTTCGTAGCCGTACCCGCTACGCAGGCGGGCGTCGATCGTCCCGATCGCACCGTTGGCGAAGCGCAGCGACACCCCGATGGTGTCCGGTTTGCCGAGCTCGGTGAAGCGCGGGTCGAGCACGCTGGTTCCGCGCGTGAAGACGTCCGCCACCGGTCCGAACGTCGCCAGCGCCAGGTCGACGTCGTGGCTGAGGGTGTCGTGGAAGATGCCCGCCGCCGTGCGCATCGTCGCGTAGTCGGGTCCGTACGGGTCGAAGGTGGTCGAGCGGAACGTCTCGAGCGTCCCCAACGATCCATCGCGTGCCGCCGCGAGGAGGCGGGCGATCCCGCGGTCGTACCGGCGTTGGAACCCCACCTGGAACGCGACGCCGGCCGCGTGCACCGCGCGGCGTGCCCGGCGCGCCTCGGTGAGGTCGGTGGCGAGCGGCTTCTCGCAGAAGATGGCCTGTCCCTGCGCGGCGGCACGCTCGATCAGGGCGGGGTGCGTCGCGGCGGGTGTGGCGAGGACGACCGCGTCGACGTCGTCGGCGAACGCGTCGTCGAGGGTCGTGCTGGCGCGGGCGTGGGGGTGGGGCGTCGCTGCGCGCGTGGCGGCTTCGTGGGAGGCGTCGACGACGAGCGTGAGCGACGCTCCGGGGAGGCGTGCGAGCGTGTCCGCGTGGAAGGCGCCCATGAAGCCCGCTCCGACGAGGGCGATGCGGAGGTCGGCGCCGGCGGGGGGGCGAGGACCGCTCACGACGGTGCCTCGCCGGATGCGGTGGGGTCCAGGTCCACCGCGAGGGTGACGACGCCTGCGGGGGGGAGGGTCAGGGGGATCGTGGCGCCCTGCGTGTCGACCTCGCCCAGCGGCGTTTCGTCGAGGCGCACGGTGCGACACCGGCGGATCGGGTGGGGTGCGCGGAGCGTGCCCACCGTGGGGGTTTCCGCGGCGTTGTACAGCCGTACGACGACGGTCGACGGGGTCGCACCGAGCGGCCCGTCGGGCGTCGCGACGGTGAGGGTGGAGAGGGTCAACGGGGGGTCGAGGGTCCAACCGTCGTCCGGACCGTCGCCGGGGCGATCGCGCGTCGGGGCGGCGGGGGCGGCGTCCGTGGGGGGAACGGGCAGGGCGACGGGGGGCGCGACGAAGCGGTCGGCGGCGCGGGCGAGGTGGGCGGCGTCCCCGGTCGTGAACGGAGCGATCGCCAGGTGCGCCGTGAACCGACCGCGCTGCTGCGCTCCCGGGGTCGGGAGCGCGGGGCCGGCCCCCTCGGGACGGGAGGTGAGGTCGTCGCGCGACAGCCAGCCGACGGACCGCAGGAGGGTTGCGGCGAGCGCGGTCCCGGACGCCGTCCGGACCGCTTCGACCTCGGGGAGGCCGCCGGTGAGGAGGGCCAGGCCGCGCGACGCGTCGTCGAGGGCGGCGAAGCGGCGGACGGGATGCGTGCGCGCCGGCGCCTGGTACCAGCCCGCGGCGGTGGGGGGGTCGATCGGACGGCGGAGGACCGCCCAGTGCGCGTCGCGCAGGAGGGTGTGGGTCGTGAGGTCGGTCTCGAGCCACATGCGGAGCCGGTGGTCGTCGGCGGGGTTGTCGAGGGCGACGTCGAGGCGCACGACGTCCGCGAACGCATCGAGATGCAGGGTCACGCGGGCGTGCAGGGTCGTGGCCCCCACGGGCGTCCGGCGGTCGTCGGCGAGCCGCTCGGGGAGGTCGAGGGCGTACGACGACGCCACGCTGGCCCGGATCGGGCCCGCCTCGACGACGTCGGGTCGGTCCACCGGGTCCGCGAAGCGCGGTGCGAGATCGGGAACCAGGGAGGCGTCGTACGTGTCCCCCGCATCGCTTGCGTCCTCGAGCCGGAGCCGCAGGGCGTACGCGCGTCCGCTGGGCACGTCGGTCAGGTGCAACGCGCCGTCGGCGGCGATGCGCAGGACCAGCGCGCCGTTGCGAAGCGTCACGTCGCCCCCCGGGTCGCGGTGGACCTCCACCGTGTCCGGGGCAGCGACCGGCGCGTCGTCACGCTCGTCGGTCGTCACGTCGATCGGGTCGAGTCCGAGGGGGGTGAGCGGCGTCGCGACGCGGAGTGTGACGCGATCGACCGCCTCGTCGCGCCGACCGGGTGCGGTGCCCCGGACGGCTCGGCGTTGGCTGGGGAGGCGACGCCCGGCGCGGTCCCGGACGGCGATTCGGTCGCCCGCCCCGATCGGCACGTCGAGCGTCAGCTCGACGCTCCCCCACCCGGAGGTGGGGCTCGGGGCGAAGACCGCCCACCGTCGCGCGTGGCCTTCGGGGATCAGGTGGCCGACGGCGCGCTCCACGACGGCGTCCGCCAAGCGTTCGGCGGCGTCGAAGCGGGCGTCCATCGCCTGGGCGACGCCGTCGACCGAACAACCGCAGATCGAGTCGTGGGGGTGGTTGCGCAGGAGCGTGCGCCAGGCCTCGTGGAGGCTCGCGACGTCGTCCGGTCCGCCCGCCGCGCGCGAGCGCGCGAGGAGCGGGGCGGCGTAGCGTTCGAGTGAGGTCTCCACGGCGTGATTGCGGAGTTTGAGGGGCATGCGCGTCGACCAGACGCCGGAGAGGACGTGGTGGTAGCGCCCCCAGCGCAGTTCGCCCTGATGGACCGCCGACGTGTCGTGATCGCGGCGGACCGCTGCGACGTACGTCTCCAGGTCGTCGTGGACGACCTCGAGCTCGGGGTGGTGTAGGCGCACGTCCTCGAGAACGTCGGGGAGGGTCGGTTGGGGGAAGAGATGGTCGGTGCCGTTCAGAAGCAGGAGGTGCGGTCCGTTCGCGTAGGCGTCGAGGCCGCCGTCGAGACGTTCGATCGCGGTTCGGAGCCAGGCGTCGGGGACGTCGCTCGTGCCTTCGCCGAACAGGATGGCGTGGAGGTGGCGGCGGGCGCGCTCGAGATCGAGCGGGTCGCGGTACCCCGCGTCGCCGTGCCCGATGGCGGCGGCCGACGAGTAGGTCCCGACGAGGTGGATCGCGAGGACGTCGTGCGTGCCATCGGGGCTCCGCCAGGTCCATTCGCCGCCGAGCGATTCGCCCTCGTCACCGAACCCGCGCTGCACGACGATGGCGTCGAGCCCGAAGCCATGCACGATCGTCGGGAGGTGGGCGACGTGACCGAACGAGTCGGGGGTGTACGCGACGGGGAGGGCGCCCCCGAACGCCCGACAGGTCCGGAGGCCGAGCGCGAGGTTCGCGACGAGCGCCTCGGGGCTGGTCAGGAACTCGTCGGCGAGGACGTACCACGGTCCGATGCGCAACCGTCGGGCGCGAACGTGCGCCTCGAGGCGCGCGCGGAGGTCGGGACGAACCTCGAGGACGTCGTCGAGGACGATGGCTTGGCCGTCGAGCGTGAACGACGGGTAGCGTTCCGGGTCGCCGTCGAGGAGGTCGAGGATCGAGGCCACGACGTCGCCGAGCCGAAGCTGGAACGCCTCGAACGGTCGGTACCACTCCCGATCCCAGTGTGTGTGGGGAACGACGTGGACCGTGCGAGCGCGCTGGGCGCGGAGAGGGCGCTGACCGTCCGGCATGCCCGGCATGCTTTCATGCGCGCGTCAGGGGCGTGTGGCGTTGCGGCGCCCGCAACGCCCCCGCCAACCGTGGCGGATGGGTATCGTCCGCTCACGCCCGTCGGAGGTCCACGATGCCCCTCACCCTCGATCGCCTCGCCAACGCCCCGTGCTCGTGGGGGGTGGTCGGTCGCAGCGGCACGAGCACGTCCGGGATGCGCATGCTGGACGAGTTGGTCGAAAGCGGCTACCGCGGTACGGAGTTGGGTGATCCCGGATTCCTTCCGAGCGAGCCGGACGTGCTTCGCGAAGCGCTGGGGGCACGTGACCTGACGTTGTTGGGGGGGTACGTCCCCCTGGATCTCGGGGCGCCCTCCCTCACGGGGGAGGCGCGCGAAGCCGTGCTCCGTGTCGCGCGGCTGCTGGCCGACGCGGAGCCGGGGGCTCGCCGTCCCATCGTGGTGCTGGCCGACCAGGACGGCCTCGATCCGCACCGGGTGGCGCGGGCGGGGCGACTCACGCCGCAGGAGGGAACCCCGCTTCGGACGCTGGCGCGGTTCGGCGCCCGGCTCGACGAGATCGCCGATCTGGTGGACGGGGAGACGGGGTTGCGGGTCGCGGTTCACCCGCACGTCGCGAGTCGCATCGAACGGCCGGAGGAGGTGGAGGGGGTGCTTGCCGCCAGCGATCCCGCGAAGGTGGGCCTCGTGTTCGATACCGCCCACTACGCGTACGGCACGGGGCGCGAGGACGTCGATGGGCGGCTCGTGCTGGAGGGGCTCGACCGGTTCCGCGATCGCATCGTGACGGTGCACGTCAAGGATTGCTCGCGCGAGGTCGCGGCGCGGGCGCGGTCCGAGGCGTGGGGGTACGAGCGGGCGGTCGCCCGCGGATTGTACGCGGAGTTGGGCGAGGGGGCGATCGACGTTCCGGCGGTGTTGGCGCAGCTCGAGGCGTTCGGGTACGACGACTGGCTCACGGTGGAGCAGGACGTTCTGCCCGGCATGGGAACGCCGTTGGAGAGCGCGACGCGGAACATGCGGCGGATGCGGGCCTGGCTCGCGGAGGTCGCGACGTCCCGTCCCGGGACGGCCTCTCCCGCGAGCCGGTAACCTACGCGCGAGGAGGCCGTCATGGAGGTACCCGAAGCCGCTCAAGCCCTGTTGGATGCGCGCTACGAGGGCGCATCGTGGACGTTGCTGCACGCGTGGATCAGCGAGGAGACGGTGTTGTGCATGGTCGCCGTCGCGGAGGACGCCTGCTTCGTGCCGGAGGACGACGCGTTCGACGTCGACCGGGTCCGCTTCGAGGCGCTGCAGCTGTTCGACACGCTGCAGGACGGCTGGACGCTCGAGGAGGACACCGCCTTCGAGCTGGCCGACGTCTTCGGCGAGCTGGTGTCCGCCTACGAGGAGGCCGGCACGCCGGCGCCGGATTCGCTGCAGAGCTGAGGCGTCCCGCCCCGACGTGCGCGCCCCCGGACGTGGTTCGTCCGGGGGCGCGTGCGTGCGGCGTACGTGCGGATCCGCCCTCAGGCGGGGGCGGGGGTCGCGCTCGTCGGCGCGGTCGGGGCGGCGGAGGCGTCGTCCGCGCCGAGGGTCGCGGCGGGGGCGCGCCGGAGGCGGAGGGCGTTGCCGACGACGAACACGTCGGAGAGGCCCATGGCGGCGGCGGCGAGGATGGGCGAGAGCAGGACCCCGAGCGCGGGGTAGGCGACGCCGGCCGCGACGGGGATGAGCAGGACGTTGTAGGCGAACGCCCAGAACAGGTTCTGCTTGACGTTGTTCAGCGTCCGTTTGGAGATCTCGAAGGCGTTCACGACGCCGCGTACGTCGCCGGACATCAGGACGACGTCGCCGGCCTCGATGGCGACGTCGGTGCCGGTGCCGATCGCGACGCCGACGTAGGCGGTGGCGAGGGCGGGGGCGTCGTTGACGCCGTCGCCGACGAAGGCGACGCGGCGACCGTCGGCCTGCATCGCGTCGACGACGTCGACCTTGCCGTCGGGGAGGACGCCGGCGTGGACCTCGTCGATGCCGAGGTCGGCGGCGATGGCGCGGGCGGTGCGTTCGTCGTCGCCGCTGATCATGGCGACGCGCAGGCCGCGCGCGTGGAGCGCTGAAATCGCTTCACGGCTGCCGGGCTTGATGGGGTCGGCGACCGACGCGAGGCCGGCGAGGGCGCCGTCGACGGCGACGAGGAGCGGGGTGCGTCCCTCGGAGGCGAGGGCGTCGGCGCGGTCGGTGAGGGCGCTCGGGTCGACGCCCCGCTCGCGCAGCAGGCGGGCGTTGCCGACGGCGATCTCGTGCCCCTCGACGGTGGCGACGACGCCGCGCCCGGGGACCGCCTCGAAGGCGGTGGCGGTGGGGAGGCGTTCGTGGTCCTCCGCCGCGCCGCGGCGGACGGCGTCGGCGATCGGGTGTTCGCTGTCCGCTTCGGCGGCGGCGACGAGGGGGAGGAGGGTGTCCGCCTCCCACGGCCCGACGGTCTCGAGCGCGCCGAGGGCGGGGCGGCCCTCGGTGAGGGTGCCGGTCTTGTCGAAGGCGATCACGTCGCTGCGCGACAGCGATTGGATCGCTTCGCCCTTGCGGTAGAGCACCCCGAGTTCCGCGCCGCGACCGCTGCCGACCATGATGCTGATGGGGGTCGCGAGCCCCATGGCGCAGGGGCAGGCGATCAGCAGGACGGCGGTCGTGGCGACGAGGGCGTAGGTGAGGCGCGGTTCGGGTCCCACGAACATCCAGACGACGAAGGTCGTGGCGGCGATGGCCAGGACGATCGGGACGAACACCGCGACGATGCGGTCGGCGAGCGCCTGGATGGGGGGTTTGCCGGCCTGGGCGGCTTCGACCATGGCGACGATGCGGGCGAGGGCGGTGTCGGCGCCGACCTTGTCGGCGCGGACCCGTAGGGCGCCGCGCGTGTTCACGGTGCCGCCGGTGACGGTGTCGCCGGGCTGCACGGCGACGGGGTCGGGTTCGCCGGTCAGCATCGAGGCGTCGACCCAGCTTTCGCCCCGCTCGATCGTGCCGTCGACCGGGATCCGTTCGCCGGGGCGGACGGCGACGAGGTCGCCGGGCACGACGTCGGCGAGGGGGACCTCGGTCTCCTCGCCGCCGTCGACGCGGCGGGCGGTGTCGGGGCGCAGGTCGAGGAGGCTGCGGATCGCGTTGCTGGCGCGGCCCTTGCTGCGGTGTTCCAGCCAGCGGCCCAGGAGGATCAGCGTGACGATGGCGGCGGACGCCTCGTAGTAGACGTGCACGGTGCCCTCGGGGAGGAGGCCGGGGAGGAAGGTGGCGACGAGGCTGTAGCCGAACGCGGCGGAGGCGCCGATCATCACGAGGCTGTTCATGTCGGGGCTGCCGTGGCGCAGCGCCGCCCAGCCGGGCCGGTAGAAGCGGCGGCCGGGCCCGAACAGGACGGGGGCGGTGAGCGCGAGTTGCAGCAACCACAGGGGGAGTCGCCCGACCCGCTCCATGAGCGCCGCCTCGGCGCCGGGGATCAGCATCGGGCCCATCGAGACGAGCATGAGGGGGATCGTGAGGGCGGCGGCGAGGGTGACGTCGCGCTTCAGGGCGGCGTCCTCGGCGTCGTGCCGTTCGCGGCGGGCGGTGTCGGCGTCGCGGCCCTCGGCGGACTCGGCGACGTCGTAGCCGGCGTCGCGCAGCGCGCCGACGACGTCGGCGTAGGCGCTGGCGTCGGGCAGCCAGCGCAACGCGACGCGTTCGCTGGCGAGGTTGGCGTCGGCGGAGAGGACGCCGGGGAGCGCCTCGAGGCTCTTCTCGACGCGGGCGACGCAGTTGGCGCAGGTCATGCCGGTCACGTCCAGCTCGAGGGTGCGTTCCTGCGGTTCGTAGCCGGCGTCGCGGACGCGTTGCAGGACGCTCTCGAGGTCGGTGACGGCGGGGTCGAACGACACTTCGGCGCGTTCGGTGGCGAGGTTGACGGTGGCGTCGTCGACGCCGTCGGTCTTGCCGAGGGTGCGTTCGACGCGCGAGGAGCAGTTGGCGCAGGTCATGCCGTCGACGCCGAAGGCGATGGTGAGGCGTTCGGCGGCGGCGCCGGTGGGGGCGTCGGGGCGGAGGGGCGTGTCGGCCATGCTCAGCCTCCGTACTTCAGGGCGTCGAGGAGCTCGTCGACGATCGCCTCGGTGTCGCCGCGCTGGGCGGCGGTGGCGACGTGGTCGCGGACGTGGGCGCGCAGGACCTTCCCGCTCGTCGCGGCGAGGCCGCCCTGGAGGGCCTTGAGTTGCTTGAGGACGTCGACGCAGTAGACGTGCTCGTCCTCGAGCATGCGGACGACGCCGTCGAGGTGCCCGCGGACGCTCTTGAGGCGTTGCAGGGCGTCCTGGCGGGTGGCGCCGTCGAGGTGCAGGCAGGGGTCGACGCCGGGGGCGGGCCCCTGGGGGAGGGGGGTGCCGTCCGGGGTGGCGTCGGGCGGGTGGAGCGGGTCGGCGACGTCGGGCGGGGTCACGTCGCGGGGCGGGCGGTGTAGCCCTCCTCCTGGACGGCGGCGATCAGCGCGTCGAGGTCGCCGCCGTCGACGCGGGCGTGGCCGGCGTCGAGGTCGACGTGGACCTCGCGGACGCCGTCGACGTCGGCGAGGGCGGTCTCGACCGCCTTCTTGCAGTGTCCGCAGGTCATGCCTTCGATCTGGAGGTCGGTCATGGGGAACGTCCTTTCGGCGCGGCGGGGCGCGCACCCCGGTGGGGGGGACCCCCCGGGGGGTGGGGTAAGCCGAGGGTAGCGGACGGTGGAGCGCGGGTCAAGGGCGTGCGGGTCGAGGGGTCGTGGTGTGGGCGCGCGGGGGTCGGTCAGGAGGTCGCCGCGATGGCGTCCTCGACGTCGAAGAACGCCTCGACGACGTCGGGATCGAAGTGGTTTCCGGCGCCGCGCCGGATCCGCTTCGCCGCCTCGTCGTGCGGCATCGCCGGTTTGTAGGACCGCTCCGAGATCAGCGCGTCGTAGACGTCGACGACCGCCATCAGGCGCGCCTCGATGGGGATCGCCTCGCCGGCGATCCCCTCGGGGTAGCCGCGGCCGTCGAAGCGTTCGTGGTGGCCGTACACCAGGTGCGACGCGGCCGTCAGGAAGCCGACCTCGGTCCCCACCTGCGCGCGGACCTCGTCGATGACGTCGCGCCCGATGCGGCAGTGCGCCTTCATCGCCTCGAACTCCCCCTCGGTCAACGTGTCGCGCTTCTTCAGGATCGCGTCCGGCACGCCGATCTTGCCGATGTCGTGCAGCGGCGCGGCGCGGGCGACGTCGTCGATCCACGTCGCCGTCGCCGCGTCGACCGGCGCGTCGGGCGCGCCGGCGCGCCGCGCGACGTAGGCGCGCGCCAGCAGCCGCATCAGGCGCCCGGTGCGGGCGGTGTGCGACCCGAGCTCCGAACTGCGCTGGTCGGCGAGCGACGCCATCGCCACCGTCAGGGCGTCCTGCGAACGCAGCAGCGCCTCGTGGCGGTCGCGGACCGCGTCGTCGAGGCGCACGTTCTCCGCCGCGAGGCGGCGATTGCGGTCGCTCAGGCGGGCCGCCATCGCGTCGAGGCCGCGCATCACGACGTCGAGGATCACCGCGATGCCGGTGGCGACGATCGCGGTGCGGATCACCGTCGCCTCGGCGTCGAAGGCCAGCAAGCCGACGAGGGTGCTCGCCAGGAACCCGGCACTGAGCAGGCGGGCGAGGGGGACGCGCAGGAGCAGGTAGGCGATGACGATGCCGGCGGTCACGAACGGCACCGACACGTCGCCGTTGACGCTCATCGCCCCGACGTACAGCGGCAGCGTCGCCACCGCCAGGATCTCCGCGTCGCGGCCGGCGGCCGCCTCGCTGCGCCGCGCCCGCAGCCACCCGATCACGACGACCAGCAGCGTCAGACCCGGGAACACGAACAGGATTGGGCGCTGCTCGCCGGTCGGTGCCAGGGCGTTGACGAGCAGCATGGCGACCATGACGACCATCCCCATGAGCAGGACCGCCCGGTAGCCCGCAAGGCGCACCGAGCCTTCGCGGTGCGTGCGGACGTCGGTGTGGGGCGCGTCGGCGGGGGGTGCGTCGGGCGGTGGACTCGCGCCGCCGGCGCTCGGATCGCTCGCCATGGCGTAACCCTACCGCACGCCGCCCCGACCCGATGGGTACGCATCTCCCCCGCCTCCCGTCACGTCGTTTGCAACAATGTGACGAACTCGGGGGGCGCTCCCCCGCACCGGGCCGGTCGCCACGCCGGACCGACCGTCCCGACCGCCGCGGCGTACGCCCATCGGCGACGCCCACGCCCCCCTGCGGTAGCCTCGTTCGGGTGCGGCCCACCGCGGCCGCCGGGAGGTCCCCGTGCGCAGCGTCCCCGAACCCCCCCACGCCCCCCGCTACGACGTCGACCCCTGGCGCGTCGCCCAGGGCGCCCCCCGCCCCGACGACGCCGCCCGCGACGCCGCGATCTTCACCGTCGCCAACGGCTACGTCGGGATCCGCGGCGGCCTCGAGGAGGCCGCCCCCGGCGCCGCGGCGGACGGCGAGCGCGCCGCGACGTTCCTCAACGGCGTGTTCGAACGATGGACCCCGCACTACCCCGAGGACGCCTACGGCCTCGCCCGGCACGGCCAGACGATGCTCGTCGTCCCCGCCGCCCACCGCATCGCCCTCACCGTCGATGGCGTCCCCCTCGACGCCCGCGACCCCCGCGCCAGCGACGTGCGCCGCACCCTCGACCTACGCACCGGCACCCTCGAGCGCCGCTACCGCTGGACCTGCGACGACGGCGCCACCGTCGACGTGCGCACCACCCGCCTCGTCTCCCTCGCGCACCGCCACCGCTTCGCGCTGCGCGTCGAGCTCACCGCCCACGACCGCAACCACGACGTGCGGCTCGGCGTCGCCCTCGAGGGCCGCGTCCACAACACCGCCGCCGACGACGACCCCCGCGTCGGCAGCGCCCTCCGCGGGCAGGTCCTCACCCCCGTCCGCCACGCCGCCGACGCCACCCCCACCGGACCGCACCTGGCGCTGCAGGTCCGCGCCCCCGGCAGCGGCATGGAGCTCGCGGTCGCCCTCGCCCCCACCCTCCGCGGCGCCTCCGCGGACGACGTCGCCTGGACCCACGACGCCGCCCCCCTCCACGCCCGCGCCACCGCCGCCGCGCGCCTCGCGCCGGGCGCCCCCCTCACGCTCGACGCGCCCGGCGTGTACGCCGACGCCCGCGACGTCGGCGCCGAACCCCCGACCGACGCCCTCGCCGCGTACGCCACCGACGCCCTCCGCGCCGCCGCCACCGACGGCGTCGACGCCCTCCTCGCCGACCAACGCGCCGCCCTCGACGCCTTCTGGGCCGACGCCGACGTCGAGATCGAGGGGGACGACGCCGCCACGCAGGCGCTGCGCTACGGCCTGTTCCAGATGCGCCAGGGCGCCGCCCGCGACGGGCGAGCCAACCTCCCCGCCAAGGCGCTCACCGGCGAGGGCTACGAGGGCCACACCTTCTGGGACACCGAGGCGTACGCCCTCCCGGTCCTCCAGCACGTCGACCCCACCGCCGCCCGCGCCCTCCTCGACAACCGCGTCGCCATGCTCGACGCCGCCCGCGAACGCGCCCGCGCGCTGCACCACCGCGGCGCCCTCTTCGCCTGGCGCACCATCGCCGGCGAGGAGGCCAGCGCCTACTTCCCCGCCGGAAGCGCCCAACGCCACCTCGGTGCGGACGTCGTCCACGCCCTCGCGCAGTACCTCGAAGCGACCGGCGACGACGACCTCCCCTGGGCCGGCGGCGCGGAGCTCGCCGCCGAGGTCGCCCGCGCCTACCTCTCGCTCGGGCACTGGGGCCGCGACGGCCACTTCCACCTCTTCACCGTCACCGGTCCCGACGAGTACACCGCCCTCGTCGACGACAACCACTACACGAACCGCATGGCGCAGGCGGCCCTCCGCTTCGCCGCCGACCTCCTGGACCGCCTCGCCGCCGACGACCCCGCCCGCACCGCGGACCTCGCCGCCCGCCTCGCGCTCGAAGGCGACGAACCCGACGCCTGGCGCGCCGCCGCCGACGCGATGCACCTCCCCGTCGACGCCGCCACCGGCGTCACGCCGCAGGACGCGCACTTCCTCGACCGCCCCGAATGGCCGTGGGCGGACGTCCCCGCCGACCGCCACCCGCTGCTGCTGCACTACCACCCCCTCGACCTCTACCGCCACCAGGTCCTCAAGCAGGCCGACGTCCTCCTCGCGCACCTGCAACGCGGCGGGGTGGGGCGCACCCAACGCCGCCGCGACGAGGCGTACTACCTCCCGCGCACGACCCACGACTCGTCGCTCTCCCCGTTCGCGCACGCCATCCACGCCGCCTGGTTGGGCCGCCCCGAGGAGGCCGCCGCCCACCTCCGCGCCACCGCCCGCATCGACCTCGACGACCTCCACGGCAACACCGCCGACGGCCTCCACCTCGCCGCGATGGCCGGCACCTGGCGCGCCACCCTCGAGGGGTTCGGCGGCCTCACCCGCGACGGCGGCGCCCTCGCCTTCCACCCCCGCCTCCCCCGCGACTGGACGGCGATCCGCGCCCGCCTGCGCTGGCGCGGCGCGCGGCTCGAGGTCCGCCTCGGCCGCGACACGTCGCGCTACGACCTGCTGGACGGCCCCGACCTCGAGATCCGCCACCGCGGCGAAGCGTGGACGCTGCGCGCCGGCCACCCCGTCGAGCGCAGCAGCCGCCCCACCCTCCGCGGGGTCGCCTTCGACCTCGACGGCGTCCTCACCGACAGCGCCGAACACCACTACCAGGCGTGGAAGGCGCTCGCCGACGGCCTCGGCATCCCGTTCGACCGCGCCGCCAACGAGGCGCTGCGCGGCGTCCCCCGCCGCGCCTCGCTCGACGCGATCCTCGCGCGCGCCGACCGACCGTTCGACGACGACGAACGCGAGGCGCTCGCCGCGCAGAAGAACGCCGACTACGTCCGCCGCCTCGACGCCGTCGGGCCCGACGACCTGCTCCCCGGCATCCGCGACCTCCTCGACGCCCTCGCCGCCGCCGGCGTCCGCCTCGCCGTCGCCAGCTCCAGCCGCAACGCCCCCCACCTCCTCGAGCGCCTCGCCATCGCCGACCGCTTCGACGCCGTCGTCGACCCCGCCGCCCTCCGCTTCGGCAAGCCCGACCCCGAGATCTTCGAGGCCGCCGCCGAGGCGCTCGACCTCCCCGTCGAGGACGTCGTCGGCGTCGAGGACGCCGCCGCCGGCGTCGCCGCCATCCGCGGCGCCGGCATGCCCGCGGTCGGGGTCGGCGACGCGAATGCCCTCGCCGACGCCGACGTCGTCGTGCCCGACACGACCCACCTGACGCTCGACGTCCTCGCCGACGCCGTCCGGCGGCGCGACGCACGGGGGGACGCATGAGCGCCGAGGAGGGCGTCCCGACCCCCGCGACCGGCGGGGTCGACCTCGCGGCGCTCGCCCGCCGCTGCGCGGAGCTGATCGACGCCCGCCGCTTCGGCGAGCTCCGCGCCGAGGTCGTCGCCCTCGACCCGCCCGACGTCGCGGCGTTGATCGTCGAGCTCGGCCCCGAGTCGGAGGCGGTCGTCTTCCGGCTGCTGCCCCGCGACGCGGCGACCGACGTCCTCGACGCGCTCCCCTTCGACGCGCAGGAGAGCCTCCTGCGGGCGCTCGGGGACGCCGACGTCGCCGCCATCCTCGACGACATGAGCCCCGACGACCGCACCGAACTGCTCGGCGACCTCCCCGGCCGCGTCACGAAACGCCTCGTCAACCTGCTCTCGCCCGCCGAGCGCGAGGTCGCCGTGCGGCTGCTCGGCTACCCCGAGGACTCCATCGGGCGGCTGATGACCCCCGACTACGTGCAGGTGAAGCCGCACTGGACGATCCGCGAGGCGCTCGATCACGTCCGCCTCTACGGCCGCGACAGCGAAACCCTGAACGTCGTGTACGTCACCGAGGGCGGCCGCCTGGTCGACGACCTGCGCATGCGCGAACTGCTGCTCATCGAGCCCGACGCCCGCGTCGCGGAGCTCATGGATCACGAGTACGTCGCGCTGCCCGCGCACGGCGACCAGGAGGAGGCGGTCGCGGCGTTCCGGCGGCACGAACGCACCGCCCTGCCCGTCGTCGGCGAGGAGGGGGTCCTGCTCGGCATCGTCACCGTCGACGACGTCCTCGACGTCGCCGAGGAGGAGGCGACCGAGGACATCCACCTGCTCGGGGGCTCGCAGGCGTTCGACGAGCCGTACCTGTCGATCCGCATCCGCACGATGGTCGCCAAACGCCTCCCCTGGCTGGTGCTGCTCTTCCTCGGGCAGATGCTGACCGCCACCGCCATGGCCGGCTTCGAGGAGGCCCTCTCGCAGGCGCTGGTGCTGGCGTTGTTCGTGCCGCTGATCATCAGCTCCGGCGGGAACAGCGGGTCGCAGGCCGCGACGTTGATCATCCGCGCCCTCACGACCGGCGAAGCCCGCCTCCGCGACTGGGGGCGGGTCGTCGCCCGCGAGGCGGCGGCGGCGTCGATCATCGGGCTCGTCCTCGCCGCCCTCGGCTTCGCCCGCGTCGGCCTCGGCCAGGCGTTCGGCGGCGGGTTCGGGGACGCCTGGGCGTGGGTCGGCCTCACGATCGGGCTGTCGCTGTTGTTCGTCGTGCTGTGGGGGTCGCTCGTCGGCACGATCCTGCCGATGGTCCTGCAGCGCCTCGGCGCCGACCCGGCCGCCTCCTCCACCCCGTTCGTCGCCACCCTCGTCGACGTCACCGGCATCGTGCTGTACTTCAGCGTCGCCAGCGTCGTGCTGCGCGGCACCCTCCTCTGACGCCGCGCGCCGCGCGAGTGCGGACCCGCCGTCGGGCCGGTGCGTGCGCACCCCCCGCCCGCCGGTCGCCCCCTACGCTGGAGGCCGAAACGGGGGTTCGCATGGACCGCCTCGTCGTTCCGAGCCTGTTCGTCCTCGTCCCGCTCGCCGCGCTCGGCGGGGCGTGCCTCCGCGCCCGCCACCCCGGCGCGCGCGCCCCCTACCGGATTACCGGGTGGGCGGTCCTCGCGCTCTTCGGGGGCTTCCTGGCGCTGATGGTCGTCGGCGAAACGCTCGCCGACCTCGGCCCGTCCGTCGGCCTCGCGCTGCTGCTCCCCTGGACGTTCGCCGCCGTCGTGGCGGTCGTCCTCGCCGCCGTCGCCCCCCGCGCCGCCCTCCGCACCCTCGCCGCGGTCGCCGTCGTCCCGGTCGCCCTCGCCGCCTGGGAGGCGGTCGCGCCGGCGGCCGCGCAGGCGTGGACCGACCGCGTCGGCCCCCTCGAGCTGGTCCTCACCTACGCCGTCGCCGGCGTCGCCGCCGTCGCCGCCCGCACCGCCCCGCGCTTCGCGGGAGGGCTCACGACCGTCGTCGCCGGCGTCCCCATGGCGCTGCGCCTCGCGACGCCCGCCGGCGACCCCGCGAGCTCGGTCTTCATCGCGACCCTGTCCGCCCCCGCCCTGGGGGCCGGCGTCGCCTTCCTCCTCGCCGCGCGCCGCCGTGCGCGGGGTCAGCCGCCCGGTTCGTCCAGCGGCCCCGCGCCCGCCGTGCCCCGGACGGGGTAGAGCGCCGGCGTCTCCCCGGTCCGCTCGGCGTACGCCGCCGCGACGTCGTGCAGGAACCCCTCCAGCTGCGCCTCGTCGACCAGCGCGACGCAGCACCCCGCGAACCCCGCACCGGTCATGCGCGCCCCGAAGCAGCCCGGGTGCGCCTGCGCGACCTCCGTCATCGCGTCGAGCGCCGGCCCGGTCACCTCGAAGTCGTCGCGCAGGCTGGCGTGGCTCGCGTTCATCAGCTCCCCCAGGGCCGCGGCGTCCCCCGCCGCCATCGCCTCCGTCGCGGCGTGCACCCGCGCGTTCTCGCGGATCACGTGCCGCGCCCGCCGCCGGACCGCGTCCTCCAGTTCGGGCGCGTGCGCCGCGAGGTCGGCCTCGCTCGCGTCGCGCAGGACCGTCACGCCCAACGCCGCGGCGGCGGCGTCCACCTGCGCGCGCCGCTCGTTGTAGGCGCTGCCGACCAACCCCCGGCGCGTCCCGGTGTCGAGGATCACGACCCGCGCGCCGGCCGGGAGCGGCGCCGGTGCGGTGTCGAGGGTCCGGCAGTCGATCCACAACGCCGACCCCGCCTCCGCCGCGGCGCACACCAACTGATCCATCACGCCCGACGCGACCCCCACCCAGGCGTTCTCCGCGCGGCGGCAGGCGACCGCCATCGCCTTCGCGTCCCACGGCGGCGGGGCCGCCCCCCGCCCCTCCGCGGCGGCCTGCACGGCCGCCTCGTGGAACGCGCGCGCGACCGCCAACTCCAGCGCCGCGGAGGAGGACAGGCCCGCCCCGCGCGGCACGTCGCCGGTCACGACCGCGTCGAACCCCACGAGCGGCCGTCCGGCCTCCGCCAACGCCCAGGCGACGCCGTGCGCGTACGCCGCCCAGCCGTCGCGGGCGTGCGGCGCGTCGACGTCGAAGACGTCGACCTCCGGTGCGCCGTCCGCCCCGACGACGTCGAGGGCGACCAGGCGAACGCGCCCGTCGGTGCGCGGCGCGAGCGCCAGGCGCACCTCCCGGTCGATCGCCATGGGCAGCACGAAGCCGTCGCTCGTGTCGGTGTGCTCGCCGATCAGGTTCACGCGGCCCGGCGCCCGGACGAGCGCCGTCGCGGGCCGCCCCACGTGCCGCTCGAACGCCGCGCGCAACGCCGCGGGGGTCCGCACCGCGTCGCTCACGGCGCCACCGCCCGCAACCGCTCCGCCGCCTGCTCCGGCGTGAGGTCGCGCTGCGCCTCCCCGAGCATCTCGAAGCCCACCATGAACTTCCGCACCGTCGCGCTGCGCAGCAGCGGCGGGTAGACGTGCGCGTGCAACTGCCAGTGGTCGTGCACCGCGTGGTCGTCCTCGATGCGGAAGCCCGGCCCGGTCGGCGCGCCGTGCCACCCCATCGAGTAGGGGAAGGGCGTGTCGAACAACGCATCGAGGGTCGGCAGCAACCGCCCCAGGAGGGTCGCGAGGTCGTCGCGCTCCGCGGCGGTCAGGTCGGGGAGGCGCAGGACGTGCCGGCGGGGGAGGATCAGCAGTTCGAACGGCCACGTCGCCCACCAGGGCACCACCGCCGTCCAGTGCGTCGTCGCGGTCACCACCCGCTCGCCGCGCGAGCGCTCGACCTCCTCGTAGCGCACCAGCAGCGGCTCGCCGTGATCGTCGAGCCACGCCCGCTGGTGCGCGTCCTCCGCCGCCGGCAGCGTCGGGAGCGCGTCCAACGCCCAAATCTGGCCGTGCGGGTGGGGGTTGCTGGCGCCCATCGCCTCCCCCTTGTTCTCGAAGATCTGCACCCACCGCCAGTCGCGACCGAGCGCCTCGGCGCGCTCGACCCACAACCCCACCACCCGCGCCAGGCCGGCGTGGTCGAACTCCGCCAGCGTCAGGTCGTGCCGCGGCGAGAAGCAGATGACCTGGCTGGTGCCGCGCACGCCTGCGCGCGCCAACAGCGGGTCGTCGTCCGGCCCGGGGTCGGGCACGTCGGGCAGCAACGCCGCGAAGTCGTTCGTGAACACGAACGTCCCCTCGTACGCCGGGTTGCGCTCCCCGCCCTTGCGTTCGTTGCCGGGGCACAGGTAGCAGGTCGGGTCGTACGCCGGACGCGCGTCGTTCGCCGGCGTCTCCTGCTTGCCCTGCCAGGGGCGTTTCGTGCGGTGGGGACTCACCAACACCGACCCGCCGGACAGCGGGTCGACGCGGCGGTGGGGGTGATCGGTCGGGTCGAACGGGGTCGACATCGCGCCTCCTCGGGGCGGCCCCCCGGGGGGCCGCGAGCGTTCCAAGGGTCGCCCGCCCGCCCACCGGGCGTCAACGCCTTGGGGGGGCGGGCGCGCACGCCCCCCGCCCGGGCGGCGGGCGTACACTTCCCCGTGCTTCGCCGCCGGCCGCCGCGCCCCCCGCGCCCGTTGCGCCCCGCCCGCCGCATCTTCGCGGCGTTCGTCGGCGCCAGCGTCGTCGGGACGCTCCTGCTCGCCTGGCCCGCCCTGCACGCCCCCGGCGTACGGGTGTCCCTCGTCGACGCGGCGTTCACCGCCGTCAGCGCCGTGACGGTCACCGGCCTCACGCCGGTCCCCGTCGCGGCGTTTTCGCCCGCCGGCCAGGTCGTGATCCTCGTGCTGATCCAGGTCGGGGGGCTCGGCATCGTCACCCTCGGCGTGCTCGGCGCGGTCCTGCTCGGCGCGCGGGTCGGCGTCGGCGAACGCCTCCGCCTCCAAGCGGAGCAGGGCGCGATCCACGTCGGTGGGGTGGTGCGCCTCGCGCGGCGCGTCGCGTGGGTCACCCTCGCCCTCGAGGCGGTCCTCGCCGCCGGCTTGTGGGCCGCCTACCTGCCCCGCTTCGGCCCCGCGGAGGCCGCCTGGCAGGCGGTGTTCCACGCCGTGAGCGCCGTCAACAACGCCGGCTTCGCCACCGACCCCGGCAGCCTCACGGGGGCGCTCGGTGGGGCGCTACCGCTCGCGCTGATCGCGGTCGGCTTCGTCGCCGGCGGCCTCGGTCACCCCGTCCTCGTCGAGGGGGCGCAGCGGCTGCGCGGCGCCCGCCGCCGCCTGGGCCTGCACGCCCGCGTCGTGCTCCTCACCAGCGCCGTCCTGCTGGCCCTCGGCACCGCCCTGTTCGCCGCGTTCGAGTGGACGAACCCCGCGACCCTCGGGGCGCACCCGCCCCACGCCCGGTTGGGGCTGGCCGCCTTCCAGGGCGCCACCCCCCGCACCGCCGGGTTCACCGCCGTCGAGCCCGCCGACCTGCGCCCCGCGACGCAGGCGTGGACGATGCTGCTGATGTTCGTCGGCGGCAGCCCCGGCTCGACGGCGGGCGGCATCAAGACCGCGACGGCGTTCGTGCTGGTCGGCAGCGCCTGGTCGTTGGCGCGCGGGCGGGGGGCGTTGCAGGCGTTCGGGCGGCGGGTGTCCGACGCGCTGTTGATCCGCGCGTTCGTCGTCGCCTTCCTCGCCGCGACCCTGCTGGGGGCGGGCGTGACCGCGCTGTTCTGGCTCGAGCCCGACGTCGCCCCGCTCGCGCTCGCCTTCGAGGCGACGTCGGCGTTCGGGACGGTCGGCCTCAGCGTCGGGGCGACCGAGGCGGTGTCCGCACCGGCGAAAGGGGTGTTGATGGCGTTGATGTTGATCGGCCGCATCGGTCCCCTCACCCTCGCCCTCGCGCTCGTCGAGGCGCCCCGCACCCGCCGGGTGCAGCGCCCGACCGAGGACGTGATCATCGGGTGAAACGACATCATCGGGGGACACGGGATCGTCGGATGGAACGGGGGCATCGGCCGAAGGGGGCCGGGAGGGAGACGTCGTGAAGAAGCAGGTGTTGGTCATCGGAGCGGGACGGTTCGGCGTGGCGCTCGCCACGACCCTCACCGAGGAGGGGCACGAGGTCGTGGTCCTCGATCGCGACGAGGCGGCCCTCAAGCCGCTCATGGACGACGTCGCGCACGCCGCGATCGGCGACGGCAGCGACGCCGCGACGCTGCGCGAGCTCGGCGCGTCGAACTTCGACGTCGTCGTCGTCGCGGTCGCCAGCGACTTCGAGGCGGGGGTGTTGTGCACCGTCGCGGCCCGCACCGCGGAGGCGAAGCGGGTCGTCGCGAAGGCGACGACCGGCACCGCGGCGCGCGTCCTCGCCGCGGTCGGGGCGGACGAGGTGGTGCGCCCCGAGCACGACCTCGGGGTGCGCCTCGCGCACCAGATCGCCACGCCCAGCATCGTCGACGCCTTCCAGCTCGGGCCCGAGCACGAGGTCGTCGAGGTGGAGGTCGACGACGACTCCCCCCTCCAGGGGCGGCTTGCGGCGTTGCGCCTCCCCAACCGCGTGGGCGTGCAGATCATCGCGGTCACGCGGTCGGGGGAGCTGATCGTGAACCCCGGCGCGGACTTCGAGGTGCGGTCCGGCGACCGGCTGGTCGCGATCGGCGCGACCGACGCGATCGAGGCGCTGCAGAAGGAGATCGCCGGGTGACCGCCGGCGGGCGCGCCGGCGGGTAGACTCGGCCGCTCGAACGGCCCGTGAGGAGGTGCCCGATGCCGCACGCCCGACCGCTCGCGACCCTGGTCCTCGCCGCCGCCCTGACGCTCGGCGCGGGCGCGGCCGCCCAGACCCTCCTCGTCTCCGCCGCCTCCAGCCTGACCGAAGCGATGGAGGCGGTCGCCACCGCCTTCGAGGCGGAGCACGACGGCGTCCGCGTCGACCTCAACCTGGCGGGGTCCTCCACCCTGGCGGCGCAGATCCTGCAGGGCGCCCCCGCCGACGTGTTCGCCAGCGCGAACGCGGCGCAGATGGACGTCGTCGCCGACGCCGGCCTGCTCGCGAGCGACCCGGTACCGTTCGCCCGCAACGCCCTCGTCGCCATCGCCCCCGCCGACGCCCCCCTCGCGGACCTCGGCGCGCTCGCGGAGCCCGGCACCCTGGTCGTCCTCGCCGCCCCCGAGGTGCCGGCCGGGGCGTACGCCC
>CAJXOA010000002.1 GCA_913057685.1 uncultured Trueperaceae bacterium
GACCGACCGTCCGCGCCCGCCGGCGCGGCGGCGGACACTCAGGCGGAGACCCATGCGGACACCCATGCGGACACCCAGGTGGACGCGGTTGCGGACGCGGTGGCGGACGCGTCGGCGGACGCCCCGACGACGGCGGAGGGATCGGGGGCGTACGTCGACCGCGCGGCGCTCGAGGCGGCGTGGGCGCAGGTGCCGCGCGACGCGACCCGGCCCGGGGCGGCCTGGCGTCGGGCGTTCGCGTTGGCGTCGGCGTGGCCCGACGCCCCGGCGTTCGTCGACGCCGTCGACCTGCCGCGCGCCGTCGGTCGGCTCGAGCGGGGGGAGCTGGACGGAGGGGACGAACGCGAGGAGGGCGCCGAGCGCGGCGCTGCACGGGACGATGCGGCGACGTCCGCCGATGCGGTGGAGTCGCCCGACGCGACGTCGTCGCCCTCCGGCGTGGCGACGGGATCGGTTGCGGCGTCGTCGGAGGCCGTGTTGTCGGAGGCCGTGTCGGTGGAGGGGATGTCGGTGGAGGGGGCGTCGGTGGAGGGGACGGATGCGGAGGGGGCGGAGGCGAAGGGAGCGTCGGGCGGGGTGGTGCCGCACGACCCTGCGGCCGGCGTCGAGGATGCCGACGTGTCGGCCGCGGCGTGGGGCGCGGCGTGGCGGCGGTTGGTGGCGCTCGGCGGGGCGGGGCCCGCCGACCCCGTCGTCCGTTTCGCCACCGACCTCCGTGCGGCCGCGGACGATCCGACCCTGCGCGATGCGGCGTTCGGCGTGCACGTCCACGACGGCGTGACGTGGTTCCGGCGCGAGGGCTTGCGGGGCTGGACGGCGGCGTGGTTGGCGGCGCGCGGCGTGCTGGGCGACCCGCCGGCCGACGCGGCGCGCGTGCGGGCGGCGGTCGAGCGCGCGGAAACCGCGAGCGGGTACGACTGGGATGCGCTCCTCGCGTGGGCGGAGGCGGTCCGGTCGGGGGACGCACCGTTCACGTGAACGACCCGTCCACGTGACCGCCCCGTCCACGTGAACGCGCGGCGGCCGAAGGCGGCCGCCGCGCGCGGAGGGTCGTGCCGGGGGGCTCAGTACTCGTCGAGGTAGGTTTCGAGCTCCCAGTCGTGCACTTCGATGCGGTAGTCCTCGTACTCCGCGGTCTTCGCCGCGACGAAGTGGTCGGCGATGTGGTCACCGAGCGCGCCGACCATCGCCTTGTCCTTCGTGAACGCGGTGACCGCTTCGCGGAGGGTGGGCGGCAGCTCCTTGATCTTGTGCCGGCGCCGCTCGCGGACGCTCATGTCGAAGATGTTGCGCTGGATGGAGGGCGGCGGCACGAGCTTGCGTTCGATGCCGTCGAGGCCGGCGGCGAGCATCACGGCGAGCGCCAGGTACGGGTTGACGGTCGGGTCCGGCATGCGCAGTTCGCAGCGGGTGCCGACCCCGCGGCGGGCGGGGATGCGGATCATGGCGCTGCGGTTCGAGGCGGACCAAGCGATGTTCGTCGGCGCCTCGTAGCCGGGGGTGAGGCGCTTGTAGCTGTTCACGGTCGGGTTGGTGACCGCGACCATGCCGGCGGCGTGGTCGAGGAGGCCGCCGATGAACGACAGCGCCGTGTCGCTGAGTTGCAGGTCGGCCTTCGGGTCGTAGAAGGCGTTCTTGCCGTTCTTGAACAGCGACAGGTGGGTGTGCATGCCCGAGCCGTTGATGCCCGAGGCGGGCTTCGGCATGAAGGTCGCGTGGAGGCCGTGGTTGCGGGCGATGCGCTTGACGACGTAGCGGAACGTCGCGATGTTGTCGGCGGTCGTGAGGGCGGGCCCGTACTTGAAGTCGATCTCGTGCTGGCCGGGCGCCACCTCGTGGTGGGCGGCCTCGATCTCGAAGCCCATCTCGACGAGCGCGTTCACCATGTCGCGGCGGGCGTCCTCGCCGCGGTCGACGGGGGCGAGGTCGAAGTACCCGGCGGCGTCGTGCGTGTCGGTCGTCGGGCTTCCGTCGGGGTGCAGCGTGAAGAGGAAGAACTCCGGTTCGGGGCCGGCGGACAGGTCGTCGAACCCGAGCTTCTTCAGCCGCTCGATCTGCCGCCGGAGGGCGTAGCGGGGGTCGCCCTCGAACGGGGTGTCATCGGGGTTGGCGATGTCGCAGATGAGCCGTGCGACCTTCCCGCGGCCGGCGCCCTCGACGAGGTCCGGCATGACGAGGTAGGTGTCGTAGTCGGGCTTGAGGAGCATGTCCGACTCTTCGATGCGGGTGAAGCCCTCGACCGACGAGCCGTCGAACATCAGTTCCCCGTCGAGCGCCTTCTCGAACTGCGAGGTGGGGACCTCGATGTTCTTGTTGTGCCCGAGAATGTCGGTGAACTGCATGCGGAGGAAGGTGACGTTCTCGTCCTTGAGGTTCTTCAGGATCTTCGCGCGGGTCCATCCCATGGGGGGCCTCCTCGGTGGGGTCGACCGGGCACCGACCGTTCCGGCGCCGAGCCGTTCCGCGAATCATACGTGCGGACCGTCCCATTTGCAAGCGTCATCGTGCACGAAGAAGGGTCCGAACCTTCGTTCGGACCCTCGATCTGCGCACGGTGTACCGTCCAACGATGTCAAACGGTCGGGTTTGGGTGTTCACGCATCCAGTCGAGCCCCGTCGGCGGCGTCCAGCATCGCCTCGCGCGACGTGACCTTCACCCGCGGCCGTCCCGCCGCCTCGCCCGCCGCCCGCTCGACGGCGTCCAGCGCGTGCCAGGCGTCGGCGTCGAACCAGCGCACGCCGCGCGCGTCCAGCAGCGCCGGGATCGCCGCGTCCGACGGGTCGTCGGGCTCGGGCAGGTGCGGATCGCCCAACAACGCCTCGACGGTGTGCACCGCATCGGGCTTGTTCGTCCCGATCACCCCGCTCGGGCCGCGCCCGATCCACCCGCAGACGTACACGCCCGACACCGGCGTGCCGTCCTCGTGCGTCACCTGATCGCCGTCGCTGGGGATCACGCCCCGCTTCGCGTCGAACGGCACGCCCGGCAGGGGGACGCCGCGATACCCGACCGACCGCAGCACCAGGTCCGCCCCGAGCGTCTCCTCCTCCCCGGTCGCCACCGCCGCCAGGTAGCCGTCGCGGTCCTCGAGGCGGTTGCGCCCCACGATCATCTGGTGCACGTGCCCGTCGCGCCCCAGGAGGCGCGTCGGGGAGGCCAGGAAGCGCAGCCGTAGGGTGCGCGGCTTGCCGGCGGGCGGCGTCGCGGCCGCCTCGCGCAGGAACGCCAGGTTCCGCCCCTGCGCGGCGTCCGCCTCCACCGCCCGCTGCGACGCGGGATCGAGGTCGAGGTCGGCCGGGTCGACCTCCAGATCCGCGTTCGCGAGCGCCCCGAGCTCCCGGAGCTCCTTCGTCGTCCACTTCGCCTGCGCCGGACCGCGGCGCCCCAGCATCGTGACGGTCTCGATGCGGCTCTCCGCGAGCGCCTCGAGGGCGTGATCGGCGACGTCGGTCCCGCGCAGTTCGTCCACCGACTTCGCCAACACCCGCGCGACGTCCACCGCGACGTTCCCGACCCCGACCACGACCGCGTGCCGGCCCGACAGGTCCGGCGCGAGGTCGGCGTACTCGGGGTGGCCGTTGTACCAGGCGACGAACTCCGTCGCCGACAGGCTCCCCGCCAGGTCCTCCCCCTCGATGCCCAACGACCGGTCGCTCGACGCCCCGACCGACAGCACGACCGCGTGCGCCCGCGCGCGGAGCTCGTCGACCGTCACGTCCCGGCCGACGTCGACGTTGCCGAAGAACCGCACCCGCGAGTCGCGCAACGTCGCCTCGAACGTCCGCGTGACCGCCTTGATCTTCGCGTGGTCCGGCGCGACGCCGTAGCGCACGAGACCGAACGGGGTCGGGAGTCGATCGAACAGGTCGACGCGGACGTCGTCGCGGGCCTTCAACAGCGCGTCGGCGGCGAAGAACCCCGACGGGCCGGCCCCGACGATCGCCACGGTCAGGGGGGAGGAGGGGGCGCTCATGACCCCCTTCTACCACGTCCAGCACGCCGCTTTCGGCGTGGCGCCCCACCGTCGCGACCGCGCCGGTCGCGGGGGCGGTCCGCCCGCCGCCGCCGGCCCGCAGCGCGCACGACGGGCGTCGGCGCGGTACCCTCGCGACCCATGACCGCCTCCGCCCCCACCGCCCCACCCCGCGTCTGGAAGTTCGGCGGCACCAGCGTCGGCGACCTCGACCGCATCCGCAAGGTCGCCGGTCGCATCGAGCGGGAGGTGGAGGCCGGCGGCCGCGTCGTCGTCACGGTGTCGGCGATGGGCCGCACCACCGACCGCCTGGTCGGCATGGCCCGCGACCTCGCCGACCGCCCCGACAAACGCGAGCTCGACGCCCTCATGGCGACGGGGGAGACCCAGTCGAGCGCCCTGCTCGCCGTCGCCCTCCGCGCGGCGGGCGTCCCCGCCCGCTCCCGGAGCGGGGCGCAGGCCGGCTTCCGCGTGAGCGACCTGCACGGCGAAGCGCGCATCACCGAGGTCGACCCGTCGCGCGTCCTCGCCGACCTCGAGGAGGTCCCCGTCGTCGTCGTCGCCGGCTTCCAGGGCGCCACGCCCACCGGGGACGTCGCCACCCTCGGGCGCGGCGGGTCGGACACGACCGCCGTCGCCCTCGCCGCCGCGCTCGGCGCGCCGGTCTGCGAGATCTTCACCGACACCGACGGCGTCTACACCACCGACCCGCACCGCATCCCCCGCGCCGCGCGCCTCGAGACGATCGATTACGACGAGATGCTCGAACTCGCGCAGCTCGGCGCGAAGGTGCTGCACCCGCGCGCCGTCTGGTACGCGCGGACGTACGGCGTCGAGGTGCACGTCCGCAGCAGCTTCACGTACGCCCCCGGCACCCGCGTCACGGCGCACCCCCGCGAGGAGGCCCGCATGATCCGCGAGAACCCCGTCACCGGCGTCGCGCTCGACGCCCACCACGCCCGCATCGACCTGATCGGTCTGCCCGACGCCCCCGGCGTCGCCGGCCGCCTCTTCGGGGCGCTCGGCGCGGCCGGCGTCGCGGTCGACATGATCATCCAGGGCGTCCCCGGCGAGAACGCCAGCCGCCAACAGATGGCGTTCACCGTCGACGAGGACGTCGTGCCCGACGCGTTGGACGCCGTCCAACCGGTCCTCGACGAGCTCGGAGGCCGGGCCGAAGCCAGCGAGGACGTCGTCAAGCTGTCGATCGTCGGCGTCGCGGTCGGCTCCACGCCCGGCGTCGCGGGCCGCATGTTCGACGCCGTCGCGTCGGTCGGCGCGAACATCATCATGGTCGCCACCAGCGAAGTGCGGGTCTCCGTCGTCCTCCCCGCCGAGCACGCCGACGCCGCCCTCGAGGCGGTCCACCGCGCCTTCGGCCTCGACGTGGACGCCTGAGGGTGTACGGCGGCGCCCGCGTCGAGCAGGTGTTCGTCGGGCGCGAGCAGGGACGCTGGACCGTCCGCCTCGTCCTCGAGGACCCCGCCGGCGCCCGCCGACGCGAGACCCTCCCCACCCCCGCCGAACGCCCCGAGGAGGCCCTCGACGTCGCCGCCCGCCACCTGGCGCGACGCGCCGACGTCGACGGCTTCGTCCGCCTCCGCGTGCGCCTCGCGCGCGGAGGCGACCTCGAGGACCGTCCCGCCTGGGCCGACCGGCTGCGCGCGGCGTACGCGCGGGAGGTCGACGCCGCCTGACCCCCGGCCGGTCTGGTACCGTCGCGCCACACGAAAGGGAGGCCGACCATGAAGATCGTGACCGTGGTGCGTCGCGTGCCGGACGTCGAAGCGCGCGTGGAGGTCGACGGGGGCGACGTCCGCGTCAGCGGGGCGGCGTGGAGCCTGGACGGCATGGACGAGTACGGCGTCGAGCAGGCGCTCCGCATGCGCGAAGGGGGCCTCGACGCGGAGGTCGTGGCGCTCGCCGTCGGCCCGGCCGACACCGAGGAGGTCCTGCGGACCGCCCTCGCGATGGGCGCCGACCGCGCGCGGCTCCTCGTCGCCGACGACGCCGACGTCGGCGACGTCCTGGCCCGCGCGCGACTGCTCGCGGACGCGATTCGCGAGGAGGGCGCCGACCTGGTGTTGACGGGCGGCAAGCAGGCGGACGCCGACAGCGCCGCCCTCGGGCCCGCCCTCGCCGAGCACCTCGGGTGGCCCCTCGCCGACTGGACGACTCACCTCGAGCTCGACGGCACGCAGGTCCGCGCGGTGCACGACGGCGACGCCGGCCCGGAGACCCTCGCCTTCGCCCTGCCCGCCGTCGTCACGACGCAGCAGGGCCTGGCGGAACCGCGCTACCCGACGCTGCCGAACATCATGAAGGCGAAACGCAAACCGCTCGACGTCGCCGACGCTCCCCCCGCCACGCCGGTCACGAACGTCGTCGGTCGCGCCCCGGAGCGGCGCGAGCGGGCCCGCCGCATGCTCGACGGGTCGCTGGAGGACCAGGCGCGCGAACTCGCCCGCGTGTTGCGGGAGGGCGCGGCGTGAGCGGCCCGGTCCTCGTCCTCGTGGCCGGCGACGCGGGCGCGCCCAGCCGCGCCGCGTTGCAGGCGATCGGCGCCGCCCGCGGGCTCGCCGAGGCGCTCGGCGTTCCGCTCGAGGGGGTCGCCACGGCGGACGTCGCGGACGCCGCCCGCCGCTACCTCCCGCACGTGCACCGCGTCGAGGCGCCCCCGCACGCCGCGGGGTGGACCGCCGTCCTCGCCGCCGCGCAGGAGGCGCGCGCGGCGAGCGCCGTCGTGCTGAGCGCCACGCGGAGCGGCGCGGCGGTCGCGCCGCGCGTCGCGGTGCGGACCGGCGGCGCCCTCCTGGAGGACGTCGTGACCCTCGCGGCGGACGGCGGCGCCGTCGTCGGCGACCGCCTGGCGCACCTGCAACGCGTCCGCGAGACCGTCCGGGCGACCGCCGCCCCGGCGGTCGTCACGACGAAGGTCGGGGCGTTCGCGCCGGCCGACCCGGCGGCGGCGGAGGGCGAGGTCGCCGACCTCCCGCTCCCCGCCGACCCCGCCGCGCCGCACGTCACGGTGGAACGGACCGACGCCGTCGCGGGCGACCGCGTCCCCCTCGAGGAGGCGCCGGTCGTCGTGACGGGCGGTCGCGGCCTGGGCGGCGCGGAGGCGTTCGATGCGTGGGTGGTGCCGCTCGCCGACGCGCTCGGGGGGGCGGTCGGCGCGACGCGCGCCGCGGTCGACGCCGGGTGGCGTCCGTACGACGAACAGATCGGGCAGACGGGGCGGACGGTCGCCCCCGACGTCTACCTGTCGCTCGGGGTGTCCGGCGCGGTGCAGCACCTGTCGGGCATGAACCGCAGCGGCCTGATCGTGGCGGTCGACCACGATCCCGACGCGCCGATCTTCGCGCACTGCGACGTGGGCGTCGTCGCCGACGCCCACGCGTTCGCGCCGGCGTTGCTCGCGGCGCTGAAGGACTGACGCCCGGGCGGCCGCCTCAGGTCCGGCGGAGCACCTCGACGCCGGGCAGCGGTTCGCCCTCGAGGAACGCCAACGACGCGCCCCCGCCGGTGCTGACGTGGTCGATGGCGTCCGCCACCCCCACGGCGTTCACCGCGGCGACCGAATCGCCGCCGCCGACGACCGTGAAGGCGTCGAGGTCGGCGACGACCTGCGCGATCTCGCGGGTGGCGGTATCGAACGGCGGGACCTCGAACACCCCGAGGGGACCGTTCCAGAACACGGTGCGGCTCCCCGCGAGGGCGTCCCGCCACGCCCGGATGGCGTCCGGTCCGGCGTCGAGGCCCTTGAGGCCGGCCGGAATCGCGTCGGACGGGTGCACCGACACCTCGGCGTCCGCCTCCAGGGCGGCGGCGCAGCGCGAGTCGTCGGGGAGGTACAGGGTCGTGCCCTGCGCCGCGGCGCGCTCCAGCAGGTCACGCGCGACGTCGTAGCGGTCGGGCTCGACCAGGCTGTCGCCGACCGCGCCGCCGCGCGCGGCGAGGAAGGTGTACGCCATCGCGCCGCCCACGAACAACCGATCGATGCGCGGCAGCAGGCGTTCGATGACGCCGATCTTGTCGCTGACCTTGGCGCCGCCCAGGATCACCGAGAACGGCGTGTCCGGCGCGTCCGTCAGGCGGCTCAGGACCGACAGTTCGCGTTCCATGAGGCGCCCGACCGCGCCGGGCAGGAGCTCCGCGACGCCGTGCGTCGAGGCGTGCGCGCGGTGCGCCGCCCCGAAGGCGTCGTCGACGTACACGCTGGCGTACTCCGCGAAGATCCGCGCGAGGCCGGGGTCGTTCCCCTTCTCGCGGTCGTCGAAGCGGGTGTTCTCCAGCAGCGTCACCGAACCGTCGGGCGCGTCGGCGACGAAGGCGCGTTGCGCGTCGCTGCCGGGCCCGTCGGTCGGTTGGTAGCGCACGTCCCGCCCGAGGCGCGCGGCGAGCGCGTCGGCGACGGGCGCCAGCCGGGCGTCGTCGCTGGGGCCCTTGGGGCGCCCCAAGTGGCTGGCGAGCACCAGCGTCGCGCCGGCGTCCAGCAGCTCCCGGAGGGTCGGGAGGGCCGCGTCGATGCGGGTGGCGTCGGCGACGGCGCCGTCGCGGAGCGGGACGTTGAAGTCGACGCGGACGAAGACGCGGGCGCCGCGGACGTCGAGGTCGTCGAGGGTCGGGATCATCGCTACCTCCGAATCGCGCGTCGCTCGCACCTGGAGGCGCGAGCGACGCGATGCCGTGCGTGGGGGAGAGGCGTGGCCTCAGCCGGCCATCCGCTCGAGGACGTCGACCATCCGCGAGCTGTAGCCCCACTCGTTGTCGTACCAGACGAAGAACTTCGCCATGCGGCCCTGGACCTTCGTGAGGTCGGCGTCGTAGATGCCGGAGTGCGGGTCGCCCTGGACGTCGGCCAGCACGAGCGGTTCCTCGGCGTAGCGCACGATGCCCTGCAGCGGGCCGTCCGCCGCGCGCTTCACGGCGCCGTTGACCTCCTCGACGGTCGCGTCGCGCTTCAGGAGCGCGGTGACGTCGCTGATCGACCCGGTCGGGGTCGGGACGCGCAGGGCGGCCCCGTCGAAGATCCCCTCGAACTGCGGCAGGACCTTCGCGACCGCGACGGCGGCGCCGGTCGAGGTGGGGATGATGTTCGTCGCGGCGTTGCGGGCGCGGCGCAGGTCCTTGTGCGGCCCGTCGAGCAGCATCTGGTCGTTCGTGTAGCTGTGGATCGTCGACATCATCGCCTGCTCGACGCCGAACGCCTCGTCGATCACCTTCATGACCGGCGCGAGGCTGTTCGTCGTGCAGCTGGCGTTGCTGACGATGCGGTGCTGCGACGGGTCGAAGGCGTCCTCGTTGACGCCCAGCATCACGTCGAAGTCCGCGTCGGGCGACGGCGCGCTGATCAGCACGTGCGAGGCGCCCGCCTCGAGGTGCTTCGCCGCCTGCTCGCGCTTGCGGAACAGGCCGGTCGACTCGACGACGACGTCGACGCCGAGCGCCGCCCACGGGAGCTCCGCGGGGTCCTTGACGGCGGTCGCGCGGACGCGGCGCCCGTCGATGATCAGGTGCTCGTCGTCGTACGTCACCTCGCCGTCGAAGCGACCGTAGTTCGAGTCGTGCGCCAGCAGGTGCGCCAGCGTCGCGTTGTCGGTCAGGTCGTTGACCAGCGCGATCTCCAGCCCGCGCGCGTGCGCGATGCGAAAGATCTGCCGGCCGATGCGACCGAACCCGTTGATGCCGATCTTCATGGTGTGCCTCCGTTCGCGGGGCGCCCCGTGGGCGCCCCTCCAGCGCGTCAGTCTAGCCCGGACGCCGCGGTCCCCCCCGGGACGCGCCGCACGGCGACCCGCAGCGCGGCGCCCTCGCCGTCCAGATCGGCGTCCTCGACGTGCCCACCGGCCGCGTCCGCGCCGCCGTCCGCGCGGGTCAGGGCGACCGCCAGGACCTCCTCCGCGATGCTCGCGGCGTGCGCCTCGATCGCCTGGACGACCTCGGGATCGTCGCTCGACCAGGCGACCTCGATGCGGTCGGCGACGTCGAACCCGGCGTTCTTGCGGGCGTTCTGCACGACGCGGATCGCGTCGCGCGCCAACCCCTCGCGGCGCAGCTCCGGCGTGACGGTGACGTCCAACGCCGCCAGGTAGCCGCGGTCCTCGACCGCGGCGAACCCCTCGGGGCTGCGCGCCTCGAGCAGCACCGCCTCCGGCTCGAGCTCGAGCGCTTCGCCGTCGACCTCCAGCCGGACCGGTTCGCCCGCCCCGACGGCGGCCGCGACCGCGCCGCCGTCCATCGCCGCGAGCGCCTGCGTGACGGCGGGGATGCGCGGCCCGAGCCGGCGCCCGAGGAGCGGCAGGTTCGGCTTGACGTCGTACGCCACGAACGGATCGGTGGGGTCCAGGTACCGCACCGCCTTGACGTTCAGTTCGTCCGCGACGGCCGCCTCGAAGCGGCGTACCCCGGCGAGGGCGTCGGCGTCGGGCGCCCGCAGGAGCACCTCGGGCAGCGGTTGGCGGGTCTTCACGCCGCTGCGGGCGCGGGCCGCGCGACCGACCTCCACCGCCCGCACGAACGCCGCCATGTCGGCCAACAGGCGTTCGTCGATGCGCGCCTCGTCCGCCTCCGGCCAGGGGGCGAGGTGCACCGACGCCGGCGCGCCGGGGTCGCGGGAGACGACCAGGTTGCGGTAGATCGTCTCCGCCACGAACGGCGTGAACGGCGCCAGCAGGTGGGCGAGGGTCGTCAGGGTCTCGTACAGCGCGGCGTAGGCGCTCGCCTGGTCGGCCGCGTCCGCCGACTTCCAGAAGCGTTTGCGGTTGCGCCGCACGTAGCCGTTCGAGAGGTCGTCGACCACGAAGTCGCGGATGGGGCGCGCGGCGCCGGTCGCGTCGAACGCCTCGAGGCGTTCGGTGACCGTCCGCACCAGGTCGTGCAGGCGGGCGACGAGCCAGCGGTCGGCGTCGGGCCGCGCCGCGGGGTCCTGGACGGCGTCCAGGTCGGGCGCATCGAGGTTGGCGTACATCACGAAGAAGGCGTAGACGTTCCACAACGTCATCCCGAAGTCGCGGTGGGAGGCCTCGACGAGGTTCGCGGAGAAGCGCTTCGTCGCTTCGGGCGGGCTGGCGGTGAACAGGTACCAGCGCAGGGCGTCCGCCCCCTGCGCGTCGAGGACCGTCCAGGGGTCGACGACGTTCCCCTTGGACTTCGACATCTTCTCGCCGTTCTCGTCGACGATGTGCCCGAGCGAGATCGCGGCCTTGAACGCCCCGCGGCTCGGTGCCAGGTCGGCGAGGGGGCCGGGGGCGCGAGCGTCGGTGCCGGGGTCGGTCAGCAACGTCGCGAGGGCGTGCAGGCTGTAGAACCAGCCGCGCGTCTGGTCGATCGCTTCGCAGATGTAGTCCGCGGGGAAGGTCCGCTCGAAGGCGGCGCGGTCCTCCGGCGCCGACGCGTCGCCCAGGTAGTGCCGTTGGGCGTACGGCATGGCGCCCGACTCGAACCACACGTCGACGGTGTACGGCACCCGCCGGTACGTCGCGCCGTCCTTCTCGAACGTCACGTCGTCGACGTACGGGCGGTGCAGGTCCAGGTCGGACAGGTCGCGGCCCGACAACGCCTCGAGTTCCGCGACGGTCCCGACGCAGATGCGGTCGCCGCCGTCCTCGCGCTCCCAGACCGGGAGGGGGCAACCCCAGTAGCGTTCGCGGCTGACCGCCCAATCGACGTTGTTCTCCAGCCACTTCCCGAACCGCCCCGTCCGGATCGCGTCGGGCACCCACGTGATCGCGTCGTTCGCGCGCAGCAGCGCCTCCTTCACGGCGGTCGTGCGGATGTACCACGACCGCTTCGCGACGTTCATGAGCGGCGTGCCGTCGCGCCAGTTGAACGGGTAGGCGTGCCGCAGGGTGGTCGCGTGGTACATCGCACCGCGCGCGAGCAACGCTTCGGCGATGGCGGCGTCGGCGTCCTTGAACCAGGTGCCCGCCCACGGGCCGGGCGCGTCGGCGGGGGCGTCGGGCAGCGTGACCTCGGGCAGCATCTCGCCGGTCAGCGACACGCTGAACGTCGTCGCGAGGCCGTGGTGACGCCCGACCTCCAGGTCGCCGTACGCCGGGGCGACGTGCACCAGGCCGGTCCCGTCGTCGAGGCTGACGGCGTCGTCGAGGACGACGCGGCGCGCGACGTCCTCCGCGGGGCGGCCGTGCTCGTCGCGGCCGCGCAGGACCGGCGCGTACGTCGCGCCGTCGAGGGCGTGCCCGGGGAAGGTCGCGAGGATCTCGTACGGGTCGCCGTCGAAGACGTCCTCGACGCGGTCGCGGGCGACGACGAAGGCCGCGCCGCGCTCGCGGTCGCCCTTCCGCGTAGGCGCGCCGACCAGGGCGTACGTCGCGTCGCCCTTCACCAACAGGCCGGTGTTCGCCCCGAGGGTCCACGGGGTCGTCGTCCAGGCGAGGAAGCGGACGGGCAGGTCGACGTCGGCCGGCACGACGCCGCGCGCCACCAGGTCGCCCACGTCCGCATCGAAGGCGGGGTAGACGCTGGGGTCCTCGACGTCCTCGCGGTAGCCGAGCGACACCTCGTGACTCGCGAGGGTCGTGTTGCTGCTGGGGCTGTGCCACGTCGTCTTGTAGTCCTCGACGAGCAGGCCCCGCGTCCACAACTCCTTCAGCACCCACCAGTTCGACTCGATGTACGACCGGTCGTACGTCACGTACGGGTCGTCGAGGTCCACCCAGTACCCGATCCGCTCGGTCATGGCGTTCCAGTCCTGGATGTTCTCGAAGACGTACTCGCGGCACAGGGCGTTGAACGCCTCGATGCCGTACGCCTCGATGTCCGCCTTGGAGGTGAAGCCCAGGCGCTGCTCGATGGCGATCTCGACCGGGAGGCCGTGCGTATCCCAGCCGCCCTTGCGTTCGACGTGGTGGCCCTGCATCGTCTTGAAGCGCGGGAACAGGTCCTTGTAGATGCGGCTGATGACGTGGTGGACGCCGGGCTTGCCGTTCGCGGTCGGTGGGCCCTCGTAGAACACCCACTCGCCCCGCGGGGCGGGCTTTGCGAGCGACGCGGCGAACACGTCGTTCGCCTTCCAGAACGCCGCGACGTCCCCCTCGAGGGCGGGGGGGTCCGGCGTCGCGGGGACGGGCGCGAACGGCGTGGCGTCGCCGCCGGTCGCGACGCCGGACGCCGCCGGGTCGCCGGGGGGCGAAGGGGGTGCGTCGGGTCGGGTGTCGTCCTGCATGCGGCCTCCCGCCGCGTCCGAGACCCAAAAAAAGCGTCCCGGCGCGGTGCGCGTCGGGACGCTCCGTGGAGCGCGGTACCACCCGAACGTCGCCGGCCCCCTACGGGCGCGGCCTCGCGGTCGCTCGGCCACGGCGGCCGAGGACCCGGCGCGATCTCGGGCGCCACCCGGCTCCGTCTACTGCCCCTGGGGTCGGGGGTTCGGGGAGCGGCTCGGGGAGGATGCGGTCGGGGGCGAGGTCCCGGGCTCGCACCGTCCCCGGGTCGCTGGGTCCTCGTGGACCCCTCCGCGCGGTCCCGTCGTCGCCGTGCGCTCCGCGCCTTGCGTCACCGACGCCGCGAAGCGTATACTGCACGCTAGCAGCCGGTCGGAGACCCGTCAACACGCCGCTGCGCCCACCCACAACCGAGCGAACGCCGTGCGTGCCGAACCGTGCACGCCCCTCGCCGGACGGGGTCGGTCGCCGCACGTCCGGCCGTCCTCCGGGGCTTCGCCCCCGCCCGACCCACGCCACCGAGACGCCGAACCCGAGCGTCCGTGCACCATCCCTCGCGCGATCCCCGCGCCCCAGGAGCCCACCATGAGTCCACGCACCAAGAAGACCGACCCCGACCCCGACACGTCGGCCGACCCGCAGGACGCCACGCCCGACACGTCGGGCGACGAGGCCGGCGAGGCGCCGAAGAAGAAACGCAGCCCGCGGGCGTCCACCGCGAAGAGCAAGGCGAAGACGAAGGCGAAGGCGAACGAGGACGCGTCCGCGGACGCCGGCGACGACGCCGGTCCCGACGCCGAAACGACGCCCGACGCCGACGCGAACCCCAAGCGGGGCGGCCGCACGAAGAAGGCCGCCGACGACGGCGACGCGAACGACGCGGACGCGGCCGACGCCGGCGCGAGCGACGGGAACGCGGCGGACGCGGGGGAGCGCGACGGGTCCACCGACGGCGACGCGAACGAGGGGAACGAGGCGCGCGGGAACGAGAAGCGCGGCAAGCGCCGCGGGCGCCGCTCCCGCGGCGGGGGTGGCGGGGGCGGCAACGCACCGAAGGTGACGTTCCGCGACCTGCAGGCGAAGATCCTCCCCGAACTGCACCTGATGGCGAAGGAGGCCGGCCTCGAGGCGTACCGCGACATGGAGAAGGACGCGCTCGTCCTCGCGGTCCTCGAACGCTACGCGGAGAACGAGGGCCTGAAGCTGGTGCAGGGGTACCTGGAGATCTCCAGCGACGGCTACGGCTTCCTGCAGGCCTCGATGCTGCAGACCGGCAGCCGCAAGGTGATCGTCTCGGCGGGGCTCATCAAGCAGTTCAAGCTGCGGACCGGCGACTGGGTGCTCGGCAAGGCCCGCGCGCCGCGCAACAACGAACGCTACGGCAGCCTCGTCCGCGTCGAAGCGGTCAACGGCGTCGATCCGTTCCAGGCGTCGAAACGCCCGCGCTTCGACGACCTCGTCCCCACCTTCCCCGAGCAGCGCATCGCCCTCGAGACGACGCCCGACGCCCTGTCGTCGCGCGTCATCGACCTGCTCGCCCCGATCGGGCGGGGGCAACGCGGGTTGATCGTCGCGCCCCCCAAGGCGGGGAAGACGACGCTCCTCAAGGCGATCGCGCACAGCGTCGCGGTCAACGAACCGGACGTCACCCTGATCGTGCTGCTGGTCGACGAGCGCCCCGAGGAGGTCACCGACTTCCGCGAGTCGGTCGAGGGCGTCGAGGTGGTCGCCTCGACGTTCGACGAGCCGCCCGCGAACCACATTCGCGTCGCGGAGTTCGTGCACGAGCGCGCCCGGCGGATCGTCGAGGACGGCGGGCACGTCATGGTCCTGCTCGACTCGATCACCCGCCTCGCGCGCGCCAACAACCTCGTCACCCCCCCGACCGGGCGGACCCTGTCCGGGGGTCTCGACAGCAGCGCCCTCCATTGGCCGAAGCGGTTCCTCGGTGCGGCGCGCAACATCCGCGGGGGCGGCAGCCTGTCGATCCTCGCGACGGCGCTCGTCGAGACCGGGTCGCGGATGGACGACGTGATCTTCGAGGAGTTCAAGGGCACCGGCAACATGGAGCTGCACCTCTCGCGCCGCCTCGAGGAACGCCGGATCTTCCCGGCGATCGACATCCTCAAGTCCGGGACGCGCCGCGAGGACCTGCTGCTCGACGAGGCGGTCCTCGCCAAGATGTGGCTGCTGCGCAAGGTCATCAGCGACATGGATCCCGCCGAGGCGATGGAGATGCTGCTGTCGCGCCTGTCGCGGACCGACACGAACGAGGCGTTCCTCGCGACCCTCGGGCAGGGCTGAACGCCGCCCGACCCGCGCGCGCCCCGCGCCCCCATCCCGCTCGCCCGTCCCGCGTGCCCATGGCGATCCTGCGTGCCCTCGGGGACGTTCGTCACGGTTTGAAGGTGGGCCCGTCGCGGGGTACGCTACGCCCATGTGGGTTTCGACGAAGGCCCAGTACGGCATGCGCGCCCTGATCGAGATCGGGCTCGGCGGGGAGCGCCCCACCAGCCTCAAGCGCGTCGCGGAGCGCGAGGGGCTCTCGCACCAGTACCTGGAACAGATCTTCGCGGTGTTGCGGCGTGCAGGGCTCGTCGAAAGCGTCCGTGGGGCGCACGGCGGCTACCGCCTCGCGCGCCGGCCCGACGCGATCACCGCCCTCGAAGTCGTCGAACGCCTCGAGGGGTCCGTCGCCCCCGTCAGTTGCGTCGAGGACGAGGACTCCTGCAGCCGCACCGGCGCCTGCGGCACCGAACCGCTGTGGCGTGACGTGGACGCCGCCGTCCGCCGGGTGTTGGGCGGCACGACCCTCGCCGACCTGATGGCGGACCGTCCCCTGATCACGCTCGAGCCGCCGCCCGAAGCGGTGAGCCTCGGCGCCTGACGCCCCTGTCCCGCCTGTACCTCGATCACGCCGCCACGACGCCCCTCGCGACCGAGGTGCGCGAGGCGATGCTGCCGTGGCTGGACGCCGTCCCCGCCAACCCCAGTAGCGTCCACCGCAGCGGCCAGCGCGCCCGCGCGGCGGTGGAGACCGCCCGCGAGCGCCTCGCCGCCGCCCTCGGGGCGGCGCCGGGCGAGATCGTCTTCACGTCCGGCGCGACCGAAGCGGACGCCCTGGCGCTCCAGGGGACCCTCGACGCGCGCGACGACGACCGGCGCGGCGCGATGCTGATCTCCGCCGTCGAGCACGACGCGGTGCGCCGCGCTGCGATGCGCGAAGCGGACCGCGGACGCCCGCTCGTGTGGCTCCCCCCCGGCCCGCACGGGGCGCCCACCCCCGACCTCCTCGCGGCGCACCTCGACGCCCTCGAGACGCCCGCCGCGCTGGTGGCGGTGATGCACACGAACAACGAGACGGGAGCGGTCGCCGACGTGCCCGCCCTCGCCGACCTCGCGCACGCGCACGGCGCGGCGTTCCTGGTCGACGCCGTGCAGGCGTTCGGCGTCGCGCCGCTCGACGTCGGCGCGCTCGGTGCCGACCTCGTGGCGGTGTCCGCCCACAAGATCGGCGGCCCGCAGGGGGTCGGCGCCCTGTGGGTGCGCGACGCCCACCCGCTGACGCCGCAGGCGGTCGGGGGGGCGCAGGAACGGGGGCGGCGGGCCGGTACGTCGCCCGTCGCGAACCTCGTGGGGTTCGGCGTCGCGGCGGAGGCCGCCGCGCGCGACGTGCCGTCGCGCGCCGCGCGGTACGCCGCGCTCCGCGACCGGCTGGAGGCCGCGGTGACGGCGGTGCCGGGCGTCGCGGTGAACGGCGCTGCGCCGCGCGGCCCGAAGCACCTGAACGTCCGCGTTGGCGGCGTCGACGGCGACGCGCTGCGCATCGCCCTCGACGCGGAGGGCGTGGAGGTCAGCGCCGGGTCGGCGTGCAGCGCCGGCAGCCTCGAACCCAGCCACGTGCTGATCGCGATGGGGGTCGACGCCGACGCGGCGCGCTCCAGCCTCCGCTTCAGCGTGGGGGAGGGGCTGGACGACGCGGCGGTCGACGCCGCCGGCGCCCGCTTCGCGGCGGTGGTGCGGCGCCTGCGCGACGCAGCGTTCTGAGGCGGGGGTCGAGAACGGCGTCAGGCGGTCTTGCGGCGTTCGGCGCGCGCCAACAGGCGGGCCGGGTCGTCGACGTCCTCCGCCTCGACGTGCAGCGCATCGACGTCCGACCCGGGGATCTCGTACATCGCCTCCGACAGGGTGCGCTCCAGGACGCTGCGCAGCGCGCGGGCGCCGGTCCCCCGGTCGAGGGCGCGTTCGGCGATCGCGCGGAGGGCGGCGTCGTCGAACGTCAGCGTCACGCCGCTCAACGCGAACAGCGCCTGGTACTGCCCCACGAGCGCCCCCTCGGGGCGGGTGAGGACGTCGACGAGGGCGTCGACGCTCAGGGGCGTCAGGCGGACGGTGACCGGCAGCCGACCGATGAGTTCGGGGATGAGGCCGAACCGCACCAGGTCCTCGGGCACGACCTCCGCATCGCGGACGTGCGCCTCGTTGGGCGGGTCGAAGCCGACGCGGCTGACGTCGACGCGGGCGCGGACGATGTCCTCGAGGCCCTCGAAGGCGCCGCCCGCCAGGAACAGGATGTTGCTCGTGTCGACCGGCACCAACTCCTGGTGCGGGTGTTTCCGGCCGCCCTGCGGGGGGACGTGCGCGACGGTGCCCTCGATCAGCTTCAGGAGCGCCTGCTGTACGCCCTCCCCGGAGACGTCGCGGGTGATGCTGGTGCCCTCCGACTTGCGGCCGACCTTGTCGATCTCGTCGATGTAGACGATGCCGCGCTCGGCGGCGGCGACGTCGTACTCCGCGACCTGCAGGAGCCGCAGCACGACGTTCTCGACGTCGTCGCCGACGTACCCCGCTTCGGTGAGGGTGGTGGCGTCGGCGATCGCGAAGGGCACCTGCAGCTTGTCGGCCAACGTCTGCGCCAGCAGCGTCTTGCCGGTGCCGGAGGGGCCGACCATCAGGATGTTCGACTTGCGCAGGTCCGCGTCGGGGTGGTGCAGGCGCAGGTAGTGGTTGTGCACCGCGACGGACAGCGTGCGTTTGGCGTCCTCCTGCTCGACGACCCAGCGGTCGAGGTGCGCCTTGAGGTCGCGCGGGGTGGGGGTCGGCAGCGGCGCCGGCGCGGCGGCGGGCGGCGGGGACGTCGGCGCGCCGGCGGGCTCGCCGAGGGTTTCGGTGCCGGCGAGGATCGCGTCGATCCGCCCGACGCACTCGTCGCAGATGTGGCTGTGGCCGTCCTCGGCGGCGACGAGGCGGGCGACCTCGCCGTGACCGCGTCCACAGAAGCCGCAGCGGGGGTGGGCGTCGTCGCTCACGTCAGGTCGCGTCCTCGCCGTCGAAGCGCGTCCCGTCGGCCGGCTCGACCAGGCGGTCGATGAGGCCGTAGGCGCGCGCCGCTTCGGGCGACATGAAGTTGTCGCGCTCCATGTCGGCCCGCAACTTCTCGCGGGTGTGGCCGGTGTGCCGCTCGTAGATCTCCTCCATGATGCCGCGGATCTCGGCGTACTCCTGCGCCTGCACCTCGAGGTCGGGGAGGCTGGCGCGAGGGAAGCCGGCGCTCCCGGCGTGGATCATGATGCGGCTGTGCGGCAGCGCCACGCGGTGGCCGGGCTCGCCGGCGGCGAGGATGACCGACGCCATCGACATCGCGACGCCCACGCAGTTCGTGTGCACGGGGGCGGAGATGTACTGCATGACGTCGTAGATCGCCAGGCCGGCGTACACCTCCCCGCCGGGGCTGTTGATGAAGACGTTGATGGGTTGGTCCGAGGATTGCGATTCGAGGAGCAGCATCTGCGCGACGACGACGTTCGCGACCTCGGCGTCGATGGGGGAGCCGAGGAAGATGATCCGCTCCTTGAGTAGCCGGCTGTAGACGTCGTAGGTGCGTTCCCCACGACCGGTCTGTTCGATGACGTACGGCACGAGCGGCATGCCGCAACGTTACCAGAGGCCGCCGCCGCCCTCCGCCGCGCCCGATGCGCTCAGCCGGCGTCGTCGTTCGCGTCGTCGTTCGCAGCGTCGTTCGCGTCGCCCTCGCCGGCGTCGCCCTCGTCGGCGTCGCCGTCGGACGCCGCCTGCGCGTCCGCCCCCTCCGCGGGCGCCTCCCCGACGATCTCCGCGACGGTCGCGCGGAGCGCCTTGTCGCGACGCAAGAGGAAGCGGTAGTTGTCGAGGCCTTCGCTGCCGTACTCCTGGCGGACCTGCGCTTCGCTCTTGCCCTCGCGCGACGCCAGGTGCTTCACGGCCTCGGCGAACTCGGCGTCGTCGACCTCCGCGGGGCGGAGCTCCAGCAGGCGCTCCAGCACCAGGTCGCGTTTGACGGCGCGCTCCGCGCTCTCCTGCAGTTCACCCTCGAACTCCTCGCGTTTGCCGTCCGCCTCGAGCTTCGCGAGGTAGGCGTCCATCTCCATGCCCTGCTGCCGCAGGTCGCGGGCGAGGCCGTCGAGGAGGCTGCCCTTGCGGCGGTTGACGAGGAACTCCGGCAGCTCCACCTCGGTGCCCGCCATCAGCGTCTCGACGAGCTCCTCGCGGCGCGCCTCGTCGAGGCGTTCCTTCGCCTGCGCCTCGAGGCTGGACCGGATCGCGTCGACGACGCCGTCCCACGTCTCGAACCCGAGCGTCGTCGCGAACGCGTCGTCCGGCTCGGGGCGTTCCTTCGCCTTGACGTCGGCGACGCGGATGGTGGTCGTCGCGGCGCGCGGTTCCTCCTCGCCCTCGTGGACGTGCGGCTCCTCGAGCTGCAGTTCGACGACGTCGTCGATGCTCGCGCCGATCAGTTGCGACGACAGGTGCTCGGAGACGGTCTCGAGGTCGATCGGCATGGCGCTACCCTCGCGCGGTTCGCCGTCGTCGCCGACCGTTTCGATCATCAGCACGTCGGTCGCCTCCGCGGGGCGGTCGACCGGCACCTGCGTCGCGTGCTCGCGCTGCAGGTTCTCGACGGTCTCCTGGACCTGCTCCTCGCCGACGGCGTCGCCCTCCGCGGTGAGGGTCAACGTCGCGGGGTCGGGGATGGTGACCTCGGGGTAGAGATCGACGTGCAGTTCGTACGTGAACGCCTCGCCGCGCGCCGGGGCGTCGCCGTGCGCGTGGGCGTGGATCGCGTCGAGCTCGTGCTCGCGGATGGCCTTCGGGTAGCTGTCCTCCACCAACCGTTCGCGCGCTTCCTCGGCGACGGTGTCCGCACCGACGCGGGACTCGATCACCCCGCGGGGCGCCTTCCCGGGCCGGAAGCCCGGCACCCGCACCTGGCGGGCGTAGGCGTCGACGACGGCGTCGAACGCGGCGTCGACGGTCGAGGCGTCGACGGTGATTTCGAGGGTGGCGCGGACCGTTCCGGTGTCCTTGAGGGTCGATTCCATGGCGAGTCCCTTTCGCGGCCGCGGTGCGGCGGGGGTCAAAACACATCGGCAAGCCGGGGCTTGCCGATGCTCGTGGTGCGAGGAGCGGGGCTCGAACCCGCACGGACTAAGCCACTAGATCCTAAATCTAGCGCGTCTACCAATTCCGCCATCCTCGCGCGCGCCGCGCGCCTCCGTGGGCGGAACGGCGCCGCTCGGTCGCCCGAGCGGCCCGATCGCGACGTGTGGGGTGGGTGATGGGATTTGAACCCACGGCCCCCGGAACCACAATCCGGTGCTCTAACCCCTGAGCTACACCCACCGCGCAGGCACCGGGAATTGTAGCAGACCGGCGTGGGCGCGTGCGCGGCCGGTGGCGACCCTAGCGCGCGAGAAGGACCGAGACGTCCCCGAAGCCACCGCTCCAGAAGTTCGCGGTCACGACGTCGGCACGCCCGTCGTGGTCGAGGTCGGCGACGGCGACGGCGTTCGGGGCCGAGCCGCCCACGTCGAACGGCGAGTACGCCGCCGCCGCCTGGAAGCCTCCGGCGCCGTCCCCGAGCAGGATCGAGACGTCGTTCGTGGCGTCGTTGACGGTCACGACGTCCAGGCGTCCGTCGCGGTTGACGTCGTGGAGGGCGACGTCGAGGGGGCACACTCCGTCGAGGGCGATCGGGGCCTCCGCCGCACCGAAGCCGGTTCCGGGGGTGTAGCGCACGAGGCGCACGTCGTGGGTCGCGTCGCCACAGTTCGCGATCACGAGGTCGCCGTCGCCGTCGAGGTCGACGTCGCCGTACGCGAACGCACCGAGGCCGAGGGGGCCGGTGTTGGTCGCGACGACGTGATCGGTGCGGGACGGCGTCCCCGTGAGGTCCGACCACACGGCGATCACCGCATCGGTGCTCGCGCCGACCTGGTGCGCGAGCCCCAGGATCTCGAGGTGGCCATCGCCGTCGGCGTCGACGACGATCAGGTCGTTCAGGAAGCCGCCCGGTCCGGGAAGGAGGGTCTCGGACTGCAGGCCGGCGTCGCTGTTCGAGATCCAGACGACGTTCCCCTCGTCGCGGAGGACGACGGCGACGTCGGGCCAGCCGTTGCGGTCGAGGTCCCCACCGTCGATCGCGCGGGGGCGCGGCGTGGTGGTGCTGGGGTCGGTCGGCGAGCGCGTGAGGGCGAAGCCGCGCGTCCCGTCGCCCGCGCCCACCGAGAACGTCACGTCGTGGCTGCGGCCGTTCGTCGTGACGACGTCGGGGACGCCGTCGCCGCTCACGTCCCCGATCCACGAGGCCTGCGAGTCGAGGCCGGCCGTCCAGGGGGCGTCGCTGGACGACGTGAAGGCGCCGGTCCCGTCTCCGAGCAGCACGTACACGCCGTCGGGGTCGTCGAAGCCCGGTTCCCCGTTGGCGAGGGCGGATTCGACGGTGACGACGAGGTCGGGGTGACCGTCGCCGTTCATGTCCGCGACGTCGACGTCGGTCGGGTTCCTGCCGGTGACGTACCGGACGGCGGGGTGGAACCCGACCGCCGGGGCGCTCTGCACGAACAGCCGGATCGGAGGGGTGCGGACGATGCCGTCGCTCCCGGCGGCGAGGCGAAGGTCGTAGGTCGCTTCGCTCGGCGAGAGGTCGCTCGTCGGGGAGATCGTGATGGGCACCGTGCGGGGCGCGGGCCCGTCCAGCGTGACGTGGGTGGGGCTGAGGGTCGCGTCGGGCCAGGGCACGCCGGCCTCCGTGAGCGACAGCCCGACCGTGCCGGTGAAGCCGTTGCGGGGGGTGAGGACCAGCGTGGTGCCGACCGGCTCGCCGGGCTGCGTCCGGAGGAGGTTCGGCGCGACGTCGGCGTCGAAGGTCGGGCCGCCGACCGTCAGCGTCGCGAGCGTCTCCGCGGCGGCGTCGCTGCCGCGCGCCCGCAGGCGGACGACGTAGGTGCCCTCGGTCGCCGCGTTCGAGGCGGTCAGGGCGAACGGGACGAAGACGCCGGCCTCGTCGTCGATGCGGACGGTGGTGGGGGAGGGGGCGATGCCGGGCAGGGTCGCGCCGCTGGCCGAGACGACCGAGAGGGTGACGGGGCCCGTGAAGCCGTTGCGGGGGCGAACGTGCAGCGTGGTGCGCGCGTCACCCGCGGGTGCCGTGGTCAGGGTCGAGGGGTCGATGGCGACGTCGAGCCCGGGGGTGGGTGCGGCGTCGATCGTCACGTCGAGCGGCGTGCGGACGCGCGCGTCGTCGGCGCGGCCCACGAGGGCGACGGCCTCGCGGCCCGGGGGCGCGTCGGGGGCGATGCGGAGGGTCCACGCCTCCAGGCGCGACGCGCCGTCGGCCAGCTCGGTCGTGCTGGGGGAGACGGTGGCGTCGCCCCAGGGGCGCCCGTCGGGCGTCTCCAGGCTCCACGCGACGGGGCCGGCGAAGCCGTTGCGGCTGCGCACGAGCCGGGTCGTGGCGATCGTCGCGCCGGGCTGGACGGTGAAGGTCGTCGCGGCGGGCGTCACGGTGAAGGTGGGCGCAGGTGACGTCGCGACGCGCAGCGTGAGCGGCGTGTCGGCGCCTTCGTCGGCGACGGTGGCGCGGACGGTGACCGCGAGGTCGCCGGAAGGCGCGTCGCCCTGCACGAGCACGTCGATGGGGACGAGGGTGGGGCCGCCCGGCGTGAGGGCCACCGACGTCGGGGACGGCGTCGCGTGGGGGGTGGGGGTGCCGTCCTCGCCGAGGAGGGTCAGCGTCGCCGTCGCGGCGTCCGGTGGGGCGCCGCGCACGAGCACGGTGACGGAGGCGGTTGCGCCGGCGGTGGCGTCGACCTGGGTCGGGGCGACCTCGACCCCGAGCGCGGCCTGCGGGATGGGAGGTGCGGCGTCGTCGCTGCACCCGACCGCGAGGAGCGCGACGAGGGCGACGGCGACGGCGAACGGTGCGACCACGTGGGAACGACCCATGGAACCCCCTCGAACAACGAACGTTACCCGAGTCTATTACGTCTTGATACGTCCGTGACGAGGTGAGGGGGTGGATGGGCCGCTCAGCGGTACTTCTCGGCGCGCACCACCCGCACCGGATGGTCGTACGCCACCACCTTGTAGCGCTCCAGGTACGCCGCCTCCAGCCCGTCCAGGACCGCATCCGCGGTGGCGGCGGCGACGATGCACTCGATCCGTACGAAGCCCCCCTCGACGTCCCCGACGCGCGAACCGAACGGGTCGCCCTCCGCGCGCGACACCGTCAGGCCCTCCACCCCCCACGCGCGCAGGTCGGCGAGCAGGCGCTCCTGCAGGACCGCCTCCGCGACGACCGTCACGAGGCGGCGTTGCGCCCGCGGTTCGGCGCGGCTCACGACGCCCCCCCACCCCACGCCGCCGCCAAGCGCGCGTACGTGGGGATGCCGACCACCAGGTTGAAGGGGAACGTCACCGCCAACGAGGCGGTCAGGTAGCGCCCCGGGTTCGCTTCCGGCAGCGCGAGCCGGACCGCTGCGGTCGCCGCGATGTACGACGCGCTCGCCAGCAACGTCGCGAACAGCGTCGCGCCGCCCGGCGACAGGCCGGCGGCCAACCCCAACGCGACGCCCAACGTCCCGTGCACGAGCGGCGCCCCCAGCCCGTACGCGACGAGGAACGGGCCCGCCTTCGCGACGTCGTCGAAGCGGCGGGCGGTCACCAGCCCCATCTCCAACAGGAACAACGTCAGGGCCCCCTCGAACGGCGCGACGAAGAACGCCTCGACGCGGGCCATGCCCGGCTCGCCCGCCGCCGCCCCGATCGCCAGGCCCCCCAAGATCAGCACGATGCTGCGGCCGGTGAACACCTCCCGCAACGTCTCGCTCCACGGCGTCCCCGACCCCCCACCCGCGCGGGCCTGCGCCCGCCGCGCGATGACGAGCGCCACCAGGATCGCCGGCACCTCGAGGATCGCGAGCAACGTCGGGAGGAACCCTTCGTACCCGACGCCGGCCCGATCGAGGAACGCCTGCGCCGCGACGAACGTCACGACCGACACCGAGCCGTAGTGCGCCGCGAGCGCCGCGGCGTCCGCGACGCCCCACCCCCCGACCCGCCGCGCCAGCGCGTACCCCGCGAGCGGGATCGCGACGCCCGCGAACAGGGTGGCGGCCGCGGGCAGGAGGAGCTCCCCGGGCGGCGTCGTCCGCAACGCCACGCCCCCCTTCAGGCCGATGGCGAACAACAGGTAGATCGACAGCGTCGCGTACGCCGCATCCGGCAGCCGCAGGTCGCTGCGCACGCGCGTCGCGACGATCCCCAGCGCGAACGCCAGCACCATCGGCGACAGCAGGTTCAGGCGGACGAGCTCCAGCGTCGCCATTCAGGGAAGGTCGGCGCGCAGCGCCTCCGCCGCCTCCCGGTCGCGCTGCGCGAGGAACGTCTCCGCCGGCAACGCCGCGGCGGCGTCCAACTGCGCGCGCGCCCGGTCGTACGCCTCCTCGGCGATCAGGATGCGGGCGAAGGCGACGCGGTGCCCGAGCACGTCGGGTTCCAACTCCACCGCCCGCTCGAACGACGGCACGACCTCCCGCGTGCGGCCGCCCGCGACCCACGGCACCTCGGCGTGCCACAGGGCGCTCGCGTGCCACGCCGAGGCGTACGTCGGGTCGAGCTCCAGGGTGCGGTCCAGCGCCTCGCGCATCCGCCCCGCCAGGTTCAGCGACTGCACCACCCCACGGAACTGCGCCATGCGGCCCAACGCGCGCGACAGTTCGAACGTCGCCTCCGCGTCGTTCGGGGCCAGCTCGACGGCGCGTTCGGCGTCGGCGACGGCCGCTTCGTACGCCGCTTCGCGCTCGGCGTCGCTCAGCTCCGTCGCGTGGTCGGCGCGGTACACCCGCGCGCGGGCGCGGCGCGCGAGGAGGGTCGCGTCGTCGGGGGACGCCGCCAGCGCGGCGTCGTACGCCGCGACGGCGTCGGTGAACCGTCCGGCGTCGACGAACGCCTCGGCGTCGTCCGCCTGCGCGACGGCGAGCGGCGCGAGGGCGAGGAGTAGGGCGGCGAGCGTCCAGGTGCGAAGGGGGTGGGGACGGGACTGCGGCATGACGACCTCCCGGGGACCGCACGGGACCGCCCGACGGGCGTCGGGCGTAGGACTGCGGGGTGCGGTGACGAGGATTGTACGGGAACGAGGCCGCTGGTGCGCCCGGAAGGATTCGAACCCTCGACCGACCGCTTAGAAGGCGGCTGCTCTATCCCCTGAGCTACGGGCGCGTGCGGGCCGGTGCGGCCGGCGGCCGACCGCGCGGGTGCGGCGTGGGGGAGGGGGGTGGAGCGGGAGACGAGATTCGAACTCGCGACATTCAGCTTGGAAGGCTGACGCTCTACCAACTGAGCTACTCCCGCGCGGCCCTCCCCCTCGGGGCGCGCCGTGCACGGTAGCACGCGCGCGCGTCACGGACGCTGGTCGGGGCGGCACGATTCGAACGTGCGACCCCCTGCTCCCAAAGCAGGTGCGCTACCAGGCTGCGCCACGCCCCGTCGCGCGTCCGCTACGTAGTGTTGCGGCCCGCTGCGAACGTGTCAAGCCTACGAACGCATCGGGAGGGGACCCACGCCGACGCGTGGACCCCCTCCCTTCGTCGCATCTCCCGCCGCCGGGCGTCAGCGGTCGCGGAGGGTGCGCACGTCCATCCAGGTTGGCCGTCCCTCCGCGGCAGGCGGGGACGCGTGGACCGCCGTCACGTCGGGATCGCCGGGCGCGCGGTCGGTCAGGTTCGCGTACCAGCGGAAGTCGTCGAAGACGTCCCAGCGACGATCGCCCAACTCGACGACGCCGTCCTCCCCGACGACGCGCCATACGTGCTCGCGCGCTCCGTAGAGGCCCGCCTCCGTCCGTGTGGAGCGCACCACGACGTTCCAGCCTCGCTCGAGGCGCAGGTCGACGTCGAAGCGCACCGGTCGCGCGCGAGATGCGTCGAAGTCGTCGGGCGCAACGGTGCGCAAGAAGCACGCGTCGTTGCTCCAGCGGACGGTGCGCCCCTCGCCGACGTAGAGCCACGACACCGCGTTGCGGTGGTCCGCGTCGTCGGTCTCGAGGTGCAGGTCGGCGGCACCGACCCGCAACGGTACGTCCCCAGCGGGATCGTCCACGACCAACGCCAACGTCGCGAAGAAGGCGACGCCGTCCTCGACGCCCGTTCGGCCGGTGCACGCCTCGAAGGCGCCGCCGCGCACCCCTTCGGTGTAGAGGCGGGCGGGGGGGAGCACCATGTCGGTGCGGGACGTCACCGACGTCGCCTCCACCCGGTTGGGGAGATCGACGTCGTACCCGCGGCGCTCGAGAGGGGTCACCACGGGCGTCGGGAGTTCGGCGTCGGAGCCCTCGACGCGGACCTCGAGGCGCACGTCGTGATCGTGGAGGAGGTTCAGCGGGCAGTCGGCGTCGGGGCCGCACGCGAAGAAGCGCGGACGGACCGTGTCGCGCGACGAACCGCCGTCCAGACCGCCCTGGCGATCGATCGCCTCGAGCGCGCGCTCGTTCGTCTCCACCCGCCAGTACAGCTCCGAACCGGAGACGTCGGGGTGCCCCGCGTCGGTCGTCCACAGGACGTCGGTGACCGCTGCGTCGCGGGCCGGGCCGGTCGTCGCGCGCGGCTGCGCGACGTGGAACACCGCGTTCCAGCCCTCACGAAGGTCGAGGTCGTACGTCGTCGACGCCAACGCGCCCGTCGTATAGGTGCAGTTCTGAGGGGTGTCGGTCGCGACCGTGAAGGCGCGCGGCAACCACCACCAGACGACCGACACCGGACCGTGCGTCAGGTGCGCGTTCCCGCGGTAGAGCGGGTCCCCTTCGTCGGTATCGCCGTAGACGTCCAGGAGGGCGGGGAGGTACGTGGGGTCGGCGATCGACGGGGCGATCTCGCGATCGCACACCGCCCTCGGCTCGTGGTCGGGATCGAGCGGGGACGTCGTCATGCCGTTCGTCGCGAACGTCCGCAACTGCCCAGCGGTCGGGGCCGGGTCGAGCGGCAGGTCGACGGCGAACCCGTACGCGTCGTCGGCCGTGACGGCGACGAGGTCGCCCACCCCCGCGGGCGGCGCCCCCGTCTCGACGTCGCTGGCCAACGACGGCTGGATGCGCAGGGGGCGCGACCAGGGGGCCTCGACGTCGCCGCCCGGCGTGCGCGGGAGCGCCAGGTGCCCGCGCATGCCTCCCGCGGTCACGGCGTCCGCCGTCACCTGCGGGACGTCGCCGAGGAACTCGTCGTCGTCGTCGCCGCGCATCAGCGCGAAGGCGCGACCGACGGGCCCGTCGATACGGGTGACGCGCGTCCGGGTGCGGCCGTCGGCGGCATCCTGGAACGCGAACGCGGCGAGGTTCCAGCCCGCCTCGAGGGACAGGTCGAAGGTGAGTTCGCTGCCTTCGAACCCGGGCGCCGGGCTGCAGCGTTCCGTCCCGGTCACCTCGACCGGACCGTCGGCGTAGAGCCACACCACCAACCGGTCGTGGTCGCGTTCGTAAAGGTACACCTCGCCCAACCGCGTCGTCTCGTTGTCGTCGTCGGTGGTGGACGCCTCGAGGACGAGGTCGTTGGCGCGCACGCGGGGGTCGCTGATCTCGATGTCGCTCAGGTCGCACGATGCCTGTCCGAGGGTGAAGCCCTCGACGACCGTCCCGATCCGGAGCAGGTCCGACGCGTCGAGGCGACGGGGCAGCGGAAGGGTGAAGGTGCGGTCGGTGACCGACGTCGTCGCGACGGTTGCGCGCTCGAGGCGCACGCCGTCGGCGTCGAGTCGGTCGACCGCGCCGTCCAGCGCCCACGTGCCCTCGGTGCGCAGGGTGCCCTGGGGGTAGCCCGACAACGCACCGCAGGCGGCCAGGTCGCCGTCGGTGCACGGGGGGACGTACGCCACGTCGAGCGACGCCGCCCCGCCGTACGTCAGGACGACGTCGCGTTCGACGGGGTCCGGGAGGAACCGGCCTGCGTCACCCGCATCGACCGTCCGTGCGCGGACGGTGGCGGTCCCGACCGGGAGGCGGAGGGTGGTCTCCGTTCCGTCGAGGGGCGTGACGGTCCCGTCGGGCGCGACGATGTCGATGGCCGGTGCAACCCCGTCGGGCAGGCCGGTCGTGCGCACCGTGAGCTGCGTGCTCGTCGCGTCGGGCGCCGACGTGCAGGCGGTGAGGAGCGCTGCGGCGAGGAGGCCGGCCGCTGCGAGGCGGAGGGGGCGTAGGCGCGACGCGCCGCGGTGCGAGTCCGATCGTCCGACGTTCGTTCGCTCCACGCTCATTCCTCCCACCCCCACAGGTCGTCCAGGACGACGACGCCCGCCTCGGCGGGGAGGGTGCGGACGGGTGCGTCGAGCATGACGTCCTCGCCGAGGTCGAACGTGCAGCGGAGCGATACGGCGTCGGGCGGAGCGAAGAGGCGGAGGGCGTACCGACCGTCGTCGTTCGCGCGGGTGAGGGCGTACGGACCGTCGGTGCACCGGACGTGCACGTCGGTCGTCGGGACGCCGTTGACGTAGGCGTGCCCGAGGACCGTGACGACGTCGAGGGCGACCGGTTCACCGTCCGACCCGAACGCGAGGTCCAGGACGGGCGTGACGCCGCCGGCGAAGTCGCAGGTGGCGGGGTGGGCGTAACAGGCGTCGGTGATCACGGGATCGACCTCCAGAAGGTCCGGCACGGTCGTCGGGTCGGCGACCGCCAGCGGTTTCGCAAGGCGGGTCGTGGCGGCGTACCGCACGACGCCCACCTCGGTCGAGGACACGCGCGCCACGCCGAGGTCCCCCGCAGCGTGCGCCGCGTCGTCGACGCCCCCCTCCAGGTCCAGCAGGAGGGCGGAGGCGAACGGGTCGTCGGCGAGCGTGGCCAGGTGGTCGGCCACCCACCCCGGTGCGCCCTCCGCCGGCGCATCGAGGAGGCGATCGGCGACGTCGAAGGTCAGGGCGACGTCGTGGCTCGCGAACGTCCGATCCGGTGCGCCGCACGCCAGCAACGCCGGACGGAAGGTGCCCTCGGCGTCGACGAACGGACCGTCGGCCTCGGGAATGGCGGTGAGGGCGGCGGCCTCCGCGTCGTGCACGGTCATGCCCCCGTCGTGGTCGCTCTTGCGGAGTTCGCCGAGATCGACGACGCGAGGCCACTGACGATCGTCGAACGCCCCGTCGGTCGTGCGCACCGACGCAGGGGAACCGGACGCCACGCCGGGTGGACGGTAGTCGACGAGGAGGGGGCGCGTCTCGCGCGTCCGCAGGAGACCGTCGGCGTCGGCCTGCGCGTCACCGACCCCGATCGGTTCGATGCACACGTACGGCGTCTCGGCGGCGACCGTCTCGCTCGCGTGCGCCGCTCGGGCGCGGACGAGGGCGAGCGGCGGCGCGGCGTCCAACGTCGCGGCGTCGAGCAGCAGATCGAGACGGAACCGACCCGCCTCGTCGACGACGTCGTCGGCGAGAACGACGCCGTCACCGTCGATCGCCACCAGGTACTCGTCGGTCGTCGACGTCGTGACGCGCTCGAGCGCGCGGCCGGCCGTCAGGTCGTCGCGGACCAGGCGGCCCTGGAGGACGTAGCGCCCGAGGACGTCGACGTCGATGCGGTAACGCGCGTAGGGGCGAGTCGCGTCGGCGTCCGCGAAGGCGGCGACGACGACGGCGTCCCGCGCCGGAATCGCGTCGGGGGCCGCGCGGAGGGTGACGTCGAGGGTCGTCGCCCCCGCGCGCGCGACGCCGACCGTCAGGTCGGGGGAGGGCGCTTCGGGTCGAAGGACCGCGCCGGCGGGGACGGAGGCCACCTCCACGGTCGTGGTGGTTTCGGTGCCCGCCCCCACGCGGAGGGGGGCGTCCGCGACCGCTTCGGCGGGCGGTGGGCCGCCGCACCCGGCGAGCGCCACGAGGGCCAGCGCCGACGCGAGGGCGACGGCGACGCGAGGGCGGAGGCGGCGACGGTCGGAGGGGCGGAGGCGTGGGGGAGACGTCGGTCGTCGCGGCATCAGGCGCTCCTGTCGTGGACGGTGGGGGAGGTGTCGTGGTCGGCGGGCGTGGGGCGCTCGGGACGTTGCGCGCGGACCTCGAGGCAGGTGAGCGGTGGGGCGGCCGCCTCGAGGTGGTGGCGGCGCCCGAACGGCGAGAGCGGGGGGTGGAAGCCCTGGAACAGCCGTAGGTCGGCGTCCGTGGGGAGGGCGAACATCTTGCGTTGGTAGGCGTCGGTGCGGGTCACGTCGTCGAGGGTCGTGGCGTCCGCCACCGCCAGACCGGCGCGTTCGCACGCCTCGATCAGCGCGTCCCCGGACGGCGTGCGCATCGCGTACGCCTGGTCGTGCCGAGCGAGGTGTTCGCGTTGGCGGGCGTCGAGGGGGCCCGTCGTGCGGACGATCTCCTTCAGGTACAGCGACCCGCCGGGGCGGAGGACGCGGGCGACCTCGTCCGCGACGCGGGGCAGGTCGAAGGCGTACGCGAGCGCTTCGAAGGCGTACGCGCCATCGAAGGCGTCGTCCTCGAAGGGGAGGGCGTGGAAGTCGCCCTCGACGATCTCGATGCGGTCGGTGAGGTCGGCGTCGCGGACGTACGCCCGGGCGCGCGCCACCTGCACCGGGGAGACGTTCACGCCGACGATGTGGACGTTCGGGTGGGCGCGCGCGACGTCGATCGCCGGACCGGCGAGGCCGCACCCGAGGTCCAGCAGGCGGAGCGGTCCCTCGGGAAGCGCCATGCGCGCGAACAGCCCGAGGGTCGAGGGGGTCGCGTCGTACGGGGCGTCTTCGTCCGCACCGTAGAGCGCCGCCTGGTAGGTGGCTCCGTAGGTCGCTTCGATCACGTCGGTCGTGGCGTCGTAGTACGCGCGGACGCGCCCGACGTGCGTGGAGGCGTCGGGGGTGGCCATCGCGTCGGTCGCCGGTCGGTACACCGTCACGTCCGGAGCTGCATGCGGTCCGTGGGGGTAGCGGACCTTCGCGAAGTGGATCGGTGCGTCGTCGAGCCAGGCCGCACGGTCCCCGGCGAACGAGGAGAGCGGTCCAGGGGTCGGGACGTCGATCGCGACGCCGTCGCGCTCGAGGGGGTCGACGCTCAGGTACAGCGCGTCCCCGACCTCCAGGGCGTCGGCCGCGCGACGCAGCGCGGTCGCGGTGTCGGGCGTCACGAAGCCGACGTCACCGAAGCGCGCCAGGACGTCGGCGAGGAGCGTGGTCGGGAGGCGGACGGCGATGCGCGGTCGGACGTCGTCGCCGTCGCGTTTGACGACGAGTCCCCAGTCGACGTCGGGCCGCCCGACGAGGGGGTGGAGGCCCACCTCGACGACGGGGATGCCGGCCCGCCCGTCGTGCGCGGACAGGAACAACCGCAGGGCGGCGAGGTCGCCGTCGACCAGTTGGTAGTAGGCGTCGAGCCGCTCCGGACGACCGGGCGTGACCTTCACCCAGCGGCGGGGCTGCACCCGAAAGTGGGCGCGCATGCGGGCGTCCTGCTCCGGCCAGCCGGGCTCCGGCACGAACGCCGCGAGTGCGCCGACGTCGGCGCGGTCGACGGCGAACAGGTTCACCGAGGCGGCCGCGAAATCGAGGGAATGATTCACCTCCGCGCGACCCAGCAGGGCCGGTGGCAGGTCGTGGAGGAACGCCTGCAGGGCGGCCGGGGGGGTCGGGGTCGCGCCCGTCATGCGCCCGTCCCCAGCGAAGGAACGCCCGCAGCCTCGCGGGCGGCGGCGCCCACGGCAAGCGCGTCGAGGTCCGCGAGGCGCGGATCGTTCGGCGCGCACGCGCGTAGGGCGTCCGCCCAACGGCGGACGGCGGGGCGCAGCGGTTCCGCGAGCACCCCGAGCGCTCGTACGGCGCCGATGGCGGCGTCGCGCTCGAGCTGGTCGGGATACGGGACGCCGCCGCCGGACCCGCTGCAGGGCGGCGCCGCAGCGGCGACGTCGAGGCGCGCCTCGAGGTAGGCCAGCGCCGCGACGCTGCGCACGCGCGCCGCCCACCCCACCAGCCAGGTGCGGGTGGGTGGGTGCTCGACGGGCGCGCCTGCGAGGGTCGCGAAGCCCGCGGCGCCGTGCGCCTCCGCCGCGCGCCGCGCGAGGGTCGGGTCGGGGCCCTGGAGCGCATCGAGGTACGCGTCGCGGAGCCCCTCCTCGCCGGGGTGGGGCGCGACGTCGGCGGGGTCGGCGCCGTGCTCGATGCGCGCGAGCGCCGCGGCGAGGCGCGTGCGGGCGGGCAGGGTCGCGAGGGGAAGGTGGCGCGCGGCGAGCGAGCGCAGGTCGGGGCGGTCGTACCGCGCGAGGGTCGCCTGCAAAAGCCCGCCGGGATCGCCCCAGCGCGCCAGCATGTCGGTTGCCGCCATCCGAACCTCGGGATCGTCGGTCTCCTCGAACACCAGCCCCACGAGGGGGGCGGCGGTCGCGATGTCGAGGGCGTCGAGGGCGGCGAGGACCGCGCGGTCGTACGGCGTCGCGACCGACGGGTCGAACGCGTCGCTCAGGATCCCGAGGACGGTCTCCGCTTCGCCGCGCGCCAGCGCGACGGCGCCCGGGTCGTGCGTCGCGAGGGCCGCCAACGCCGCCCGGCGCGCGTACGGGTCGGCGTCGCGCAGGGTCGCGGTGAATGCGGAGGGAGTCGCGACGTGCACGGAGGTCATGCCGCGAACCCTCGGGCGAACACCGGCTCGAGGAGGGCGTCGCGGCCGGCGTCGAGCGCCGCGCGGGCCAGCGCCAGGCGTCCCGCCTCCCCGGATGCATCCCACGCGTCGGGGTGCAGCCACGCGTCGAGGTCGCGACGGCGCGCGACGACGTCGCCGGCGGCCGCCCGCACCTGCCACGCGGGGTCGTCGAGCGCCGCTCGCAGTGGGCCGACGTCCGCCCGGTCGGCGGCGCGCGCGACCTCCCGCCAGCCGGCGACGCGCACCTCGGTGGGGGCGCGGGGGTCGGTAGCGGCAGCCCAGGCGACGTCCCACGCACCGAGCGCGCGGACGGCGAGCGCACGCCGGCGTCCGTCGCTCGAACCCGTGTGGGGTCGGACGAGGCCGTCGTCGACCCCCAGGGCGGGGAGGCCGACGCGGGCGCAGGCGGCGAGCGCGGCGTGGACGACGTCGGGGTCGTCGTCGTGGAGGCCGTCGGTGACGACGTCACGCTGGACGTCCAGGTCGGGCGTGGCGTTCACGTGGTCCAACCACCAGGCACGCGTGTCGGCGTCGAGGCGGCTCCAGGCGGCGCGCAGCGGGCGCCAGGCGTCGGGGAGGTGCGCCAGCAGCAGGTCGCGGGCGCCCGCCTGGAACGGGCCCTGCAGCTCGGTGGCGAGTGCTGCGACGTGCGCCGGTTCCCACGTCACGTCGAGGGGGCCGGGCAGGACGCAGCGAATCCGCAGCCGGGCGCGGACGTCGAGGGACGTATCGTGCGCGATCATGCTGGCGGCCAACCGGACGAGGTCGGGGTTGTCGGCGAACAGGGCGGCTTCCGCGAACGGACGCGCCCGGTCGGGAGCGTGCTCCGCGAGGTAGGCGAGCGCGATCATCCCCTCCTGCGTCGTGACGGTCAACGAGGCGGAGCGCAGCATCCGTTCGGTGGTGCGGGCGTCGGGCCCCAGCCCCCCGAGGGCCAGCAGGGCCAGCAGGCGCAGGGGGGCGTGGGCCTGCGTATCGATGCGCGCCAGGAGGACGTCGCGGACGTCGCGACCGTCCTCGCGCAGCGCGTCCGCCCCCGCCGGGTCCTGCTGGATGGCGTGCAGGACGTTGGCGCGCACCTGGTCGTTGCCGTCGTCGAGCGCCGCTTCGAGGTCCGCGAGGGTTCGGAGCGTCCGGGCGGCGCTCACGTCGGCACGCCGATCACGAGGGCGCTGCTACCGTCGTCGAGGAGGGCGGTGAAGGCGAGGGTGCCGTCGCGGTCGACGTGGTGGATGAGCGTCCCCAACGTCAGCATGCTGACCGCGCGCGGGTCGCCGACCAGCGTGTCGTCGGTCGCGAGCAGGGTGCGGACCGAGACCCCGTCGAACGCCAGGAGTTCCATCGCCGATTCGCTGCCTGCGACGACGTACGTTTCGCCCTGCGGCCCGAAGACCGGCGGGAGGAACGACTCGAGGACGTGCCCGGAGGGGCTGACGTCGCCGCTGGCGGCGAAGAGGCGACCGCCGACGTACACGCGTTGCGAGCCGTCCTCGAACTGCGCGACGCTGCCGACCGTGCCGTCCGCCGCGACGCGCGGTCCGCTCGCGAGGTCCGCGACGCCGATCGCGTCCCGGTCGCTCGACGGGGTCAGGCCGCTGCGGCGGGGGGCGGACAGCACCCGGGCGCTGCCGGTCCGCGTCGCGGTGCCCGCGAGCAGGAGACTTCCGGCGAACTCCGGGGTGGTGCCGTCGTCGTCGGGGAGGTTGGGGTCGCCGGCCAGCGCCTGCAGGGCGTACCGTCCGCCCGGTTGCAGGTCGAGGAGACCGAACCCGGAGACGACCCCGTCGACGCTGAGTCGGTCGACGTCGAACGCGGCGGCGGGGAGGATCCCGGCGCGCTGGACGAGGCGCGCCGACGCGGCGCCCTTGCGGAGGTCCGCGACGTACCAGACGCCGTCCCCGACGTCCTGGAGGTCGGTGTCGGGGTGGGCGTACTCCAGTCCGGCGCTGAACAACAGTTCGCGTCCGCGCTTCAGGGCGGGACCGAAACCGCCGAGGATGACGTGCCCCTCGTCGGTCGGGGTGCCGGCGCGCACGATCGCCTCGGGCGCCCCGCGGGCGTCGAAGCGGTAGATCGCCGACGCGCGCCGGTAGACGAAGCCGTCGTCGGGGAGGCCCGGCAGGTCGCTGGCGGCGTCGAACTGCGCCTCGTGCACGTCGGCGTGCGCCTCGAGTGCCTCGACGGGGATGGGGTCCTCCCAGCGCAACGTCTCGTGCGCGAGGACGACGTGACCGTCCTCGTCGACGTCGTACCCACCGACGGCAGTGGCGCGGCCGCCGTCGAAGGGATCGAGTTCGCGGACGAGGGTCCGTTCCTCACCGACGTGCGGCACGCCGTCGCGCACGTCGAGGTGGAGGCGGTGCAGCGCCAGCCGGCCCTCCTCGTCGAACGCCGTGTACGCCACCGCCCCACCGCCGATGGCGGCGTCGTAGCGCAGGTTGGCGATGCGGTGTCCGTCCGGGAGGGCGTCCCCGTCGCGCTTCACGGCGTGGAAGCGGTAGCCGTTCGGGAGTTGGATGGCGCCGCCCACGTCGCGGTCGGCGGCCGGGGAGGTCTCCACCCCGCAGGCGGCGAGGAGGCTTCCGCCCAGGACGCCGCTGGCGTACTTCAGGAAGGTCCGACGGTCGGGGCTCACGACGCCACCGTCTCGGGGGCGGCGAAGGTGAAGGTGGGCGCCTCGTCGGGGGTGAGGTCGGCGAGGGGGTCGGTCCTACGGTCGCTCACGCCGGCGACGGCGTCCCACGCGTTCGTCTTGCCCATGTGCGAGTACAGGTGCGCGTGGTAGCTGCCGGCCCCGAGGCGGAGGTTGTGCGACAGCTTGTCGGCGCGGAACGTGACGTTGAAGCCGCTACTGAGGACCCACAAGAGGGTCACCTTGCCGAACAGTCCCAACCCGAGCGTGACGTGCATGTCCCACGCGACGCGGACGGCGGCCTCGCCGTTCGGGATCGTGCCGAACGGGTTCGACGTCGTGGCGGTGCCGCTCAGGGCTTCCTTGCTGCGGTTGCGGTCGACGGTGAAGAGCTTCTGCGTCTCGCCGGACTTGCGGTAGCCGAAGTGCGTGACGCGGAACGAGGTCGGGAAGACGATGGAGAACGACGGCCCCAGTTCGACGCTGCTGCCGTACTTGGAGGCCGCGTGATTGAACGTGTTGACGTAGGGGATGAAGTTGATGAGGTTCACCCGGACGCTGTACTTCGGTTCGAGGTCGTCATTGGGATCGAACCGCCCCGCATCGACGATGTTGTAGCTCTCCGTCAAGCCGGGGATGTGCGCACCGACCGTCGCTTTGGGCGGGGTGTCGGGTCGCGGCTTGTACGTCACGACCTTGTAGAGGATCGCGATGAGGTCGATCGTCACGTTGTGGTGGAAGTTGAAGACGCGGCCCCAATGGAACCCGGCGCTGCAGCCCCACTTGTGGCAGTGGACGTACGGGTGCTTGATGTCGACGCGGACGCCCAGGCGGAAGGTCAGGAACACGCCGTACGTCAGTCCGGCGCTCACCGCGTCGGTCCGCACCCCGAGGTAGGCGGGGGGTTCCTCGACGTCGAGGGTGAGGGCGTCGTTCTCGATCTTCGGCGTGAAGATCATCAGGCCCGCCCAGGCGGGACCGCACATGCCGGCGGTGAAGGTGTAGGAGGCCCCCATGTGCGCGCGGAACACCGCGTGCGAGGTGCTGCCGTTCAGGAACGTGCCCGACTTGCTGTAGTTGAAGGCGTTGAAGCCGGCGTGGGCAGGCGGGAACAGCGGGCGCCCGTGACAGAGGTTGAGTTCGTCGCCTCGGTGCGCGCGGTGGCTGTAGAAGCCGGTGCTGGGGAGGGTTTCGGTGCCCATGGAGGTCCTTTCCAAAACGGGTGGGGAACGGGGGACGGGGCGGGGCGAGGAACGGGTGCGGCGGGACGGAATGGGGCGTGGGTTCAGGGCCGGGCGGATCGCAGTGGGACGGGGGCGTCCGGCGGGTCGCGCACGTCGAGGCAGGCAGGGAGCTGGGGCAGGTGCCACCCCGTGAGGGTGGGGGGAACGGGGTCGGGCAGGACGACGGGGACCTGCACCGTCCCGTCGGGGGCCGTGCACGCAGGGACGGCTGGAGCGGGGGTGACGCTGAGGGTCCACCGTTCGCCGGGCCGCCCGTCGCGGTGCGGACTGGCGAGGCGCCAGGCGCCGGTGGCGGTCGCGACCGTTCCCGCCCGCTCGGGGAGGTCGGCCCGGGTCGGGGGTGGCGTCCACCGGACCGTCGCCGGCGGCGGGGCGTCGCGACCGGTGGTCAGGTGGACCGTCGCGTGGGCCGTCCCGCGGTCGCTCTCGACGGCCAGCGCGACGGGATGGCGGCCGGCGCGCCCGTCGGTGCGCAGCCGGTCGGCGTCGATGCCGACGACGAACGTCGTGGCGGCGCCCGCCGGTACGCGCGCGGGACCGAAGCGACGCACGGTGACGAACGGCGGTTCGGGGGTGGGGTCGTCGACCGTGAGTGCGTCGGGCCCGACGTTCCAGACGTCGAGGCGGACGGCGGCCGTCGCGGTCGAGCGGTCGGGGACGTGCACGACCAGCGGGGGCGTGTCGGCCGACGCGTCGGCGACGGCGGCCGCGAATCGGGCGGGGTGAAGGACCGGCGTGGTGCACGTCCCCGCGTCGGGACGGGTGGGGCGGCAGGGCGCGAAGGTGACGTCGCTCGACGCCCGCAGGGCCGCGTACACGCCGGCCGTGTCGAGGGACGGGTACGTTGCGCGCGCCCGGGCGATCCACGCCGCGACGTACGGCGTCGCCATCGAGGTGCCGTACAGCGCAGCGTAGGTGGGGATCCCCGCCGCGGTCGCGTGGGGCGCGAGGATCCCGCGCTCCGCCGTACCTCCGGGCGCGTAGACGTCCGCGCCCCGCTGGGTGTACGCCGTGGCGCGCCCCACGTCGTCCGTCGCCCCGACCGACACGACGGTCGGACAGGCGGCGGGGAGGGCCGGTTCGGCGTGACCGTCGTTGCCGGCGGCCGCGACCACGACCGCGCCGCGCCGGGCGACGGCGGCGAACAGATCCGCGAGGGGGGCGTCGTCCCCCCGGCAGTCGCCGTCCGCCGCCAGGCTGATCGAGACGACGTCGGCGGGGGCCGGGTTGGGGGGTGCACCGGGAACGTCGAGCCCGACCGCCCACTGGACCGCCGCCAGCATCGCGGCGAGCGTCGCGGTTCCGTCCTCGTCGAACACGCGAATCGGGAGGAGGCGGGCGGCGGCGTCCACGCCGCGCCCCCCGAGGCCGTCGTCGGCGCAGGCGCCGGCGATGCCGGCGACGTGGGTTCCGTGGAACGAGGCGTGCGGCCCCGGGGGTTCGACGGCGCCCGCGGCGTGACGCACTGCGCCGTCGCGTTCGACGAAGGTCGCGCCAGGAAGGACGCGACCGCACGCGAGGTCGGGGTGGTACGCCCCCGGTCGCGCGGGGTCGGCGACGAGGCCGGTGTCGATCACCGCCAGCGTGACGTCGGCGGCGCCGGGCAGCGCGCCGTCCAGGCGGCCGGCGTCCCAGCGGGCGTCGGGGTCACCGGTCAGGTGCCACTGCTCGGCGAGGCGCGGATCGCCGCCGCTCGCCGTTCGGACCGGACGGTTCGCGACGACGGCGCGCACCGACGGGTCGCGCTCGAGCGCCGCGACGGTGGCGGGGGCGGCGCTGGCGGGGAGGAGGCGGACGTGGGGCGTGCGGGCGACGCGCGACCCTCGGTCCGTCCAGGCGTCGGAGGCGGACGGCGTCAGCCACACCAGGACCCCCGCTCCGGTCGGAGCACCGGTCGCGGGGGTCGCTACGGGGGTGGCGTCGGCGGTGGCGGCGTCGTGGTGGGCGGCCTCGGCACGAGGGCCTGCGAGGCCCAGCGGAGCGAGGGCCCCTTCGACGGTGGCGGGCGGCGGGGTGGGCGCGCTGCAGGCGGAGGCAACGAGAAGGACGACGGCGGCGACGGCGCACGTCGTGGCGCGGCGATACCCGAACTTCGTCGTGACGGGGGCTTCGTGGCGCACCACCTGGCCCTCCGTTTCCTCCGGGTGCCGGCCCTACGCGGGGATGCGGGGCATCCCCTCCCCCGGATGCCTGGTGATACCACGACCGTTTCCAGACCATGTCAAGGCGCCATGGGACGCAACGCAGTCGGCGCTTGGCGTGGCGGCGGGGGCGACGCCCCCGCGTTTACGACGCGGCGGTCTCCCGCAACGCCAGGTCGCACCACGCCCGCATCTCCGCGTCGAGCTCGAGGCGCGCGAGGGCGTCGGCATCGAACCAACCGAGCGACGGGTCGTCCTCCGCGCGGGGCAGCGCCCCGTCGTACGGCGCGACCGGCCGCGCGAAGTAGATCAGGTCCACGTGCTCGTGGCCGGGCGCGATCCCCTCGAGCTGGATGCCGCGCGGCCGCAGGAGCTGCCGAGGGCCGGGCGCGTCGATCGCGCGTTCGCCGAGCAGCTCGACGTGCACGCCGGTCTCCTCGAGCACCTCGCGGACGGCGGCGTCGTCGGGCAGTTCGTCGAGCTCGACGTGCCCCCCCGGCGGCAACCAACGCTGCAGTTTCGCGTGGTGGTGCAGCAGGATGCGGCCCTCCCACACGACGAACGCGGTGGCGCACCAGTCGCGGGTGGGTGGGGCGCCCGCGGGGGCGGGCGGACGGCTCACGAGGCGACGGCCAACGGGATGGCGGTCGCGTCGCGGCCCGCGACGGTGCCGTACAGGGTGTGCGGCGTCGCCTGCGTGACCTCGACGTCGTGCAGCCCGAGGCGGGTGACCTGGTCCTTGGGGACGAGCACCGTGTGGTTCTGGTCGCTGTGCCCCATCGCGTAGTCCCCCTCGCGCTGGATCTCGCGGATGAGGACGCGGGCGCGCCGCCCGATCCACCGCCGGTTCGCGTCGAAGGCGTAGCGCTTCTGCAGGTCGATGAGGCGCTGCAGGCGCGCGATCTTCGTCTCGCGCGGCAGATCCTCGAAGTGCTCGGCGCTGGGCGTGCCGGGCCGCGCGGAGTACGCGAACATGTAGGCGTGCTCGTAGCCGACCTCCTCGAACAGCGAGAGGGTCGCCTCGAAATCCTCGTCGGTTTCGCCCGGGAAGCCGACGATCACGTCGGTGCTGAGGACGACGTCGTCGACCTTCGCGCGGATCTCGCGGACGATGTCGAGGTAGCGCTCGCGGCGGTACTCGCGCGCCATCCGGCGGAGCACCCGGTCGCTGCCCGACTGTACGGGCAGGTGGATGTAGTTCGCGACGTTGGGTTCCTCCGCGATCGCGTCGATGACGTCGCTACTGAAGTTCATCGGGTGGCTGGTCGTGAACTTCACGCGGGGGATGCCGACCTGCGCGACGCGCCGCAACAACTCCGCGAAGCTCGGGAGGTCGTCGTCCTTCAGGCCGTAACTGTTGACGTTCTGCCCCAACAGCACGACCTCCTGGACGCCCGCGTCGCGCATCGCCTCCGCTTCGGCGAGGATGGCGTCCACGGGGCGGGACACCTCCGGCCCGCGGGTGGTCGGCACGATGCAGTAGGTGCAGTGGTGGTCGCACCCCCGCATGATCGTCAGGAACCCGGTCAGGGCGTCGGGTGCGGGGGGGATGAGGGTGTCGAGGTCGGTCTTGAAGCGCAGGCTCTCGTAGCGCTCCCGGCCGGCATCGACCGCCTTCAGGGCGTCGTGCACGTCGGTGATGGCGCCGGGCCCGAGGAGGACGTCCACCTCGAACTTCCGCGCGATCTCCTGGCCCTCCTCGAGCTGCGCGAGGCAGCCCATCATGCCGACCGTCAGGTCGCGGCCGGCGCGCTTCGCCTTGCGGAACTCGCCGAGCAACGACACGACCTTCTCGACCGGTTTGCCGCGCACCGCGCAGGTGTTGATCAGGATCAGGTTCGCGTCGTCGGGGTGATCCACCAGGTGGTGCCCGCCCGCGACGAGTTCCGAGCGGATCGTGTGCGTGTCGTACTCGTTCATTTGGCAGCCGTAGGTGATGACGTGGGCGCGCACGCGTCCCTCCCCTCGTCGCGGGCGCCGCCGCCCGCGTTCGGCCGCCGAGGATAGCAGACGGTGCGTCCGCCCGCTCAGCCGACGGCCAACAGCCGCGGCAGTCCCCAGGCGACCAGGACCAGCACGAAACTCACGATCCCCCCGAGGAACCCGTACGCCCAGAGGCGCGGGACCGCCTTCGCGACCGGGGGCGCCGCCGACGCCGCGACCGCCAGGGTGCTCGCGAGGAACAACCAGGCGGCGAACGCGATGAGGCCCTGCCAGGTGGGATCCGCTTCGTTCACGGCCCCGACCCTACCCCAGGCGCGCTACCCTGCCGCCGTGTCCCCCGACCCCGTCGACCCGCACGGCGCCGCCCGCGCCGCCCCCGAGGTGCCCGCCCCGGCGCTCGGGACCTTCCGCGCGGCGGTCGGCACGGTCGTGCGGCGGATCCCGCCCGGGTCGGTCGCCAGCTACGGCGACGTCGCGGCGTGGGCCGGGCGGCCCGGCGCCGCTCGGCAGGTCGGTGCGGCGTTGCGCGGCCTCGCCGCGGACGACCCCACCTTCCCCTGGCACCGGGTCGTGAACGCGCGCGGGGAGATCCGGACGTGGGCGCTCGGGGCGGGGGAGCTGCAGGTGGCGCTCCTCCAGCGCGAGGGCGTGACGGTCGAGCGGGGACGCGTCGATCTGGCGCGGCACCGCGTCGCCTGACGCGGGGGACGCCGCCGGGCGGTAGCATGCCGCCATGAGCGCCGACAGCCCGACCGTCGATCTCGCCCGCCGCCTCGTCCAGGCGCCGAGCCCCTCCACCCGCGAACGTCCCGCCGTGGACGTCCTGATCGCCGCGTTCGAAGCGCACGGGTTCGACCGCGCCTGGATCGACGAGGCCGGCAACGCCGTCGGCGTGATCGAGCGGGGCGACGGCCCGACCGTGATGCTCAACGGGCACGTCGATACCGTCCCGCTCGGCGACGAGGCCGCCTGGCCGCACCCGCCGTTGTCCGGCGACGTCGTCGACGGGCGCCTGTGGGGGCGGGGCGCGTCGGACATGAAGTCCAGCCTCGCCTGCATGACGGTCGCCGCCGCGCAGGCGGCCGAACGCGGGTTCCGCGGCACGCTGTACGTCACCGGCGTCGTGCAGGAGGAGATCGGGGGGCTCGGCGCGCGGCACCTCGGCGCGACGATCCCCGTCGACGCCGTCGTGCTGGGGGAACCCAGCAAACTGCAGTTCAAGCTCGGGCACCGCGGCCGCATCGAGGTGGACGTCCACCTCCCCGGCCGCATCGCGCACGCCGCCAAACCGGAGCTCGGGGAGAACGCGCTCCTGCGCGCCGCGCGCTTCTTGCAGGCCCTCGACGCGGCCCACCTCCCGGCGGGCGGGCCGCTCGGCGCCTCGACCGCGACGCCCACCTCGCTCGTCAGCCATCCCGAGGGCGGCCGCAACGTCGTGCCCGGCGAGGCGGTCGTGACGATCGACTACCGGAACCTGCCCGACGACCCGCCCGAGGACGTCCTGGCGCGCCTGCAGGCGCTCGACCCCGACGCGACCCTCGTCGTCGGGGACGCCGAACGCGCGTCGGAGTCGGGGGAGGTGCGCACCACCATCCCCGGCGTGAACCCCGCCTACCTGGCGCCCGGCGAGAACGCCTACGTCACGCGCGCGCGGGAGGTGCTGCGCCGCGAACTGCCGGCGCGCGGCGTCGCGTACGCCGAGGGCACCTGGTGGTTCGCGACCGACGCGCCGCACCTCGCGCAACGCGGCGCGGTCGTCCTCGGGTTCGGGCCCGGCGAGGAGGAGGTGGCGCACACGACCCGCGAGTCGGTGTCGGTCGAGCACCTCGAGATTGCGACGGAGGTGTACCGCGAGCTCGCCCTCGCGCTGCTCGCGGGGGAGCCGGGCGCGTGACGCCGGAGGGCCTCAAGGGCGCGGTCGTCACCCTCAACGGCGACCGCTGGACGGTCGTCGACGTCGCGCCGGCGCAACCGCTCGCGGAGATGGTCGCCGCCCTCCTCGAGGAGGAGGGCATGGTCGCCGTCGTGCGCGGCGCCGACCCGATGGACGACGTCACCAGCCACCTCGGGGCGCCCGGCGTCGGCACGACCGTCGTCCTGGTCCCCGAGGCGGACGCGGAGCGCGCGCTCGCCCTGATCGCCGACACCGTCACCGACTTCGAGGGCGAGGAGCTCGCCGCCGCCCTCGCGTCCGGCGAACTGACGCTCGAGGAGCTCGAGGGCGGCGAGGGCGGCGAGGACGACGACGATGCCGAGGGCGACCTGCCGCCCGGCGGGACGCCCGGCGCGCAGGCCTGACTCAGTCGAGCGGCGTCAGGCCCGCCTCGATCTGGGCGCGGCGCGGCTCCAGGAACGGCGGTAGCACCACCGTCTCGCCCAGGTGGGCGGGATCCTCGTCGACCGCGAACCCGGGGCCGTCGGTCGCCAACTCGAACAGCAGGCCGTTGCCGTCGCGCACGTACAGGCTCTCGAACCAGAAGCGGTCCACCGGACCGCTGTTCGGCACCCCGAGCTGCGGGAGCCGGTCGCTCCAGGCGCGGTAGTCCTCGTCGCGCACGCGGAGCGCGACGTGGTGCACGCCGCCCGCGCCCGGGCGGGCGGCGGGCAGGTCCGGTGCGATCTCCAGGTGCACCTCCGCGTGCGGGCCGCCCTCGCCCATCGCCAGGACCCGCACCTCGCGACCGTCCAGCTCGTACGTCCGGTCGTGACGAAGGCCGAACACCTGCACCAGCAGGACCTCGCTCGCGTCGGCGCGGGGGACGGTCGCGCGGGCGGGCCCCAGCCCGCGGATCTGCATCGCCTCCGGCACGTCCGTCCCGCCCCACGGGACCGGCGGGTCGCCGGCGCCCCCGTCCGCCACCAACGCCAGGCGTTGCCCCTCGGGATCCTCGAACGCCAGCGTCGTGCGGCCGTCCACGGTCGCCGGCGCCTCGACGGCGACCCCGCGGTCGCGGAGGCGGGCCTCCCACCAGGCGACGGCGCCGTCGTCCGCGACGCGCAGGTGCGTGCGGGTGACGACGTGCGCGCCCCGTCGTTCGGGCGGGACCGCGAAGTCGAAGAAGGTCAGGTCGCTTCCGGGGGAGCCGGCGCCGTCGGCGTAGAACAGGTGGTACGCCGACACGTCGTCCTGGTTGACGCTGCGCTTCACCAGCCGCAGGCCGAGCGTGTCGGTGTAGAAGCGCAGGTTGTCGCGAATCGCGGCGGACACCGCGGTGACGTGGTGGAGACCGTGGGGGATCATGCCCCAAGCCTGCCAGCGCTCCGCGGTCCGGACCGCAGCGGACGCGACCGTTGCGACCTCCGTACCGCCGTCGCGGCACCCTGCGCCGCGCGGGGTCAGCGCCCCTCCGGCGGGAAGGGGCGCGAGAGGAGGGGGCTGCCCGCGTCCCCGAAGCGCAGCGGCGCGTCCGCCCACGCGCCGGCGTACGCCACGCCGATGCGCGGCCCGACCGCGACGCGTGCGGGCGGCGTCCCGTCGTGGATGGCGATGCGGCCGGTGGTGGCGTCCCCGCCGGCGTCGCGGCGGTCGACCCCCAGCCAGCGGCCCACCCGGCCGGGCCCGGCGGTGCGGGCGCGCGCCTCGCGCGCCGTCGCGGCGCGTGGACCGTCGAGCGGCTCGACGGCGCGGATCAACACCGCGTGCGGGTCGCCTACCTCGGCGGTCACGAGGTTCAGGAGGTGGTGCAGGCCGTACACCAGGTAGACGTACACGGTGCCGGGCGGGCCGTACATCGGCTCCGTGCGCGCCGTCCGCCCGCGCGCCGCGTGGCAGGCGGCGTCGCGCTCGCCGACGTACGCTTCGGTCTCCACGATCCGCGCGCGCCGCACCGTCCCGCCCTCCCCGTCGCGGGGCGCGACCGCGACCTCCGCGCCGAGCAGCCGCCGCGCGACGACGTCGGCGGGGGCGGCGAACGCCTCGCGCGTCCAGCGCGCCCCCGTCACGGTCGGCCGAGCGGCCCGTCCAACGCGACGACGTCGACCGGGTCGCCCGGCTCGAGGCGGGTGTCGGGCGGCACGAGCGCGAGCGCGTCCGCGTCGTGCAGGCTGCGCACCACCCCGGAGTTCTGGTTGCCGGTGCGCGTCGCGACCAGGGTCGCGCCCTCGCGGGCGAGGCGGACGCGGAGCAGCGTCGCCTTCGCGCCGGCCGACGCGAGCGCCTCCCCCGCGACCGCCGGGAGGCGCCGGTCCGCCGGTGGCGGGGCGGTCGCGCCCGCCGCGGCGTCCAGCCACGTCCGCGCCAGCAGCACGAACGTCACCGCCGACGAGACCGGGTTGCCGGGCAACGCCAGCCAGGGGAGGTCGCCGACGTACGCGAACGTCGCCGGGCCGCCCGGTTTGAGCATCACCTTGCGGAAGATCGTCCGTCCCTCGCGCGCCAGGAGGTCCCGCACCCGGTCGTAGCGCCCCATGGAGATCCCCCCGCACGTGATCAGCACGTCGAGCGGGGGGAGGTCGGCGAGGAGCGCCTCGACGTCGCCCGCTCCGTCGCGGACGCTGGGGAGGACGACCGGCTCCGCGCCGGCGTGGCGCACGAGCGCCGTCAGCGCCGGCCCGTTGGCGTCGTGCACGTCGCCCGGCCCGAGCGGCGCGCCGGGGGGGACCAGCTCGTCGCCGCCGGTCACGATCCCGACGCGCAGCGCCGGGACGACCGGCACGTCGGCGCGGCCCATCGCGGCGGCCACCGCGATCGCGCCGGCGTCGAGGCGCGCGCCGGCGCGGAGGGCGACGTCGCCCGCGCGCAGGCTCTGCCCCCGCCGGCGGATCGGGGCGGGGGTCGCGGGCACCCGCAGGTGGGCGGTGTCGCCCTCGATCGCGACGTCCTCGATCCGCAGGACGGCGTCCGCACCGTCGGGGACCGCCGCCCCGGTCTGGATGCGGATCGCTTCGCCCGGCCCGACCCGACCGTCGAACGGCCGGCCGGCGGCGGACTCCCCAATGATGCGGAGGGCGGCGGGCTGGGCCGCGGTCGCGTCGGTCGTGTCCGCCGCCCGGCAGGCGACGCCGTCGACGGAGCTGTCGTCGACGTTGGGATGGTCGTCCTCCGCGACGAGGTCGCGGGCCAGGACCGCCCCGAGCGCCGCGGCGAGCGGCGCGTCGCTGGGGGTGGCGGCCCGCTGCGCGAACGTCGCGCGGCCGTCGGTCGCGAGCCGTTCGAGAGCGACCTCGAGGGGGACCGGGCCCTCGGTCGCCCCCGCGGCGGCGCCGCTCAATCGTCGTCCGGGTCGCGTGGGGCGAGCCCGGGGGCGACGTCGGCGGCGACGTCGGCGGAGGGCGGGTCGGCGGGGGGTGGGGCGTCGTCGCGACCGCCGGGCGCACCGGGCGGCCCCGCGGGGGGTGCGGCGGCGTCGACGACGTGCAGGCCGCGACCGTCCCACCCGGCGTACGCGAAGAAGCGGCCGGGGCGGCGGTCCTTCAGGTAGCGGATGAGGGGCTCCCGGAGCGGGGGGATGGGGATCGTGTCGCGGATCGCGTCGGCGGGCACGAAGCGCGCCTCGACGATGAAGCCGTCGGGGTCGCGGGGGTTCAGCAGCCCGTCGTACGCCGCGAGGAACGCGAAACTGATCGCGCGGTCGTTGCGGCGGCGGTCCTCGACGTGCACGGCGTACGCCATGTGTTCGATGCGCGTGACGTTCAGGCCGGTCTCCTCGTGCACCTCCCGGCGGAGCGCGTCCACCGTCGATTCGTGGCGTTCGACCACCCCGCCGGGCAGCGTCCAGCGGACGTGCCCCCGTCCCTGCCAGTCGTTGCCGACGAGCAATACCCTCCCGCGCGCATCGAGAAGGATCGCTGCGGCAACGACGAACTCACGCCGCGCCACCGGTCCGCTCGGGGACGGCGTCGGCGTCCGGTTCGGCGAGGCGCGCTTCGCGTTCGGCGCGGGCGAGGGCGTCGACGAAGGCGTCGAAGTCGCCCGCGAGGACCGCGCCGACGTCGTGCCGGGTGAAGCCGATGCGGTGGTCGGTGACGCGCGATTGCGGGACGTTGTAGGTGCGGACCTTCTCCGACCGGTCGCCGCTGCCGATCTGCACGAGGCGCGCCTCGCGCGCCTGGGCGTCGGCGCGGGCCCGCTCGCGCTCGAGGAGGCGGGCGCGGAGGACCGCGAGCGCCTTCTCCTTGTTCTTGTGTTGCGACTTGCCGTCCTGACACGTGACGACGATCTCGTCCGCCTCCCCGGGGTGGTAGGTGAGCCGCACCGCGGAGTCGGTCGTGTTGACCGACTGCCCGCCGGGCCCGGACGCGCGGTAGACGTCGACGCGGTAGTCCTGCGGGTCGAGGGCGACGTCGACCGCCTCCGCTTCGGGGAGGACCGCCACCGTCACGGTGCTCGTGTGGATGCGGCCCTGCGTTTCGGTTTCGGGCACGCGCTGGACGCGGTGGACGCCGGACTCGAACTTCAGCGCGCCGTAGGCGCCGCGCCCCCGCACCTCGCACGACGCCTCCTTGAGGCCGCCGACGCCGCTGGGGGAGGCGTCGAGCATCTCCATCGTGAAGCCGTGGCGTTCGGCGTAGCGACGGTAGGCGTCCAGCAACTCCCGCGCGAACAACGACGCTTCGTCGCCGCCCGCCGCCGCGCGGATCTCCAGGATGACGTTCTTGCCGTCGTAGGGGTCCTTGGGGGCGAGCGCGTCGCGGAGGGTGGCGTCGAGGTCGGCGCGTTCCGCTTCGAGCTGCGCAAGCTCGTCGCGGGCGAGGTCGGCGAGGTCGGGATCGCGGACCAGGTCGCGGGTCGCCTCGAGCGACGCGTCGACCTCGCGGAGCCGGCGGATCGCCGCGACGGTGTCGCGAAGGTCGCCGTAGCGGCGCGACGCCTCCCGGTAGCGGGCCGGGTCGGCCAGCACCTCCGGGTCGGCGAGGGACCGCTCCAGGTCCTCGAATTCGGTTTCGAGACGGTGCAACGAATCGGTCATTGCCCGCAGTCTAGCGCGCGGCCCCCCGCCGGCCCGACGTCCGGCCCACCGCCCGCCCGCGCGCAGCGGCGGCGGCACCGAGGCGGCCGACGCTCAGCGGGGTTGCAGCCGCCCCGCCACCAACCGCGCCGGGCGCGTCCCCTCCGCCGTCCCGGCCCACGGCGTGCGGGGCGACGGCGCGTAACGGCCGGCGGCGAGGTCGGTCGCGGGGAGCGCGAACACGGCGGCGCGCAGGGCGGCGGACGTCTCCGCGCCGGTGGCGGCGGCGTGCGCCAGGAGCGCCAGCGCATCGTAGGCGCGCGCCCCGTCGGCGCGGCCCGGCGCCGACCCGAGCCGGCCGCCGGCGACGGTGCGGGCGTCGATCGCCCACGCCCGCGCCGGGTCGCTCGGGGGGAGCGCGGTCCACACGGCGGCGGGGGGCACGGCGAGGCGGACCTCGCCCTCCGGCCCGCCGCCGCGCGGCAGCCCCCCGGGCGTGCGCAGGACCGCGGCGGGGGCGTACACGGGTCCGTTCCAGCCGCGCGCCCGCAACGCCCGCCAGGCGGCGGCGGCGCCCGCCGCATCGTCCCACGCGATCACGACGTCGGGGAGGCGGGTCGCGACCCACAACGCCTCCGGCGTGAGGGGCCGCGCGCCGGCGGGGTAGCGCGCGACGCCGCGCAACGCCAGGTCGCCCGCCGCGAACGTCCCCTCGAGCGCCTGCAGGGCGACGTCGCCGGGGACGCCAGCGGGCGTCATGACGCCGATCGCGCGGGCGCCCCCTCCGTAGGCGTCGCGCACGAACCCCCGCAAGGCTTCGGCGGGGGCGAGGTCGAGGACGACCTGCCGGCCGGCGGCGGCGCGGACCGCGCCGCCGTAGGGGGAGACCAGGAGCACGTCGGGGGCGTCGGCGAGGGCGCCGGCGACCGCGGCGGTCGCTGCGTCGGTCTCGCAACACACGACCGCCCAAGCGCCGTCCGCGACGGCGGTGCGGGCGGCCTGCGCGGCGGTCGTGGGGGCGCCCGCGTACCGCACGGTCCGCACGTCCAGCGCGTCGCGGCGCACGTCCACCCCGACGGCGGGCGTGTCGGGCCAGGCGGTCGCGACCGTCCCCAGCAGGGTCGCCGCGTCGTCCGGCACCAGCACCGCGACCGGCACGCCGCCGGCGGGTGGGGCGGCCGCCGCGACGTGCGCGAGGACGACGAGCAGCAGCGCGGCGAGCTGCGTCGCGAGTCGCGCGGCGAGCGGCGCCCCCCGCGGGGGCGTGCGGGACGCGACGGCGCCCCGCCCGACGGGGCGGGCGGGGCGCGCGGGGGACGGCGGGGGCGGCGGGGTCAGCGGGACTCCGAGCGGCTCGCGCCGCGCGCCGCTTCGAGCATCTGCACCAGCGCATCGAGCATGTCGGTGGTCGTGACGATCCCGACCAGGCGGCCGTCGTCGACGACGGGGAGCGCCCCGAGCTTCGCTTCGCGCATGCGGTGCGCGGCGGTCTCCGCCGGCTCGTTCGGGCGGGCGGTCGTCACGTCGGTCGTCATGACGTCCTTCGTTTCGAGGCGGCTCAGCAGGTAGGTGAGTTCCTGGCGGGAGAGGGCGGTCGCGTCGGACGGCGCCGCCTCGCGCAGGTCGCGGTCGCTGACGATCCCGACCAGGCGGTCGTACGCATCCAGGACCGGCAGGTGCCGGAAGCCGCCCTCCTGCATGCGCCACTCCGCCTCCAGGACCGGCGTGTCGGGTGCGACGGTGACGGGGTCTCGCTGCATGCACTCGCGAACCAGCATGGTGCACCTCCTCGCCGCAGGATAGACGCCCGGGCGGCGGCGCGCACGGGCGGACGTCCCACGGGCGTCCGCCCGGACGTTCGCGCGCGGGCGGGGGACGGGGTGGTGCGCCCGACAGGATTCGAACCTGTGACCTGCCGCTTAGGAGGCGGCTGCTCTATCCGACTGAGCTACGGGCGCTCGCGCGGAGGAGGATAGCAGGCGGTGGGGCCGGGCGACGCGTTCGGCGTGCCGCCTCACGCGCCGCGCGCCCGGCAGGTGGGGCAGAGCCCCTCGAGGATCAGGTGGTCGGTTTCGACGACGAACCCGGTGCGTTCCGCGAGGGTGGCGTACAGCGCGTCGGTGACGGCGCCGTCGACCTCCACTTCGGTGCCGCAGGCGCGGCAGCGGAGGTGGTGGTGCGACGCCGGTCCGCCCAGCGCGTAGCGGTCGCGGCCCTCCGGGTCGCGCACGATGCGGAGCAGGCCGCGGTCGGTCAGGAAGCGCAGGTTGCGGTAGACCGTCGCCGGGTTCGATGCCGGCGCGCCGTCGGGCCCCGGCGTCGCGACGGCGTCGCACACCTCCTGCGCCGTGAGGCGGTGGTCGGCGGCGCACACGACGTCCATCACCCGTTCGCGTTGCGGGGTGACGCGGTAGCCGGCCGCGCGGAGGGCCGCCTGGTAGTTCCACGTGTGGTGCGACACGCCCCCAGTCCAGCCGCCCTCAGGAGGCCGGACCAGGGGCAGGCGTCCCGTAGGCGGTTTCCAGCGGCCGGGTGGCGCGCAGGCCGGCCTGCATCAGCGGCCCGATCAACGCCGCGAACGCGAGCGTCCCGAAGCCGACCGTGCCCCCCAACGCCCAGCCGGACGCCAACACGATCGCTTCGACGCCGGTGCGGGCGCGCCGGACCGACGTCCCGGCCCGCTCGGCGAGGGCGAGGGCGAACCCGTCGCGCGGGCCCGCCCCGAGGCCGGCGGTGATGTATAGGCCGGTCGCGAGGCCGTTCAGGATCAACCCGGTCAGGAACCACCCCCAGCCGTCCAGCCCCCCGCCGGGGTCGGGGAACCAGGGTCGAGCGAGGAACAGGTCGACCCACGGGCCGATGAGCGCCATGTTGAGGATCGTGCCGACGCCCGGCCGGACGTTCGCCAGCGCGACCGACACCAGCAGCGCCACGAGGCCCGCCCCCACCATCGCCTGCCCGACCGTGAGCGGCGTCCGCTTCGCGAGGCCTTCGTGGAACACGTCCCAGGGCCCCAACCCCACGCCGGCCGCGAGCATCAACGCGACGCTCGCGCCGAACACCGCAAGACCGACGTTCAGGTGGAGGAAGCGGACGGCGAAGCGGCGGGCGCCGCCGCGCCCCGTTCGCCTCACGCGCCGTCCTGCAGCGTCACGACCGTCGCGTCGGTCACCTCCGCGAGGCGGGCGGGATCGAGCGGCACGACGGAGCGGGGGGTGCCCGCCGCCGCCCACACGACGTCGTGCGCGAGCAGGCGCGCGTCGAGGTACGTCGGGAGCGGCACGTGCGATCCGACCGGGGCGACGCCGCCGATCGCGAAGCCGGTCGCCTCCCGCACGCGGGTGGGGTCGGCGAGCCGGACGGGGCGTCCCGTGAGCGCCGCGAGGCGACCGACGTCCACCTGGACGTCGCCGCCCACCAGCACCAGCAGCAGGTCGTCGCCGGCGTCGAAGACGAGGGACTTCACGATGTGGGCGACGTCGCAGCCGACCGCGGCGGCGGCGTCGGCGGCGGTGCGGGTCGAGCCGGGCATGGTGCGCACGTCCGCCGCGAGGCCGTGCGCCCGAAGGGCGGCGACGACGCGGTCGACGCTGCGCTCGCCGCGGCGGTCGCCGCTGCGCTCGCCGCTGCGGTCGGGGTCGGGGTTCGCCATGGCGCGAATCGTACCCCCGCGGGCGCGGCGGGTGCGACGAACGTCCCGGGGGGTCGCGGTATCCTCCTCTCCATGCCCTACGCCGCTCCACGCGTTCGCGCCGCGGCCCCCCGGAGGCGGGCCGCATGATCGCCGAACGCCTCCTCACCACCCGCCTGCGTGGCCTCCGCGACCAACAACTCCGCCTCGAACCGTACCGCCCCGGCGACCTGCCGTCCCCGTCGCACCAGGGCGGCTACCTGTTGTACGCGCACGTCCCCTTCTGCCACCGCTTGTGTCCCTACTGCTCCTTCAACCGCTTCCCCTTCCAGGAGGACGCCGCCACCCGCTACTTCCGCAACCTGCGCGAGGAGATGCGCCGCGTCGCCGACCGCGGCTACAAGTTCGGTTCGATGTACATCGGGGGCGGCACCCCGACGGTGATGCCGGAGGAGCTCGTCGAGACGATCCGCCTCGCCAAGGAGCTGTTCGACGTCGAGGAGGTCTCCACCGAGACGAACCCGAACCACCTCAACGAGGAGGTCCTCGGCCAACTCGAGGGGCACGTCGACCGCCTGTCGGTCGGGGTGCAAAGCCTCGACGACGAGCTGTTGCGGCAGATGAAGCGCTTCGATGCGTACGGCTCCGCGGAGGAGACCCTGAAGGGCCTCGAGTTCGCGGCGGGGCGCCTGACGACCCTGAACGTCGACATGATCTTCAACCTCCCTTCGCTCGCCGACGACGTGCTGCTGCGCGACATCGAGTCGCTCACCGCGACCGGTGCGGACCAGGTGACGTACTACCCGTTGATGGTGTCGCCCGCGGTCGAGAAGCCGCTGGAGAAGGCGCTCGGGAAGGTCGATTACGGCCGCGAGGAACGGCAGTACCGCCTGTTGTCGCAGCGGCTGTCCGAGGCGTTCGAGCCGACGTCGGCGTGGGCCTTCTCGCGCAAGACGTCGCGCATGATCGACGAGTACATCGTCGATCACGACGAGTACGTCGGGATCGGCTCGGGGTCGTTCAGCTACCTCGACGAGGAGCTGTACGCCAACCCGTTCAGCCTCCGCGCGTACAACGAAGCGGTCGAGAGCGGCCGCCTCAGCGTCGATGCGCACATGCCGCTCACCCGCACCGACCGGCGGCGCTACCGCCTGATGATGGACCTGTTCGGTCTGCGCCTCGACAAGCGCGCCTTCCGGGAGCGGACCGGCGTGCCGGTCGAGCGGGCGCTCTGGTCGGAGTACCTGTTCCTCAAGGCGGCCGGCGCGTTCGCGCGGGACGACGACGAGGTCCTCGAGCTCAGCGAGACCGGTCGCTACCTGTTGGTCGTGATGATGCGCGAGTTCTTCATCGGCGTCAACGGCATCCGCGATCTGGCGCGCGCCCGTTTGCCGGAGGACGAACGCGCGCTGTTCGAGGAGGGCATGCCGTGCAGCGGCCCCGTGCGGGTGCCGCAGCCGGCCGCCGGCTTCGACTGACGCCCACCCCCGCCGGCGTCGGGCGCCGCGCCGCACGCGGCGCGCGTCAGGGGCCGGCGGCCGCCCGGTCGCGCAGGAGGGCGTCGGCGCGCGCGAGCGACCCGACGAGCGGGTTGGCGGCCAACGCCCGGGGCCACGCCGCACGATCATCGCTCCAGATCGCGTCCGCGGCGGCGACCTGGTAGTCGCCCAACATCCGAATGAGGCCGCTGCGGTCGGCGGGGAGGGGCGCCTGCCGTTCGGGCCGCACGACGCCGCCCTCGACGACGCTGGGGACCTCGACGATGCGGTCGGCGTCCAGGTCGGGCACGACCCGGCCTTCGTTGCGGACGTTGAGGATGAGGCGCGCGCGGGCGCCGGTCGCGAACGCCTCCAGCACGCGGACCGCGAAGTCGCCGAACACCGACCCGCCCCGCCCCCGCGTCAGGTGGGGCGTGGGCGCGTCGGCCTGCTCGCGGAAGTGCGCGTAGTCGGCGGGAAGGGCCTCGCGGATGACCGCGGCGCGCGTGCGTTTCGCCGCCCGCGCTTCGGCGAGGGTCGCCTCGGGGTAGTACGTGTACTGCAGGTACGAGTTGGGGACCTGCCCGAAGCGGCGGGTGAGCTCGAACTGGCGTTTCGTGCGATTCGAGACGTCGTCGCGGGCCGCCACCTGGTCGGCCTCCGCGATCATGCGCGCGACGCCGTCGTCGCCCTGGATGCGGACGTGCGAACTCCAGGTGGCGTGGTTCACGCCGTACGCCTCGAGCTCCACCTCGTGCGGCGCGAGGTCGAGGGCGGCGGCGATGTGCGTTCGGTCGTCGTCCGCCTGGTCGCAGATCGCGACGACGGGGACGTCGGTATGGCGCGTGACCGCTTCGGCGACGATCTGCGTCGGGTTGGCGTAGTTCACCAGCAGCGCCTCCGGCGCCCAGGTCCGCATCTCCTCGGTGATCGCGCGGATGACGGGCAGCGTGCGGGTCGCGAAGAAGAACCCGCCGGGCCCGATCGTTTCCTGCCCGACGACGCCGTGCGCGAGGGGGACGGTTTCGTCGCGCTCCCGCGCGTCGAGGCCGCCCTCGCGGAAGGTCGTCAGGACGTGCGTCGCGCCGTCGAGGGCGGCGACCCGGTCGGTGCTCGCGCGGACCGACAGGGTCGTGCCCTCCAGCAGGCGGCGCGCGAGGCGCTCGATGATCTCGAGTTCGGTCTCCGCGACGTCCATGAGGAACAGCTCCGCGCCGTCGAACGCCGCGGCGCGCTCGGCGAACGCCGCCACCAGGCCGGGGGCGTAGGCGCTGCCGCCCCCCAAAATCGCGATCTTCACGGTTCGCTCCTTTCCCGCGTCGCGCGGACGGTCGGGGCGCCGGTCGCGCCCCCGATCCGTCCGACCGCCGCGGCGCCCGCCGCCGCCCCGGCGTACAGGGCGTCGTCGAGGGGGACGCCGTCGATCCAGGCGTCGAGGAACGCCGCATCGAAGACGTCGCCCGCCCCGGTCGCGTCGACGACGGGGACGGGGGGGACGGCGGCGTGCGCGACGTCCGCGCGTCCGGGGGCGACGCCCCACGCGCCGGCGGCACCGTCCTTGACGACCGTCACGCCGCCCGGGCGGCGGGCGGCGAGCTGCCGGAGGGCGGCGCGGGCGACGTCGCCCCCGTCGTCGTTCGCGTCGGCGTCCCCGTCGTCGTTCTGGTCTTGGTCCCCGTCGTCGGGGTGGCCCGCCAGGCGCGCCGCTTCGCTGCGGTTGGGGAGGAGCGCGTCGCACCCCTCCACCAACGCCCGGACCTCGGGCGCGTCGAGGTCGTCGTCGTGCCAACCGGGATCGAACGCGACGCGCGCCCCGACCCCGCGGGCGAGGGCGAGGAGGTCCGGGTAGGCGCGGGCGGGGGCGGTGCCGGCGACGTGCAGCCACCGCGGCGTCGTCGCCTCCAGCGCCGCGGCGAGGTCGGGGGGGCCGTCCGCCGCGTCGGGTGGGAGGTGCGTGACGAACGCCCGGTCGCCGTCGCTGGGCAGGACGACCGTCACGGCGGTCGGGCGGGCGTCGCGCCGCAGCAGGTCGGTGGCGACCCCGTCGCGCTCGAGCGCGTCCACGATCACCTGGCCGTGCAGGTCGCGGCCCACGTCGTCGAGGAGCGCCACGCGCCGCCCGAGGCGGGCGAGGGCGAGGGCGGTGATGGCGCTCCCGCCGGCGGTCGCGTGCAGCGCGTCGGCGAAGCGTTCCCGGCCTGCGGTCGGGAGGGCGGGGAGGCCGACGAAGGTCAGGTCGCAGTAGCTGGGCCCGACGACGAGGACGTCCAGAGGCGCGTCGCTCACGCCGTGCCGCCCCCCTCCGCGCCGAGGGCGCGCAGCGCCGCAGCGCGGTAGGGCGAGGGAACCGGACCGTCGAGGATCGGGTCGTCGGTCGCCCGCATCCACGCCAGCAGGTCGGCGGCGAGGCGGCGGCGGACGTCGGCGTGGGCGGGGTCGTCCGCCAGGTTCGTGCGTTCGTCCGGATCCGCCGTCAGGTCGTACAGCTCCAGGGGGGGACGTTCCTCGGCGATCGTGTCGACCACGTGCGGGGTGACGGGACTTCGCAGCACGTCGGCGGGCACGTTGAGGATGTCGACCTCGAGGTTGGCGACGAGCTTGTAGCGCTCGGTGCGGACCATGCGTTGCGGTTCGTAGGCGGTGTGGAACGTCTTCTCGGCGTACACCGCGTCGTGCACCGCCTCCGCGTCGCCGCGCAGGAGCGGCCAGAGGCTGCGCCCGTGGAGTTCCGCGGGGAGGGGCAGGCCGAGCCCCTCGAGGAGGGTGGGGACCAGGTCGACGTGGCTGGTCAGCGCGTCGACGCTCCGGCCGCCGACCAGCCCGCGGGCGGGCCACCGCATCACGAGCGCCACGCCGACCCCCGGGTCGTACATCGAGGCTTTGGCGCGCGGCAACGCCAGGCCGTGGTCGGTGGTGAACACCACCCACGTGTCGCGCGCGTCGGGCCGCGCGTCCACCGCCTCCAGGATGCGGGCGACGCCGCGGTCGAGGGCGTGGATGGCGCCCTGGACGGCCGCCATCTCCGCGCGCACGTCGGGCACGTCGGGGAGGTAGGGGGGGACGTCCACGCCGTGCGCGTCGTACGGCGGGTGGACGCCGAACCGCCCGTCGTCGTGCCGGTGCGGTTCGAAGAACCCGACGTTCACGAAGAACGGGCCGTCGGCGTCCTCGATGCGGGCGGCGGCGTGCGCGGCCACGTCGGGGGCGAGGGCGTGCGAGGCGTCGTGCGTATCGAACCCGAGGGCGCGGACGTTCTCGGGCGTGTCGTGCGCCACGTGCTGGACCCCGACGTGGTGGGTGGCCCAGCCGGCCGCCTGAAGGTACGACGCCAGGTAGCGGGTGCCGGGGTGCAACGCCCAATCGAAGGGCGCGTGCGCGAGCCCGAGCATGCCGACGTCGTGCGCGTGCCGGCCGGTGTACAGCGACGCGCGGCTCGGGGAGCACTGCGGGGCGGTGGCGTACGCCCCGTCGAAGCGCACGCCGTCGGCGGCGAGCGCGTCGATCGCGTCGCTCGGGACGGCGCTGCGGCCGTAACACCCGAGGTGCCGCCCGAGGTCGTGGCAGTCGATCATCACCAGGTTCGGTGCGGCGTTGCTCATCCCTTCACCGACCCGGCGGTCAGGCCCGCCGCGATCCGCCGCTGGAAGATCAGCACCAGCACCACGAGGGGGACGGTGACGACGATGGCGGCCGCCATGATCTCCGCGATCGGTTCCTGTTGCTCGACGATGCCGGCGAACTGCGCGACGGCGACCGGCACGGTTTGCGCCGAGGGGTTCGTGAGGGTGAAGGCGAGGGCGAAGACGTACTCGTTCCAACTCACGATGAACGTCAGCAGGCCGGTCGTCACGAGCGCGGGGACGGTGAGGGGCAACAGGATCCGCACGAAGATCTGAGCGGTGGTGGCGCCGTCGACGACGGCGGCCTCCTCGATCTCGCGCGGGAGGCCACGGAAGAACGACGTCAGGACCCACGCCGCGAACGGCAGCGTGAACAGCGGGTAGGCGTACAGCATCGCCGCCTGCGTCCCGAAGATCCCGAGTTCGCGGACGTTCTCGTACATGCCGCTCAGGACCGAGATCTGCGGGAACATCGTCATCGCCAGGACCGCGTACAGCATCGCCTGCTTGCCGCGGAAGCGGAGGCGCCCGAGGGCGTAGGCGGCGAACGACCCGGCGGCGAGCGCCAACAGGGCGCTGCCGCCCGCGACGAGGACGCTGTTGCCGAGCGACCCCATGAAGCTGGCGCTGGAGAGCACCGCGACGTAGTTGTCGAGCGACGGCTCGCGGGGGATGAGGCGGGCGGCACCGAACAGTTCGCTTTCGCTCTTGAGCGACGTCGAGATCGCCCACACGAACGGGATGAGGGCGTACGCCGCGACGAGGAAGACGAGGACGTAGAAGCCGGTGAGGCGCGCGGCGGCGCGGAGGCGACGGACGGTCATTCGCGGTTCACCCCCAGGACCCGCACGTAGAGGACGGCGAAGGCGAAGATCAGCACGAAGATCAGGACGCCGACGGCGGAGGCGTAACCGGCCTGTTGGTTGTTGATCAACACGTCGAAGTTGTACGTCGACATGCTCTGTTGCGCGCGCCCGAGGAGGACCTGGAAGAGGTCGAAGACGCGGAGCGCGTCGAGGGTCCGGAAGATCAGCGCCACCCCGATCGCCGGCCGCAACAGCGGCAGGGTGATCGCGAAGAACTCGCGGAGGCGGCTGGCGCCGTCGACGCGGGCGGATTCGTACAGCTCCTTCGGGATGACCTGCAGGCCGGCGAGGAGCAGCAGCGCCATGAAGGGCGCGGTCTTCCAGACGTCGATGAGGATGACGCTGGGGAGTTGCAGGGCGGGGTCGGTGAGCCACGCGAGGGGCGCGTCGATCGCGCCGATCGAGAGGAGCGCCTGGTTGAGCACGCCCGCGCGGGTGTCGTCGAGCATCAACTCCCACAGTCGCGCGGAGACGACCGTGGGGATGGCCCAGGGGATCAGCATCACCGCCCGCATGGCGCCCCGCCCCCGGAAGCTGGAGTGGACGGTGAGGGCGATGAACAGCCCCAACAACAGTTCGCCGGAGACGCTGACGACGGTGAAGACGACCGTCGTCCAGATGCTGCGGATCCACTTCTCGTCGAGGGCGCTGAGCGACAACGCGGTGTCGGCGCGCGTCACGAGCGGGAGGTTCCACACGTACGCCGTGCGGTAGCCCTCGCGGAGCGCCTCGACGGGCAGGGTGTTCCACCGCACGTCGCCGTCGCGGTCGACGGCGCACGCGCCGTCGTCGTCGCGACGGCACTCGAGCGGGTCGAGGCGGACGGTGAGCAGCTCGCGGTAGTTCTGCAGCCCCACGAACTCCGGGACGGTGTCGCTCGCGAAGCGCTTGTCGGTGAGGCTGGTGACGACCGTCGCTTCGAGCGGGCGGGCGGCGACCATGACGAGGATCAGCAAGGCCGGCAGCAGCAGGTTCCACGCCGAACGCATCTCGCGGGCGGGCAGCGGTTCGGTGGGGAGGGTCGGGTCGGACGCCAGGCGGGCGAGTAGGAGGCGGGCCACGACCGCGACGCCGGCGAGGGCGACGGCGGCCGCCAGGCCGCCCGACGCGGCGACGACGGCGGACGGGCCGTCGGTCGGCCACCAGGGGACGCCCTGCAGCGCGCGGGCGACGGCGAGGCCGACGGCGAAGATCGACGCCCAGAGCGCCAGGTCGCGGGCGAGGCGGATGGCGCCGGCGCGCCGCCGGGCGACGCGCACGCCGAGCGCGACGGCGGCCGTGCCGAGCCCGAGGACGAGGGTGGGGACGAGCAGGCCGAAGCGGTCGAGGATCGCCAGGACCCAGGAGGGCCGTTCCGCGCCGAGGCTGGCGTCGAAGCCGGCGCGGACGTCGGGATGGCCGGCGATGGAGAGCACGAGAAGGACGATCGCGCCGACGCCCACGAGCGCCAACAGGCCGCCGAGCACGCGGGCGAGACGAAGGGCGGGGGGCGGAGCGTCGGGCGTCGTCATGGGGCTCTCCGGAAGCAAAATAAGAAGGGGGGACGCCGGGGGCGGGCGAGGCCCGCCCCCGGCGCGAGGATCAGTTCGCGAGGAGCTCTTCGAGTTCGAACTCGAGCAGCGTCAACGCGGTTTCGGCGTCCTCCTGACCGGTGAGCACCTGGTGCACGGCGGTCGAGTAGAGGGTGGAGACTTCGTTGTACTTCTCGCCCGTCACGGTCGAGGGGCGCGGCGCGGCGCCCTGGAAGACGGCGTCGAGCCCGTCGAAGAACGGCACCGCTTCGATGACGTCCGCGTCGCGGTAGAGGTCGGCGATCGTCGGGTTGATGGCGTTGTTGATCGCGCGGCGCTTCTGCTCCTGGAACGACGCGAAGTGCTTCGCGAAGGCGGCGGCGGCCTCGGGGTGCTCGCTGTACTGGTTCACCCCGACGCTCCAGCCGCCCATCGTCGCGGCGTAGCTGCCGGAGTCGCCGGCGGGCAGCGCGACGACCTCGAAGTTGCCGTCGATCGCTTCGCTCTCGAGGGTGGTGGAGTAGGCGTACGGCCAGTTGCGCATGAAGGCGGCGTTCCCGGCGTGCCAGACGCCGCGGGCGTCCTCCTCGGCGTAGCCGACGACGCCGGGCGGGGCGATCGTGCCGACCCAGGAGGCGACCTGGTTCAGGACGTCGGCGGTGGGTTCGTTGTTGACCTCGATCTCCCCGTCGGGGTTCACGATGACGCCGCCGCCGTTGCTGATCTGCCACTCGAGCGCGTTGCAGGTCAGGCCCTCGTAGTTGTTGCCCTGGAAGACGAAGCCCCAGAAGTCGTCGTTGCCTTCGGCGCGTTCGCCGTCCTGGATCGTGCGGGCCATCGTCTCGAGCTCGTCCCAGGTGGCGGGCGGCCCGTCGAACCCGTACTTCTCGACGAGGTCGGTGCGGACGTACAGCATGCCCGCGCCGAGGCGGAAGGCGATCGCGACCATCTCGTCGCCCACCATGTTGTTCGTGATGTAGCCGGGGAAGTGGGCGTCGAGCTCCTCCTGCGAGAAGTACGGCATGAGGTCGAGCAGGTTGTCCTTGAGGATGCCGGGCTGGATGACGTCGACGCGCATGACGTCGATGTCGCCGCTCTGCGCCTCGAACATCGTCAGGTAGTTCGACAGCAGGTCGGAGGTGCTGGCGGGGCCGTCGATGCGTTCGACGGTGATGTTCGGGCAGGCCTCCTCGAAGGCGGCGATCGTCTCGCGTTCGGTGTCGGCGAGGTTGCCGACCGGATCGCCGACGTAGGTGATGGTCGCTTGTTCGTCGGTGATGCAGTCGATGTCGTGACCGTCGGCGTTCGCGGTGGCGAACGCGGTCATCGCGAAGGTCAGGGCGAGGGTGAGCAGGGTCCGCATGGTTCCTCCAGGGGGGCCCGCGCGGTGCGCGCGGAGGGGGCGTCGGGGACGGGGCGTCGGTCTCACTCCTTTCCGGCGTCGGAGGCCACCCACACGGGGGAACTCCACGCCCACTGGTCGTTGCGTTGTCGCACCCGGACGCGGTACAGGTCGTGCGTCACGCGCTGGGGGCGGTGGGAGAAGTGCAGGGTGGTGGCGAACTCCGCCTCGCCGACGGCTCGCCGGAGGCGCACGGCGGGGGAGACGAACCCGCCGACGTGGCGGGTACGTGCGCCGTGGAGGAGGTCGCGCAGCGGCACGGTGAAGCGGGTGCCGTTCGCGTCGACCTCGAGTTCGGTGGCGGCGTCGCCGTCCAGCTCCAGGCAGACGCCTTCGCCGGCGGGGACGCGGGAGTAGGGGTTGGGCCAGGTGCGGGTCGTGAAGCGTGCGGCGTTCCCCTCGACCTCGAGGGCGTGCGGGGCGAACGGTTCGCCGTCGCGGGGGGGCACGCTGGGGAACGCCCCGCGGAAGCGGGGTTCGACGTCGTGGAGGACGCCGTCGCGGACGCGGACCGCGACGTCCCAGGGGGTGGCGTGGTCGCGTTCCCCCCAGCCGACCTCGAGGTGGACCTTCACCCGCCCGGCGGGGGCGGGGTCGGGGGGGAGCGAAGCGCGGTGGACGACGCGTTCGTCGTGGAGGATCTCGATGGCGTCCAGGCCGTCGCCACCACGAACCGCGACGGCGACGTCGCGCTCGTCCGCGGGGGTCGCGACGCCGCCCATGGCGACGCCGTTGACGGTGAAGGCCAGGTCGATGCGGTCGCCGGTCGCCGCCCAGGTGCGGCGCGCCTCGAGGGCGTCCCAGAGGCCGTCGCGGGTGAGGCTCGGCATCCAGGCGCCGAGGCGGCCGTACCCGTACGCGCCGGGCATGGCGGCGTGGTGGTCGGTGGAGCCGACGAGCCCGAAGCGGTGGCCCGCCATCCATCCGGCGCGGGCGGTGGCGCGCCCGTCGAGCGGCCCCATGGCGTGCAGGTACGGCACGGAGCCGTCGCAGCTCTCCGCGCTGCCGTGGAACGACATCGTTTCCACGACGGGGGAGCGGGCGGCGTCGAAGGCCTCCCAATCGATGCCGCGGTGGCCGTGCTCGTAGCCGATGTGGTGCGGGATCAGCAGCGCGTCGCGGTCGAGGGTGGCGACCCGGTCGCGGAGGGTGGGCAGGTCGGGCGCGTCGAGGATGTCGGCGGCGGCGGCGTCGCGGAAGTACACGCAGTGGTCGCCGTAGCGGCGCGAGTGCCACTCGAAGCTGGGGACGGTCACGAACCGGCCCGGTTCGTTCGCCGCCTCCTGGAGGGCGACGTGGTCGCTCCAGGCGGCGCGCGCCCGCTCGAAGCCCTCCTCGTGGTAGCGCACGAGGTAGTGCAGGTCGGGATCATTGGTGGGGACGTCCGGCCAGGCGCCGTGCACGGTGAGGCTGACGAAGTCGAGTTGCAGCTTCGCGTTGGCGAGCGCCGCGTCGGGCGGTCCGGCGCCGTAACTGACGTCGGAGTGGTTGTGAAGATCGCCGTAGCGGGCGGTCCAGGCCTCGTAACCGGGGAGCACGAAGGGAGCCTCCAGGGGCGGCGGTCCATGCGGAACGCGAGGGGAGAAACGACGGGTTGCGTGCCCCTTTTGTATACTCTTTTCCGAAAGTCGTCAAGCGGCGCTGCCGATCGGCGCCACGACCTCGGATGATCCGCGACATGAGCCAGCGCAGCGACCTCCTCCGCCACCTCCTCCGCGAACCCCGCACCCTGGCGGAGCTCGTGGAGCTGTCCGGCGCGAGCCTGCCGACGGTCCGCCGCATCGTCGGCGAGCTCGGGGAGGAGCGCCTCGTGCGGGTCGTCGGTCACGACCCGTCGCGGGGCGGTCGGCCGGCGAAACGCTACGGTCTCGACCCCGGCGGCGCGCTCGTCGTCGGCGTGCACCTGGTCCATCCCGGCATGCGCCTCGTCGCCGCGTCCCTCACCGGCGACCGGCTCGACGAGGAGGTCCCCGACGTCGGTTCCCTCGATCCCGACGACGTGCCCCGGCGCGTCGCCCGCTACGTACGGCGCGTCCGGGAGCGGCACCTAGGCCGGCCGATCCTGGGCGTGGGGATCGCGACGCCCGGCTTCCTCGACCCCGTCGCGGGCCAGCTCCTCGCGATCCAGCGGGCGCCCGGCTGGACCGACGTGCCGCTCGCCGCGCGCGTCGAGGCCGCCACCGGCCTGCGGGTCACGCTCCACAACGACATGGACGCCCTCGCCAGCAGCGACGCCGCGGCCGCCGCGGAGTCGGCCGGCCACCTGGTGTACGTCGGATTCGGGGAGGGCCTGAAGTTCTCGTTGATGTTCGACGGTGCCGCCTACGCCGGACCGTTCGGGAACGCCGGCCTGGCGCCCGACGCGCTGTTGGCGCGCCTCGGGCGGGCCGAGGATGCGGCGTTGCTGCGGGTGCCGGGCCTCGTCGCCGCGATCGACGGTCCGGGTGCCGTCGCCGGCGTCCCGCGGAGCGTCACCCGCGACCGCTTCGAGGCGCTCCTCGCCGCCTACGCCGGCGGCGATCCGACCGTCGCGGGGGTCGTGGAGCGCATGATCGAGGTGCTCGGTGCGGAGACCGCCGCCGTCGTCCAGCTGCTGCAGCCCACGACCCTGGTGTTCGGGGCGGCGTTGGCGGGGGCGCCCCCGGCGGTGCTCCAGGCGCTCGAACGCACCGTCCGCGCCTCGCTGCCGCCGTTGCTGGACGACGCCTTGGACGTCCGCCCCGCCCGCCTGGTGGGGCCCGCCAGCACGGCGCTCGGAGCGACGCACGCCTTCCTCACCCGCCACATCGCCGAGGACGTCCCCACGTCGGGCGCCCCGACGCCGCCGACCCCCTCGGCCCCCCCGGGCGTCCCGTCGTGAGTCACGGAGCCGCGAGCGGCTGCGGGTGCGCGCCGTCCGGTGGGGGGGCCGCCGGCCGGGACGGTCGGCCCGACGCCGGGCCGGCGGTCCGCCACCCCGTGCCGCCCGCCGGCGCGGTGGAGGTCCCCGCCGGCGCGTTCGTGATGGGGACCGACGCGCCGATCTACCCGAGTGATGGCGAGGGCCCCGCCCGCCGGGTGGAGGTGGGGCGCTTCGCGATCGATGTCGCCCCCGTCCGCCACGCCGCCTTCGCGCGGTTCGTGGCCGCCACCGGGTTCGAAACCGACGCCGAACGCCTCGGGGGGTCGTTCGTCTTCCACGACCTCGTCGCGGCGGACGACGCGTCGCACGCCACGGTGGTGCCGGGCCTACCCTGGTGGCGGTTCGTGCCCGGCGCCTCGTGGGCGCACCCGTTCGGGCCGTCGCGCGGCGCGGAGGGCCTCGACGACCACCCGGTCGTGCACGTCTCCTGGCGCGACGCTGCGGCGTACGCGGCGTGGGTCGGGGGGCGCCTCCCGACCGAAGTCGAGTGGGAGTACGCTGGGCACGGCGGGCGCGGCACCGACCGCGCCGAGCCGTTCCCGTGGGGCCATGATCTCGAGGCGGGCGGCCGCCACCACGCGAACGTCTGGCAGGGGCCGTTCCCCGAGTGCGACGAGGCGCGCGACGGCTTCCACGGCACCTCACCGGTCGGGGCGTTCCCCGCCAACGGCTACGGCCTCGTGGACGTCATCGGCAACGTCTGGGAGTGGACGGCGGACCGGTTCGACGCCGCGCCGGGCTCGGCGCGCGTCCGTAAGGGCGGCAGCTACCTGTGCCACGCCAGCTCCTGCGCGCGCTACCGCCTGCCCGCGCGCAGCGCCGGCGCGGAGGACGACGCGGCGGGGAACGTCGGGATGCGCGTCGCGTACGACCTGACCTGACCGGCCGGCGGTCGCCCGAACGGGGTCCGTCGTACGGAGTGCGTGGGGCGCCGGGTCGTAGGGTCCCCCATGCACTTCACGTCCGTGTCGGCCCGAACGCCCTTCCCGCCCCATCGGATCCGATGACGGTCGCCGTGCGCCGCATCGAACAGGCGATCGCTGCGGCGGTCGTCGTCGTCCTCACGCTCGGGGTCGTCCTGGTCCTAATGAACGTCGCCACGCAGTTGTGGGAGGGGTTCCGTTTCGGCCTGGACGGCTACGACCTCACGAAGCTGCTGTCGGAGGCGCTCTTGGCGTTGATGATCGCGGAGATCATCGCGTCGGTCGCGTCGCTGTACGAACGGCGGACCCTGGAGGCCCGCCCGCTGTTGGTGATCGGCATCATCGCCAGCATCCGGCGGCTGCTGGTCATCAGCGCCGAAGCCGCCGACTTCATCGCCCAGGGGGGCACCGTGCCGACGTCGATGCTCGTCGAGTTGGGGATCCTGACGGTCGCCGTCGGCGTGTTCGCCTGGTCGATGCGGCAGGTGGAGGGGGTGCCCGGCGAGGGCGTGCGGACCTGACCCATGAGAGGCCCCCCGCGGCCCGAGGGCGGCGGGGGGCTCGACCGGGAGGTCGGGGTCAGTTCGTGGTGGGGAAGCCGGCTTCCTGCCAGGCGCGGATGCCGCCGCGCATGTTCGTCACGTTGTTGTAGCCGAGCGACGCGATGTACGCCGTGGCCCAGAAGCCGCGCGTGCCCGCGGCGCAGTAGACGAGGATCGGGGTGTCCTTGTCGGCCGGCATCTGGTCGAGGTACTCGCCGATCGTCTGCACGGGGAAGTGCACGGCGCCCTCGAGGTGCCCGTCGTCCCACTCGTCCTGCGTGCGGACGTCGACGACGACCGGCATGACGTCGAAGATGTAGTCGGCGGCGTCCTCGACGCTGATCTGCATCCAGCTCTCGTTGGCGGCCTCCTGCACGACCTCGTACATGCGGTCGGCGGCGGGGGTCGATTCGACCTGGGCGATGGCGGCGGTGGCGAACAGCGCGGCGATCAGGATGACGAAGAACTTCTTCATGAGACTTTCCTCTCCTCTCGGCGTCCGAGTGCGCTCAGAAGCCGAAGAACTGGTGCTGCCCGATCTCGACGATCAGGGAGCGGACGACGGTGGCGCCGACGAACGGCACCAGGGCGGCCAACAACGGCGTGCGGCGAAGGAACGCCGGCGCCACGAGCAAGGCGAGTCCGACCAGGAAGAGCGGACCGCCGTGGCTCCAAAGGTACGCGAAGCCTTGCTGGGCTTCGGGTACGCCCGTCGCAAGACCCCACAGGTAGAGAACCCCGATCCCGGCGCTCGCCAGGCTCAGGGGGGTGATGAACGCCTTCGCCCACGCCTGCTTGAACAGCATCGCGAGGGCGGTCACGGTGACCATGCCGGTCAGCGGGAAGAGGACGATGAGGATCATGCTCCAGATGGGGCGGTTGACGTTCACCGACAACGCCAGGCCGGGGTAGACCAGCGCCAGCGAACTGCCGATCACCAGCAGGGCGCCCCACACCTGCCGGGGGCCGCGGTCGAGCCAGACGAAGAAGCTGGCGACCATCGAGGTGATCAGGCCCCACGCCCCGATCCAGATCGGCGAGGTGGGCGTGAACGCCAGGAACAACCACACGTGCGTGAAGCGCCAGCGGGCGGGCGACTCCACCCAGAGGGTGAACAGGTCGAGCACGATGAGGCCCATCGTGATGAGGGCGTACGTGCGCTTGCGCGGGTGGTCGCGCAGGGTGGCGACCATCGTGACGAACGCCATGCCGCCGGCGAGGGCCACGAACGCGAAGTGGAACAACGTCGGCCAGTGCCAGAAGTGTTGCGACCAGGGAAGTCCGTACCACTCCACCATCAGTGGGCTCCTTCCTCATGCTTGACGTCCCAGATGTTGCTCGTCAGGCCGAAGCTCGACGGGGCGTTCAGGTAGTACAGGTTCGGCCCCGTGCCCTGTTCGGGCCGCAGGACGTCGACGCGGTCGGCTTCGCGGATCGCGATCGACACCGCGCTGTTCGGGTCGTCGAGGTCCCCGAAGCTGCGGCACAGCGTGGGGCACGTCTCGACGCAGGCGGGCAGCTTGCCCTCCTCGAGGCGGTGGCGGCAGAAGTTGCACTTCGTCACGTAGCCGTCGGGGTGCATGCTGCGCGCGTCGTAGGGGCAGGCGGCGATGCAGGCGCCGCAGGCGATGCACTGGTGCTCGTCGATGTCGACGATGCCGTCGTCGGTGACGTAGCAGCAGCCGGTCGGGCAGACGGGCACGCAGGGTGGGTTCTCGCAGTGCAGGCACTGCTCGGGACGGAACTCGACGGTGAGGTTCGGGAACGTCCCGACCGTCGTGTTGCGGATCCAGAGGCGGTGGTTGCCGACCGGCACGTCGTTCTCCATGGTGCAGGCGACCGAGCAGGCCGAGCAGCCCACGCACGCGGACAGGTCGATCGACATCGCGTAGCGGGTCATACCGGACTCCTATCGGCGACGAGGTCCTTGATCGGCGGGTGGTTCGGGTTGGGGGCGTCCGCAACGACCCGCACGAAGTTGTTGCGCAGGCCCGCACCGCCCGAGATCGGGTCGAGGGTGTACGAGCTCTGCAGCGCCGTGTCGGAGGCGCCCCGCCCGTTGGCGAGCCGCATCAGCGGCGCCTTGTGGCCGAAGCCGTGCACGATGTAGACGCAGTCGTGGCGGATGCGTTCGGTGACCGCCGCCTTGACGGGGCCCTCGCGGACGCCGGCGTCGTTCTCGAGGTAGACGTAGTCGCCGTTCGCGACGCCCAGCCGCTCCGCCTCCTTCGTCGCGATCCACACCTCGTTCTCGCCGTGCTGGTCCATCAGGACGGCGTTGTTGTGCGTCCGCGCGAACGTGTGGACGGGGCTGCGTCCGTACAGCAACCGGTAGCTGCCCGCGGGCGGCTGTTCGGTCGGTTCGTACGTCGGCATGGGGTCGAACCCGGCGTCGGCGAAGCGTTCGCTGTAGATCTCGATCTTGCCCGACGGCGTCCCGAGCGGGTTGCGGTTGAAGCGCTCGTAGTCCGCGAAGTACGGCCGGCCGCGGCGAACGATCGTCCCCTGCTGACGGAGCTCCTCGAGGTCGCTGCCGATCGTGCGCAGGCGCGTGTCGAGGTAGTCCTCCATGTCCTCCCAGGGGAAGTACTCGCCGAGCCCGAGTTTCTCGCCGAGCTCCTTGGCGATCCACCAGCCGGGCTTCGTGTCGTACATCGCTTCGATGGCGGGGAAGCGTCCGGCGATGAACGGCGTCTTGTACGACTGCAGCAGCAGGTCGTCGTAGCGCTCGAGGTAGGTCGCTTCGGGCAGGATGACGTCGGCCCACATGACGTGCTCCATCGGGAGGACGTCGATGGCGACGTACAGGTCGAGCTGCTTGAGGGCCTCCTTGGTGTAGTCGACCTTCGGGATGCTGTGGAAGAGGTTCACGCCGTAGCTGAACAGGCCCTTGATGGGGTACGGCTCGCCCGTCAGCATCGGCGGGATCATCTCCTGCACCGCCGTCGCGCTGCCGTAGAAGAGGCCGCGGTCGACCGAGTCGCGGAACGGGGAGTCCGCCTCGACGTCGGTCGTCGAACCGCCGCACCCGCCGGAGGACGGCGCGAGCGGCAGGTCGGGCGCCGGGTAGGCGTCGACGCCGGGCGCGTCGCAGAAGTAGTACCCGCCGGGCTTGCCGTAGTTCCCGAGCAGCACGTTGACGAGGTACAGCGCGCGGTTGCGTTGCGTGTCGTTGCCGTACCAGACGACGTGGCGGCTGACGGGGATGACGGCGCGGGGGGCGTGCTCCGCCATCTCGCGCGCGATGCGGCGGATGGTGTCGGCCGGGATCTCGGTGATCTCCGCCGCCCATTCCGGCGTGTACGGCTGGACGTGCTCGACGAGGCGGTCGAAGCCGAGCGTGTACTGCTCGACGTACGCCGCGTCGTACAGCTCCTCGGTCACCAGGACGTGCATCCAGGCGAGCAGCAGGGCGGTGTCGGTGCCCGGCTTGACGGGCAGCCAATCGTTCGCCTTCGCCGCGGCGGTGCTGAAGCGTGGGTCGGCGACGACGAGCTTCGCGCCGCGCTTGAGGGCGAGGGCGAAGTCCTGCAGTTGGGTGTTGTGGGTGTCCTCGCCGATGTGGTGGCCGATGAGGACGATGTAGTTCGTTTCCGACCAGTCGATCTGTTCGTGCCCGGAGATGCCGCGCCCGAACGTGTACTGGCTGGCGGTCTCCCGCGGGCCGGTGCAGAGGCTGACCGACGGCTTCGCGGCGTTGGGCGATCCCCAGGCGCCGGGCAGGTAGGAGGCGAACCACTTGTCGCCCGAGCCGTGCCCGAACCAGGCGACCGATTCCGGACCGTGCTCGTCGCGGATCGCGAACATCTTCTCCGCGATGTAGTCCAGCGCCTCGTCCCAGCTCGCTTCGCGGTACTGCCCGTCGCCCCGCTCGGTGCCCTCGACGCGGATCAGCGGCCGCTTGAGGCGGTCGGGGTCGTACGTCTGGGTGGGGGCGCCCTGTCCGCGGGGGCAGAGCATGCCGCGCGATTTGGGGTTCGTGGCGTAGCCGTCGACCTTGCGGACCTTGCCGCCGGCGACCTTCACCTCGATCCCGCACTTCCAGAAACAGTTCTCGCAGTACGAGTACACCGTTTCCACGTCGCCGTCGAACCACTGCGGCGGCATCGGCGCGAAGGGGTTGGGGATGCGGTCCAGCAGCGATTGTGCGCTGGCCTGCCCCGCCACCGTCGCGGCGCCCACCGAGGCGGCCGACAACTTCAGGAACTCCCTACGATCCATTCCCACGCGTGACCTCCCTGATCGTTGCGTGCAAGAACGTCGTCAGCGGTCCGTAGAAGCCGCTGCCGTCCCGATCCGCGACGCTCGATGCGTAGCGGTCGAACCACGGCCGCACCCACCGCGCGAGCAGGTCGCGGGCGGCGTGGGGCCGTTCGTGCCGAGCGAGGAGGACGCCGGCTTCGGCGACCGCGGCGACGTGGTCGGGAAGGTCCGTCCAGTCGTCGTGGGTGCCGATGCCCTCGTCCTTGAGGAAGCGGCCGATCGCTTCGGCGGTGTCGCCGAGCAGTTCGCCGTCCTGGGCGTAGCCGAGGTAGGGGGGCGCGGCGAGACCGTCGCCGCTGCTGACGAAGAGGTCGACGTACGACGCCTGCAGCGCCGTCGCGTCGACGGGGGGAAGCGTGGGGGCGGGGACGCCGGTCGCGTCCGCGAGCGCCACCAGGGCCGCCGCGAAGCGGCCGCTCCGCAGGTCGTCGAGGAGCGGGTCGCGGGGGGACGCGTACGTTGCGGCGATCGTCTGCAGCAGCGCGTCGGTCGCGTCCGGTTGGGCGGTGGGGGGCCGCGCGTCGGCGGGGGTCCGGTCGGCGATCATGTGCCGAGTTTCACGCATGGGGGCGCGCGGCCGTAGGGACGAATGTCGTGAGGTCGTTCGTCCCGGTCGCGGCCCACGCCGACGGACCTATGCGCGCCTTGCGCTCACCGATTCGTTACATGTGGGGACGTGCGGGGGGCGGTCTGCGTTCGGCCGACGGCGCCCCCCGCGGGGCGGCCGTCGGGGAACGGCTCACCGGCCGGTGGGCACGCCGGTCGCGAGCGGAAGGTCGCGGACGACCGCCGTCATGCCGGGCCGCAAGCGCGCCGCGACGTCGGCGTCCGACGCGGCGCCGTCGACGCGAATCGTCGCCTCGTACGTCACGTCCCCGCGCACGAGGCGGGGTGCGTACGCGACCCGCTCGACGGTCCCGTCGAACGTCCGCCCGGGGATCGCGTCGATCGCGACGCGCACCGTCGCCCCCGACGTCAGGCCGGTCACCTGCCGTTCGGTGAGGTTCGTCGTGACGACCCGCCAACCGCCGACGTCGCCGATCCGGATCGTGGGGGCGGACGGCCCCACCGACTCGCCGACCTCCGGCGGTGCGGTCAACACCCGCCCGGCGAACGGCGCGCGGACGGTGCGTTGTGCGAGCGCCACCTCCGCCGACGCCAGCGCGGCGCGCGCCTGGCGGCGTTGCGCCTCCGCGACGGCGAGGGACGCCTCCGCCTGCGCGACGGCGACCTCCGCCGCCGCCGCGCCCGCCTCCGCCTGCGTCACCGCCGCAGCGGCGCGGCGGGCGTCCGCCTCGGCCCGCGCCACCTGCGCGGGCGCCTGCTCCGCAGCGAGTCGCGCGCCGGCGTCCGCCGCCTCCCGCGCCGCCTCCGCGACGCGGATGGCGGCGGTCTGCACCGCGCGTTGCGTCTCCGCCGCGCGGACGCCCTCGCGGGCGGCGGCGACCGCCGCGTCGGCGGCGGACACCGCCGCCTCCGCCTCGGCGAGGCGCGCGCGCTGCGTCGCGTCGTCCAGCCGCGCGAGCACGTCGCCGGCCTCGACCGGGTCGCCGACCTCGACGGCGCGCGCCGCGACGGTCCCCGCGACGCCGAACGCCACGTCGGCGGTCCGGCGGGGGGCGACCTCCGCCTCCGCCGTCGTCGGCGGCGCCACCGCCGCGCGCGGCGCGACGTCGCCGCTCGGGGCGGCCGCCGCGGGCGGCGCCTCGTTCGGGGCGTCGTCGCCCCCCAGCCACCACGTCACGCCCAGCACGCCGCCAGCGACCACGAGGGCCAGCGGCACGAGAATCCGCAGGATCTTCACCGGTGCCTTCCTTTCCCGGGCCGCCTCACGGCGCCCCCTCCGCGAGCTTCGCGACGTCGGTGGGGTCGTCCACGATGCGTTCCAGCATCCCGTCGCGCATCTGCACCACCCGATCGACGTACCGCACCATGCGTAGGTCGTGCGTCACCATGATCCCCGCCCGCCGCTCCTCGTGGATCAGGGACGCGAACGTCTCCACCACCTGGTGGGCCCGTTCGGTATCGAGGCTGGCGGTCGGTTCGTCGGCCAGCACCACCGCGGGACGGTGGATCAACGCCCGCGCGATCGACACGCGTTGCTGTTGGCCGCCCGAGAGTTGCGAGGGGAGGTTGTCCAGGCGGTCGCCCAACCCCAACTGCTCGAGCAGCTCCAGCGCCCACGTGCGCGCCGCGGGGGTCGTCCGGCCGTTCAGCGACAACATCAGCAGCACGTTCTCGAGGACCGTCAGGTACGGCAGCAGGTTGTTCGATTGGAACGTGAAGCCGATCATGCGGCGCCGGAAGCGGGTGAGCGCCCGGTCGTTCAGGTCCGCGACCGGCTGCCCGGCGATCCGCACCGTCCCCTCCGTCGGCCGCAGCAACCCCGCCAGCATCGCCAGCAGGCTCGTCTTCCCGGAGCCGGACGGACCGACCAGGGCGACGAACTCGCCCGGCGCGACCGTGAACGTCACGCCACCGACCGCGGTGATCGTCTGCTCCCCCAAGCGGTAGGTCTTCGTCAGGTCGTGCACCTCCAGGGCGGGCGTCTCGGGCGGGGCGGCGCTCCCTGCGGCCGCCTCGTCCCGCGCGGCGCGCGCGCCGGCGGCGGTCACTTGCCCAACCCCAAGGCGGTCAGCGGCTCGACGCGAAGCGCCGCGCGGAGCGCCACCAGCCCGCCGGCGGGACCGATGATCAACAACCCGGCGATGGCGGTCCCGACGTTCGTGGGGCGGAACTCGATGGGCACCTGCGGGGGGAACGACGCCGCCAGGCCCGCCGTCCCCAGCGCCCCGAGCGCCACCCCGACGAGGTTCGTGAAGACGATCTGCAGGACGGTCGCCCAGGCGATCAGGCCGCCGCTCGCGCCGATCGCCCGCAGCATCCCGATCTGCGGGACCTTCTGCAGCGTCTGGATCTGGAAGAACCCCCCGACGACCAGCACCCCGATGATCAACGTGAAGAACGTCTGGGTGTTCACCGTGCTCTCCTGCGCGGTGTAGCCCGGGACGTTCGTGTAGGCGGTCACCAGGTCGACCGCCTCGACGCCGCGCACCTCCCGCTCGAGGCGTTCCTTGAGGGTCGCGGGGGGGACGCCGTCCGCGGCGCGCACGGCGACGACGTCGAACAACAACCGGCGCGGGTCGACCGCGGCGTCCGCCTTCGGGCGGACCCGCTCGAACGTCACGAGCGGCGTGAGGATGCTGGCGGAGATCTGGTACTGCTGGCCGTTCGCGATGCCCACCACCCGCAGGTCGTAGCGTTCGTCGACGGCGCCCTGCGTCGAGCGGACCGTCACGACGTCGCCGACCTCGGCGCCGGTGAACAACGCCGCGCGCGCCCCGAAGATCGCTTCGTTCGCGTCGAGCGACGTGAACGTCCGCCCCTCGCGCACCGGCGGGGCGCCGGGACGCCCGGGCTCCACGCCGATCAACGCCACGCGCTCCCCGCCGAGCGCCCCGTCGGCCTGCGCACCGTCCTCCGCACCGTCGGACCCCGCCGCGTCGAGCGGCTCGACGACGGTGCTCGAGAACGCCAACGCCCCGAGGTCCGCGACGCCGTCCACCCGGCGGATGGAGGCGAGGACGGACCCGTCGAACTGGCTGGCGGCGATCTGCAGGTCGGCGGTCTCCTGGTAGACCAGCAGGTCGCCGTCGATGCGTTCCAGGAACTGTCGGTTGCCGAGCGCCAGGCCCTCCCCGAGGCCCGCGAGGAACAGGATCAGGACCGTGATCAGGGCGATGACGGCGCTGATCGACGCGAAGCGCGGGGCGTTGCGGACCATCTCCTTGATGGAGAGCGTGACGGCGAGACGAACGCTCAAGGCGACCTCCAGGCCCGGGCAGCCCGGGAGCCGCACGAGCATACGCCCCGCCTCGCCCCCCGCTGCGTCGCCGGCGGCACGCGGCCGACGGGGTGCGCTCAGGCGCGCGCCGTGAGGCGCCCGGCGAGCGCGTCGCAGCGGGCGGCGACGTCCTCCAACCAGCCGCGGCGGGTGGCGCCGTCGCTCGCGACGACCGGCCCGAGCGCGATGCGCTCCGCATCGTCGATCCCGACCGCGGGCAGCACGAACGAGCGCCAGTAACGATCCAACGCGTCGGGCGGGACGTACGGCGCGTTCTGGGTCGTGACGACGAGGGCGTCCTGCGCCGGCAACAACCCGCGGAAGCCGCCCTCGGGCGCGTGCTCGAAGGCGTCCCCCTCGCGCACGACGCGCTGCACCCACCCGCTCAGGATCGCGGGGGGCTGGTCGAACCAGACCGGATGGATCACGACGAGGGCGTCCGCCGCGCGGAGTTCGCGGACGTGCGCTTCGACGACGGCGTCGTCGCTCGCGTGCGTCGCGATCTCGCCGGCGCTCAGGCGCGGGTCGAACCCCTCGCGGTAGAGGTCGTGCAGGTCCACCCGTACGCCGCCCTCCTCGAGCGCTTCGGTCGCGGCGCGCGCGAGGGCGTGATTGAGGCTGGAGGGGTTCGGGTGCGCCACCAACAGCAGCACCCGGGGTGGGGTCGTCACGGCGTCACCTCCCGCGACGCGGTGGCGTCGCGCGCGTCAGCGTCCCGCAGGGTCGCGCCGCCCTCCAGGGGCGGACGTCCCCACCCCCGGGACGGTGACGTGCACCTCGTGCGCTCCCCCGTCGTCGTGGAGCGGCACCCGCCCACCGGCGCACGGCACGCCGTCGCACGTCACCGCGAGGGGGGCGGCGGCGTCGTCGGCCCGGCGGTAGTGCAGCCGGAAGGTGCTCGCACCGAATGCGTACGCGACCTCCGCCTCGTTCCAGGTGGGCGGCAGGTGCGGCGCGAGGCGCAGCGCGGTCCCCTCGCGCCGCAGCCCGAGGATCCCCTCGACCGCCAGGCGGTACGCCCACCCGGCCGATCCCGTGTACCAGGTCCAGCCGCCCCGCCCGACGTGCGGAGGCCACCCGTAGACGTCCGCCGCCATCACGTACGGCTCCACCCGGTAGCGCGCGACCGCGTCCGGCGTGCCGGTGTGGTGCAGCGGGTTCAGCATCGCGAACAGGTCGCTGCCGGCCGCCGGGTCGCCCGCGACGCCGCCCGCCTCGAGCGCCGCCCACGCCAACCACAACGCGGCGTGCGTGTACTGCCCGCCGTTCTCGCGGACGCCCGGCGGGTACGCCCCGACGTACCCGGGGTCGCGCGGGTGCGCGTGGCGCGCGCGGATCCCCGCCGCATTCGGGGCGGGGTCGCGCTCCGCGGTGCCGAACGGCGGGTGCAACAGCCGCGCCAGCCCGGCGTCGGGATCGACCAACGTCCGCCAGGCGGTCGCCAGCGCCTCGCGCGCGCGGGCCGGGTCGCCCGCGCCCGACAGCACCGCCCACGCCTGCGCGATCGCGTCGATCCGCGCCTCGGGGCGGTCGGCACCCCCCATCGGGGTGCCGTCGTCGTAGTAGGCGCGGAGGTAGCGGTCGCCCGCCCAGGCGTGCGCCTCGACCGCCGCCCGGTAGGCGTCCGCCTGCGCCCGCCACCGCGCCGCGCGTTCGCCCTCCCCGCGCGCCTCGGCGTACGGCGCGACGTCGCGCAGCGTGCGGATCAGGAACCACGCCAACCAGACGCTCTCGCCCCGGCCCTTCGCCCCCACCCGGTTCATGCCGTCGTTCCAGTCGCCGGTCCCGATCCGGGGCAGGCCGTGCGGGCCCTCCGTCGCCGCCCGCTCCAGCGCGCGGGCGGCGTGCTCGTACAGCGTCGCGTCGGCCTCGCCGTGGCGCCAGGCGTCGAAGCGCTCGTGCACGTCGGGGGGGAGCGGCGCACCCCGCAGGAACGGCCGGCGGACGTCGAGGACCGCCCGGTCGCCGGTCGCCTCGACGTACGCCGCGAGGGCGTACGGGAGCCACGCCAGGTCGTCGCTGATGCGCGTGCGGACGCCGCGTCCCGACGGCGGCAACCACCAGTGCAGCACGTCGCCCGCTTCGAACTGGTGGGCGGCGGCCTCGATGAGGCGCGCGCGGAGGACCTCCGGCGCGACGTGCAGCAGCGCCAGGCCGTCCTGCAGTTGGTCGCGGAACCCGTACGCGCCGCTCGACTGGTACGTCGCGGTGCGCGCCAGGAGGCGGCACGCCCACGTCTGGTGCAGCCACCGGCCGTTCGTCATCGCGTCGAACGCCGGGTCGGGCGTCCGGACCCGCAGCTGCCCCAGGCGCGCCCGCCAGGTCGCCTGCGCCGCGGCGATCGTTCGCTCCGCCGCCCCCGCCTCGGTGAGGGCGGCGGCGTGCGCGTGGGCGGCGTCGCGGCCGCGGTCGGCCCCGACGACGAAGGCCACCGCGTCCCGCCCGCCGGGCGGCAGGTCGAGGTGCACCTGCAACGCCGCGCACGGGTCGTCGCCCGGCGCGACGCGGCCGGACAACCCCACCCGCCCGAGCGCCGCGGGGGCGCGCGGGTCGCCGCGCGTCCCCAGGAACTCGTGCCGGTCGCACGTCAGGCCGTGCGGGGGGCGGTCGGTGGCGAGGAAGGCGACGACGTCGGCGAAGTCCGGATCGCGGCCCGAGGTCGCCGACAGCACCCCGGTGTCGGGGTCGTAGGCCGGAACGACGCCGGCCGCCGCGGTCGTCCGGTGCGCACCGAGCACCCACTCCAGGTACGCCGTCGCCGTCACGCGCCGCGGCGCGTCGCCCTCGTTGCGGACCTCGAGGCGGACGACCTTCGCGGGCCGCTCCGGGTCGACGGCGACCGTCGCGTCCACCGCCAGGCCGGCGTGCCGATGCTGGAAGGTCGTCGCCCCGAAGGCGTGCACGACCCGGTACGCCCCCTCGCCGGGGGCGGGGCGGGGGGTCGCGGTCCACACCTCCCCGCTCGCCTCGTCGCGCAGGTACACGGTCTCGCCCGACGGGGCGAGGCGCGGGTCGTTCGACCAAGGCGTCAGGCGGAACTCCCCGGCGTTCTCGAACCAACTGCTCATGGCGCCCGCCTCGTCGACGAGGGTGCCGAAGCGCTCGTTGGCGAGGACGTTCGCCCACGGTGCGGGCGTCGAGCGCCCGCCGACCTCCAGCTCGAACGCGCCGTCGCGGCGGAGGGTGCCCCACCCGGTCGTCACCTGCGCCTGCGCGCCGTCGGCGGGGGGCCCGCCTCGCGCATCGAGCGGACCGAGCGACGGCGGCGCGGGCGGGGGCGCCGGCGGCTGCGCCGCCCGGACGGGGCGCCCGCCGGCGGCGAGCGCCGGGAGGGGGGCGGGCCGGACGGGGGCGGGCGGCGCCCACCCGGGGCCCGGCTCGCCGCCCAGCACGACCTCGGCGCGCGCCAAGAGCGACGCCACGACGTCCGCCTCCACCGCGGCGCGACGCACGACGTGCACGCCGCCCGGCGCGTCGCGGGCGGCGTCCGCCTCCGCCACCGCCCGCTCGAGGCGGGTGCGGGTCGCGTCCTCGTAGCCGACGTCGCGTTCGTCGAGCAGGACCAGGTCGACGGCGAAGCCGAGGTCGCGCCACCAGCGGTGGATCGCCAGCAGGGTGCGGGCGCGGCGCAGGTCGTCGCGGACCGCGACGCGCAGCACCAGGAGCGGCAGGTCGCCCGACGGCCCGAGCGCCCACAGGGCGCGGGGGTCCTGCGGGGCGGCCCCGAGGGTCGTCGCGGCCGCGCGCAGGTCGCGGGTCGGGACGAGGAGGCGCGAGGCGAGGCGGTCGGCGCCGGCGAGGCGGTCGCCGTCCATGCGGCGTTGCGCGGCGGCGGCGTCGGCGCGGCGCGTGGCGCCGGCGCCGGCCTCCTCGATCCACGCCCAGGTGCCCTGCGCCCGTGCGCCGCGCCGGAGCGCCTCGCCCGACCGGGCGACGCTCGTGACGAGCGCGAAGCGGGCGGTCGCGTGCGGGGGGAGCGTCACGTCGGTGCGCAGGACGAACGCCGGGTCGAGGGTGTCGCCGTCGGTCGCGACCGGCGCTCGCCGCAGGCCGGACGGGTCGGCGGGGTCGTCGTGCCGGTCCAGCAGCGCAGCGCGGTCGCCGGACGCCGTGACCGGCCCGAACGTCGGTCCGCCGTCGGTGGGGGACCCCGGGCCGGCCACGAAGCGGTGGAGGGCCCACACGGGGTCGGTCCCGCGCTCGCGGGGGGTCCGCCGGAAGGCGACGCCGCGGACGTCCGGCCACGTTTCGCTGCGCACGAACAGGTTCTCGAACGCCGGGTGGCGGAGGTCGGCGGCGTGCGGTCCGAGGACGACCTCGCCGTACGACGCGACGGCGAGGTGGCGGGCGTCGTCCCCGCGGTTCTCGAGCGTCACGATGCGGACGTCGGCGTCGACGTCGGGCGCGACGAACGCCTCGAGGGTGGCGACGACGTCGCCGCGCCGCCGCGTCCAGCGACCGCGATCGGCGGACCAGGTGACGGCCTCGTCGCGGACCTCCGGGTCGGGGCCGCACGGGGCGCGGGTCGGGGACCAAGCGACGCCGTCCGCCGCGTCGAGGAGGTACAGCCGGACGCCGGCCGGGTCGCGCGTCGCGTCGGGCTGCCAGCGGGTGACGTCCAGGTCCCCCCACCGCAGGCCCCCACCGCCGGCCGCGCCCACCCACGACGTGAGGCGCCCGTTCGAGAGGCCGTGGACCTGCGGGGTGGGGTCGTCCAGGGTCGGCTGCCAGGTGGGGCGCTCGCGGCTGGGGGGCGGCCGGCGTGGGGGGCGCGCGGGGCGCGGGCGGCGGCGGACCGGCGCGTCGGTGGGGATGCGTTCGGCGAGGAGGGGGGCGTGCGCGGCGACGCGCGCGTCGGCGTGGAAGCGCTCGACGAACCGGGGGCCGTCGAGGACGTGGCAGAGCGCCAGGAAGCTCATGCCCTGGTGGTGCGCCATCCAGGTGCGCACCACCGTCGCGGAGGTGCCGGCGGGGAGGTGGGCGGGGGTGGCGTCGACCGCCTCGTAGAAGCCGAGCGGACCGTACGCCCCGAGCCGCGCGAAGCGGCGCAACGCCGCCGTCGCGGCGGCGGGGGCGCGGAGCAGGCCGAGGTGGGTGGCGTAGGGCGCGACGACCCGCCGGTCGGTCGGGGGGTGGGCCAACGCCAGGTCGGGCACCCCGAAGGCGTGGTAGCGGTAGCCGCCGTGCGGGTCGCGCCGCGCGTAGCTCGATTCCGAGACGCCCCACGGGAGGTCGTGCGCCGCACCGAACGCCCGTTGCCGGCGGACGCAGGCGGCCTCCGCCGCATCGAGCAGCGTGCCGGGTGGGGGCCGCATCCAGAGCGCCGGCATGAGGTACTCGAAGGTCGTGCCGCTCCAGGAGAGCAGGACCCGGTCGCGTCCCGCCCGCGCGCAGGGGCGACCCAGGTGCACCCAATGCTCGGCGGGCACCTGGTGGGTCGCGACCGCCAGGAAGCTCGCGATGCGCGCTTCGGACGCCAGCAGGTCGTAGGCGTTCGCGTCGGCGCGGTCGTCGTCGACGTGCCACCCGAGGCGCAACAGGTGGGTGCGGGGGTCGTACAGCACGTCCCAGCGGGTGCCGTCGACGATCGCGTCGATCGCGGCCTCCAGCCGTCGGACGTCGTCGCGGACCTCCGCGAGGGCGGTGCGGGCCGCCGCGAGGCGGGCGGGGGGTACGCCGCCGCCCGCCCCCGACGCTGCCGCGGCGTCCGCCGCGAGGGCGTCGTAGGCGGCGTCGAGCTCGGCGTACGTCGGTCGCGTCGGGAGGTCTGGGCGCGCGCCCGCGCCGGCCGCGTCGGTCCCCGGCGCGAGCGCCGGGTCGGTCCACGGGAGGAAGGCGTCGCGGTCGCGGCGCAGGGAGGCGACGTGGTCGTGGAGCGCCCGCAACCAACGCCCGAGGTCGGCGAGGGCGGCGTCGTCGGGCGGGTCGCCGTCCGCCTCGACCGCGTCGAGCGCGCACGTCGCGAGGTGGGGGAGGAGGTCGGTGTGGAGGGCGTCGAGGAGTGCGGGGGCGGCCGCCGGGTCGTCCGCGCCGCGGCGGAGGGCGGCGCGGACGTCGGCGACGGCGGTGGCGACGGTCCCGCCGTCGCGCGCGCCGCCGGGCAGCGCCGCGCGCGCTTCGTCGACGAGATCGAGGACGACCTCCGCCCCGCGCCAGGCGCGCGCGTCCAGGGGACCGTGCGCCTCGAGTTCGCGCAGGCCGCTGCGGAGGGCGACGAGGGCGGCGACGAGGTTGCCGCTGTCGACGGTCGAGACGTACCGGGGGGCGAGGGGCGCGAGGGTGCGGGTGTCGTACCAGTTGAGGAGGTGCCCGTGCCAGCGCTCCAGGCGGTCGAGCGTCGCGAGGGCGTTGCGGAGGCGGAGGACGGCGGCGCGGGCGGAGAGGAACCCGAGGTCCCACGCGCCCCACGTCGCGTTCAACGCCATGCCGACGTTCGTGGGGGAGGTGCGGTGGGCGGTGCCGGCGGTCGGGTCGAGCTGGACGTGGTCGGGGGGAAGCCAGTGGTCCTCCGGGCCGACGTAGCGTTCGAAGAACCCCCAGGTGCGCCGGGCGATCCGCCACCACCAGGCGCGGTCCGCCTCGGTGGCGGGGGCGGCGTCGGGGGCGCCGCCCGCGACGGGGCGCGCCAACCACGCCGCGAAGCGTGGGGCGGCCGCCCAGGCCACGATCCAGGGGAGGGCGGAGGCGAGCCGCGCGTACGCCGCGGCGTCGGCGTCGGCGAGGGGAACGACGATCAGCAGGAGGGCGGCGGCGCCGGCGGCGACCGGGGCGACGCGGACGCTGCGGTCGCCGTCGGTCCGCGCGTCGCGCGCTGCGGTCGTCCACTGCAGCAGCCCCCGGCGGGTGCGGTAGACGCGGTGCAGCGTCCGCGCGATGGCGGTGGCGTGCGTCCACGCCTGGACGGGGAGGAACGCCACGTCGGTCGCGAGCCGCGCGGCGGCGACCGGGGCGCCGACGGTCCGTCCCCGCCAGGCGCGGCGGACCGCCCCCCAGCCGGGCCAGGCGACGGGGGCGGCGAGCCACGCGAGGACGGCGGGCGCGACCGCCGCGCCGGCGGGCAGGGCGCCGCTCCACGCGAGCGCGAGGAGGGCCAGCGCGACCGGCGCGCGGAGGCTGCGGCGCAGGTTGTGGCGCGCCACGGCCCGCGCCGCGGGCGAGAGGGGGGCGGCGGGAGGGGGCCCGCCGGGGGGTGCGGGCCGGCGGAGGAGCCACGGGAGCAGCTGCCAGTCGCCTCGCACCCACCGGCGTTCGCGGCGGCGCCAGGCGTCGTACGTCGTGGGGGTGGGTTCGAGGAGGACGACGTCGGCGACGAGGGCGGTGCGCCCGAGGCCGCCTTCGAGCAGGTCGTGGCTGAGGATCGCGCCGTCGGGCATGCGGCCGGAGAGGGTGGCGTCGAACGCCGCGAGGTCGTAGAGGCCCTTGCCGGTGTACGCCCCCTCGCCGGTGAGCGCCATGATCGGTTCGGAGATGGCGTGGGCGTACGGATCCACGCCGCGCGCGCCGGCGACGTCGCGCGCGAAGCGGGTGGGGGGCTCGGTGGGTGGCAGCGGCTCGATGCGGGGTTGCAGGACGGTGTAGCCGTGGACGACGCGGCCGGCGTCGTCGAGGTGGGCGTGCGCGAGGGGGTGGGCGGCGGCCCCGACGAGGCGGGCGAGGGCGTCGGGCGGGAGGACGGTGTCGGCGTCGAGGGTGAGGACGTAGCGGGGGTCGGGGGGCGCGCCGTCCGGGAGGTCCAGCACCGTGAAGTCGCCGCGTTCGCCGCGCAGCAGCCAGGCGTTCCAGGCCATCAGTTTGCCGCGTTTGCGTTCCCACCCCATCCAGCGGCCTTCGCTGGGCGCGTAGCGGCGGGTGCGGAGGGCGAGGGCGAAGGGGGCGTCGGGGGTGCGCGCGCGGACGGCGGCGAGGCCGGACGTGAGCGCGGCGGTGAGGGCGGCGTCGCCGGGCGCGTGGGCGGCGTCCGCGTCGGGCAGGTCGGCGAGGAGGGCGTACGCGACGGCGCCGCCGACGCTGGCGCGGGCGTGCCGTTCGAGCTGCGCGTAGGCGTCGGCGACGTCGTGTTCGTCGTGCACGAGGACGGGCATGACGACCCAGGTGGCGGCGTCCGGGGGGAGGCCGTCGCGCAGGTCGAGTTTCGGGAGGACGCGCGGGGGGAGGAGGTGGGCGGCGAGGTGGCGGACGACGACGTCGGCGAGGTCGGCGTAGGCGACCGCGGTGAGGGCGGCGAGGAGGAGGGTGGCGAGGGGGGTGGCGTGCGGCCACGCAGCGGCGACCGTCGCCGCCCAGGCGGCGGTGGCGGGCACGGCGGCCGTCCGCCGTAGGGTGGCGAGAGGGTGGCGGGTGGCGGTGGCGACGAGGCGGTCGCGGGGGGTGGGGCGGACGCCGAGGTGCGCGGCGAGGGCGTCGGCGCCGTCGCCGAACAGGACGTGCCCGACGTGCCGCGTCGCGCCGGGCCGTTCGGGGGCGTGGGCGGCGGCGAGGACTGCGTCGGCGACGGCGAGTTCGGAGGCGCGGGCGCGCCGCGCGAGGCGTTCGATTTCGCTGCGGTAGCGGTCGCGCCCGTTCGCGTCGAGGCGGGGGTAGACGCCGGCGGGGTCGCGTCGGAGGCGGGCCTCGACGAGGGAGACCGCTTCGACGACCTCGCGCCAGTCGGCGCGGTCGAGGCGTTGCACGGTGAGGACGGCGGCGCGGACGCGGCGGTCGGCGTCGGGCCCGGCGCGGTCGATGCGGCCTGGGGGGTCGCTGGCGTCGAGGATCGTTTCGAGCGCGCGGAGGCGGAGGAGGACGGGCAGCGCCCAGAGTTCGGCGAGGTCGAGTTCGTCGACGTCGGGGCGTTCGCGGAGGCGGCGGCGGAGGGTGGCGACGTCGAGGGGGTGGGTGCGGTCGTCGAGGAGGGCGTCGGCGATCCGCTCGACGCGGGTGTGGGGGGCGTGGGGTCCGTCGCGGGTGCCGTCGCGGGCGGTGCGGAGGCGGGCGGCGAAGGGGGTGGGGAGGTCGCGGGGGAGGGCGTCGGCGGTGCGGAGGAGGAGGTACTCGTTCTCGAACAGCCACTGCGCGGCGGAGGAGAAGGCGACGGCGTCCTCGGGGAGGGCGTGGAGGCGCTCGCGGACGGCGCGGCGGACGCGGGTGAGGCGGCGGCGGAGGCGACGCGCCCCGAGGCGTCCGACGGTCGTCCGCGCGGTCGTCATTCGTGGCCTGGGCGTTCGGTGGCGGCGCGTTCGGCGGCGCTGGGTTCGACGTCGTCGCGGCCGAGGTCCTGCACGACGTACAGCGGGGTCGCGCCGTACGCGACGAGGTGGGCGACGGTGCTGCCGTACGGGCGCCGGCGGCTGCCGGTCCGGCCGTGGGCGGCGGCGACGACGAGGTCGACGGCCTCCTCGTCGGCGATGGCGTGGAGGGCGGTGACGGGGTCGGGGTCCTCGACGAGGCGGAGGGTGGCGGGGCGGCCGTCGGGGCAGGCGTCGTGCGCGCGGGCGTCGAGGTACGCCTCGGCGTGCCGGCGGGCGACGTGAGCGTAGGCGTCGACGGCGGCGCGGTCGTCCACACCGAGGGGGAGGGCGGTGCAGACGCCGGGGGGCCGGAGGACGTGCGCGAGGACGAGGTCGGCGTCGTGCGCTTCGGCGAGGGGGCAGGCGGTGCGCAGCGCGCACTCCGCGCGCGTCGAGCCGTCGAGGGGGACGAGGATGCGGCGGTAGTGCGCGGGTCGGACGCGGCCGTCGTCGCCGCGGACCGAGGCGTCCTCGAAGGCGCGGACGACGAGGAGGTGGCTGCGGGCGTGGTCGGCGACCTTGTGCCCGACGCCGCCGAGGTTCCAGCCGGTGAGGCCGCTACGCCCGTGGCTGGAGAGCGCGACGAGGGCGGTTCCGGCGTCGCGGGCGAACGCCAGGAGGCTGCCGGCGGGGTCGCCCTCGAGGACGTGCGTCGTGACGTCGTGGGGGGCGTCGGTCGGGTCGGTCGGAGCGAGGGCGGTGCGGACGCCGTCGAGGTACGCCGTCGCCTCGTCGCGGGCGAGGCGCCAGGCGATCGGGTCGGTGGGGGTCGGGTCGCCCGCGAGGGTGGGGGGGACGAGGACGCGGGCGAGGTCGAGGTGGGGGGTGGTGCCGCGCGTGACGGCGAGGACGTGGGGGAGGACCCGTTCGGCGAGGGGGGACCCGTCGAGCGGGACGAGGATGGGGTCGACCACGGCGGTCTCCTCTCCGGTTCGCGGGGAGGAGGGCGGGCGCCGGGTGGGAGCCGGACGGGGGCCGGGCGGGGACGACGAACCAACGAAAGGCTACCGCCGGGGTGGGGCGGGGGCGGGTCGGACGCTCACACGCGGCTGGTCCGGGGTGGCCGTGCGGTGCGCAGGCGCACGAACGCGGGGCGGGGGCGCACGAAAAACGCCCCCGGGTGGCGGGGGCGTGGTGAGGAGGGTGCCGCCGTGCTCGTGCGCGGCCTCTCCTTCATCTGCGTTCAGGATAGCCGCTCGGGACGACCGACATTGTCACGCGAACGACATATGCGTGACCGTCCTGGGGGCGACGGCGCACCGAGATGGGGGGCTACCAGCCGATGCCGAGCACGTTGCAGAGGAGGCCGGTGACGCCGAGCAGGAACAACAGCGGGCCGATCGACGCCAACAGGGCCCCCAGGATCATCGATTCGGTGCGCCCCTGGCCGGCGGTCTCCACCTCCTGCGCGCCGCGCGCGCCGAAGAACCGCACCAGCAACGCCACCCCGGCGAACGTCATCGCCCCACCGAGCACGAGTCCGGTCCAGCACATGGTCACCTCCTCGGCCCGCGAGGGGCCGTCGAGGTGACGCTACCGAGGCGGTCGCGGGGGCGCCGTGACCGCTGACGCTCCCCTCAGACGGCGGCGCCGACCTCCACGGCGTCGAGCGCCGCCCGGAGCCGCGTCGTCGCGTCGCCGGCCAACCCCGCGAGGCGGTCGCGGACGTCCGCGTCGAGGAGCTCGAATGCCGAGGCGGGGGAGAGGATGCGGATTTCGGTGCCGCCGTCGACCTCCCGCAGGGTCGCGGTGCACGGCAGCAGCAACGCCACGTCGCGGTCGACCTCCAGGGCGTCCTTCGCGAGGCGGGGGTTGCAGACCCCGAGGATCGTGTGGCCCTCGTGCGCTTCACCGAGCTTCGCGTCGAAGGTCGCCTGCAGATCGACCTCGGTGAGGACGCCGAACCCCTGCGTCTTCAGGGCGTCGGCCAGGTGCGCCTTCGTCGCGGCGAGGTCGGTGGGAACGGTGCGGTCGAACGTGTCCATGGTGCCTCCTTGGGGTGGGTGTGGACTGGCCGTGGGGTGGCCGTGGGGTGGGTGGGGGTGTCGCCTGGGTGTGGGCGTGCCCCGACGCGCGGCGAGGGTGCCACGCCGGAGCGCGGAGCCGCGCCATCCCCGCGACATACCCCCCCGGGGTGTCGCGGGATCGGGGGGCTGGATGGGGGGCTGGATGGGGGTGCAGCTTGGGCGTGACGGGTCGCACCGCGCCGGCGCGCCCGATGCGCTTCCATGGAGGTCGCCAGGTCCGTGCCGCCGGCGAGGCCACGGACCGACGCGCGGGCGCCCTGCCTCCGGTTTCCCCTCCCGGCCCGGTACCCCGCCTCGCCTCGGCCGCCCCCGTCGGCGGCGCCGACCGGCGGAAAGAGGTGATGCATGGCCCGTTTGCTGCCCGCACGACGCCGCACCGTTCCCGACCCGTTCGAGACGATCGACCGCCTCTGGAACGACCCCCGCTTCGCCCCCCGCCCGATGTTCGGGGACGGCGAGACGCACGACGTCCGCACCGACCTGTTCGAGGAGGACGGCACCCTCGTGATGCGCGCGTCCCTCCCCGGCCTACGGCGCGAGGACCTGCACGTCGAGGTGGACGACGACGAGATCCACGTCTGGGGCGAACGCAAGGAGGACACCGTCCGCGAGGAGGGCGACGTCTACCTGCGCGAGAACCGCTACGGCCGCATCGAACGGCGCGTGGCGCTCCCGCGGGACGTCGACCCCGAGACCGCCAAGGCGACCTTCAAGGACGGCGTCCTCACGCTCCGCCTCCCCATCCGCGAGGACGGCGGCCACCGCGAGCTGCCCATCGACGCCGAATGACCCGCGCGGCGCGGGCGGGGGGGAGGGCCCGCCCGTCCCCCGCCGACCCGCCCCCCGGCCCCGATCCCCACCCCGTCGTCGTCCCGGTCGACGGCACCGACCTGCACGGCGACCTCGTCGTGCCCGACGTCCCGCGCGGCGTCGTCGTGTTCGCGCACGGCAGCGGCAGCGGCCGCCACAGCCCCCGCAACCGCGCGGTCGCCGGGCGGCTCCACGCCGACGGCTTCGCGACGCTCCTCCTGGACCTCCTCGGCGACGACGAAGCGGAGCGCGAGCGGGCCGGAGCACGCCGGCGCTTCGACGTCCCCCGGCTCGCGCGCCGCCTCGACGCTGCCCTCGACGTCCTCGCCGAACGCGACGACGTCGGCGCCCTCCCGGTCGGCCTGTTCGGGGCCAGCACCGGCGCTGCCGCCGCCCTGCGCGCCGCCGCCGACGCTCCACGCCGCGTCGCCGCCGTCGTCTCGCGCGGCGGCCGGACCGACCTGGCGGGCGACGCCCTCCCCCGCGTCCGCTGCCCCACCCGCCTCATCGTCGGCAGCGAGGACCGCACCGTGTGGGACCTCAACGAACGCACCCGCGACGCGCTCCGCTGCGAGGTGGACCTCGCCATCGTCCCCGGCGCCGGGCACCTCTTCGAGGAACCCGGGGCGCTCGACCGCGTCGCCGACCTCACCGCCGACTGGTTCGACGCCCACCTGCCCGCCGACCCGGCCGCCTGACCGCACGCCCCGCGCGAGCGGGCACCGACGTTCGGGCGCCGGATCGCGCCGAGCGTGCGCCGTCGGTGCGCGCGCGTTCACGTCGCGCCGGAGCGTAGGCGCGCGGCGGACCTCGCGTCGACGTCGCCGCCGAAGTACCGGTCGAGCACCGCACGAAACGGCGCGGCGTCGTCCGCGGCGAAGGCGAACAACGTCATGCTCGACCGCAACTTCCGGGCGTCGGTCGGCCCGAGCGCGTCGAGGGCCGTCAGGCTCGGGTCGTCCCGCCCCGCCTCGAGGAGGGCGTCGCAGCACGCCAGCAGGCGTGGACCGAGCACCTCGTGGTCGAGGTAGGCGCGCGCCTCCTCCACGCCGCGAACGGCGTACCGCTGGGCCATGGCGCTGTGCCCGAGTCCGTCCAGCTGCGGGAAGACGAACCACATCCAGTGGCTCTCCTTCCGTCCCGCACGCAGTTCGCGAAGGGCCTGCTCGATGATGCCCTCTTGCGCGGCGACGAAGCGGGTGAGGTCGAACGGGTCGCCCGTCACGCCCGCCCCCTCCGTCGCGTCGTCCGCTCGGCACGGCCGTGCCGAGCGACCCCGTGGTCGCGGTGGGGACCGTCGAGGGCGAGGGTGGGGGGGTCGGGGGTGGCCATGGGGAACCTCCTGGCCCCCACGATAGGCGACGTGTGCGTCAGGGAACGACGCACCGGGACCACCGGCGATGCCGCCGAACGCCGCCAGCCCGACGCCGCTCAGCGCTCGCGCCGGCGGGCGCCGCGCTCGCGACGATCGACGTGCCGCGCCACCACCGCCTCCGCCGCACGCCGCGTCGCGGGCGCCCCCTTCGCGGCGTACAGCCACGCCTGTGCCTCGCGACGGGCGGCGGCGACGTCAATGATCGGTTCGGGGTAGGCGGGCGCGACGAGGGGCGGCGCCTCGTGCGGCGCGAGGTGCCACGGCGCCGGGACGTCGCGCAGCTCCGGGACCCAGCGGCGGACGAAGATCCCGTCGGGGTCGACGTCCTTCGCCTGCTTGAACGGCGCGTAGATGCGGATCGTGTGGATCCCCGTCACCGCGGCCTGCATCTGCACCTGCGCGTAGTGGATGCCCGGCTCGTAATCGAGGAAACGGCGGGCCAACACCTCGGCGACCGGGCGCCAATCGAGCTGCAGCAGGTGCGTCGCGAAACTCACGAGGGTCGCGCGCAACCGGAAGTTCACCCACCCGCCGGCCGCCAACGCCCGCATGCCGGCGTCGATCAGCGGGACGCCGGTCCGTCCCTCCCGCCAGGCGTCGAAGCGCTCGTCGCGCCAGCGGCCGTCGTACAGGTCGTCGAGCGCAGCGTTCATCGCGCGGGTCTCCAGCGTCGGTTCGCTCTCCAGCTTCTGCATGAAGTGGCTGCGCCACACCAGGCGACGCTCGAAACTGCGGAGGCTCCGCGCCCACGTCGTCGCGTCCGCCGGGAGGGCGCGGCGGCGGTCGCGGGCCGCCTGCCACGCCCGCCGTTGCGAGAGCGTCCCGTACGCCAGGTCCGCACTGATGCGGCTGCACGCCGTCCACCCCTCGACGGGCGACGCCATCGCCGCGGTGTACGTCTCGCCCCGCTCGTGCAGGAAACTCCGCAACCGCTCCGCCGCCGCCGCCTCCCCGCCCCCGAGCGCCTCCGGCATGGCGTCCCCGACCGACCCCGCGGACGCGTCCGCGCCGGCCCTCCCGAGCCACGGATGCTCCGCGACGCCCGGTGGGGGGCCGGGGAGGCGCGGCGGGACGTCGACCTCCGCGGCGTTCGCGAACGCCCGCCACCGTCCGGCCCACCCGTCCCGCGCCCGCAAGCCCCGCTCGACGCCGTCCTGTACGTGTTCCTCCCAGGCCACGCGGTGCGTCCGGCACCACGCCGCCACCCGCCGGTCGCGGGCGTACGACACCGCGTGCCCGGTCTCCTGGTGCGACGCCACGCGCCGGACCGGCCCGACCTCCCGCCGGATGCGCTCCAGCACCTCCGGCATGTCGCCCTCGACGACGAACAGGTCCGCCCCGCGCGCCCGCAGGCCGCCGGCCAGCTCGCCCAACGCCGCCTCCACGAACCGCGCGTGCGCCGGGTGGTGCGTCGCGTGCGCCCGGAGCGCCGGCTCGCGGGCGTACAGCACGAGCGTGCCCCCCGGCGCCGGATCGGCGGCGGCGCGGGCCAAGGGGGCGTGGTCGTGCAGACGCAGGTCGCGCTTGAGCCACACGACGTCGATCGGGCGCTCCGTCACGCCCCCATCGTTCCGGCGGCGGGCGGGGCCCGCCGTGGGGCGCGCCACGAAGCGGGCGGGCGGGCCGGCCCGGGGGCGCCGCGCAGGACGCCCGAGCGGACATCAACACGACCGCCGCGCCGTCCGAAGACGGCGCGGCGGTGGGGGCCGGTGGGGGGCCGACCCGCGGTGGTCGGGGTGACTGGATTCGAACCAGCGACCACTTGACCCCCAGTCAAGTGCGCTACCAGGCTGCGCTACACCCCGACGCGCGCCGCCCAGCATACGCGCCCCCCGCGGCGCGGTCAAACCCCGCGGGGCGCCGCGCCCCCTCAGGCCCCGGGGTTCGCGTCGGGGGTGTGCCGGTAGACCGGCGCGTCGGACGGCGGCAGCGGCGTGCGGCCCCGAATCAGGTCCGCCGCCCGCTCCGCGATCATCATGACCGGCGCGTAGATGTTGCCGTTCGTGATGATCGGCATCACCGACGCGTCCACGACCCGCAGGCCCTCGGTGCCGTGCACCCGCATCGTCGCCGGGTCGACGACCGCCATGTCGTCGGTCCCCATCTTCGCCGTGCCCGAGGGGTGCAACGCGGTTTCCGCGTCGCGCGCCACCCAATCGAGGATCTCCTCGTCGGTCTCCACCGACGGGCCCGGACTCAACTCCCCGGCGTTGTACGGCTCGAACGCCGGTTGCGTCAGGATGTGCCGCGCGTGCCGGACCGCCTCCACCCACTCGCGCTTGTCGTTCTCGGTCGACAGGTAGTTGAACACCATCGACGGCTTCACCGACGCGTCGCTCGAGACGATCTTCAACTCCCCGCGAACGTCGGAGAACATCGGCCCGACGTGCACCTGGTAGCCGTGCCCCCCGGCGGGGGAGGAGCCGTCGTAGCGGATCGCCAAGGGGAGGAAGTGGAACATCAGGTTCGGCCATCCCACCTCGTCGTTCGACCGGATGAAGCCGCCCGCCTCGAAGTGGTTCGTCGCCCCCGCACCGCGCCGGAAGAACAACCACTGAAACCCCACCCACGGCCGCCGCCACCACTTCAGCCAGGGCGACATCGACACGGGGCGTTTCGAGCCGTACTGGATGTACACCTCCAGGTGGTCCTGCAGGTTGCGTCCGACGCCGGGCAGGTCCACGACCGGTTCGACGCCGACCGAGCGCAGGTGCTCCGCCGGCCCGACGCCCGACACCTGCAGCAGTTGCGGCGTCGCGATCGCGCCCCCCGCCAGGATCGTTTCGCCCGCCTCCACCGTCCGCGTCCGTCCCCGGTGCTCGTACGTCACGCCGGTCGCGCGGGTGCCGTCGAACCGCACGCGGCGCACGAACGCGCGCGTCCGGATCGTCAGGTTCGGGCGCGAGCGAATCGGCTTCAGGTACGCCTTCGAGGCGGACCAGCGGCGGCCCCGATGGACGTTGCGGTCGAACGCCGCGAAGCCCTCCTGCTTGTAGCCGTTGACGTCGTCGGTCAACGGGTGGCCGGCCTCCTGCACGGCGTCGAAGAACGCCCGGAACAGCGGGTTCGTCGCCGGACCCCGCTCGAGCATCAGCGGGCCGTCCCCGCCCCGCCAGTCGTCCGCCCCCGCGAGGCAGGTCTCCATCTTCTTGAAGTACGGCAGGCAGTGGGCGTAGTCCCACCCCTCCATCCCGGGGGCCTCCGCCCAGCGGTCGTAGTCCATCGGGTTGCCCCGCTGGAAGATCATGCCGTTGATGCTGGAGGACCCGCCCAACACCTTGCCGCGCGCGTGGTAGACGCGGCGGCCGCCCATGTACGGCTCCGGGTCGGATTCGTACTGCCAGTCGTACCGGGGGTTCCCGATCGGGAACGGTAGCGCCGCCGGCATGTGGATGAAGACGTCCCACGGCCAGTCGGCGCGGCCGGCCTCCAGCAGCAACACCTGCGTCTCGGGATCCTCGCTCAGGCGGGCGGCGAGCGCCGAACCGGCGGACCCACCCCCGACGATGACGACGTCGAAGCGTTCGTCGGCCATGACGCCTCCCTTCTTCGCCCCGGCGCCTCGCGCGGCCGGAGCGGCTGGAGGGAGGCTACCAGCGCCCCGCCGTGCGGCCCCCCGACCGACCCTGTCAAGCCCACGCGGCGACCGCCCACCGGCGCCGTCCCTCACGTCACTCCCGTAACGGCGTCCGCACCGGCGTGGGGGGCCGAACGTCCCGGGTCGTGCTACGTTCCTCCCGGTCCGCATCCCGGACCCGCGCCCACGCGGCGTCGCCCCCGCGAACCTGGCGGGGCGCCGACCCGCGGTCCGATGCCCGGCGTTGCACCGCCATGACGTTCCTGCGTCATCGTTTCGTCAAGGGGGGATCCGCCCCCCGGTTCACGTCCCCACCGGAAGGAGCACTCCGTTGCTACGACTCCGCATCCTCCCCGCCCTGCTCGCCCTCGCGGCCGTCCTGGTGCCGACGAGCGTCGCGCAGGCCCAGGACGAACTCGTCGTCTCGCTCTCGAGCGACCCGACGTCGTTGTTCATGCCCCGCACCTCCGACCGCACCGCCTCGAACGCCGCCTGGTCGCTGTTCGATTCGCTCGTCTGGATCGACGACGACGGCAACCTCGTGCCGGCGCTCGCGACCGACTGGACGATCTCCGAGGACGGCACCGAGTACGTCTTCGAGCTCCGGGAGGGCGTGACGTTCCACAACGGCGAGACGTTCGACGCCGAATCGGTCGTCGCGACCTGGGAGACCGGCAGCGACGAGTCGAACGACTACGCCAGCGCCTACAGCGCCGCGGACTCCGTCGAGGCGATCGACGCCTACACCGTCCGCATCACCACCCCCGAACCCAACGCGATCTTCCTGACGACGATCGCGAACAACTGGGCGATGGTGCCGCCCGACTACATCCGCGAGGTCGGCCTCGACGCCTTCGCGCAGGACCCGGTCGGGACCGGCCCCTTCCGCTTCGTCTCCCGCACCCCCGGCGACCGCATCGTCATGGAGGCCAACCCCGACTACTGGGCGGACGGCCTGCCCCGCGTCGATCGGCTCGTCTACCGCGTCATCCCCGACGGCTCCACCCGCCTCGCCGCCATCCGGACCGGCGACGTCGACGTCGCCAACCGCTTGACGCCCGACCAGGTGACCGCCCTCGAGGGCGCGGAGGACGTCGAGGTCGTGCAGTACCTCAACGACCGCGTGTACTACGTCGGCTTCAAGAACATGGGCGCCGGCGAAGGGACCCCCATCGAGGACCGCCGCGTCCGCCTAGCGCTGAACTACGGGCTGGACCGCTTCGGCATCAACCAAGCGATCTTCAGCGGGCAGGCGAACGCCGCCCCCGGCTTCGTCGTCGAAGGGAACCTCGGCTACGACGCCGACACCATGCAGCCGTTCCCGTACGACCCCGACCGCGCCCGCGCCCTGCTCGCGGAGGCCGGCTACCCCGACGGCTTCGAGATCAGCATGGGCTGCCCCGCCGACGGGTACGTCAACATCAACGAGGTCTGCCAAGCGATCGCCTCCAGCCTCGGGCAGATCGGCGTCGACGTCGAGGTCGACTTCCAGACGACGAACGCCTACTGGAGCGAACCGAACTACGCGGTCACCGGCCCGATGTACGTCGACAGCTGGTCGTCGGAGTTCGGGGAGGCCATCCCGCGCCTCGACGGCGCGCTGACCCCCGGGAACTACTACAACACCTGGGAGGACGAGCGCATCGCGAACCTCATCCAGGAGATCCAGCGCGAGGTCGACCGCGACGCCCGCGCGGAGCTCTACGGCGAGATGCACGAGCTCATGCGCGAGGACCCGCCCTTCATCTACCTCTACCAGCCGGTCATCTTCGAGGCGGTCGACGCCGACCTCGAGGGCTACCAGCCGCGCGCCGCGGAGGAGTACTTCCTGCGCTCGGTCGGCTTCGCCGACTGAGGCGCCGTCGGGCCGGCCGTCCGCGGCCGGCCCGACCCCTATTTGATGCTGTCGTTCTTCGCTCGCCGGGTCGGTGAGTCGCTGGCCCTGATCCTCGGCGTCCTGGTGCTGGTGTTCTTCCTCGTGCGCCTCACCGGCGACCCGGTCGGCCTGATGCTGCCCAAGGAGGCGCCGCCCGAACAACGCGCCGCGTTCGCGGCGGAGATGGGCCTCGACCGGCCCCTCCCCGTCCAGTTCGCGGCGTACATGACCGGCGTCGCCCGCGGCGACTTCGGGGAGTCGCTCCGGCAGCGCCGACCGACCCTCGAGATCGTGGCCGAACGCCTCCCCGCCACCTTCGAGCTGGCGCTCGCCGCCCTCGCCTTCGCCCTCCTCGTCGCCGTCCCCCTCGGCTTGGCCGGCGGGATGCGACCGGGCACCTGGGTCGACGTCCTCGCGCGCGGCGTCGGGCTGGCGGGGCAGACCGTCCCGAACTTCTGGCTCGGCATGCTGTTCATCGTCTGGTTCGCCGTCGGGCTCGGTTGGTTCCCCGCCTTCGGGCGGGACGACCTCAGCTCCATCGTCCTTCCCGCCGTCGCGCTCGGCTTCGCCGGGATGGGGCAACTGATCCGCCTCACCCGCTCGGCGGTCCTCGAGGTCCGCCGCAGCGACTTCGTCCGCACCGCCCAAGCGAAGGGGATCGCGGGCACGCGCGTGTCGCTGAAGCACGTCCTCCCGAACGTCGCGATCCCCATCGTCAGCGTCCTCGGCATCCAGTTCACCTACCTGCTCGGCGGGTCGGTGTACATCGAGGTCGTCTTCGCCTGGCCCGGCCTCGGGACCCTCCTCGAGACCGCGATCCGCGACACCGACTTCCCGCTGGTGCAGGCCATCACGATCTTCCTGTCGTTCTTCGCGATCTCGATCCACCTGCTGACCGACCTCGCGTACGGCCTGATCGACCCCCGCCTGAGGGCCGCATGACGCGGCCGACGACGCCGCCCGACGCCGGAGCTCCGACCGCCGCCGACGCGCACGCCGGCGAGGGCCTGTTCTCCCCCCGGCGCCTCGGGCGCGAGCTGCTGCGCAGCCCCGCCGGCCTGCTCGGCGCGGCCTTGGTCCTCCTCGTCGCCGCCGCCGCGATCTTCGCGCCGTGGGTCGCGCCGTACGCCCCCTCCGAGGCGGACTTCCTCTCCGCCCGCATCCCGCCCGCGTGGAACCCCGAGGGCAGCGCGGCGCACCTGCTGGGGACCGACCAGTTGGGGCAGGACCTGTTCAGCCGCATCGTCTACGGCGCCCGCGTCTCCCTCCTCGTCGGGGTGTTCGGCGTGACGCTTTCGCTGACGATCGGCGTGACCCTCGGCCTCCTGGCCGGCTACTTCGGGGGGCGGATCGACTCCGTCATCACGGCCTTCACGAACCTGCTGTTGTCGGTGCCGTACCTGGTGCTCGTCATCGTGATCGCGACGATCCTCGGGCGCAGCCTCGTCAACGTGATCCTGTTGTTCGGCGTCACCAGCAGCCCCGTGTTCATCCGCGTCACGCGGGGGCAGGTGTTGCGCCTCAAGCAACTCGCGTACGTCGAGGCGGCCCGGGGCCTCGGCGCGTCGTCGGGCCGCATCATCCCCCGCCACCTACTGCCGAACCTCGTCGGGCCCCTCGCGACCCTCGCGACGTTCGAGATGTCCGCCATGATCTTCTACGAGGCCGGCCTCGGTTTCCTCGGGCTCAGCGTCCCGCCGGAGGTCCCCAGCTGGGGGAACATGCTGTCGCTCGGGCGTCGCTTCCTGACGACGGAGCCGTGGATGGCGATCTTCCCCGGCCTCGCGATCGCCGTCACGACCCTCGGGATCAACCTCGTGGGGGACTGGTTGCGCGACGCGATCGACCCACGGGCGGGGGAGGGGTGAGGGTGCCGAGCGGCGCCCTGCCCGACCCGTTCGCCGCCGACGCGGTCCTCCTCGACATGGACGGCACCCTCGTCGATACCGAGGGCGCCTGGTTCGACGCCGAACGCGCCGTCGCCGCCCGGTACGGCGTCGCGCTCCCGCGCGACGCGGAGGCGGTCCTGCACGGCCTCGACGTCGGTGCGATCCTCGACGCCCTCATCGACCGCTACGGCGTGCCGGCCGCCCCCGAACGGCTCCGCGCCGACGTGAACGCCGCCGTCGCGGACGCCCTCCGGCGGACCCCCGCGCGGCCCGGCGCCGCGGCGTTCGTCGCGCACCTCGCGGCCCGCGACCACCCTCGCGCCGTCGTCTCGAACGCGCCGCGCGCGGCGATGCAAGCGACCCTCGCCCCGCACCCGTTCGACGCCGCCCTCGCGGTCCGCATCTCCGTCGACGACGTCGCGCAGGGCAAACCGGCGGCTGATCCGTACCTCGCGGCCGCCGCGCGGCTGGGCGTCGCGCCCGAGCGGGCGTTGGCGGTGGAGGACAGCCTGCCCGGCGCGACCGCCGCCCGCGCGGCGGGCGTCCCCTGCGTCCTGCTGACGCACGGGGTGCTCGAGGCGAGCGTCGCGCGGGAGGTCACGCCGTACGTCGCGACGTCGTTCCCGGACGCCTGGCCGCACCTCGTGCGAGACTCCGAGGTCACGACCCCCCGCGCCGCGCATGCGGACGCGGTGAAGGAGGCCCCATGACGACCGATTCCACCCCCGCGGGCGCCCCGCCCGACCCGACCCGCCTGCCGGGCGCCCCGACGCTGCCGGAGGCGGCGCTGCACGTCGCCGGCACCCGCCGGCCCGCCGCGGCCGGCGCGACCCGCCCGGTGGTCGACCCCGCCACCGGCCACCTGCTGATGGAGGCGCCGGAGGCGGACGCCGCCGACGCGCGGGCGGCGGTCGCGGCGGCCCGCGCCGCGTTCGACGACGGCCCCTGGCCGCGCACGTCGGTGCAGGACCGCGCGCGCCTCCTCGAGCGCGTCGCGGACGCCATCGAACGCGACCGCGACGCCCTCGCCTGGCTCGAGACCCTCGATACCGGCAAGACGCTGGGCGAGAGTCGCGACGACATGGAGCAGATCGCGCAGGTGTTCCGCTACTACGCCGCGGAGGCCCGCACGATGCGGGGGGAGGTCAACCCCGTCCCGAGCGGTGCGGTGAGCCTCACGGTGCACCAGCCGGTCGGGGTGGTGGCGATGATCACCCCCTGGAACTACCCGCTGTTGCAGGCGTCGTGGAAGATCGCGCCGGCCCTCGCGGCGGGCTGCACCTTCGTGCTGAAACCCAGCGAACTGACGCCCCTCACCACCCTCCGGATCGTCGAGATGCTGGAGGAGGCGGGGCTGCCGGACGGCGTCGCGAACCTCGTGACGGGGGCGGGCGGCACCGTCGGTGCGGCCCTCACGGAGGACCCGCGCGTCGACCTGGTGTCGTTCACGGGCGGGATCGTCACCGGGCGCGCCATCGCGGCGACGGCCGCGCGGAACGTCACGCGCGTCGCGCTGGAGTTGGGCGGCAAGAACCCGAACGTCGTCCTCGAGGACGCCGACCTGGACCTGGCGGCGGACCACGCCCTGAACGCCGTGTTCTTCCACGCCGGCCAAGTGTGTTCCGCCGGGTCGCGGCTGCTGGTGCACGAGGCGGCGCACGACGCGCTCCTCGAACGCCTCCTGGAGCGCACCCGCCGCATCCGTCTCGGGTTCGGGTGGGAGGACGGCACCCAGATGGGGCCGGTCATCTCGCCCGAGCACCTCGCGAAGGTCGAGGGGTACGTCGCCCTCGCGCAGGAGGAGGGCGCGACCCTCCGGGTCGGTGGGGGGCGCCCCACCGACCCGCGGTTCGCGGGCGGCACCTTCCTCGAACCGACGGTCCTCACCGGCCTCCCGCACGAGGGACGCGTCGCGTCGGAGGAGATCTTCGGGCCGGTCCTGACGGTGGAGACGTTCCGCGACGACGACGAGGCGCACGCCTTCGCCTCCTCGACGCGCAGCGGCCTGGCGGCGGGCGTGTTCTCCCGCGACGCAGCGCGCGCCATGCGCCTCGCGAAACGGTTGCGGTTCGGCACCGTGTGGATCAACGACTTCCACCCCTACTACCCCGAAGCGCCGTGGGGCGGCTTCGGGGAGAGCGGCATCGGGCGGGAGTTGGGCCGCGAGGGCCTGGCGGAGTACCAGGAGACGCAGCACCTGTACTGGAACCTCGAGCCGGCCGGCGCCGACTGGTTCGGCCCGCAGGACTGACCCCATGGCGCCCGCCGTCAGGCGGGCGCCTCCAGCGCCGGGGTGGGCGCGAGGGGTTCCGCGTCGGTGGGGGTGGGGACGTGCCGCACCGCCCGCCACGCCAGGGCGAGGGCGGGCAGCAGCATCGCGTACGCGACCGCCATCGCGACCGTCACGCCGAGCGTCTGCTGCAGCACCCCGACCCCGAGGTAGGCGATGCCGGCCAGGCCCCACGTCACCCCGACCTGCATGCCGGTGGCGGCCCCCAACCGGTCGGGCGCCTCGTCCTGGGCCTGCGCGATCAAGAGCGGGATCACCGAGCTGGTGAACGCCCCGGCGAACGCCGCCGCGACCAGGAAGGCGGCGGTGGTGGGGGGCAGGATCAGGGTGGCGGCGAGGAACGGTCCGGCGGCGAGGAAGCTGCCCACGACCACCCACCGGCGCGGCCAGCGGGCGTCGATCAGGCCGATCCCCATCGAGCCGGCGGCGGCCGCCAACTGGTAGGCCGCCAAGCCCGCCGCCAACCACGGCGAGGTCGCCTCGAGGCCCCACCGGCCGGTCATCAACAGCGGCAGCGACGACAGGAAGGTCAGGTCGGCGGTCGCCTGCAGCGTCCCGATCGTCAGGAGGGCGCCCGACCGCCCCCGCAGGAGGGTCGTGTCGATGCTCGGCGGGCGGCCCCACCCCCGTCCGCCGCGCACGCCGCGCGGGGGCCGCGGGGCGGGCGGCTGGTGCGGAACGAACGCCAGGAAGCCGAGGGCGGCGAGGACGCCGCCCCACGCGAGGACGAGGACGCCCTCGGGTCCGGCCGCCTCGAGCAGCGCGAGGGCGAGGAGGGGGAACAACGCCACGCCGATCGGGCCGCCCGCGCCGTACACCCCGAGCGCCGTGGCGCCGCCCCCGGTGGAGCGCACGAGGGCCGCGGCGGCGGGGTGGAACAGCGCCGAGCCGAACCCGCCGGCGACGAGGACGGCGACGAGGAGCAGCGGGTGCTCGATGCTGGGCACGAGCGAGATCATCACGGCGACCGTGAGGACCCCGACCGCGGCGCTACGTCGGCGGCCCCACCGGTCGACGAGGGTGCCGCTGACCCCCTGCGCGACGTTGGAGGCGATCGCGACGAGCGTCACGAGGCTCGCGAGGGTCGCTTCGCCCCACCCGAAGCGCATCTGGATGCCGGGCAGGAACACCGGGAGGCCGTACACGAACGCGTCGTTCACGACGTGCGCGAGGGCGGCGAAGACCACGAGGCGGCCTCCGCCGAGCACGAGCGCGTGCCGGCGGCGAAGGAGGGTGGCGCGCATCAGGAGCGCCGCTGCGGGGGGAGGTCCCAGCGACCGCCGAGCGGGGTCGTGGGGTGGACGCGGGGGAGGGGCGTCGCGTGGGGCCCGACGGGGACCCACGACGACGGCACGACGCACGAGGGGGACGCGCCGCGGAGGCGGCGAACACCCGAACACTGGTTCATGCGCAGGCTCGACTTTACGGAAACGAAAGGGTGGAGGGTCGTGGCGCGCACCCCCGCGTCCGGGGGTCCGTTCCGGCGGCCGGCGCGAAATCTACCCACGCGCCGTTCACGCGGTCAACCCCCCGCACGTCATGCGCCACGAGGCCCGTCCCCTGCGGGGGATTCGGGGTGCGCGCGCCCGGCGGTTGGTAGCCTCCTCGGGTGAAGACCGACGCCGCCGAACCGTTCGACGTCCTCGACGCGGCCGGCCACCCGACCGGGGCCACCGCGGCGCGCGACGTGGTGCACCGCGACGGCCTGTGGCATGCGGCGCTGCACGTGTGGATCGTCGATGCGACGGACCGCGTGTGGCTGCAGCGGCGGAGCGACGACAAGGACCTGGCGCCCGGCAAGGTCGACGTCGCGGTCGGGGGGCACCTCGCGGCGGGGGAGACGTGGGTCGACGCGTTGCGGGAGGCGGACGAGGAGCTCGGGCTGCCGCTCGCACCGTCCGACGTCGAGGTCCTGGGGGTGGTGCGCAGCGAACGGCGCTACCCGCACGCCACCGACCGGGAGGTGCAGACCGTCGCGGTCCACCGCACCGAGCGGACCCTCGCCGACGTCCGCCTTCCCCCCGACGAGGTGGCGGCGGTCTACGCCGCGTCCCTCCCGCGCCTGCTCGCCTGGTGGCGCGACGACGTGCCCGCCGCGGTCGAGGGGCGCGACGCCCAGGGGCGCCCCGCGGGGGCGCTGCTGCACGCCGCCGACCGCATCGAGGAGGGGCGGGCGGGGACCCTCGAGGAACTCGCGCTGGTGGAGGCGTGGGGGCGGCGCGTCGGCCTGCGCGGCGCGTGACGCCCGCACGACGCCCCCGCGACGCCGTCACGACGCCATCACGACGCCGTCACGACGTCGCGGCGCACCCGCATCGGGTGCGCCGCGACGGCGGGACGCCGGTGGCCGGCGTCAGTTCTCGATGACGGTGGGGACGATCAACGGCGTCCGCCCGGTCGCTTTGCGGAGGTAGCGGCGGACGGGGTAGAAGATGTCGTCGCGGACGTCGGAGAGCCGCCGTTTCTCGCGTTTGCCCTTCGCGAGCGCGTCGAGCGTGAGGCGGGTGACCTCCTTCTTCAGGGCGTCGTCGGCGCCGGCGACGCCGCGCACGATGACCTCCGCGGACGCCTTCTTGCCCATGAGGCCCATGATGACGACGACCCCTTCGCTGGACAGCGTCTGCCGGTCGCGAATGATCGGTTCCTGGATCTCGTCGCTGCTGCGCCCCATCGAGTCGATGTAGACGACGCCCCCCTCGATCTCGCCCGTCACCTTCAGGTCGTCCTCGCTCAACTCCAGGATCGCGCCGTTCTGCGGGATGACGGTCTTCTTCGGGGGGCGCGGCATCGACTCCGCCAACCAGGCGTGGTTCACCTGGTGGCGGGGTTCGCCGTGCCACGGAATGAAGTACTTCGGGCGCGCCAAATCGAGGATGAGTTTGAGTTCCTCCTGGCTGCCGTGCCCCGAGGCGTGCACCTTGTACTTGGGGGGGTAGAGGACTTTGACGCCGCGCTCGTACAGCAGGTTGATGACGCGGTTGACGGCCTCCTCGTTGCCGGGGATCGGGTTGCTGGACATGATGATCGTGTCGTCGTTCTGCAGCTCCACCTTGCGGTGCGTACCGGCCGCGAGGCGGGAGAGGGCCGCCATCGGTTGGCCTTGGCTGCCGGTCGTGATGATCATCAGGCGGTCGCTCTTCATCTCCGCGACCTGGTCCATGCTCAGGATCGGTTGTCGGGTCTCGAGGTAGCCGAGCTCCTGCGCGATGCGGGTCGCCTTCACCATGCTGCGCCCCTCGACCGCGACGCGCCGCCCGTGGCGTTCGGCGACCCGCACGAAGTTCTGGATGCGGTGGACGTGACTGGAGAAGGTCGTCACGATCACCCGCCCGGGCGCCTTCGCGACGAGGTCGTCGACGGCGTTCATGACGTCGCGTTCCGACGGCGTGAAGCCCGGCCGTTCGCCGTTCGTGGAGTCGGACAACAACAACAGGACGCCCTCCGCACCGGCCGCCGCGATCTTCGCGAGGTGGCTGGTCTTGCCGTCGGCGGGGTGGTAGTCCAGCTTGAAGTCGCCGCTGTGCACGATCCGACCGAGCGGCGTGTGGATGATCAAGCCCGAGTTGTCGGGGATCGAGTGCGTCATGCGGAAGAAGTCGACGGTGAAGTGCTCGCTGATCTTGATGCGGTCGTCGGGCGTGATCTCGTGCAGGTCGACGTCGCCCTCGCTCAACTTGAACTCGTCGAACTTGCCGCGCAACAGCCCCAACGTCAACTTCGCGCCGTACATGGGGATCTTGCGGGGCAACTGCTTGAGGATGTAGGGCAGCCCGCCGATGTGGTCCTCGTGACCGTGCGTCAGGACCCAGCCCTTGACGCGATCGATGTTCTCGATCAACCAGTCGACCTTGGGGACCAGCAGGTCCACGCCCAGCATGTCGGCGTCGGGGAACGCCAGGCCGCCGTCCACCATCAGGATCTCGCCGCCGTACTCGAAGGCGAACATGTTCTTGCCGATCTCGCCCATCCCGCCGAACGGGATGATGCGGATGCGGTCGGTGGGGCCGCTGGTCTTGCTGCGGCCGCCTCCGCCGCCGCCGCGGCGGCGTCCGCCCCGGCGGCTGGAACCGCTCCGTCGTCTCGGTGCGTTGGGTTTCGTTTCGCTCATGTCTCCTCGTTCGTGCGCCCGCGGCCTCGAACCGTGCGGTTCGGCCGGCGGGGCGCGACGGGGCGGCGGGTGTCGCCCCGTGCGGTCATCCGCGGCGCGGTCCGCGCCCCTCGCGGCGAGGTCCGCCGCCCCCACCGCGCTTGGGCGCGCGGGGCGCGACGATGCCTTCGAGTTCGGGGCGGACCAGATCGATCTTGCCGCGGTCGTCGATCGCGTTGATCTTGACGTCGATCGCGTCGCCCTCCTTCAGGTGGTCGGCGACGTTCTCGACGCGTCCCTCGGCGACCTGGCTGATGTGCAGCAGCCCGTCGGTGCCGGGGAACAGGTTGACGAACGCCCCGAAGTCGACGATCTTGACGACCTTTCCGGCGTACGTCTTGCCGACCTCCGGCGTTTCGGTCAACGACTCGATCCGTCGCTTGACCTCGTCGGCGACGCTGCCCTCGTCGGTGTAGATCCGCACGAGGCCCTCCTCCTCGATCTCGACCTTCGCGCCGAGCGCCTCGAGTTCGCGGATCTGTTTGCCGCCGGGCCCGATGACGGTCCCGATCTTGTCGCTCGGGATCTGCACCGTCTCGATGCGGGGGGCGCGGGCGGCGAGTTCGCTGCGGGGGGCGGGCAGGGCCTCGCGCATCAGCCCGAGGATGTGCAGCCGCCCCTCGCGCGCCCGCTCGAGGGCGGCGGTCATGATCGACGCGTCGATGCCGGCGATCTTGATGTCCATCTGCAGCGCCGTGACGCCGTCACCGGTACCGGTCACCTTGAAGTCCATGTCGCCGAGCGCATCCTCGCTGCCGAGGATGTCGCTGAGGATCTCGTAGCGGTCCCCCTCCTTGACGAGGCCCATCGCGATGCCCGCGACGGGCGCGCGGAGCGGGACGCCGGCGTCCATGAGCGACAACGTCGTCGCGCACACCGTCGCCATCGAGGACGAGCCGTTCGACTCCAGCGTCTCGCCGACGCAGCGAATCACGTACGGGAACGCGTCGCCGTCGGGGATCTGCCGCACCAGGGCGCGCCGCGCGAGGTTGCCGTGCCCCTGCTCGCGGCGCGAGGTCCCGAACATCCGCTTGACCTCACCGGTCGAGTAGGGCGGGAAGTTGTAGTGCAGCATGAACTCCTCGGTGGAGTCCAAGCCGAGGTCGTCCACGAGGCGGTTGTCGCGCCCCGTCCCCAACGTCGTCGTGGCGAGCACCTGCGTCTCGCCGCGCGTGAACACCGCGGAGCCGTGCGCCATGGGGAGCACGCCGGTCTCGATCCAGATGGGGCGGATCTCGTTCGGCGCCCGCCCGTCGGTCCGGACCGCGTCGTCGAGCACCATCTCGCGCATGACGGCGGCCTCCGCCTTCCCGAACGCCTCCTTGAGGGTGGCGCGGCGGGCGTCCGCCTCGTCCCCCTCGAGGTCGCCGAGCAGCTCGTCGATCACCCGGTCGCGCAGCGCCTTCGTCGCGGCGGCGCGCTCGTGCTTGCCGGGGGTCCGCAGGACCTCGCCGAGGCCGGCGGCTTTCGCGGCGTCGGTGACGAGGGCGACGTCGTCGGCGGGGACCTGCGCGGTGCCCTCGTACGCCTTCTTCTCCTGGCCGATCTCCTCGCGCATCCGCTGGATCGTGGCGATCACGGGCGCGAGCTGTTCCTGCGCGAACTCGATCGCGCCGACCATCGTCGCTTCGGGCAATTCGTTCGCGGACGCCTCGACCATCAACACCGCGTCCTCGCTGGCGGCGACCGTCAACTCCAGGTCGCCCTCGCGCAGCTGCTGGAGGGTGGGGGCGATGACGTACTCGCCATCGACGTACCCGACGTGCTGGCAGGCGGTCGGGCCGTTCCAGGGGATGTCGCTGATCGCCAGGGCGGCGGACGCACCGATCGCCCCGAGCGGGGCGGGGTCGTGCTCCTGGTCGGCGGAGAGGACGGTGATGATCACCTGCGTTTCGTTGCGCAGGTCCTTGGGGAACAGCGGGCGGATCTGCCGGTCGGTGATCCGCGCGTTGAGGGTCGCCTGCGCACCGGGGCGGCCCTCGCGACGCAGGAACGACCCCGGGATCTTGCCGATCGCGTAGTGCTTCTCCTCGTAGTCGACCGTGAGCGGCAGGAACGGGATCGGTTTCGCTTCGTCCTGCATCTGCGCGGTCACGAGGACCAGCGTGTCGCCGTAGCGGACGGTGACGCTGCCCGAGACCTGCTTGGCGTACTTGCCGGTCTCGATGATCAGGTCGCGTCCCCCCAGCTGGGTGACGTAGCGTCGTCCTTCGGGAATGTTCACGAATGCTCCTTCGTCGTGCGTGCGTCGGTCCGCCACCCCCTGGCGGCGGGCCGGACCCCGGTGGGGTCAAGGGAACCGTCCCTCCGGCGGGCCGGAGGGACGGCAAAGGGGACGCCGGCCTGGGGCCGGGACGTCCCGACGTTCCTGCGTTCACCGAGCGGCGAACCGTGGGGGAGGGTCGCGCGCTCGGGCGTCACGTCAGCGGCGTAGACCGAGTTCGCCGAGCAGCGCCTTGTAGCCGTCGTAGTCGGTCTTCTCCAGGTAGCTGAGGAGGCGCTTGCGCTTCCCGACCATCACCAGCAGGCCGCGCCGGCCGTGGTGGTCCTTCTTGTTCGCCTTGAGGTGCTCCGCGAGGTCCTCGATGCGGGCGGTGAGCAGCGCGATCTGCACGCGGGTCGAGCCGGTGTCGGTCGCGTCGCTCCCGAACCGTTCCACGATTTCGCGCTTGCGTTGAGCGTCGATGGCCATGATGACTCCCTTCAAATCGCGGCGACGGGATCGGATGCGGTAGAGAGAACGATCTCGATCGCGCCAGCCGTCGAGTACTCTAGCACGATGGCCCGCCGGCGTGCGCCCCCCGACGCGTCGTCCGCACCGTCGACGACCCCGTCCCCCACCCGCCCCCCGGAGGAGGTCGGCGCGTGGCTGGAGGCGGCGCTCGGCGAGGCCCCCCTCGCCTGGACGCCGCTCGCCTCGCCGCTCGCCGCCCGCGGCGCCGCCCGCGTCCACCGGATCGACGGTCCCCGCGGCCCGCGCGCCGTCCTGAAGCGGCACGCCGACGTCGCGAAGCACCGGCGCGAGGTCGCCACCCACCGCGCCGTCGCCGCCGTCCCCGCGCTCGCCGCCCGCACCCCCGCGCTGCTCGCCGCCACGGAACGTCCCGAACCGCGGCTGCTGATGCAGGTCGCACCGGGGACGGCGGCGCCCCCACCGCCGACCGCGCCCCCCGCCGCCGTCCTCGCCGACGTCGGTGCGTACCTCGCCGCCCTCCACGCGACCCCGGTCGCGGGCACCGACCCGCTGCCCGTCGGCGAGGCGATGCTGCGGCGGGCCGACGCCGCCCTCGCGTCGTTCCCGCCGCACCGCCGGGCGGAGGCGGAGCGGACGCGCGCCGCGGTCGCGGCGGCCGCACCGTCCCTCGCGGGGCGGGAACGGCGGCTCGCGCACCGCGACGTCGGGCCGCACAACTGGCGGCTCGACGGCGGGCGGCTCGCCGCCGTCCTCGATTTCGAGCACGCCCGCGCGGACCTCCCCGAGGTCGACCTCGCCCGCCTCGTCGTCACGTACGCCGCCGCCCCCGACGCGGTCCAAACGATCCTCGCGGCGTACGCCGCGGCGGGCGGTCCGGCGCCGCTCGACGCCCGGGTCCTGTTCGCGGTGGCGCGCCTCGACGCCGCCGCCGCGGCGGCGTGGGCGGCGCGGCGGACGGGACCGGCGGCGCGCGCCGCCGCCGCCCAGGCGGAGGACGCGTGGGCGGCGTTGCGGCACCCCGGCGACGTCGCGCTACCCTGACCGCATGCCGCTGCGTGCCGCGACCCTCACGCTCCCGCCCCACCCGCGCGGCGTCCACCTCGTGCACGGTGCGTTACTGGACGGCGTCCGCGCGGCCGGGATGCCGCTCGACGCGACCGCGGCCGGGCTCCTGCACCTGCATTTGCTGCACACGTCGGCGGGCCTGTTCCTGACGGAGAACGCGTCGCCCGACGTCCGCCGCGACCTGGACGCCTGGATGCGCGACGTCGTCCCCGACGGCTGGCCCGGCTTCCGGCACACCCTCGAGGGGCCGGACGACATGCCGGCGCACGTCGGGTCCGCCCTGGTCGGCGTGCAGCTCGCGCTGCCGGTGGAGGACGGTCGCCTGGTCCTGGGGCGCTGGCAGGGGATCGCCCTCGCGGAGTTCCGCGAGGACGGCGGCGCCCGCCGGGTGCGAGCGACGCTGCAGCACTGACGCGTCCGCGCGCCCCACGCGCCCCATGCGCCCCAGGCGCCCCACGTCCGGCCGGCGGGGCGCGCCCGCCGGGGGTCAGGGGTGCGTCTCGAACCAGTCGACGATCGCTTCGAGCCGCCGGACGCGGCGGTCGGGCCGGCCCGAGCGGGACAGTTCGTGGCCCTCCTCGGGGAACCGCACGAACGCCGTCTCCGCCCGCCCGATCCGCTTCAGCGCCACGAACCACTGCTCCGCCTGCTCGACGGGGCAACGGTGGTCGGCGTCGGCGTGCAGGATCAACAGCGGGGTCGTGACGTTCGCGACCCGCCGCAGGGGACTCTGCCGCCACAACAGCTCCAGGTCGTCCCAGGGGGTGCCCTGGACCTCCTGTTCCGCGAAGCGGTAGCCGATGTCGCTCGTGCCGTAGAACGACGTCCAGTTGGCGATGCTGCGTTGCGTCACGGCGCTCGCGAAGCGGTCGGTACGCCCCACCAACCAGTTCGTCATGAAGCCACCGTACGACCCGCCGGTCAGGTGGACCGGCGGGTCGTCGACCGGCGACGCGGCCTGCGCCGCGTCGGCGACGGCGAGCACGTCGTCGGCGTCGACGGTGCCGTACCCCCCGATCATCGCCGTCGCCCACGCTTCGCCGTAGCTGCTGCTGCCCCGCGGGTTCGCGAAGGCGACCGTGTAGCCGCGCGCGGCGAGCAGCTGATGCTCGAACGAGAAGCCGAACCCGGCGTTCGTGTGCGGCCCGCCGTGCACCTGCAGCACGATCGCGCCGTCGCGCCGGCGGCGGCGGGGCCGAAGCCGCCACCACGGGACCGGTCCGCCGCCCGACGGCGCCTCGAGGGGGCCGTCGGCGTCGCGCAGCGCGAAGCGCGCGACGAACGCGGCGTTCGGGTCGTACCGCACGGTCGCGCTGCGGTCGGGCCCCAGGCGGGTTAGGTGCCCGGGGCGGGCGGGGGTCTCCTGCAGCGCCACGGTGACGCCGCCTACGTGCGCGAAGGCGGTCGTCACCCGCCCCGCCGGCTGGAGGTCGTCGACGCCGCCGTCGGGGCGGACGAGGGCCGGGACCGCCGACCCGGCCCGATTGTGGATCACGACGATCCCGTCCGGCGTGAACACCGGCCGCGCCTCGTACGTCCCGTAGCGGGCGTCACCCCCCACCGAGGGCGCCAGGTCGAGGTCGGCGTCGGCGGCGAGGGTCGGCCCGTCGTGCGCCGGCGACCACGTCCACACCCCCACGGGGGCGGCGAGGTCGTCGGGGTCGCTCGGGGCGAGCCAGGCGACCGTGTCGTTCGGGCCGACGGCGAGACCGTGCGCCTGCAGCAACCCCGCCGCCACCCGCGTCGGGGCGCCGCGCGGCACGCCGCGCCGCGAGACGTCCATCCGCCACAGGCTGGTGCGGAACGCGTCGCCCTCCTCGGCGTCGGCGGGCCCGAGCAGCCACAACGTCGCGCCGTCGGGCGCGAAGCGCGCGTCGTCCACCCCGTCACCGGGCGCCTCGAGGCGGCGGAGGGCGGTCCGGTCGGGCCGCCCCCACCACAGGCCGGTGGGGGCGTCGGCCCGCACGCCCGGCGCCGGGAGGCCGTCCTTCTTGGCGTGCAGCCGATCCACGGTGCGGGCGACGACGTCGCCCTCGCCGGCGGGGGGCGCGACGTCCCGCCCGACGGCGACGAAGCCCGCGCCGGTCGGGTGCCACGCCACGGCGCTCGCGCCGCCGGGGAGATCGGTGCGGGTGACGGGGGCGCCGCCGTGCCGCAGGTCGAGGACGCGGACCTGGGTCGCGCGGCGCGCTGCGCCGTCCGTCGTTTCGGGCGCGGGGACGTCGGCGAGGAACGCCAACCAGCGTCCGTCGGGGGACGGCCGGGGGTGGCGGGCGTCGCTCGCGCCGTCGTCGCTCGCGGCGCCCCCCACCACGAGGCGGGCGTCGCCCCCGTCCTGCGCGTCCACGTCCGGGCCGTCCACCGCCACCGCCACGACCTCCGAACGGTAGGTCGGGGGGCCGTCCGCGGGGGCGTGGATGCGGGTGCGGACCAGGTAGGCCGTCGCGCCGTCGGGCGCGAGCTGCGGGTCGGCGAGGAACGTCAGGTCGTGCAGGTGGGGGGCGTCGAGGCGTTCGCTGCGGGGTGGCATGGGTCCTCCTCGGGCGTCAGGCGCGTCCGCGCCGGGCGGCGTACAACAGCACGCCGGCGGCGACGGACGCGTTGAGGCTGTCGATGCGTCCGACGGTCGGGATGGCGACCGTCGCGTCGCACGCTTCGCGCACGACGCGGCGCAGGCCGCGGCCCTCCGCGCCGATGACGAGGGCGACGTCGCGCTGCCAATCGAGTCGTTCGGGCGGCTCCGCGGCGTGGTGGTCGGCGCCGTAGATCCAGGTCCCGCGCGCCTTCAGGTCGCGAATCAGGTTCCCCAGGTTCGCGACCTGGATGAGCGGCAGGAGGCTGGCGGCGCCCGCCGCGGTCTTCGCGACGACCGCCGACAACGGGGCGCTGCGCCGCGCTTCGCTGACGACGCCGTGCGCCCCGAGGACCTCGGCGCTGCGGATGATCGCGCCGTAGTTGCGGGGGTCCTGCACGTGATCGAGCAGCACCAACAACAGCGGTTCGCCGGCCGCCTCGGCGCGCGCGAAGGCGGCGTCGAGCGGTTGGTACTCCAGCTCGGGCAGTTCCGCGGCGACCCCCTGGTGCGCGGTCGTGCCGAGCGCCCGGTCGAGGTCGATGCGGGGGAGACGGTCGATGGGGACGCCGGCCGCGCGGGCGGCCTTCTCGAGCGGCGCGACCCGCCCCCGCTGCACCCCCTCGGCCAGCACGAGGCGTTCGACCTGGCCCTGGTGAAGCGCTTCGGCGACGGGGTTGCGTCCGTAGATCCACACGTCAGGCCTCCGCGTCCGTCCCGGCGGGCAGCCCGCGGGCGCGCAGTTCGGCGCGGGCGGCGTGCGCATCCCTGGCGAGTTGCGCCTTCAGGGCGTCGAGGCCACCGAAGCGGCGTTGCCCGCGCAGGCGGGCGTGCACGAACACCGCCAGGTCGGCGCCGTACAGGTCCAGGTCGACGTCGAACAGGTGCACCTCGAGGGTCGCGGTCGCGTCGTTCACCGTCGGGCGAGGGCCGGCGTTCGCCATGCCGCCGAACGTCCCGGCGGGCGTCTCGACGGTGACGGCGAACACGCCGATCGGGAGGGCCTTGCCGTCGGGCACCGCGACGTTCGCGGTGGGCACCCCGATCGTCCGGCCGCGCGCGTCGCCCGGCACGACGGTGCCGGCGACGAGGTACGGCCCACCCAACAGCGCGTGGGCGGTCGCGACGTCGCCGTCGGCGAGGGCGGCGCGGATGCGGCTGCTGCTGACGACGTCCCCGGCGTCGCGCACGAGGCGGACGACCTCGAGGCGGTCGGCGACGTGCTGCAGGTCCTCGATGCCGCCGGCCCGGTCGCGGCCGAAACGGAAGTCCTCCCCGACGACGAGGGTGGCGGGCGCGAGCGCTGCGAGGTCGTCGAGGAAGGTGCGGGCGGGGGTGGCGGCGTACGCCGCATCGAAGTGCTGCACGACGATCTCGTCGGGGGCGTAGGCGGCGAGCAGGCGGTGTTTCTCGCGTTCGCTGGCGAGGTACGGCGCGCCGGTGAACACGACCTTCGCCGGCGGGAAGAACGTCACGACGACCGAGGGGCGGCCCGCCTCGCGGGCGTCGCCCCGCATCCGGTCGAGGAGGGCGTGGTGCCCGCGGTGGACGCCGTCGAAGTTGCCGATCGCGACGACCGCGCCGCGCGACCGCACGTCGCGCATCGCTGCGCGGAGGGGCGGGAGGTCGGCGGGGGCGCTCACCGCGCGTCCTCCCGTCGCGCGAGGACGCGCTGCAGGCCGAGGAGCGTGACGCCGCTCGTCGCGAGGTCGCCGGCGGCGACGGCGTCCCACGCCGCGCGCGGGTCGCGCCAGGCGACGCGCAGGTCCTCCCCCTCGTCCGGGACGCCGGCGCAGGGCGCGACGTCGGTCGCTTCGAACAGGTGGACGATCTCGTCGGTGAAGCCGGGGGAGACGTACAGGCGGGTGACGTACGTCAGGGGGCCGCAGCGTTGCGTTTCTTCGGCGAGTTCGCGGGCGGCGGCCTCGCGGGGCGTCTCGCCGGGGTCGATCAGGCCGGCCGGCAGTTCCCACGTCACGGCGTCGACGGCGGGCCGGGTCTGTTCGACGCCGAGCACGAAACCGTCGCTCGGGCGTTCGACGAGGATGGAGACCGCCGGTGCGTGTCGGGCGACCTCGTAGCCGTTCCCGAGGACCTCCATCGCCACGATGCGGCCGCGCCACACGGTGGTGGCGCCCGCCGGGCGGGGGGCGTCGTCGCCGTCGGGCACGCCGCGCGTCGCTCGCGGCGTCAGGCGTCCCCGTCGGGCTGGTACCGCAGGAACGCCGGGATGTCGTAGTTGCCGGGGTCGACGCCGCGCTGCAGGGCGTCGCCGCGCAGGTCGGAGGGGCGCAGCACCCGCGTCGATTGCGGTTCGTCGAAGCCGGCGGCGATCACGGTGACGCGCACCTCGTCGGCGGCGTCCTCGTCGTGCGTGATGCCGAACAGGACGTTGACGTCCTCGACCTCCGTCGCTTCGCTGATGCGTTCGACGATCTCCTGCGCGTCGAACAACGTCAGTTCGTCCGACCCCGTGACGTTGATCAACAGGCTGCGGGCGCCCTCGACGCCGCGCGACAACAACGGCGATTGCGTGGCGGAGGTCGCCGCTTCCTCCGCGATCCGTTCGCCGCGGCCCGCACCGATCCCCATCAGGACGGTGCCGGCCCCCTCGAGGAGGGTCTTGACGTCCGCGAAATCGACGTTGATCATCCCGGGCACGTTGATGACGTCGCTGATGCCGCGCACCCCGTGGTACAGGATGCGGTCGGCGACGCGGAAGGCGTCGGACAGTTTCGTCTTGCGGTCGAGGGCGGACAACAACCGTTCGTTCTCCACGACGATCAACGCGTCGACGTGCCGCTCGAGCTTCGCGAGGCCCTCGTCCGCCTGCCGGCCCCGCTTGGGGCCCTCGAACTTGAAGGGGGTCGTGACGACCGCGACCGTGAGCGCGCCGACCTCCCGCGCGACCTCCGCGACGACGGGGGCGCTGCCGGTCCCCGTCCCGCCGCCCATGCCGGCGGTCAGGAACACCAGGTCGCTGCCGGCCAGCACCTCGCCGATGCGGTCGCGATCCTCGAGGGCGGCCTTCTCGCCGACCTCCGGGTTGGCGCCCGCCCCGAGGCCCTTCGTGAGGTGGTCGCCCAACTGGATGCGGGTGTCCGCCAGACTGGTGGCGAGGACCTGCGCGTCGGTGTTCGCCGCGATGAACTCCACGCCGATCAGTCCAGTCTCGATCATGCGGTTGACGGCGTTGTTCCCGCCGCCCCCGAGGCCCATGACGCGAATCACGGCGTTGTCGTCGTATCTCATGCCTGCCTCCCGTCGCCGGCGTCGTGCGCGCCCGGTGCGACCATCAGAAGAAGTCCTTGAGGAGCGTCCGCAACCGCCGGAGGGCGGCGGGCGCTTCGCCCCCCCCGCGCGCGGGCGCGGGGGGAGCGGCGTGCTGCGTGGCGTGCCGGACGAGGCCGACGGCGGTCGCGTGCGTCGGGGCGGACACGACGTCGGTGAGGCCCGACACGCCCTGCGGTCCGGCGATGCGGACCGGCAGGCGGAAGCGTTCCGCGGCGAGCGGCTCCGCGCCCGCGAGGCGGCTCCCGCCGCCCGTCAGCACGACGTGCCCGGCGTTCAGTTCGAGCGCCCCGAGGTGGGTTTCGACCTCGCGTTTGGCGAGGTCGAAGATCTCCATCATGCGGGGTTTGATGACCTGCGCCAGCTCGAACGTCGAGAGGCTGGCGGTGTAGCCGGGGTTGGCGACCTCCAGGACGACGTCGCGGTCGGCGAGCTCGGGTTGCGCGACGCCGTGCAGTTGCTTGACGCGTTCCGCTTCGTCGGGCGGGATGCGAAGCAGCTGCGCGATGTCCTGCGTGACGTGGTCGCCGCCGACCGGCAGCACCGCGCCGTGCGCGAGGACGCCGCGCCGCACGACGGCGACGTCGGTCGTGCCGCCGCCGACGTCGATCACCAGGGTCGTGACGTCCTCGTCGGCGTCCCCGAGGACCGCGAGGCTGGAGGCGAGCGACTGGACGACGAGCCCGTCGACCGCGACGCCGGCGTCCTCCACCGCCCGGCGTAGGTTGGCGAGGGGCCCGCGCTGGCCGGCGACGACGTGCACGTCGACCTCCAGCCGGACGCCGCTCATGCCGACCGGGTCCTTGATGCCGTCGTTGCCGTCGACGACGTACTCCTGCGGGATGACGTGCAGCAGCTCGACGTCGCCCTCCATGGGGACCGCGCGGGCGTTGTCGATGGTGCGTTCCAGGTCGGCGCGGGTGACCTCCTGCCCGCGGCGGATGGCGGCCATGCCGTGGCTCGTGAACGACGCCAGGTGGGGCCCGCCGACCCCCAACCAGACCGAGGCGACGTCGACGCCGGCGACGCGTTCGGCGGCGTCGATCGAGGCGCGGATCGAGCGGACCGTCCGCTCGAGGTTCGCCACGACCCCCTTGCGCAGGCCGTCGCTGGCGACGGTCCCCTCGCCGATCACGTCGAGGACGCCGTCGTTCGCGAGTTCGCCGATCACCGTCGTCACCTTCGTCGTCCCGACGTCCAGACCGACGAGGATGCGTTCGTCACTCATCCGCCACGCTCACTCCCCACGGGTAGATCGCGACCCGTCCCGACCCGGCGGCCCGCACCGCCGCCCACTCGCGCCGGAGGGCCGCGAGGTCGGGGGTGCGGACGTGCAGATCGGCCAGGGCGATCGTAAAGCCCATTGGCGCGTACTCTACCACCTTCGGTTCCTCGTCCCGCAGGAGGCGGAGGAGGGCGAACGCCTCCTCCCGGCGGGACGGCCCCCACCCCCGCACGACCGGCAGCGCCGCCCGCACGGCCGGCCCGACGTCCGGGAGGACCGTCCCGTCCTCCGCCCACACGACCGCGTCCGCGCCGGTCCCCGCCCGCGCGAACGGCGTGCGTTCCTCGACGGTGATGCGCACGGCGTCCGGCCACCGCCGCTCGACGTGCGCCGCGGCGACCCACGGGTGCGCCACCAGGTCGTCCACCCGCTGGGCGGTGATCCACAACAGCGGGTCGCCGTGCGCGACGCGCGCGAGCTCCGCGACGCGGGCGGGCGCCAGGTGGTCGGCGCCCGCCACCTCGATGCGGTCGATGCGGGGCGCCACCCGCGTCCCGGCGAGGAGCGCCACCACCAGCGCCGTGGCGAGGATCCACCGCCGGCCCCGCCGGCCGGTGGGCGTCAGCGGCCCCACCGGCGCCACTCCACCTCGAGGGGCACCTCGACGCGCCGCTGGATCTCGGCGAGGAGCGCGTCGACGTCGGCGGCGGTGGCGTGCCCCAGGTTCACGATGAAGTTCGCGTGGTCGGGGGACACCATCGCGTCCCCCACCCGCACGCCCTTCAGGCCGGCGGCGTCGATCAGCCGGCCGGCGCTGTCGCCCGGCGGGTTCGTGAAGGCGCACCCGGCGCTCTTCGCCTTGGGTTGTCCGGCGCGGGCGGCGTCGACCGGCGCGAGGGCGGCCGCGACCCGCTCGGGGGTGGACGGCGTGAGGCGCAGGCGCGCCCGCAGCAGGACCGCGCCCTCGGGGAGGTGGGCGGTGCGGTAGCCGAAGCGCAGGGCGTCGGCGGGGAGGCGGACGACCTCCCCCTCCACGAACGCCTCGACCTCGACGAGGACGTCGGCGATCTCCCCGTAGCGCGTGCCGGCGTTCATCGCGATCGCGCCGCCCAACGCCGCGGGGATCCCCAGGAGGCCCTCGAGGCCGGACAGGCCCGCCTCCTTCGCGCGGCGCACGAGGCCGGGCAGCGGCGTCGCGGCCCCCAGCCACACGTCGGCGTCGCTCCCGAACGTCCGACCGTCGTCGAAGCCCCGCCCGAGGCGCACGACGCGCTCGGCGACGCCGTCGTCGGCGACGAGGAGGTTCGACCCCGCGCCGAGCACGCGGAACGGCTCCCGCGTCGCTTCGCGGACGCCGGCGACGTCGTCGACGTGCCAGATCTCCGCGGGGCCCCCCACGCGGAGGGTCACGAAGTCCGCGAGGGGGCGGACCTCCACCCGCGCGGCGGACGTCGCGCTCACGCCGGCCCCTCGCCGGCGAGGCCGGCGGCGACCCGCCACACGTCGCCCGCACCGAGGGTGAGGACCAGGTCGCCGTCGCGCAGGTCGCCCGCCAGGTAGGCGATCGCGCCGTCGACGTCCGCACCGCGCGCGGGCGTCCCGGCGGCGACGATCCGCTCGACGATCGCGTCGCGCGTCACGCCGGGGATTCGGGCCTCCCCGGCGCCGTAGACGTCGAGGACGACGACCTCGTCGGCGGCGGCGGCGGCGTCCGCCAACGCCGGCCAGTGCCGGGCGGTGCGCACCCACCGGTGCGGCTGCAGCACCGCCCGGACGCGGCGGCCGGTCGCGCGCGCCGCCGTCAACGTCGCAGCGACCTCGGTCGGGTGGTGGGCGTAGTCGTCGACGATGCGCGCGCCGCGCACGTCGCCCCACCGTTGCCAGCGGCGGCCGACCCCGCGGAACGTCGCGAGGGCCGCCGCCCCGTCGGCGAGCGGGACGCCGGCCCGGTGGGCGGCGGCGAGGGCGGCGGCGGCGTTGAGGGCGTTGAAGCGACCGGGGACGTGCAGCGCGACGTCCACCGCCGCGTCGGGCCCCACCAGGCGGAAGTGGGCGCCGTCGCCGTCGAGGGTGAGGTCGCGCACCCGGTAGTCGGCGTCCGCCGTTTCGCCGTACGCGACGGCGTCGGGGTGGTCGGCGACGACGGCGGCGAGGCCCGGCCAGTCGGCGCACCACACGAGGGTCCGCGCGGCGTGCGCGAAGCGGCGGGTGGCGGCCTCCAGGTCGGCGTAGGCGGCGTGGTAGGTGCGGCGTTCGCCGTGATCGCCGGCGACGTGGTCGTCCTCGAGGTTCGTCACGACCGCCACCTGGGCGCGCAGGTCGGCGAAGCCCGGGTCGGACTCGTCGACCTCCGCGACGAGGTGCGGTCCGCGCCCGAAGCGCATGACGCCGTTCAGGGTCGGCAGGGTCGCGCCCAGTTGGACGCTGGGGTCGCGGCCGGCGTGCAGCAGGATCGTCGCCAGCATGCCGCTCGTGGTGCTCTTGCCGTGCGTCCCCGTCACGCCCAACGCGGCGTGCGCGTCGAACAACTGCGCGAGGACGTCCATGCGGCGGAGGACGGGAAGGCCGCGCGCCTCCGCGGCGCGCCGCTCCGGCGCGTCCGCCGCGACGGCGGCGCTGACCACCAGCGCGTCGACCGGGCCGAGGTCCGCGTCGCCGTCCAGGTGGGCGGGGTCGTGCCCCACGACCGCGGGGATGCCGTCGGCGCGGAGCGCGTCGAGGTCGTCCCCGTCCGCCAGGTCGCAGCCGGACACGCGGTCGCCGGCGGCGTGGTGGTGGCGGGCGAGGCCGCCCATGCTGACCCCACCGATCCCCATGAAGTGCAGGTGGCGACTCACGCGGTCCTCGCGGGGATGGGGAGGCGGGGGGCGTCGGGGGCGGTCGGCATGACGGCCCGCATGCTACCGCGCCCCTCGGGCCGGTCCCGCGTCGCGCTGGGCGACGGAGCGGACGAGGGCGTGCAAACCCTCCGCCGCGCCGGCGGGGCTGCGGTCCGCCTGGCGGGCGGCGGCCGCGGCGCGGGCGCCGGGGTCGAGCAACGTCCGCCACGCGTCGCGCAGGCCGGCGTCGTCGGTCTCCTCGACGGCGGCGCCCGCGCCCGCGGCGGCGACGGCGGCGGCGTTCGCGCGTTGGTGGTCGTCCGCAGCGGTCGGGAGCGGTACCGCGACGACCGGCACGCCGTGGAACGCCGCCTCCGACAGGGTCGAGACGCCGGCGCGGGTGATGGCGAGGTCGGCGGCGGCCCAGGCGTCGGGCGCGTCGACGAAGCCCGCGACGGCGTACCCGCCGAGGTCCCGGGTGGCGGCGCGGACGTCCGCCTCCCACCGCGGGCCGCTCGCGTGCAGCACGACGCCGCGCACCTCCGCAGGGAGGGTGCGGGCGACGCGGGGCACGAGCGCGTTGAGGGCGGCGCTCCCCTGCGAGCCGCCCATCACCAGCGTGACCACCCCGTCGCCGGGGAGGCCCAACCGTCGGCGGGCGGCCGCCCGGTCGCGGCGCTCCTCGCGGACGGGGAACGCCGCCTCCACCAGCCGCACGTCGCGGGGGAGGTGCGCGCGGGCGCCTCCGTGGACGGCGGCGACGACGGCGGCGCGGCGCGCGAACCAGCGGGTGACGCGCCCGGGGACGGCGTTCCCCTCGTGCAGGACGAGGGGGGTGCCGGTGAGGGTCGCCGCGACGCAGCCGGGGAACGACGCGAACCCACCGAACCCCACGACGACGTCCGGCGCGAGCCGGCGGACGGCGCGCACCGCGCCGGCCAGGCCGGCGGCGGCGCGAAGCGCCTCGCGCGGGTCGGGGCGGCCGCGGTCCCACTTGCCGGCCGACACGCCGGTGAAGGGGACGTCCGCCTCCGCCGCGAGGCGCGCCTCGAGGCCGCCCGTTCGGCCGAGCAGGTGCACGTCGTCGCCCGCCGCGCGGGCGGCGGCCGCCAACGCCAGGGCGGGGTAGACGTGCCCGCCGGTCCCGCCCGCCGCCAGCAGGACCTTCACGGCGCCTCCCCGTCGCCCGTCCCGCGCAGCGCGCCGGCGCGGACCGCTTCGCGGTGGGCGGCGTGCAGGAACCCGAAGGCGATCGCGACCGACACGAGGCTGTTCAGGCCGTAACTGACGAAGGGGAGGGGGATGCCGGTGACGGGCAGGAGGCCCGACGCGACCAACAGGTTCAGGGCGGCCTGCCCGGTGACGTACGCCGTGGCGCCGGCCGCCAGCAGCGCGCCGGGGCCGGCCTGCGCCGCGGCGATCCGCAGGCCGCGGCTGGCGATCAGGAGGTACGTCGCGATCAACGTCGCCATGCCCACCAACCCCAGGGTGCGCCCCAGCGCCACGGCGATCATGTCGGTCTCCGCTTCGGGGACCCGCAGGATGCCGCCGGGACCGATCCCGATCCACCCGCCCGCCTGCAGCGCCTCGCGCGCTCGGAACGCCTGGTAGCTGGTGCTGCGCGTCGCCTCCTGCGCGCCCCACAGGTCCTGGAAGCCGGTGATGCGTTCGGCGAGGTAGGAGAACTGCGACAGGTACGGCCCACCGATCACGATCGCGACGAGGGCGGCGGCGGTCGTGATCGACAGCAGCCGCGTCATCGTCGTCCCGGCGGCCAGCATCACGGCGAAGGCGAGGGCGAACGTGAAGAGGGCGGTCGAGACGTCCGGTTGCGCGATGATCGCGCCGGCCGCCACCCCGACGACCAACATCGGGCGCCAGATCTGCCAGTCGCCCAGGTGGTTCCAGAAGAACGCGGCGAGGTAGGCGATGACGGCGACCTTCATGAGTTCCGAGGGTTGGACGGAGACGCCGCCCACCAGCAGCCACCGTTTCGCGTCGCTGCCCGCCGGCGCGACCCCGATGAACAACACCGCCACGAGGAGCGCCAACGTCCCGGCGTACAGCCAGGGGCTGGCGCGCACCACCCGCGCGACGGGAACGTAGGCGACCGCGACGCTCACGACGAGCGCCGCGGCGACGCGCAGGGCGTGCTCCCCGGCGAGGTCGGGGGCGGCGGCGGCCACCCCGAGGATCCCGAGGGCCCCCAGGACGACCTGGGCGGTCAGGAGCAGCCGGTCCACGCGGCCTCCGCGAGCAGGGCGTCGACGGCGGCGCGGAACGCGTCGCCGCGCGCCCGGTAGTTCGGGAACTGATCGAAGGACGACGCGAGCGGCGCCAGCAGGACCGTCCCGCCGCCGCGCGCGCGAAGGTGGTCGGCGCCGACCCGGACCGCCTCCGCCATCGCGGCGTCGCCGTCGGTCGCCGCGACCCGGTGGGTGGCGCACACGCCGTCGAACGCCTCCGCCAGGGCGGGCCCCGCCTCCCCGACCGCGACGAGCAGGGCGACCTTCTCCGCGGCGAGGGGCGCGAGGGCGGTGGGGTCGGCGCCCTTGTCGCGGCCCCCCACGATCCACGCGACCGGGGCGGGGGCGGCCTCGAGGGCGGCGTGCACCGCCAGCTCGCGGGTGGCGATCGAGTCGTCGACGAACGCGACGCCGCACGCCTCCGCGACCCGTTCGTGCCGGCCGGGGAGGCCGCGCAGGTGGGGGAGGTGCGCCGCGAGGGCGGCGGGGTCGGCGCCGGCCGCCTCCGCCGCGGCGAGCGCCGCGAGGGCGTTCGCGCGGGCGGGCCGGCCGGGCACCGCGAGGGTGTCCGGCCCGAGGTCGCGCGTCCCGAGCCACAGGTGCGCCCCGCCGCGCGGGCCGGGCGCCCGCCGCGCGTACGCGCCTGCGGCCCCGGCGGTGGATACGGTCCGGACCTCCGCGCCGGCCGCCGCGACCGGCGCGCCCCAGTCCGCTTGGTAGGGGTCGTCGGCGTTCAGGATCGCGACGTCGCCCGGCCCCAGGTGGGTCAGGAGGCGCCGCTTGACGGCGTGGTACGTCGCGAGGTCGCCGTGCCGGTCCAGGTGGTCGCGCCCGAGGACGGTGACGACCGCCACGCGGGGGTGCAGGGTCGGGGAGCGCTCCAGCTGGAACGAGGAGATCTCCGTCACCAGCCACCGGTCGGGCGCGGCGACCGCGGCGAGTGCCGGGTCGAGGTTCCCACCCGCGACGGCGTCCACGCCGGCGGCGCGGAGGAGGTCGTCGGTCCAGCGCGTGACGGTGCCCTTCCCGGCCGTCCCGGTGATGCCGATCAGGGGGGCGTCGACGGTGCGGGCGACCCACTCGATCTCGCCGATCGTCTCCACCCCCCGCGCGCGGAGGGTCACGAGATCGGGGTGGTCCCACGGCACGCCGGGGGCGGCGATGCAGATCGCGAAGGCGTCGTCCGCCGCGGCGGCGACGTCGACCGCCTCCCCCCAGCCTTCGCGGCGGGCGACCGCCGCGTCGGGGGAGGTGGGGTCGCGGTCGGTCCAGCGGACGGTCCACCCCTGCCGCGCGGCGAGGCGGCCGGCGGCGAGGCCGCTGCGACCGAGGCCGTACACCAGCAGCGGCGCGCCGGCGGTCACGCCGGTCCCCTCGTGGCGACCGCCAGCGCGACGGCGACGGCGGTCACCAGCACGAAGCGGGTCACGACCCGCGGTTCCGGCCACCCGAGTAGTTCGAAGTGGTGGTGGAGGGGACTCATGCGCAGGACCCGGCGGCCGGTGAGGCGGACGGCGGCGACCTGCACGACGACCGACAGGACCTCCGCGACCGGGACGGCGGCGAGGAGGGGGAGGCGCCAGACGTCGCCGTGCACGATCGCCAGGCCGGCGATCGCCGCACCGAGCGCTTCGGAGCCGACGCCGCCCATGAAGACGCGCGCGGGGTGGGCGTTGAACCACGCGAAGCCGAGGAGCGCCCCGAGCAACGCCGCGGCGAACGGGTCGTGCAGGAACGCCAGCAGGATGACCGCCGCGACGCCGGCGGCGAGGCCGTCGAGGCCGTCGGTGAAGTTCAGGGCGTTGACGCTGCCGACGACGACGAAGGCGAAGCCGGCGACGTCGAGGGCGGGGAGGCCGACCATCGCGTGGCCCTGCGCGACCGCCCACACCCCGAAGGCGAGGCCGACGCCGGTCTGCGCGAGGATGCGCCAGCGCGCCAGCACGCCGGTGGCGGCGTCCTCCCCGGGGCGCGCCTTGCGGGCGAGCGCGCCGAGGTCGTCCCACGCCCCGAGCGCTGCGGAGGCGGCGACGAGGGCGAGGAGTGCGGCGGCGGTCGCGAGGTCCGCGCCGCCGGGCCGGACGGGCCCCACCCCGAGGGTGGCGACGAGGCCCGCGGCGAGGGCGACGGCGAGGAAGGCGACGCCCCCCATCGTGGGGGTGCCGGCCTTCGCGAGGTGCGCGTCGGGTCCGTCCTGTCGCACCGCCTTCCCCCACCCGCGGGTGCGGGCGAGGGTCAGGAACCCGCGGGTCGCGACGCCGCTCAGCAGGGCGCCCGCGACGATCCAGACGGGCGTCGTCACGGCGCCTCGCCGAGGAGTGCGGCGACGACCCGCTCGAAGCGTCCACTGCGCGACGCCTTGACGAGGACGGTGCCCTCGCGCGGCAACGTGCGCGCGAGGTGCAGGAGGTCGTCGAACGTCCCGCACGTCGCACCGGGGTGGCCGGCGCGGACGGCGTCGGCGTGGGCGCCGGCGTACGCGACGCGTTCGAGGCCGCGGGCGGCCTCCGCCATCGCGCGGTGGGCGGCGTCCGCCTCCGCGCCGAGCTCCGCCATGTCGCCGAGCAGCGCGACGCGGGGGCCGGGGGCGGCGTGCAGCAGCTCGAGCGCCTGCGCCATCGAGGTGGGGTTGGCGTTGTAGGTGTCGTCGATCACGAGGCGCGCCCCGTCGCGCCGAACCTGGAGGCGGCCGTCCTCGAAGCGCGCACGTTCGAGGCGGGCGGCGGCGGCGCGCGGGTCCTGGCCCAGCCGCTCCGCGACGGCGAGGGTGCCGACGGCGCTCTCCGCGAGGCCCCGCCCGACGCCGGGCAGCGCGACCTCCAGGGCGTCGCCGCCGCCCGGTGGGGCGACGTGCAGGGTGGGCGTCAGGGCGGGCCCGGTGACGGTCCCGCGCCAGCGCACGCCGTCCGCGGGGGCCGCGCCCGCGGCGTCCTCCGCCCCGTCGGCGAGGGCGTACGGCTCGGTGCGGAGGCGGAGGTCGGCGTCGACCTGCCGCCAGGCGCCGAGCGCCGCGAGGCCGCGGGCGACGCCGTGCAGGAGCCGGCCCTTCTCCCGCGCGACGGTGGCGACGTCCCCGAAGCCGTCGAGGTGGGCGGGACCGATGGCGGTGAGGAGGCCGACGTCGGGCCGGACGAGGTGCACGATGCGGTCCATTTCGCCGACGTGGTCGATCCCCATCTCCAGCACGAGCGGGTGGGGGAGGTCCTCGCTCCAGGCGCGCAGGAGGCGTCCGGCGAGGGCGTGGGGGGTGTTGAGGTTGCCGTCGCCCGCGGCGGCGTCGAGGCCGGCGGCGAGGAGGGCGCGAGCGGTGGTCTTGCCGGCGGAGCCGGTGACGCCGACGACCGAACTGCGGAGGCGTGCGCGGGCCCAGCGCCCGAGCGCCAGCAGGGCGGCGGCGGGATCGTCGACGACGAGCCCGTGGGGGTGCGGGCGGTCGGACACGACGAGGGCGGCGCCGGCGGCGAGGGCGGCGTCGGCGTGGTCGAGGCCGTGGTGGGTGGCGCCGGGGAGCGCGAAGAAGGCGTCGCCGGGTCGGATGCGGCCGTCGTGGTGCGCGGCGCCGGTGACGGCGGGGAGCGCATCCGGATCGGTGCCGGGGGCGGGCGCCGCGCCGAGCAGCCGGGCGAGCGTCCGGGCGGGGAGGCGGCGGGGGGCCGAGGGCGGGATGGGGGAGGGCGCGGCGTCGGGCGTCACGTCGCCCTCACGTTACCCGCTGGGGGGCGTTCGGCGGCGCGGGGGGTGGGGGGTCACCGGGCGGCCTCGGCGAGCGGGGCGGGGGCGGGGGCGACGCCCCAGTGCGCGACGACTTCGCTGCCGATCGCGCGGAACAGCGGGGCGGCGGTGTAGGTGCTGCTGGCGCCGGCGTCGGGCTTCTGCAGCATCACGACCATGACGACCTCCGGGTCGTCGGCGGGGAACATGCCGGCGAACGTCAGCGAGTACCAGCCGTCGGGGTAGGTGCCCTGCGCGGGGTCGTAGATGTCGGCGGTTCCGGTTTTGCCGGCGACGGCGACGCCGGGAATGGCGGTGTCGCGGAGGCCGGAGCGTTCGACGGTGTAGCGCAGCATGCTGCGCACCTCGCGCGCGACGTCGGTGGACAACACCCGGTGGGGGTCGGGCGTCGCCTCGTCCTCGACGAGGCGGGGTGGGACGTACACGCCGTCGGTCGCGAGGATCGCGTACGCCGCCGCCAGCTGCAGGGGGGTGGTGGCGACGCTCTGGCCGATCGTGACGCTCGCCTGGTCCTGCGGGACCCAGTTCTGCCAGGGGTTGAGGGTGCCGGGGCGGGTGTAGGCGGAGCGCAGCGGTAGCGACTGGCCGAAGCCGTAGTGGCGCAGCCAGGCGTGCAGCTCCTGCGGTTCGAAGCGTTCGGTGAGGTTCAGCATGGCGGTGTTGCTCGAGTAGCGCAGCACGTCGCGGAGCGGCAGGCGGTCGGGGTGGGTCGCGACGTCGCGGAACGTCTTGCTGCCCACCCGAAGGGTGGGGGGCGCGTCGATCGGCTCGTCGAGGGTCGCGCGGTCGCTCTGCAGGAGGGCGGCGACGACGAACGGCTTCATGACCGACCCGGGTTCGTACTGGCGCAGGAACGCCTGGTTGCCGATCGCTTCGCGGGAGGCGCCCTGGAAGGCGTTCGGGTCGTACGTGGGGTAGCTGGCGGTGGCGAGGATGCGGCCGGTGTCCGCCTCGAGCATGACGACCGAGCCGTTCTCCGCGCCGGAGTCGTCGATGCTGGCCTGCAGGTGGCGTTCGGCGGCGGACTGCAGGACCGGGTCGAGCGTCAACGTCACGTCGCGGCCGGCGGCGAGGCGCGCGTCGAGGGCGTACTCGATCCCTTCGAGGCCGTAGCGACCGTCGGGCTGCAGGCGACCGGAGAAGCCGACGACCTGCGCGGCGAGGGAGCCCTGGGGGTAGCGGCGGTGGGCGACGTCGCCGTCGGCGAGGATGGTGCCGTCGGCGGCGAGGATGCGGCCGCGTTCGGGCGCCTCGGCGGGGGCGCTGGGCCAGATCGGGGCGCCGTGCTGCTGCATCGCGAAGCCGCTCAACGCCGCGAGGAGCGGGAGGGCGATCAGGACGAGGAGGAGGCCGCGGCGGGCGAGCCGCAGTTCGCTCGGGCCGGTCGCGCGCGGCGCCGAGGTGCGCGTCGCACCGGAGGGCGCGAGGGGGCGCCGGGGGTCGGAGGCGTTCAACGCCACGTCGTCGTCACCTCCAGGGTGGATGCCGCGTCGGGTGCGGGCGGAAGGGTGGGGGCGGGGAGCGGCTGGACGTGCCGGACGACCTCGACGTCGGGGGCCGGCACCATGCCGCGGGCCTGCGCCCAGCGGGCGACGGCGAGCGGACCTTCGACCGCGGCGGCGGCGGCGCGCGCCTCGACGGCGGCGAGGCGGGCGGCGGCGAGGTCGTCGCGGAGCGCCGCTTCGGTGCGGACGAGCCGCTGGTTGTGCACCCCGAGCGCGGCGAGGGCGAGCAGGAGCGTCAGGTACAGCCCCACGAGGGTGGTGGGGGTCACGAGGCGGCGGCTCATGCGGGCTCCTTGCGGGCGACGCGCAGTTTCGCGGCGCGCGCCCGGGGGTTGCGGTCGATCTCCGCCTCGGAGGCGGTCTCGGGTTTCTTCGTGAGGGGCGTCAGGCGCGCGGCGTCGCGGAAGAAGCGCTTGACGATGCGGTCCTCGAGGCTGTGGTACGTGAGCACGACCAGGCGGCCGTCGGGGGCGAGGAGGCGGGCGGCGCCCTCGAGGCCCTCCTGCAGGGCGGCGAGTTCGTCGTTGACGTAGATGCGGAGCGCTTGGAAGGTCCGGCGGGCGGGGTGGTCGCGGCGGGGGCCGCCGGGGTACGCCGCGGCGACGACGTCCGCGAGGCGTGCGGTGGTGCGGATGGGTTCGTCGCCGCGGGCGCGTACGATCGCGGCGGCGAGGCGGCGGCTGTGGCGCTCCTCGCCGTAGCGGTACAGGATCGCGGCGAGTTCCGCCTCCGAGGCGTCGGCGACGACGTCGGCGGCGCTCCGTCCCGCGCCGCTCATGCGCATGTCGAGGGGGCCGTCGTGGCGGAAGGCGAAGCCGCGGTCGGCTTCGTCGAGCTGCATGCTGGAGACGCCCAGGTCCATCAGGACGCCGTGGGGGGCGGGGACCCCCGCGCTGGCGACGAGCGCCTCGACGTCGCGGAAGTCGCCGGGGACGAACACCAGGGCGTCGTCGGCGATCGCTGCGGCGCGGGTGGCGGCGTCGGGGTCGCGGTCGACGGCGACGACCTTCGCGCCGCGCGCGAGCAGGGCGCGGGTGTGCCCGCCGGCTCCGAAGGTGGCGTCGACGTACCAGCGGCCCGGCTGGACGTCCAGCGTTTCGAGGCACCGCTCGAGCATCACGGGGACGTGCGGGGCGTCGGGTGCGACGCCGGGGCCGGACGCGCCGCCGGCGCCCGCGGGGTCGGTCGGGCCGGACCGGCCGGAGGGGCCGGCGCCGCCGGCGCCGTGGGCGGCGGCGGCGATGGGGAAGGGGACGGGGGCGATCATCCGATCAACTCCGACAGGAGGCCGGGGGCGGGCGGTTCGACCTGGACGTCGTCGAGCAGGTCGTGCCAGCGGCCCTCGTTCCAGAGTTCGAGGCGGTTGGGGGCGCCGGTCACGATGACCGGGCCCTCGTCGGCGTCCAGCTTCGCGAACGCCCGCAGGGGGGTGGGGAGGCTGATGCGGCCGGTGCCGTCGAGCTTGGCCTTCGCGGCGCCGGAGTAGAAGAAGCGCACGAACGCGCGGGCGTCGGCGTCGGTGAGCGGCAGCTCCTCGAGGCGCGCTTCGATGCGGCTCCAGGCGCCGACGGGGAAGACGTAGAGGCAGCCCTCCATGCCGCGGGTGACGACCATGCCGTCCGCGACGAATTCGCGGAAGGCGGGGGGGACGATGACGCGTCCCTTGTCGTCCACCGAATACTGGTACTCGCCGAAGGGCAATGGCTCGCTCCCGCGTCCGGAGTCTTCGGGGGTGGCACGACCCGCCACGCTTCCTCCCCGAGATGCCCCATACTAGCACGAATCTCCCACGTTCTCCCACCGTTTCCCACGAATGGGGCGAATTCCACACCGGTGCGCGGATTCCTCCCACGGGCACGGCCCTGCGGCCCCTTCGCTCGGCCCGACCCCCGGCCCGCACCCTGGGTGGGGCGGGCCGGGCGAGGGGACGCGCCGGCCCCGCGCAGCGCGCGCGGGGCGACGACCGAGGCATGCGGTGGGGACCGGTGGGGGGCGGTGGGGGAGCGGGGTGGGGAGCGATGTAGGGGAGCGGTGTTGGGAGCGGTGTGGGGGGCGGTGTAGGGACCGCGTCGAGGACGGGCGTCAGCCCAGGTGGTGTTCGCGAGCGATGCGGTCGAGGAGTTCCGCCGCCATCGCGTGCCCCGACGCCGCGACCGCGTCGCGCATGGCGCGGAACGGACGCCGGAGGCTCCGGCGCTCGACGCCGTCGACCGACCCGAGGTCGAGATCGAGGGTGTGGACCTCGCGGATCACGTCGGCCGGTGCGCCGTCCGACGCCGCGACGCTCAACGCGGCGATCCGCAGGCCCGCCACGCTGTAGGCGTCGTTCAGGGGCTTCAGGGCGGCGATCGCCTCGCGGTACGCGGCGGCCGCCCCAGCGCGGTCGCCGCGCCCGCGAAGGACGTGCCCGAGGTTTCCGGTGCAGGCGGCCGCGACCCACGGGAGGTCGTGCGCCTCCGCCAGGTCCCGGCCGCGCCGTAGGCGGGCTTCGGCGGCGTCGAGGTCCGCGAGGCTCGCCTCGACCTGCGCGAGGTTCAGGTGCACCCGCGCCTCGGCGGTGACGTCCACCCCCTCCGCGTGGATCGCGAGCGCCGCCTCGAACGACGCCTTCGCCTCCGTCCACCGCCCGGCGATCGTCTCCAGGCTCCCGCGAGTCGCGAACGCCGCCGCCTGCGCGCCGGGCGATAGGTCGTTCCCGTGCGCGTCGAGCAGCACAGCGACGTAGCGCAGGAGGGTCGCCGCCCGCCCGATCCGCCGGTAGGCCGGCCAGGTCCGTCCCGCCACGAACAGCGCCCGCGCCGGATCGTGCTCGACGTCGTGATCGAGGGCCGCCTCGACGTCGTCCAGGCGCTCCAGCATCGCGACCGACGCCGCGCCGGTCGGTCCGTCCCGACCGGGGCCGGCGAGCGCCGCGACGGTCCGCCGCACGAACGCCGCGTGGCGGTCGGCGAGGGCCGCGGCGTCGGGGTCGCCGGACGCGTCGGCGCGTAGCGCCGCCGCCGTCTCGGCGGACACCGCGAAGCGGTCGTCGTCGGTCGTCCGCACCAGCCCCCGCCGCCGGGCCTCGAGGAGGCGCCCCCGGACCGCGTCCACCGGGACGTCCGCGAGCGCCGCGACGTCGTCGGCGGTGCCGCCCGCACGGAGGTGCGCGAGCGCCCGCACGACCGTGCGCGCCTCGGGCGCGAGCGCCGCCCATTCCGGAACGACCGCGGCGGCGTCGGGTCCGAACGCCGCCCGCACGAAGGCGGTAGGGCCGCCGCCCATCGCGGGCATCGGCGTCCCGTCGCGCGCCACCCGCGCACCGAGCTGCACGAGCGCACCGGGGTGCCCGCCGACCTCGCGCGCCAGCCGCACCCACGTGGCGCGCTCCGACGCATGGGGTGCGGTGGAGCGGCCTGCCGCCGTGGCGGCGGCGTGCAGGATCCGAAGGGTCGGGGCGTCGTCGATCCGTTCGCTCGCCTCCGCCCCCAGGGCGGCCACCGTCAGGCCCCCGAGGGGGATCGTCACCTCGTCCGGGACGCTTAGCGGCGCCGTCCCGGTGACGACCCAGCGAGGACCGTCGGCGTGCGGCGGGGCGGCGAGCGCCGCCCGCACCGCCGCGCGCGACGTCTCGTCGCCGGGAACGTCGTCCAGCACCACGATGCGGGCAGGCCGGTCGCCGTCCGGCGTGGCGGCGCGCGCGACCTCCGCTGCGATGCGGTCGACCGGCACCCCGCGCAGGGGGACGCACGCCACCGCACCGTCCCCGCCGTCGGGGGTGGCGGCGAGGGTGCGCTGGACGCACGTCGACGTCCCGACGCCGTGGACGCCGACGACGCTCACGACCCGCGCCCCGTCGTCGAACGCGTGCGCGAGGCGCTCCTCGGTGCGGAGCCGCCCGACGAACCGGTTCGCGTCGCCCGCCTCCGTCGCGGCCGCCCGGAGCGGCGCCCGCAACGCGGCGGGCGCGACACGCGCCGCATCGTAGTCGGGCTCACGGGCACGGTGACCGTTGTCGCAGAACGACGTCGCCGGACCGGCCTATCCTTGCCGACGGTCCAGGACGGCGAACCCGCCGCATCCCCGGCCCACCGACTCCACGCTCCCTCAGGAGGCACCATGCGTTCGATCCTCGTCACCCTGCTCGCCGCCGTCGCGCTCAGCGGAGCCGCCACGGCCCAAACGATCCCCGAGGTCGCCGCCTCGGCCGGCTTCGACACGCTCGTGACCGCCGTCCAGGAGGCCGGCCTCGTCGACGTCCTCGCCGGCGACGGTCCGTTCACCGTCTTCGCGCCGACCGACGACGCCTTCGCCGCCCTCCCCGACGGCCTGCTCGACACCGTCCTCGCCGACCCCGACCTCCTCACCGCCGTCCTGACCTACCACGTGGTCGCCGGCGAGGTGCCCGCCGCCGACGTCGTGACGCTCGGCAGCGCCGAAACGGTGCAGGGCGAATCGGTCACCATCCAGGTCGACGGCGGCACCGTGCACGTCAACGACGCCACCGTCGTCCAGGCGGACGTCGCGGCGGACAACGGCGTCATCCACGTCGTCGACACCGTCCTGCTGCCCCCGTCGGTCACCGCCGCCACCACCGACGCGATTCAGCTGCCGGTCGGGGCCCTGAACGACTCCGGCGTCTCCGGCACCATCACGCTCGAGCGCTCCCAGGGCGGCACCCTCGTCACCCTCGATCTCGACGGCACGCCCGAGGGCGGCAACCACCCCGCCCACCTGCACACCGGCGACTGCAGCGCCCCCGGCCCCGTCGCCATCCCCCTCAACAACGTCAGCGGCACGACCGGCATGTCGGTCACGCAGGTCGATGCGCCCATCGAAGCGATCCTCACCGACAACCACCTGGTGATGGTGCACCTCTCGCCCCAGGAGATCCAGACGTTCGTCGCCTGCGGCGAGGTCGGCGCCGGCGCGCCCGCCGTTCGCTGAACGACCCCACCCACCGAGGCCGGGAGCGCGACGCGTTCCCGGCAACGAAGAGGACGCGGGCGAGGGGATTCCCTCGCCCGCGTTCGCGTGGCAGGTCGGACCGGTAAGCCGGGTTCTGTCGCCGCCCGAAGGCGGGTCCGATCATCTATCTAGGGCGGGCGTCGCCGCACGCCTCGAGCAGTCGACCCGGAGATGTTGGCGGGCCGGGCAAGCCCTCTCTCCCTCTCGGACCTTGCACCGGATGGGGTTTACCTAGCTGCCGTCGTTACCGACGGCACTGGTGCGCTCTTACCGCACCGTTTCACCCTGACCTGACGAGCAGGCGGTCTGCTTTCTGTTGCACGTGCCGTCGCCTTACGCGCCCAGCGGTTAGCTGGCATCCTGCCCTGCGGTGCCCGGACTTTCCTCGGAAGCGAACTTCCGCGATCGGATGGTCCGCCCTGCAAGCCGGCATCCTAGCACGCGAAGCCCATCTACGCCCTGCACGACGCGACGCGCGCAGCCCGCGGGGGCTGCGCGCGTCCGTGCTCCGTCGGTCCCGACGTCAGGGCAGCGCGAACGTCACGCCCACCGCCGCGCTCCGCCGGCCCGAGGTGAGCGCGATCGCTTCGGCGCGGAGCGCGACGGATTCGGCCACGGGGACCTCCACGCCGGCGGTGAGGC
>CAJXOA010000003.1 GCA_913057685.1 uncultured Trueperaceae bacterium
CCCCGACGGCGGCCCCAGCGGGCCCGGCGGCGGCCCCGCCGCCCCCGCGTCGGGGGACGCCGCGCGCCACACCGTCCTGCTGCTGTGCGGCGGGCCGTCGGACGAGCACGCCGTCTCCCTCGCCTCCGCCGCGTCGCTGGTCGCGGAGGCCGGCGACGTCGCCGACTGGATGCCCCGCGTCCTCCGCCGCGACGGACGCGGCCTGACGTCCGTCGCGGACGGCGAGGCCGCCCTCCGGGCGGCGTCGGCGGGCGTCCCCCCCGCTCCCCCGGCGCCGGCGCCGGACGCCACCCCCCGCATCGCCCTCCTCGACGACCTCGCCGCCGCCCTGCGCGCCCTCGTCGCCCGCGCCGACGCGCGCGGCACGACGCCGGTCGTCCTGCCGCTCCTGCACGGGCCCGGCGGCGAGGACGGTCGCCTCCAGGGCCTCCTGGACGCCGCCGGCGTCCCGTACGTCGGGGCGGGGGTGCGCGCCAGCGCCGTGGCGATGGACAAGATCGTCACGAAGCAGGTGCTCGCGTCGGCCGGCGTCGCGCAGGTCCCCTGGCGCGCGGTCCACCGGGACGCCGTCGCGCGCGACCCGCGCGCCGCCCTCGCGCCGCTCGCCGACCTCCCCTGGCCGCGCTTCGTCAAGCCCGCCAACCTGGGCTCCTCGGTCGGCATCGCCCGCGCGGACGACGCCGCGCAGCAGGAGGCCGCCCTCGCCGACGCCCTCCGGCACGACCCGCGCAGCCTCGTCGAGGCGGCGGCGGAGGGCGCCCGCGAGCTGGAGGTCGCGATCCTCGACGGCACCCCGCCGGCCGCCTCCCCCGTCGGCGAGATCGTCGTGCCCGACGGCGCCTTCTACGACTACGAGCACAAGTACGCGGGCGACGCGACGGAGTTGCGGGTGCCCGCCCCCCTCGACCCCGCCACCGCCGACGCCGCCCGCGCGGTGGCGCTGCACGCCTTCGATGCGCTCGGGCTCGAGGGCCTCGCGCGCGTCGACCTGTTCCTGATGCCGGACGGGACGTTGCTCGTCAACGAGGTGAACACCCTCCCCGGCTTCACCGCCCGGTCGATGTACCCCCGCCTGTGGGCCGCCGGGGGGCTGCCCTACCCCACCCTGGTGGCGCGCCTCCTCGACGGGGCGGTCGCCCGTCCGCCGGGCTGACGAACGGCGGACGCGCATGCGGTAGCCTGCGGGTGGAGGTGGGAGCGACCGCGCACGACGCCGACCCGAACCACGACCCGATCCAGGACCCGGACGCGCCCGCCGCCGAGGCCGGCGACCGGTCCTCGGGACCGCCGGACGCACCGTACGGCGTGAACACCGCTGCTCGGGACGGTGCATCCGACGTCGCGAACGAGGATGCGCAGCTCGCCGAACTCCTCGGGCTGGAGCCGCTCACCGACCCCACCGCCGCGCGCGTCCTGATCCTCAACGCCAGCTTCGAACCGCTGCACGTCTGCAGCGTCAAGCGCGCCATCCAACTCCTGATGACCGACGTCGCGGTCCGCGTCGAGGACGCCGACACGTTCCTCCGCACCCCGTCGAGCGCCGTGCCGGTCCCCAGCGTCGTGCGCCTCGCGCGGTACGTCCGCCGGCCCGGCCGACAGAAGGTGGCGTTCAACCGCCGCAACCTGTTCCGCCGCGACGACCACCGCTGCCAGTACTGCGGCGCCCGCGGGAGCGACCTCACCCTCGATCACGTCCTGCCCCGCAGCCGCGGCGGACCGACCAGCTGGGAGAACGTCGTCGCCTGCTGCCGCGCGTGCAACGCCAAGAAACGCGACCGCACGCCGGAGGAGGCCCGCATGACGCTGGCCCGCACCCCCCGCGCGCCCCGCTTCGTGTTCAGCAGCGCCTACGGGCTGTTGTCGGACGTCGACCCGATCTGGCGGCGCTACCTCCCCCCCGGCACCTGAACCCCCACCGCACTGCCCCTCGATCCCCCCGAGGGGGGCGTCGGTCGCCTCAGCGGACGGCGGCGAGGAACGCCTCGAGCGCCCCCGCGATCTCGCGCTCCGCGCTCGCGCGCGGCACGGTCGGGACGCCGTCGCCGCGCTGCGGGCCGTAGCGCCCGAAGAAGGCGTGCACCGCCCCATCGATCCGCTCGACGCCCGCCCCGACCGGGAGGCGGGCGAGGCCGGCACGCACCTCGTCGGGCGTCGCCAGGCCGTCGTGCTCCGCGGCGAGGACGAGGGTCGGGAGGTCGCGGCCGGACAGGTCGTCCTCCGACGCCGGGTACGCCCCCATCAGCACGAGGGCGTCGACCGCGCCCTCCGCCCGCCGCGCGAGGTGCGCGACCGCCATCGCGCCGCCCAACGAGTGGCCTGCGAGCACCACCGGGCCGGGCCCGACGAGGCCCGCCTCGGTGAGGGCGTCGAGCCGGTCGCGGCCGAACACCGCGAGATCGAGCGGCATCGTGGGGATCAGGGTCCGTACGCCGGTCGGGGCGAGGGCCACCCCGAGCCACGCGTAGGCGTGCGGGCGGACCCGCCCGCCCGGGTACAGCACGAGCGTGAGGTCGGCGACGCTGCCGCGCGGCGCGACCTCGACGCCGCCCCCCGCCGCCTCGTACGCACGGACCCGCACCAGGTCCGGAGGGACGTACCCGACCGCGGCGTCCGCGGCGGGCACCAGCGGGCCGGGCGGGAGCCACACCGCGAGCGCCCCGGCGGCGGCGGCGAGAGCGGCCCCCACGACCAGGACCGCCGCCCGCCGGACCCGTGCGCCCACCGGCCGCGCGCGGCGCGCCCCGCGCGGCCGCCTCACGGCGCGACCTCCGCCGGCCGGGCGCGCAGCACGAGACCGCGGCCGGTGATGCGGGTGGGCGGCGTCCCCGGCGGCAGCCAGAACGTCGCGCCGTACGGGCCCTCCCACGTCCGCCCACCGACGTGCAGGCGGACCGCGCCGGAGGCGACGCTCAGAACGTGGGGGATGGGGCCGGTCGCGGCCGCCTCCACCTCCGCGGCGACGTCCGCCTCGTCGAGGGCGTAGTGGGGGCAGGTCGCCCGGTTCGTCCAGCCGACCTCGACCGGCTCCTGCGCCGGCGGGCGGGGCGGCGCCCCGGAGAGGTCGGCGACGGCGAGGGCGTCGTCCAGGTGCAGCGCCCGCGGGGCGCCGTCGGGACCGAGTCGCCCGTCGTCGTAGAGGCGGTAGGTGAGGTCGGACGCCTGCTGCAGTTCGTACACCCGGACGCCCGGCCCGAGCGCGTGGACGGTGCCCGCCGGGTTGTGCACGACGTCGCCGGCCTCGACCGCGCGGGTCCGCAGGTGCGCCCGGAGGGTGCCGTCGCGCACGGCGGCGCGGACCGCACCTACGTCCGTCGCCGCGCGGAACCCCCAGGCGACCTCCGCGCCGGGCGGCGCCTCGAGGACCCGCCACGTCTCCACCTTCCCGCGGTCGGGACGGTCCGGGTGGCGCCGCCGCGCGTACGCGTCGTCCGGGTGCACCTGCACCGACAACCAGGCGGCGGGATCGAGGAGTTTGACGAGGATCGGGACGCGCACGTCACCGGGCGCGGCCGCCCGCCCGAGCCACCCGGCGGGGTCGTCGGCGGCGAGCGCCCCGAGGGTCGCGCCGTCCCACGGCCCCCCGAGGACCGGCGCGTCGCCGTCGGCGAGCCACGCCTCGCCGACCGGCCCGGGGCCGTCGGGCGGCACCGCTCCGGGGAGGGCCGGCAGGGCGTCGCCGCCCCACGGGCGGGCGTGGAGGCGGGGCCGAAGCCGGACGGGGTGCGGGTCGGGCACGGACGAAGGATACCGCCGGACGCGGGGACGGGCAGCGGTGGCGTACGCTTGGGGGCATGGTCGAGGGGTTGACGGTCGCGATCACGTCGCAGGGGTGGTTGGCGCCCGCCTGGTACGTCGCCGGGTTCCTCCTGGCGGCCCTGATCCCCGTCATCCCCACCCCCCTCATCGCCGCGATCGGTGGGACCGCCTTCGGGACGTTGCCCGCCATCTTCTACGGGCTCGTCGGGTTGGCGCTCGGGGCGGGCCTCGCCCTGACGCTGTCGCGGCAGGTCGGCCGCCGGGCGATGCGCCGCCTCGTTCCCGAGCGGGTGTGGAGCGAGTGGGAGGCGTTCCTGGGGGTCCGCTCGTACGCCGTGTGGTTCGTGGTGTTCCTGATCTTGAACCTCGACGTCGCCGTGATGGCGGCGGGCCTGTCGTCGTTGTCGGCGCGCGCCCTGTGGGCGACGGCGATGGCGGCCCGCGTCCCCTGGCTGGTCGTGTCCGCCTGGGCCGGCGAGCGGCTGCTCGTCAACGACGCGGCGTTGGTCCTGACCGCCCTGGCGCTGCTGCCGATCCTCTACGGCGTGAACCGCCTGCGCCCGCGCGTCCGCCGGTGGCTCGTGCGCTTCGCGGCGGACCGCAGCCCGGCGGCCGAGGCGGACGCCGACCCGCCCGGCTGACCCGACGAATCCCCCCATGCACGCAGCGGAGCGTCGTCCGGGCCGCGTCGGCCGACCTCGCGGGGTCAGGGGGCGTCGGTCGCGTCGCGCGTCAGGCGCCCGCCGGCGAGACGGTAGCGGGCGTCGACGTCGCGCACCAAGCCCTCGTCGTGCGTGACCATGACGACCGCGCGGCCGTGCGACCGGGCGAGGTCCACGAGGCGTTCGAACACCTGCGCCGCCGTCGCGCGGTCGAGGCTCCCGGTCGGCTCGTCGGCGAGGAGCAGCGGCGGGTCCAGGTACCAGGCGCGCGCCAACGCCACCCGCTGGCGCTCCCCGCCCGACAGGGTGGCGGGGTGCGCGTGAGCGCGTTCGGCCAGGCCGACGTCGGCCAGCAGGTCGCGGGCGCGGCCCGGCGTCCGCCGCCCCGCGAACCGCCCGGGGAGCTCGACGTTCGCGGTCGCGTCGAGCTCGCCGACCAGGTGGGGGTCCTGGAACACCAGACCGACGTGGGCCGCCCGCTCCCGCGCCCACGCCCGCGGGGGGCGTTCGTGCACCGCCAGGTCGCCCCACCACACCTCCCCCGACGTGGGGCGGTCGAGGCCGGCGAGGAGGTGCAACAGCGTCGTCTTGCCGCTGCCCGACGGACCGAGGATCGCGACGACCTCGCCCGGTTCGACGTCGAGGTCCACCCCGGCCAGCACCTCGAGGGGGCCCGACGGGGTCGGGAAGGTACGGCGCACATCGCGGCACGAAAGGGCGAACGTCACGCGCGGAGGGTACCAGGGGCGTGGTAGCGTTCGGCTTGCATGAACGAAGCCGCGCCGGACGTTCCCAGCCCGACCCGCGACGAGCGCATCGCCTTCCTGCGCACCGTGCCGCTCTTCGCCGACGCCGACGATCGCCTCCTCGGCATCGTCGCCGACGCCGTGCAGCGCCGCCGCTTCCCCGCCGGCGAGGTGCTGTTCCGCGAGGGGGACGTCGGCGAGGCGGTGTACGTGCTGTTCGAAGGGGTCGTGAAGCTCTCCAAGGTCGATCTCGGCGGGCACGAGAAGACCCTCGCGATGCTCCGCCCCCCGGAGTACTTCGGGGAGATGGCGCCGCTCACCGAGGGCGAACGCAGCGCCACGGCGCTGGCGGTGGAGGACGTCACCGCCTTGTTGTTGTTCGACGACGACTTCCGGCACCTGATGCGCACCCACCCGCAGGTGGGCCTGAACGTCAACGCCACCCTCGCCGCGCGCCTGCGCGGCATGGACGACGAGGCGCAGATCCTCTCCTACCAGGATGCCCAGGGGCGCGTCGCGTACGTGCTGTTGCAGTTGTACCGCTCCGGCATCGTGCACCTCGACGGCGGTCCGCCCGTCGTGCACCTCACCCACCAGGAGTTGGCGAACATGGCGGGCACCAGCCGCGAGACGGTCACGCGGGCGCTCAAGGCGCTCGAGGGGGAACGGGTGATCGACACCCGCCCGAAGGAGATCGTGCTGCTGCACGTCGAAGGCCTCGAAGAGATCCTGCACGACATCCGCTGACGTGCCCCCCACCCCCGTCCCCGGCCCCCGCGGGCGCGAACACCTCCAGGTGTTGTCCGCCGCCGGCGACGACCTGCACGACGCGATCCGGACGTTGCACGAGCGGTACGGCGACGCCTTCACGTTCGGGGCCGGCCCGATCCGGTTCGCCTGGTTCGTGGGGCGCGACGCCGCCCGCACCGTGCTGTTCGAGGAGGCCGACGCCTTCTCGCAACGCGGCGGCTACGACTTCCTGCGTCCGGTCGGCGGCCCCACCGCGCTGATCCACAGTGACGAACCGGACCACAAGGCGCGCCGCAAGGCGGTCCAACCGGCGTTCCACGGGCGCGAGGTCGACGCCTGGCTGGCGCGCGGCGAGGCGGTCCTGGGGCCCTGGTTCGACGCGCTCGCCCGGAGCGGAGCGACGGTCGACCTCTACCGCGAACTCCGCACCCGCTTCGTGCGGATCATCGCCGGCATCGTCCTCGGCGACGCCCCCCTCGCGCGGGACGACGCCTGGCTGCGGGACGTGAACGCCCTCATGGACTTCCCCGGCCGCCCGATGCTCGAACAACAGTGGAAGATCCCGCTTCCCGGGACGCCGTGGGCGCGCTTCCTCGCCGCCCGACGTCGGGTCGACGCGGCGCTCCACGCCGAACTCGCGCGCCGCGAAGCGGCGTTCGACGCCGACCGCCCGGCCGACGGCGCGACCGGGGGCGCGTTGGACCTACTGATCGCGCAACGGCGTGAGGACGGCGGTCCCGCCCTGTCGCGCGACGAACTGCGCGACCAGAGCCTGAGCCTGATCTCGGCCGGGTTCGACACCACCTCCGCCGCGCTCGCGTGGGCGGTCCAACTGGCGTTCGAGCACCCCACCGCGGGCGCGGCGCTCCGCGAAGCGGTGCGGGACCTCTCCCCCACGGACGTGCAGCACGACCCGGTCGTCGACCGCTACCTCAAGGAGGTCCTCCGCCTCCGCCCGCCGGCGGCGGCGGTCCTGCGGCGCACCACCCGCCCCGTCCGCATCGCCGGCACCGACCTGCCGGCCGGTCGCCGCGTCGCGCTCTCGGTACTCCTCACGCACCGCGACCCCCGCGTCTACGACGCGCCGGACGCCTTTCGTCCCGAGCGCTTCGAGGGGGCCCCACCCGACCCCTTCGCGTACCTCCCGTTCGGGTACGGGGCGCGCTACTGCGTCGGCGCAGGCACCTCGACGGCGCTCGTCAAGGCCGCCCTCGCGCTGGCGTTCGGCCGCTACGACGTCGAGCTCGTCGACGCCCGCCCACGGAAGCCGGTCGGCATGACGCTGCAGCCCGAGGGGGGCCTCCCGGTCCGGCTGCGGCCCCGCGCCTGAGTCCGACGGCCCCGCGCGCCGGCGCCCCCGAACACCACGTGCAGGCCCCCCGCGCGGAGCGGGGGGCCGGGGTGGAGCCAACGGTCGGAATTGAACCGACGACCTGCCGATTACGAATCGGCTGCTCTACCGCTGAGCTACGTTGGCGCGTACGCGGAGCGGTGGGTGGTGGCCGGGGGCGGGATCGAACCGCCGACACTACGATTTTCAGTCGTATGCTCTACCAACTGAGCTACCCGGCCGTGTGGGAGGGCGCCCCCTGGAGGGCGCCCTTCCGGTTCGTCTGGCGGAGCCGACGGGATTCGAACCCGCGACCTTCTGCGTGACAGGCAGATATGCTAACCGCTACACTACGGCTCCCCGACGTGACTCGCGCGGTGCGAGCGAGAGAGAGAATACCCGCCCATCCACGGAGTGTCAACGGACGTCAGGTCGTCTTCGCGGCGGCGTCCCCGGCGGCGGTGGCGACCGCCGCAGGGCGCTCGCTGCCGGAGGAGGTAGCCGCCTCCTCCGCGTCGTCGTTCGCCTCCGGTGCGGCGTCCCCGAGCAAACGCGCGAGGGTCGCGCGGAGGGATTCGGGGCCGTACCCCAGTTCGTCGTGCTGGCGTTTCGGGTCGCCGTGCGGGACGACGACGTCCGGAACGCCGAGCCGCGTGAGGCGGGCGGGCAGCGCGTCGTCGGTGAACGCCTCGCTGACGGCGGATCCGAAGCCGCCGGGCAGGTTGTGATCCTCGATCGTCACGACGTGCGACGCCTCCTGCGCGTGGCGGGCGAGGAGCGTGCGGTCGAGCGGCTTGACGAAGCGCGCGTCCACCACCCCGATGCGGGGGTCGTCGCCCGCCGCCTCGAGGGCGTACGCGACGGTCGGGCCGAGCGCCCACACCCACACGTCGGTCCCGGGCTTGAGGACCTCGGCCTGGCCCCACGCGACGTCCGGCCAGGCGTCCACGTCCGCTTCGGGGGGCGCGTCCACCGACCCGCGGGGCCAACGGATCGCCTTCGGGCCGCCCATGTCGAGGGCGGCCTTCACCATCGCGCGTTGCTGGACGGCGTCGCGCGGCATGGCGATCTCGAGGTTCGGGATGGCGCGGAGGTACGCGAGGTCGTACACCCCCTGGTGGGTGGCGCCGTCCCCCCCGACCAGACCGGCGCGATCGATGGCGAACACGACGTCGAGGTTCTCGATCGAGACGTCGTGCACCACCTGATCGAAGCCGCGCTGCAGGAACGTCGAGTAGATCGCGACGATCGGTTTCTCCCCCTGCAGCGCCAGGCCGGCGGCGGTGGTGACGGCGACGTCCTCGGCGATGCCGACGTCGAGGTAGCGCTCGGGGTGGTGCTTGGAGTACGACACCAACCCCGACCCCTCGCGCATGGCGGGCGTGAGGACCCACACGCGGTCGTCGGCGTCGGCGAGTTGGATGGCGGCGTCCCCGAACGCGTTCGACCAGCCGTACGGTTTGCCCTTCGCGACCGGGTTGGCGGGGTCGAACTTCGAGGCGCCGTGCCAGGTGATCGGGTCGGACTCCGCGACGGAGTAGCCCTTGCCCTTGCGGGTGACGATGTGCAGCATCGTGGGGCCGTCGAGCGCGTCGATGTGCTCGAGGAAGTACAGCACCTCGTCGACGTCGTGCCCGTCGATCGGGCCGACGTAGCGCAGGCCCATGGCGTGGAACGGGTTGTCGCTGGCGGGGTCGAAGAAACGCCGGGTCGCCGCCTTCGCGCCGCTCCCGAGGCGGGCGAGGGGCTCGAGCACCCCGCCGCTCAGGGCGCGCTTGCCATCGCGCTCCGCGCGCTGCAGCCACGGCTTGACCTGCATGTGGCGCATGTAGTGGTTGAGCGCCCCGACGTTCTCGCTGATCGACATCTCGTTGTCGTTCAGGATGACCGTCATCTTCGGGCGGACGTGCCCGATCTGGTTGAGCGCCGCGAGCGCCATCCCGCCCGTGAGGGCGCCGTCGCCGATGATCGCCGTCACCCGGTAGTCGTCGCCGCGCGCGTCGCGGGCGAGGGCCATGCCGAGCGAGGCGGCGAGGCTGGTGGAGGCGTGCCCCACCGTCAGGGCGTCGTGCGGCGATTCGCTCGTGGTCGTGAAGCCGGCCAGGCCGCCGTGCGCGCGAATCGTGTGCATGCGGTCGCGCCGGCCGGTGAGGATCTTGTGGCCGTAGCTCTGGTGGCCGACGTCCCAGACGAACCGGTCGCGTTCGCTGTCGAACAGGTAGTGCAGCGCGACCGTCAGTTCGACCGCGCCGAGGCTGGACGCGAGGTGCCCTCCGACGCCGGAGCACACGCGCACGATCTCGTCGCGCAGCTCGTCGGCGACGGCGGCCAGCTCGTGGCGCGGGACGCGTTTCAGATCGCTCGGTGCGTGGATCTCGTCGAGTCGTCCCATGAATGACCGCTCCTTCGGGGGCGAGGGTATCGCACCGGGTTCGCAGCGACGGTAAGCCGGCGCGCACGGCGCGGTGCGGCGTTCACGGGCGGGCGAGGTTCGCTTCGACCAAAAAGAAGCCGTTCTCGGTGCGGACCTCGCCGTACTGCGGGGCGAACCAGACCTCCTGGCGCAACGTCTCGGTGATCGCGCCGGCGTCGTCGAACGTGCGGCTCACGAAGTTGACGACGAACACCGGGATGCGTCCGGCGGGCACGACGACCTCGCGTTCGTCGACGACGGTGGAGGTCCACTGCACGTCGAACGTCGCGGTGCGTTCGGCGGCGTCGGCGTCGGGGAAGGTCACCGTCGCTTCGGTGTCGCCCGACCAGGTGAGGCCGACCCGCAACGGCGTCGCGGGCCACTCGCGGATGGGGGGATCGAAGGTGACGACGGTGCCGGGCCGCTCCTCGCGCAGCAGGAAGGTGCCGTCCTCGCCGTGCCGGCGGTAGCTGCGGACGTCGAGGCCGCGCCCCTCGAGGTGCCAGGCGGTGACGACCTCGTCGTCGAGGACGGTCGGTCCCTCGATCTCCATGCGGACGCGGGGGGCGTCGAGGGGGGCGTCCTCGGGCAGGTAGATCCAGCGCAGCCCGGGGGTGGTCGGGTAGTACCCGACCTCCGCGCGGGGGACGACGTCGACGGTGGCGGTCCCGACCGGGGCCGGTGCGCAGCCGCCCACGAGGGGGGCGAGGAGGGCGGCGAGGCCCGTCGCGAGCGCGAGGGCGCGAGGGGGGCGGGGGGTCCGCAACGCCGGAAGCATGGGGGGAGGCTACCGCGCGGCGCGGTGCGGCGTCGCGTTCGCTGCACCGCGCACGGTGGCGGCGGTCACGCCGTCCCGGGCGCGCCGGCCCCCCCGGCGTCGGCGTCGGGACCGCCGAGACCCTCGTGCGTCCGGAGGGCGCGGCGGAGGCCGGCGGCGGTCATCGCGGCGTCGCTGGAGCGCTTGTCGTCCGCCCAGCGGTCCGGGTCGGCGCCGACCGCGGCGAGTTCGGCGTCCTCGAGCGCCTCGAGGCGACGGACGGTCGCCGGGGCGTCCTCCCCCGCGCGGAGGCTGGCGCGCACGACGTCCGCCCAGGCGGCGTTCCGGCGGGGGACGTCGGCGAGGTGCGCCTGGACGGCGTCGTCCCCGTCGACGGTGGCGTAGTGCGTCAGGTGCAGCCGGCGGGGGCGGTGCGCCGCGAGGCGGGCGCAGGTGTCGGCGGCGGCGGCGAGGTCGGTTTCGGGGGGCGGAAGGGCGGGGCGGATGCGCGGGACGCCGGGCAGGAGGATGCCGGCGGCGTCGCCGACGTACGCGTCTCCGGCGTCGCTCAGGAGCGCCAGGTGGTGGTTCGCGTGGCCGGGCGCGTGCACGACCTCGAAGCGGCTCCCGCCGAGCGCGAGGGGGCCCGGCTCGACCGCCCGCAGGGCGTCCGCCGGGACCGGCTCCATGGGGCCGAAGAGGGGATCCATCGCGTCGCCGTACAGCCGCGCGGCGCTGCGCCAGAGGCGGGTCGGGTCGGCGAGGTGGCGGGCGCCGGCGGGGTGGACGACGACGGGTGCGCCGCTCCATGCGGCGAGCGTCCCGGCGCCCGCGGCGTGATCGAGGTGGACGTGCGTCACCACGATCGCGCGCACGTCGCGGGGCCCGATCCCGAGCGCGTCGAGGGCGGCGCGGACGGTGGGGACGGTCGCGCCGGACGCCGTCTCGATCAGCGCGACGCCGCCGTCGGCGAGGGCGTGCAGGTACACCGCGACGACCTCAGGCCGCCCGCCGAGGCGGGCGTCGATGCGCCGAACGCCGCCCCCGAGGTCGGTGACGTCGGGGGCGGCGGGGGCGTCCTCGCGGCGGGGGGCGGCGTCGGGCACGGGCCTCGGGGCGACGCTCAGCCGGCCTCGACGTCGGCGTGCAGCGCGCCGATGCCGTCGATGCGGACCTCGATGGCGTCGCCGACCGCGAGCGGCCCGACGCCCTCCGGCGTCCCGGTCAGGACGAGGTCGCCGGGGTGCAGCGTGAGGAAGGAACTGACGTACGCGAGGATCTCCGGCACGCCGAAGATCAGGTCGCGGGTGCGGCCGTCCTGGCGGACCTCGCCGTTGACGAGGGTGGTGAGCCGCACGTCGCTCGGGTCGAGGTCGGTCTCCAGCCAGGGGCCGGCGGGACAGAAGCCGTCGGCGCTCTTCGCGCGGGCCCACTGCAGGTCGCTGCGTTGCTTGTCGCGGGCGGTGACGTCGATCGCGATGGTGTAGCCCAGCACGTGCTCGAGCGCCCGCTCGGCGGGCACGTCGCGCATTTCGCGCCCAATGACGACGGCGAGTTCCCCCTCGTACTGCAGGTCCTCGGTCCAGCGGGGGTAGCGGATGGGGTCGCCGGGGCCGGCGAGGGTGGCGATCGACTTGAGGAAGATCCCCGGTTCGCTGGGGAGGTCGCTGCGGTCGCCGCCCATCTCCGCGACGTGGTCGGCGTAGTTCTTCCCGACGCAGACGATGCTGGTGGGGTCGGCGGGCGCCAGCAGGCCGACGTCGCCGACGGCGAGGACCTCGCCGGTGCGGCGGCCCATCGGCCCGCTGAGGACGTGCACGTCGCCGCCCTCGAGCTCGCCCCAGGCGACGCCGGCGGTACTGCGGAATCGGATGCGTTGCATGCGGCCTCCTGTCGGTCGGGCGGCCGTCGCCCGGCTCGGGGGAGTCTATCGCGCGCGGGAGGGCGCCTTCCGGCGCTTGGCGTCGAGGGCGTGCTGCGCCGCCTCCCAGTCCGCCATCGCGCCGAGCAGGCGCGCTTCGGCGTCGGCGTGGCGGCGGCCGAGCTCGGCGAGGTCGGTGCCGGCCTCGGGGTCGGGGGCGGCGAGGGCGTCGGCGAGGTCGGCGAGGTCGCGCTCGCCGGCGTCGATCTCCCCCTGCAGGCGCTCGAGTTCGCGCTCGAGCTTCCAGGCGGAGAGCGCCGCGAAGCGCGGGTCGAGCGCCTCGCCGTCCGCCGCGGATCCCGGCTCGTCGGTCGTCTCCGCCTCGGTGGCGTCCCGCGGGGGCGCGGGGGCGTCCTGGGCGGGCGCGGCGTCGCGGGGACCTCGGTCGGTGGGGTCGGTGGGGCCGGGGGCGGCGGCCGGGCGGCGTTCCGAGCGTTTGCGTTCGAAGAACGCCCAGTCGCCCTCGTACGCTTCGAAGCGGCCGTCGGCGACCTCCCACACCTGCGTCGCGAGGCGGGCGGCGAACCGTCGGTCGTGACTGACGACGACGAGGGCACCCGAGTAGGCGTCGAGGGCGGCCTCGAGCGTTTCGATCATCTCGACGTCGAGGTGGTTGGTCGGTTCGTCGAGGACGAGCAGGTCGTAGGGGGAGCGACTGAGTTTGGCGAGCGCCAGCCGGGCGCGTTCCCCGCCGGAGAGGTTCGCGACGGTCTTGAACTGCGCTTCGTAGGGGAACAGGAACCGCCCGAGGAGGTCGTGCGCTTCGCGCTCGCCGACCATCCGCGCGAGCTCCTCGATGAGGGTCGACTCGGGGTCGACGCCGGCGAGCGACTGGTCGTAGTAACCGACCCGCACGCGGGCGCCCCAGCGGACGTCGGCGCGGGGGTCGTCGCTGGCGAGCTCGCCGAGCAGGACCCGGAGGAGGGTGGTCTTCCCCGCCCCGTTCGGCCCGGTCAGGGCGACCCGGTCGCCGGCGCGCAGCAGCAGGTCGACGTCCTCGAACAGCGGCCGGCCGTCGAAGCGCTTCGCGAGGTGGCGGGCGTGGACGACGAGGTGGCCGCCGTCGTGCGCGTCGAACCCGAAGCCGACGGTCCGCTCCCCGCGTTCGGCGTCGGCGAGCATGCCGTCGCGGTGCCGCTCGAGGCGTTTCTCCATCGCCTTGGCGCGGCGCATCAGCTTCGCGTTCTGCCCCGCCCAGCCATGCATGCGCTCGGTCATCGCCTCGAGGCGGGCCTCCTCCTTGCGTTGGTTGGCGCGGGTGCGGGCCTCCAGCCGTTCGCGTTCCTCGCGGGCGGCGCGCGCGGCGCTGGGGGGACCGTCGTACGTCTCGATGCGGCCGCGGCGGACGTCGGCGGTGACGTCGCAGGCGCCGTCGAGGAAGGCGCGGTCGTGGCTGACGACGAGGGCGGCGCCGCGGTAGCGGGCGAGCCACCCCTCGAGCCACCGGCGCATGGCGACGTCGAGGTGGTTCGTGGGTTCGTCGAGGAGCAGCACGTCGGGGGCGCGCATGAGGAGGCGGGCGAGCCCGAGGCGGGTGCGCTCCCCGCCGCTGAAGCCGTCGACGGGTTCCGCTTCGCGGCCGGTGAAGCCGAGGGCGGCGAGGACCATGTCGCGGCGGGCGCGCCGCTGGTAACCGCCGCGGCGTTCGAAGCGGGCGTGGAGCGCCTCCCAGCGGGCGTACGTCGCGGGGTCGTCGAGGCCAGCGTGCTCGAGGCGACCGAGGTCGTCCTCCATCGCGTCGAGGTCGGCGAAGGCGACGTCGGCGACGTCGCGGACGCTGGCGCCGGCGGGGAACGTCGGGGCCTGCTCGAGGTGCCCGACGACGACGTCGTCGCGGCGCCAGGCCTCGCCGGCGTCGGGGGTCTCCTCTCCCCCGAGCAGCCGCAGGACCGTCGTCTTGCCCGAGCCGTTGCGGCCGACGAGGGCGATCCGCGACCCGGCGCGCACCTCGAGGTGCACGCCGTCCAGCACCACCTTGGTGCCGTACTGTTTGTCGGCGGCGCGGAGCGCGGCGAGGACCATGACGGCGAGTCTAGCCGAGGGGGGCGGGCCGGCACGACGCGGGGCGGCCCCGCGCGCGGGGCCGCCCCGGGATGCGTCGCGCGGGTCAGGCGAAGCGCAGGTTGGCTTCCGACTCGAGGTCGAAGGCGTGCAGGAAGTTCGGGTCGACGAGCAGTTCGATGTCGTCGCCGGCGGCGACGGGGGCGTGCGGGTCGACGCGGGCGACGACGTTCTGGTCGGCGCCGACCGAGGCGATGATGTGGGTCTCCGCACCGAGCGGCTCGACGACCTCGACGCGGGCGCGGACGACGTTGTCCTGCTCGGGGATCGAGGTGTAGCCCTTGAGGCCGAAGTTCTCGGGGCGGATGCCGACGTAGACCTTCTTGCCGTCGTGCTTCTGGAGCTTGCCGGCGAGCTCGTCGGTGGGGCGGATGTCGAAGTTGGCGCTGCGCAGCACGCCGTTCTCGACGCCACCGATCATGAAGTTCATGGCGGGGCTACCGATGAAGCCGGCGACGAACTTGTTGACCGGCTCGTCGTACAGCTTGACGGGGCTGTCGACCTGCTGGATGAGGCCGTCCTTCATGACGACGATGCGGGTGCCCATCGTCATCGCTTCGACCTGGTCGTGGGTGACGTAGATCGTGGTGACGCCGAGCCGCTGGTGCAGCTTGCTGATGCTGGCGCGCATTTCGACGCGGAGCTTGGCGTCGAGGTTGGAGAGCGGCTCGTCCATCAGGAACACCTTGGGTTCGCGGACGATGGCGCGCCCGAGGGCGACGCGCTGCCGCTGGCCGCCGGACAGCTCGCGCGGGCGGCGTTCGAGCAGGTGCCCGATCTGCAGGATGTCGGCCGCCTCCTGGACGCGGCGTTCGATGTCCGCCTTCGGGGTCTTGCGCAGGCGCAGGCCGAACGACATGTTCTGGTGGACGTTCATGTGCGGGTACAGCGCGTAGTTCTGGAAGACCATGGCGATGTCGCGGTCCTTGGGCGGCATGTCGTTGACGACGCGGTCGCCGATGCGGAGGGTGCCGTCGCTGATCTCTTCGAGGCCGGCGACCATCCGCAGGGTGGTGGTCTTGCCGCAGCCGGACGGCCCGACGAACACCATGAATTCGGCGTCCTGGATCTCGAGGCTGAAATCCTGGACGGCGGTGACGTCGCCGAACCGCTTGTAGACGTGATCGAGGGTGACTTCTGCCATGGCCCGTGACCTCCAAAGGGGGATTCGCTCGGGACGGTAGCACGCCGGGTCGCGCCGGCGCTTGCGTGATGACCCGGATTCGGACTAGGTTCGGTCCATGACCCTCTCGAACCGCGTCCGCAGCATCTCCTACCTCAAGGCGCACGCCGCCGAACTCGTCCGCGACCTCGAGACCACCCGCGAACCGCTCGTGATCACGCAGAACGGCGAGGCGCGCGCGGTGCTCCTCGACGTCGCCAGCTTCGACGCCCTGCAGGAGACCGGCGCGCTGCTGAAGACCTGGGCGATCGGCGAGCGCGAGGTCCGCGAGGGGGCGGTGCAGACCGCCGAGGAGGCGCTCGCCGCGCTGCGCCAGGTGGAGCCGTGAGCGCCCGCGTCCTCCTCACCGACGGCGCCGCCCACGACCTGGACGAGGCGTACGCCCGCGCCTACGCCGAAGGCGGACCCCCCGAAGCGGACCGTTTCCTGGACCGAATCGAGGACGCCCTGGCGGGGTTGGCGGCGCACCCCGGCGACGGCGTCCCCCTCCCCGCCCTCCTCGCGCTCGGCCGGCGCGACGGCCTCGAGCGCCGCACCGGACCGTGGCGGTGGATCTACCGCCACGCCGGCGACGAGGTCCACGTCGTCGCCCTCGCCCACGAGGCCCGCACCATGCAGGCGCTGCTGACCCGCCGCCTCCTCGACGCCTGACGCCTCGGCATCCCCGGACGAACGGCGCCCGCGCGGCGTCCGCACGAACGCCGCACGCGAACGCCCCCGCACCGATGCGGTGCGGGGGCGCGGCTGGTGGAGGCGGCGGGAGTCGAACCCGCGTCCGAAGCCCCCTCAGCCCGGCGTCTACGCGTGTAGTCTCCGGTTTTCGTTCGGCGTCACGGACAGGTCGGAGACCCACCGTTCCGCACGCCTAGGCGCCTAAGGTTCTCGTCCTTCGGCCGGCGTCGATGCCGTCGGACCAGTCGGTTTCGGGACGTCGGGCCTGGCGAACCACCGACGGGGTTTCCAGGGGACGCTGACTACGGGTTACGCAGCCAGAGCGTAGTTCTGGTTGCCGGTTAAGGCGTTGCAGCTTGATGACGCGGCCAGCTGCATCCGCGACGCGCAACCGGTGCCTCGGTCGAGCCCCGTCGAAGCCGTGTCGCCCCCTCGGGTGCCCACCAGGGTGGTCGCTCGCGAGGGCTACGCTCCCTCGCGGACCCGCAGTCTAGCACGCGCCTCGCGCGCGCCCGGCCCCCCGGGCGACGCCCCCCGCGTGCTACCGTTCCCCCATGAGCGACGCCGCGCCCGCCGCGGCCGCCGGCGCCCCCGGCGCCGCGGTCCGCATGGAGGCCATCACCAAACGCTTCCCCCTCGTCCTCGCCAACGACGCCGTCGACTTCGACGTCGCCTGGGGCGAAATCCACGCGCTGATCGGCGAGAACGGCGCCGGCAAATCCACCCTCATGAAGATCCTCTACGGCCTCCAGGGCGCCGACGAGGGGACCCTCACGATCGACGGCGCCGCGTACGCCCCCACCAGCGCCCGCGACGCCATTCGACGCGGCATCGGCATGGTGCACCAACACTTCATGCTCGTCGCGCCCCTCAGCGTCACGGAGAACGTCGTCCTCGGCAGCGAACCGGGGCACGCCGCCCAACTCGACTACCGCGCCGCGCGCCGCACGACCCGCGACCTCATCGAGCGCTTCGGGTTCGACATCGACCCCGACGAGGCGGTCGGCGACCTGCCGCTCGGGCGCCAACAGCAGGTCGAGATCCTCAAGGCCCTCTATCGCGACGCGCGCATCCTGATCATGGACGAACCCACCGCCGTCCTCACGCCGCAGGAGACCCGCGGCCTCTTCCGCTTCCTCCGCGAGTACGCCGCCGACGGCAACGCCATCGTCTTCATCAGCCACAAGCTCGACGAGGTCATGGAGATCTGCGACCGCATGAGCGTCATGCGCGACGGCGCCATGATCGGCACCGTCGAGCGCGAAGCGACCGACACCCGCAAGCTCGCGACGATGATGGTCGGCCGCGAGGTCCTCCTCCGCGTCGACAAGGCCCCCGCCGACGTCCGCGAGACCCGCCTCGCCGTGCACGACCTCCGCCTCCGCCACCCCGACAAACCCAAGGACCTGCTCGCCGGCGTCGACCTCGACGTGCGCGCCGGCGAGATCCTCGGCGTCGCCGGCATCGAGGGGAACGGCCAAAGCGAACTGGTCGAGTGCATCACCGGCCTCCGCACCCCCGACGCGGGCACCGTCACGCTGCTCGGCGACGACGTCACCCACGCCAGCGCACGGCAGCGCCGCCACGCCGGCCTCAGCCACGTCCCCGAGGACCGCAACGCCCGCGGGCTCGTCGCCAGCTACGACGCGTCGATGAACGCCATCCTCGGCGACCACCACGACGCCCCCTACGCCGGCGCGCTCGGCCTGCTCGACCTCGAACGCGTCCGCGAGCACGCCCGCCGCATCATCGAGGCGTACGACGTCCGGCCCGACAGCATCGACGTCCTCGCGCGCGCCTACTCCGGCGGGAACGCCCAGAAGCTCATCGTCGCCCGCGAGCTCGAGCGCGACCCGAAGGTCCTCGTCCTCGCGCAACCCACCCGCGGGGTGGACATCGGCGCGATCGAGTTCATCCACCGCCAGATCGTCCGCGCCCGCGACGAGGGCCTCGCCGTCCTCCTCGTCAGCGCCGACCTGAACGAGGTCCTCTCGCTCTCCGACCGCATCGTCGTGATGTACGAGGGCGCCCTGATGGGCGAACTCGCCGCCGCCGACGCCGACCCCGAGACCCTCGGGTTGATGATGGCCGGCGCACGCGTCGAGGACGCCACCGCGGACGCCGCGTGAGCGACGCCGCCCCCCCGACCGACGCGCCGGTCGCGATGCTCGACCTCGCCGGCGAGGTCGCCGACCACGAAGCCGCCCTCCTCGACGCCGTCACCCGCGTCCTGCGCTCGGGCCAGTTCGTCGGCGGGCCGGAGGTCGACGCCTTCGAAGCGGCGGTCGCCGAGCGCCTCGACGTCCCCCACGCCGTCGGCGTCAACAGCGGCACCGATGCGCTGCGCATCGCCCTCGAGGCGGCCGGCATCGGTCCGGGCGACGAGGTCGTCACGACGCCGTTCTCCTTCATCGCCACCGCCGAAGCGATCGCCCGCGTCGGCGCGACCCCCCGCTTCGCCGACGTCGACCCCGACACCCTCAACCTCGACCCCACGTCGGTCGCCGCGCGCCTGACGCCCCGCACCCGGGCGCTGCTGCCCGTGCACCTGTTCGGCCTCCCCGCCGACATGGCGGCGCTCCGCGACCTCGCCGTCGCGCACGACCTGTTCGTCCTCGAGGACGCCGCGCAGGCGTTCGGTGCGCACTACCCGGCGCGCTGCGCCCGGTGCGACGGCGGACCGCGCTGCAGCGCCGGTAGCCGCGACGCGCTCGCCGGCCGCGCCGTCGGGGCGCTCGGGCACGCCGCCGCGTTCAGCTTCTACCCCACCAAGACGCTGGGGGCGTACGGCGACGCCGGCATGATCACGACGCACGACGACGCCGTCGCCGACGCCGCCCGCCGCCTCCGCGTGCACGGCTCCACCCCCACCGAGAAGTACCGCCACGAGGCGCTCGGCCACAACTCCCGCCTCGACGCGCTGCAGGCCGCCATCCTCCGCACGAAGCTCGCGTGGGTCGACGACGACCGCGACGCCCGCCGCCGCGTCGCCGAGCGCTACCGCGCGGCGTTCGACGGTGCGGACGACGTGACCCTGCCCCCGCACCGCCCCGAGCACGCCTACCACCAGTACACGATCCGCGTGCCCGCCGGACGCCGCGACGCCGTCGCCGCCGCCCTCGCCGCCGCCGACCTCGCCTCCGCACGCTTCTACCCGATCCCCCTCCCCGACCAACCGGCGCTCGCGCCGTACGTCGTCGACGCCACCCCACCCGTCGCCGCGGAGGCCGCCACGCGCGTCCTGTCGCTACCGATCCACCCCCGCCTGGGCGACGACGACGTGGACCGCGTCGCCCGCACGGTCCGCACCGCCCTGCGCTCCTGACGCCTCAGAGGTCCTGCAGGAACCGCCGCAGGTGCGCCGCGAGCTGCGGGAACTCGATGAGGAACGCGTCGTGCCCGTGCGGACTGCGGAGCGTCGCGTAGCGCGCGTTCGGGAGGCGTTCGGCGATGTCGCGCTGTTCCGCCTCGGGGTACAGCACGTCGGAATCGATGCCGACCACCAACGCCGGCATCGTCATGCCGCCCAGCACCTCCCGCAACGGACCGCGGCCCTCGGTGAGGTCGTGGTCGTCCATCGCCCGCGTGAGGTAGAGGTACGTGTTCGCGTCGAAGCGTTGCGACAGCTTCACGCCCTGGTACTCGAGGTAGCTCTCGATCTCGAAGCCGACCGACAACATCCGCGCCAGCACGTCCGACCGGCCCGCGTCGTCCTCCACCTCCCCCGAGCGCGCCGCCTCGACCCGCTCCCGCCCGAACTTCGCCTCCAACGAGTCGAACGACCGGTACGACAACATCGCGATCGCCCGCGCGAGCCCCAGGCCGGCCTCCGGCTGCGCGCTGCGGGGGTAGCGCCCACCGTTCCAGGCGGGGTCGGCGGTGATCGCGCGGCGCGCGACGGCGTTCAGGCCGATCGCCCACGCCGAATGCCGCGCGCAACTCGCGATCGGCACGATCGCCCCGACGAAGTCCGGTTCCATCGCCGCCCACTCGAGGACCTGCATGCCGCCCATCGACCCGCCGACCACCGCCGCCAACCGCGTCACGCCCAGCCGCTCCAGCAGCCGCTTCTGCGCCCGCACGACGTCGCGCATCGTGTAGCGCGGGAAGTCCGGCCCCCACGGCGCCTCCCCGTCCGGACGGGGGCTCGACGGGCCCGTCGAGCCGTAGCACCCGCCCAGCACGTTGATCGAGACGACGAAGAACCGGTCGGTATCGATCGCCTTCCCCGGTCCGATCAACGGATCCCACCAGCCGGGCACCTGCTCGTCGTCGTGCGTCCCCGCCGCGTGCGCACTGCCGGTCAGGGCGTGCGCGACCAGGACCGCGTTGTCGCCCGCGGCGTTCGGGCGGCCGTACGTTTCGAACGCCAGGTCGACCGGCGCGAGCGTCCCGCCCCGCTCGAGCGGGAGCGGGTCGGAGGCGTCCGCGATGCGCAGCGTGCGGGTCTCCACCCGACCGACCCGCCCGCCGGGCAGGCCCCGCGTCCGCGCGAGCAACGCCTCGTGATCCCCCCACGTCTCGTGCACCAGGCGCAACGGCGCGTCGTCCGGCCCCCCCGACGGCGCGACGTCGCGCGGTGCGCGGTCCTTCACGCCCCCACCGCCCGCCGCGCCGCCCGGAGGGCCGCGCGGAGGTCGGCGTCGAGGTCGGCGACCGCCTCGATGCCGATCGAGATGCGCACGTCCTCGGGCGTGACGCCCGCCGCGCGCCGCGCGTCGGGCGCGAGCCCGGCGTGCGTCGTCGTCCAGGGGTGGATCGCGACGGTCTTGGCGTCCCCGACGTTCGCGAGGTGACTGATCAACGTCAGGCGATCGAGGGTCGCGCGCGCCAACGCCTCGCTCTCGAACCGCACCGTGAGGACCGTCCCGAAGCCCCCGCGCAACACCCGCCGCGCCACCTCGTGCGACGGGTGCTCCGGCACCCCCGGGTAGGCGATCGACGCGACGCCGTCCAGCGCCCGCCAGGCCTCCGCCAGCGCGAGGGCGGAGGCGCTCGCGCGCCCCACCCGCAGGTCGAGCGTCTCGAGGCCCTGCAGCAACGCGAACGCGGCGTGCGGCGAGAGGGTCATGCCCATCGCCGCGAGCCCCAAGCGCCGCGCGGCGTGCGCGACCGGCGCGTCGGGGGCGCGCGCGACGCTGGACCGCCCGCGCGCGTCCGCCCGGTGGAGGGCGGGGTAGCGCGCCGGGTCGGCGGAAAAATCGAAGCGCCCGCCGTCGAGGAGCGCCCCGCCCATCGCGACGCCGTGCCCCCCGATCCACTTCGTCGCGGAGTGCACGACGAGGTCCGCCCCGTGCTCCAGCGGGCGGCACAGGTAGCCGCCCGCCCCCCACGTGTTGTCCACCACGAGCGGCGCGCCCGCCCCGTGCGCCAGGTCCGCGAGGGCGGCCAGGTCGGGCACGTCCCCGCTGGGGTTGGCGATCGTCTCCACCCACACGCCGACGACGTCGTCGTCCAGCGCGGCGGCGACCGCGTCGGGCTCGGGCGCCACCCAGCGGACCCCCACCCCGAAGGGCGTGAGGACGTCGCGCACGACCGACGCGGTCCCACCGAACACGCGGTCGCTGACGACCCACGTCCGGCCGGGCGAGGCGAGCGTCGTCATCGCGGTCGTGGTCGCCGCCTGCCCGCTCGCGAACGCGACGGTCGCGGGGGGCGCCGCGCCCTCGAGGGCGGCGAGGCGCGCCTCGAACGTCGCGACGGTCGGGTTGTCCATGCGGGCGTAGCGGTTCCCGGTCGCGGTGCCGGCGAACAACGCTTCGGCGTGGTCGGCATCCTCGAAGACGTACGAGGTCGTCGGGTGGATCGGCACCGCCCGCGCGCCGCTCGCCGGGTCGGGCCGCTCCTGCCCGGCGTGCACCTGCACCGTCGCGAAGCCCCGCTCGCGCGGGGCGTCGTCGTCGGGTCGTCCCTCGTCGGGTCGTCCCTCGTCGTCGCGCACGCCGACCTCCCTTCCCGGCCCCGACGCAAAACGTCGCGGCGAGGCCCGAAAACCTCGCCGCGACGATACCCGTCCGGTCGCTACGACTGCAGCGACGCGGGGACGGCCCTACTGCGCGCGACCGTTGATGAAGGTCGCGTCCCCGGCGCCGGTGGTGACGGTCACGTCCGTGCCGCTGGCGGTGACGGTGCACGTCACGCCGCCCGGCGCGGCGCTCCAGCCGTAGCCGCTGGTGGACTCCGCTTCCGCGGTGCAGTCGTCATCGGAGAGGTTGAACGCCCCCAGCGCCGTGGCGAGGTCCTCGCCGGAATCGGCGGATTCCGCGACGACGGCGGTGTAGACGTTCGAGCCGTGCGCTTGGGCGGCCCGCTCGACGGCGGCGGTGCGCGCCCCGAGCAGGTTCGGGATGAGGACGGCGGCGAGGATGCCGATGATCGCGATGACGATCAGCAGCTCGATCAGGGTGAAGCCGTGCGTGCTGCGTGTGCGCATGGTGCGCTCCTCTCGGTGGGCGTCGCGGAAAGGGAATGGATGAGGGCCGCGCGCCCCGGATAGTGCAGGATCGAGCCGAACGCTCGCATCCACGCGCAGTGTACGGGACGCCTCGCCCCCCCGGAGGGGCGGATGCCACACCGGCCGTCCCGGGCTTCGTCCGCAGCCCGTCCCGCAACCGCATGGGGCCCGCGCGGCGCCGGCCCGTCGCCCGGTCGGCCCGCCGGCCCGGTGCGCCGTGGTACACCCTGGGCGTCCCGCCGGCTCGACGCGGTGGCGACCCCCGAACCTGGTCAGGCCGGAAGGAGCAGCCATAAGGGGTGATCGTCAGGCGCCGTCGACCCCCGGCGGGACGTTTCGTACCGCTCGTACCGCGCCGCCGCGCCCACGCCGCTACGCAGGGGACCTTGCGCCGTCGAGCTGCGCGCGGACGGCGGCCAGCAGCCCGTCGGTCGCCGCATCCAACAGCTCGACGACGTCGGCGAAGCCGTCGGGCCCCCCGAAGTACGGGTCGGGGACGTCGCCGTCCGCCGGTCCCGCGATGCCCGCCGGCAGGAACTCCAGCATCCGCACCGCCCGCCCGGGCGCCATCGCCTCGAGCGCCGCGTGGTTGGCGGCGTCCATCGCGACGACGAAGGTGTACGCCGTCAGGTCCTCGCGCCGAACCTGGCGCGCCCGCAACGCGGTCATGTCGACCCCGCGGTCGGCGGCGGCGGCGCGCATGCGGGGGTCCGGCGGCTCGCCGACGTGCCAGTCGCCGGTCCCCGCCGAATCGATGCGGACGACGTCCTGCAGGCCGGCCGCCGCCACCTTCGCGCGGAACATCGCCTCCGCCGTCGGGCTGCGGCAGATGTTCCCGAGGCAGACGAACAACACCGACGTCGCGCCGGCGCTCATCCCTTGATCCCCGGGCGGGCCCGGAACACCCGCGAGACGTCCTGGATGCGGCCCAGCATCTCCTTGAGGAACTCGATCTCGTTCTGGTCGCGGACGTCGACGCGGATGTGGATGCGCGCCTCGGTCGCCGACTGCACGTCGGCACTCACCCGCGTCGCGGACTTGCTCATGCCCGCCAGGACGTCGAGGACGTCCTTGAGGAGGGCGGGCCGGTCGATCCCGACGATCTCCAGGTCGATCGGGAACACCTCGCCCGACGGCAGGTCCCACGTGACGTTCACGAAGCGTTCCTGCTCGCCGTGCATCAGGTGCCGGACGTTCGGGCAGTCCACCCGGTGGACGCTGACGCCCCGCCCGCGCGTGATGTACCCGACGACGTCGTCGCCGCGCACCGGACTGCAGCACTGCGCCAGGTTGGCGGGCGCATCCAACCCGTCGACGAACACCCCCCCGATGCTTTTCTTGGGCGCCTCGTGCGTCTTGACGCTCTTCTCGCGCTGCTGCGCGGTTTCCGGCGCCAGGACCTCCACCGCCTGGCGCGGGTGCAGCCGCCGGTTGGCGAGCGCCAGGTAGAGGTCGTCCGGCGCGTCGCTCGACAACAACGCCTGCGCGGCGTGCTCCAGCTTCGCGCGGGTCGTGAGGTTCGCCACCGAGAGGTTCTTGCGGCGGATCGCCCGCTCCAGCGCCCGCTTGCCGGCCTCGAGCTTCTCGGTCCGCTCCCGCGCGCGGAACCAATGCCGGATCTTCTGCTTCGCGCTGCGCGTCACGGTGAGGTTCAACCAGTCCTGGCTGGGGCCGTACGTGCTGCTGCGGTTCGCGAGGACCTCCACCCGGTCGCCGGTCGCCAGCTGGTGCCCCAGCGGCACGATCTCGCCGTTGACGCGCGCCCCGATGCAGCGGTGGCCGACCTCGGTGTGCACCTGGTAGGCGAAATCGATGGGGGTGCTGCCGCGCGGCAGGTTCAGGACGTCCCCGGCGGGCGTGAACACGAGCACCCGCTCGCCGAGCACGTCGTGCTTGACGGCGTCGACGAACGCGCCGGCGTCGTCGGCGTCGGCGTCCGCCTCGAGCAGCTGCTGCATCCACGTCAGGCGCTTGCGGACCTCCTCGCCGTCCTCGATGCCCTGCTTGTACGCCCAGTGGGCGGCGACCCCGAACTCCGCGATCTCGTGCATGCTGCGCGTCCGGATCTGCACCTCGATCGGGTGCCCGAGCGACCCGACGACGGTCGTGTGGAGGCTCTGGTAGCCGTTGGGTTTCGGGACCGCGACGTAGTCCTTGAAGCGCCCCGGGATCGGCGTCCAGAGGCTGTGCACGATCCCGAGGGCGCGGTAGCACACCGCCTTCTCCGCCTCCTCCCCCACGAGGTCGGTCTTGGAGCGCACCGGGTCGATGACCGCGCGGACCGCCGTGAGGTCGAAGATCTGCTCGAGGCCCTTGTTGTCGCGCTGCATCTTGCGGTGGATCGAGTACAGGTGCTTGCTGCGCCCCGACACCTCGAACGCCAGGCCCTCCTCCGCGAGGCGGGCCTCGAACGTCGCGATCGCCGACGCGACGATCGCTTCGCGCTCCTCGGTCCGCATGCGCACCTGCCGCGCGAGCTGCCGGTGGCGTTCCGGCTCGAGGTAGCGGAACGCCAGGTCCTCGAGCTCGTTCTTGATGTGGCTGATCCCCAAGCGGTGCGCGAGGGGCGCGAAGATCTCCAGCGTCTCCTTCGCGATGCGCTGTTGCTTGGCGGGCTCCATCGCGTCGAGGGTGCGCATGTTGTGCAGCCGGTCGGCGAGCTTGACGAGGATCACCCGCACGTCGCTCACCATGCTCAGCAGCATCTGCCGCAGGTTCTCCGCCTGTTCGTCGGCGTACACCCGCACCGCGAGCTTGCTGATCTTCGTCTCCCCCTCGACGATCCGCCGCACGGTCGCGCCGAAGCGCGCCTCGACGTCGTCGAACGTCAGGTCGGTGTCCTCGACCGTGTCGTGCAGCAGCCCCGCACAGAGGGCGTCGGCGTCGAGGTGCATGTCGGCCAGCAGGCCGGTGACCGCCACGGGGTGCGTGATGTACGGCTCCCCCGACTTCCGCAGCACCCCGGCGTGCGCCGCGTCGGCCACCTCGAACGCGTCGCGGACCCGTTCGCGGCCCGCGCCGTCGAGGTACCCGAGTTTCGCGTCCAAACGCTCGCCGGTGACGTCGATCACGCCCGCAAGGTACCACCGGGACGTCCGCCGCAGCGTCGGCGGGGACGCGCTGAGCGCGTCAGGCGCCCGCCCGCTGGCGCGACAGGCGACGCAACAACACGAGGCCGACCGCCCCCAACGCCACGTTGGCGATCCACGGCCCCACGACCACCGGCAGCGTCCCCGACTGGGCCGCGAACTGCCCCAACGTCGAGAGCAGGTACCAGGCGAGCGTCACGACGAGCGACACCCCGAACGCCGCCCCGCGACCCCGCACCCACCCGAGCGACAGCGGCAACGCGACGAGGAGCAACACGACGTTCGCGAACGGTTCCGCGACGCGGCGCATCAACGTCACGCCCGCCGTCCGGCGGGCGGCGGCGTCCGGCGCACCCCCCCGCCAATCGCGGGCGAGGTCGGACAACGACCGGTCGTCCTCGAACCCACCGCGCGAGAAGCGCGCGACCAGCGCCTCCTCGTCGACGCCCAGCACGATCTCCAGCGGGTCGTTCGGGTCCGCCGCCCGCGCGTCGAGCGGCAGCAACGCCCGCAGGCGCGCCGCGGCGTCGTCCGCCGGCGCGTCGAGCGCCGCGAGGTCCAGGACGCGCGTGCGGTGCCCGCGCAACTCCAGCGACGTCCCCACGAACCGAGCGCGGTCGGCGGTGACGAGCGTCAGGCGGTCCCCGTCCCACCGTTCCAGGCGCACGTCCTCCACCGCCCGCCCCCCGTCGACGGTGCGTTCGAAGGCGAGCGTGAAGTCGCCGACCGGCAGCGCCCGCCCCGCGAGGCGGAACAACCCGGTGCTGCCCGCCGTCATCCGCCAGTACTCGCTCGCGACGAACGCGTGCGTCTGCGGCGTCACCCACTGGTACGCCGCGAGCGTCGCGCCGGTCGCGGCGAACCCCAACGCCCACAACGGCACGAGGATCCGCAACAGCGGGACGCCGCCCCCCAACAACGCCAGGATCTCCTTGTCGGCCCGCATCCGCCCGAACGTCAGCAGCACCGCGAGCACCAGCGCGATCGGCAGCGTCTGCGCCAACGCGGTCGGGAGTTGCGCCGCCAACCAGGTCAACAACGCCGGTACGCTCGCGCCGGCGAGCCACGTGAGGCGCGGCAGCGTCGCGCTGGTGATCGCGAGGACGCCGTACAGGAGCGCCCCGAACGTCAGGGCGGGGATCGCCTCGGCGAGCAGGGCGCGGTCGATGCGTTTCACGGCGTCCCACCGTACCCCCCGGCGGGCACCGGCAGCCGCAGCGGCGGCGGGCCGTCGAAGCGGAGGGGCGGCAGCGTCACCCCGACGTCGAGCCGCACCTCCCCGCGGTCGGACAGGTACCCGACCGCGATCCGTCCGCAGCAGTCGGCGGAGGCGACCTGCACGCCGTGCCGCACCAGGCGCGGGCCGCCCTCCCCCCGCAGCCACGGCGCGACGTCCACCGCGACGGTCGGGACGACCTCCAGGCGGCCCGCCCCCGCGGCGCCGGACGCCACGAACGGCCGGACGCCGCCGACCGTCACCTCGCTCGGGGCGTCGGGGGGCCGCGCGACGCGCAGGCGGACCTCCGCGCCGTCCGCCCACGCCGCGCTCGCCTCCACGGACGCCCCCGCCTCGATCCCGACCTCGAGGTCCAGGCGACCGCGCGGCCCACCCCCGGCCGGCACGCTCGACGGCGCGCCCGACGGCGCCCCCGGCCCCCCGGTCACGCTCGCGCGCACGCCGGCGTCGGCAAGGTCCGCCCCGCCGGCGGGGAGGTCGACGTCGGCGTACGCCCGGAGGGTGCCCCGGAGCCCCGCGCCGGCGTCCGCCCGCGGGCCCAGGTGCCCCTCCGAGCGCACCTCGAGCCGGGTGGGGTCCGGCCCCTCCGCCAGCCCGAACGGGCGGGCGCCCGCCGCGAAGCGGCGGTGAAGCGTCGCCGTGACGCGGCCGGCGTCGAACGTCCGCGCCACCCCCGCGCGGGCGGTGAGGGCGGCCTGCAGGCCCCCCTCGCCGCCGGCGGCGAGGCGCGTCGCCTGCGCGTCGAGCCGCGCGAGGCCGGAGAGGCGGACGCCGCCGACGTCGCGCGCCACCTCGACGCCGGCGTAGGCGGGGAGGCGCACCCCCGCCCGGGCGGCGGCGTCGGTGGGCGGGACGGCGACCCCCTCCAGCCCGACGCCGGCCCGCGTGCGGACGTCCGCCGCGGCGACGGACGCAGCGCCCTCCCAAGCGGCGTACGGGCCCGCGCGGAAGGCGTACGCGTCGCCCGCGAGGTCCGCGCTCGCTTCGACGCGGGTCGTCGCCCCCCAGGCGTCGGGCCCCCGCCGCTCGAGGTGCAACGCGACGCCGTCGGCGTCCGCGGCGAGCCGGAGGCGGTCGCCGTCCCGCGCGACGTCGTAGCGCACGACCGGTGCGAGGTCCGGCTTCGTCGCGGTGCCCGCCTGCAGCACCGCACCGCCGGGGTCGCGCAGGACGTACGTCGAGACGACCCCGAGGCCGTCCACCTCGCGCTGCGCGAACGGCAGCGCGACGTCGGCCGCGCCGTCGCCGACCTCCAGGCGCCCCCCGAGCGCGATCGGGACGCCCAGCACCCGCAGCTGGGGGCGGTCCAACGTCAAGCGTCCGCCGCCCACGTCCGCCGTCGCGCGGGCGGCGGCGAAGCGGAGGCGGACGGGACAGTCGCGGCAGGAGGTGCCCTCCATCCCCGTCAACACCAGGTCGCCGGACGGCGGGAGCTGCGCGGCGTCGGCGGCGAACAGGTACCGGTCGGTGGCGGCCCGCACGCCGGTGAGCCGCACCGCGCCACCGACGAGCGCGCCCGCGTCGGCGGCCGCCAGCACGCCCGGCCCGAGCAGCACCACGTCGGTGACGTCGAGCGCATCCACCGCGCCGCGCACCGTGGCGGCGCGGAGCCGCCACTCCCCGACGTCGAGCACCGCGTCGTCCGCGGCGACGCGGACGGCGTCCGCGCCGCCCTCCCCCGCCAGCGGCAGGCCGGCGAGCTCGAGGCGGGCGATGCGGATGCGGACCTCCTGCGCATCGAGTTCGATGCACACGCCCCCGTCGAGGACGGCGCGCCCGCGGTCGCCCTCGACGCGGATCACGTCGTACGTCGCGCGTCCCACCCCACGCAGGTCGACGATCGCGCCGGTGTCGGCGCACGGCGTCCCGACCGGCGGGTCGCTCCAGGCGGGGTCGCGCTCGAGCGTCGGTTGGGCGAGCGCCGCCCCGACGGTCGCCGCCCAGGCCAGCGCCGCCGCGACCGCGAGCGCGGTGCGGGCGGCGCGGCCCGCCGCCCCCCTCACGGGAGGAGCGGCGCGAAGCGGGTCCGCAGGGCGTCGTCGACGACGTTCGCCGCGCGGTACGTGGCCTCGCCGTCCTCCGTCGTCGTCGGTTCGATCTGCAGCACGGCGTCCTCCCGGTCGTCGCGGAGGGTGAGGAGGCCCTCGGCGTACCGGTAGGGCCCCACCAACCACGCCGCGCCGGACGCGACGTCGACGAGCAACGCCCGTGCCTCCAGGTCGGGCCGGCGGGCGCGGGGGGCGTCGAACCGCACGAGGTCGGGATCGAACACGATGCGCGCCGAGGTGGCGCTCACCTCGAGGCCCGCCCCGACGTACGCGACGCCGTCGGGCGCGACCGCCGCGCCGGCCTCGAGGTCGACCTCGAGGCGGGGCGCGTCGAAGCGCACGTCGGCGAACGCCGCCGTCACGCCGTCCGCCTCGACGAATTCGCCTTCGCGAAAGCGGATGCGTTCGGCGTCGAGGGCGAGGCCGGTCGCGGCGTCCACGATGCGGCCCCCCTCCGGCAGGTCGGTGACGAGGGTGGCGAGGTCGAGGCGTTGCGGGCCGTCGGGGACGACCGTCAGGCGTGCCGACGCGGGCACGGCGTCCGCGCTGGACGGCGCGTCGCTCGGCGACGTCGCCCCCTGCCCGCCGGCGACGCCGCCCGCGATCAGCGCGAGGGTGGCGGCGGCCGCGAGGGCGGCGCGCGCCCTCACGCCGGGCGCACCGACACGTCGGGCACGTCCACCCCGGCGGGGGCGTCGAGGGCGTGCACGATCCAGGCGGCGACCGCCTCCGGCGTCAGGTACGCGTCGGGATCGTAGGCGCCGCCCTCCATGCGGCGGACGTCGCGTTGCATGGGCGTGGCGGTCCGTCCGGGGTAGATCGTCGTGACCCGGACCGTGGGCGCCTCCTCCTCGCGGAGGGCGTCGGCGAGCGCCCGCAGCGCGAACTTCGAGGCGGCGTAGCCGCCCCAGCCCGCCCGCGCCCGCTGGCCCGCACCGGAGTTGACGAACACGACGTGCCCGCCGGCCGCCCGCAGGGCGGGCAGGAGCGCGGCGGTGAGGAGGAACGGCGCGCGGACGTTCACGGCGTACTGCGCGTCGAGCGCATCGACGGCGAGCGTGTCGAGGCGCCCGAGGTGGGCGATGCCGGCGGCGTGCACGACGCCGTCGAGCCGCTCCGGGAGGGCGTCGGCGAGGGCGGCGACGGCGGCGTCGTCGGTCAGGTCGCAGGCGTGCACGACCGCCGTGGCGCCCGCCGCGCGGACGTCGTCGGCGACCGCGGCCAGGCGCCCGCCGTCGCGACCCTGCAGGTGCAGCGTCCGGCCGGGGGTCGCGGCCGCCCGGGCGGTGGCCGCCCCGATGCCGCTCGACGCGCCGGTGATCAGGAGCGCCGTCCCGCTCACGACGGCGCCCCCTCGGCGCGCAACGCCCGCACGGCGGCGGCCAGGTCGCCCGCCCCGGCGAGGGACGTGCCGACGAGGACGGCGTCGGCGACGCCGCGCACCGGCGCGAGGTCGTCGGGCGTGGCGTACCCCGATTCGGCGACCGTGACGCCGCCGAACCCCGCGGCGCGCGCCCGCGCGAGGAGGCGGGGGGCGACGCGCAGGTCGACGTCGAGGGTGCGGAGGTCGCGGTTGTTCACCCCCAGCAGGGCGGGGGCGGCGGCGAGCGCCCGGTCGGTGTCGGCGTCGTCGTGCACCTCGACGAGCGCGTCGAGGCCGAGCGCGTGCGCGTAGGCGACGTACGCCGCGAGGGCGTCGCCCAGCACGGCGGCGATCAGGAGGACGCCGGCGGCGCCGGCCGCCCGCGCCTCCTCGACCTGCGCGGGGTGCACCACGAAGTCCTTGCGCAGGGCCGGGAGGGGCACCGCGTCCGCGACGGCGCGCAGGTGCGCGAGGTCCCCCCCGAAGTGCGTGGGTTCGGTCAGGACCGACACCGCCGCTGCGCCGCCGGCGGCGTAGGCGCGAGCGGCGTCGACCGGATCGAGGTCGGCGATCGCGCCCCGGGAGGGGCTCCGTCGCTTGATTTCGGCGAGGACCGCCAGGTCCGGCCCGCGCAGCGCGGACGCCAACCGGCCGGCCGGCGGTCGGGCGTCCCCCGCGACCGACGCGGGCGCGGGGACGGACGCGGGGACGGGCTGCCCGTCGTACGCCGCGGCGCGCTCCCGCGCGATGCTCCCGAGGACGCCGGGGACGGCGTCGAGGGCGGCGGCGGTCAGGGGGGCGGGGGCGTCAGTGAACGTGGAAGCCACGCACGCCCCCTCCCTGGCCCCACTGGACGTCGACGTCCTCGACGTCGGCGTGCACCGGACCGCGACGGAGGAACACCAGCCAATGCTCGAGGTCGGCGCGGGGGCCCTCGCCGACGACCTCGACGCGGCCGTCCGCCAGGTTCTCCGCCGTCCCCGCGAGGCCGAGGTCGAGGGCGTGACGGCGGGCGAAGGCGCGGTAGCCGACGCCCTGGACGCGGCCGGAGATCAGGGCGGTGAGGCGGGCGGGGTCGCTCATGCCCCGGCATGCTACCGCACGCGCCCGCCTCGCCCCGGGGGCGTGGACGCCGTACGCAGCGCGTCCGAACGCCGCGCGGGACGGTGCTACCCTTTGGCACGCCGCCCCGCTCCGCGCCCGCGGACCGTCCGGTTCGGCCGACTTCGATGCCGAGACGCCTGATCGTTCCCCTGCTGTCGTTCGCGGTGATCCTGACCGCCGCCGTCGCCCCCGCCACCCCGTGGGTGCGCGACGCCCTCCTGGAGCGCGTCCGCGCCCCCCTGGCGGCGGCCGGCTGGACGGTGACGTGGGAGGCGAGCGGCGGGAACGCTTGGCGCGGCGTGACGCTGCGCGACGTCACGGTGGACGGGCCGCGCGCCACCGCCACCCTCGCGCGCCTCGAGGTCGCCTGGTTCCTCCCCGGCCTCGCGACCGGCGCCGCGCCGATCGACGTGCGCGCCGCCGGGGTGGAGGCCGACGTCACCCTCCCCGCCGGAGGGGGGGCGGGCGCACCGCTCGACCTGCGTCGCTTCCTCGACCGCGACGCCCTCCCGCGCGCCGTCCGGTGGGTGCGGCTGCGCGACGTGGCGGTGCGCGACGCCTCCGTCGCGATCGGGGGCGCGCCGTTCGCGCTGCCCGACGTGCGCCTCGCCGACCTGACGCTGCGCGACGCCGGCGGGCGCGTGAGCGCCGGCGCGACCCTCGTCGGGCCGGCCGATGCGGACGACGCGGGACGTGTCCAGGTGACCGTCGGGGCGGACGGCACGAGCGTCGACGTGCAGGCCGACCGGCTCCCCGCCGCGTGGGCGGAGGTCTACGTGCCGGGCGTGACCGGCGGCCGCATCGATGCGGACGTGCGCTACCGCGCCGCCGACGGCTGGTCGGGCTCCGCCCGACTGGAGGGCGGCCGCTGGCGGCCGGCGGGCGTCCCCGACGTCGCGGCGGTCCGCGACGTCGCCGCGACCGCGGACCTCGAGGGGGGCCTCGTGACGCTCGACGCGTCGGGCCGCGCCGACGCCGGCGCAATCCTCGCCAGCGCCGACGTCGACCTGACGCTGCGACGCCTGACGGCGGACGTGCGCACCGCCGGCCGCATCGAGGACGCCCTCCCCGCCCCCGTCCGCGACGCCCTGGGCCCGGCCTGGACGCCGTCGGGCACGACGTTCGTCGAGGCGGAGATCCGCGGTTGGCGGGACCTTCGCGTCGACGCCCGCGCCCGCCTCGAGGGCCGCTGGAACGACCGTCCCGCCGTGCTGCGCAGCGACGACCTGACCTTCCGCGCGCAGGAGGGGTGGAGCGGCGCCCTCCGCGGGCGGCTGCTGGAGGGCCCCACGACCGTGACGGTGGCGGGGCGGGGCGTGCCGCAGGTGCGCGCCCGCGTGGCGGGGGCGCGCCTCGCCGGCGCGACGGTGGACGCGACCGCCGACCTCCTCGGCGTCGCGCCGCTCGACGCCACCTGGACCGTCGAGGTGGACGGCGGCGCGGACGGCCCCCTCGCCGCGGCGACCGCGTCGCTGCAGGGGACGCACGGTCCGCGCGGCGCGACGATCGAGGCGCGCGTCGAGGGGGGCGCCGTCACCGGCGCGGGCGCCTGGCGGGTGGAGGGGGACGGCGTCGAGGGCGGGGCGACGCTGCGCGTCGCCGGCGCCGACGACGCCGGCGGGGACGGCCGCATCGCCGTGCGGACCGACGGCGCGTGGGACGCGCTGTCGGTCGAGGTGCGCAGCGACGCCGACGCGCCGTGGCGCCCGGCGTGGCGGGGCGTCCGCCTCGATGCCGACGCGCGCGGCGTCGTCCGAGCGCGCGTCCGCGACGGCGCGCTCGCGGCGCTCGAGGGCGCCTGGGGCCCACTGCGGCTGGCGTCGAGCGAGGGCGGCGTCCGCCTCGCGCTCGACCCGACCGGCGTGCGGGTCGCGGACGCGGACGTGGCCCGGGTCGCCGTCCCGGCGTTGAACCTCGCGCGCGACGACGGCACCTGGAGGGTGCGGGGCGACGTGCGCGTCGAGGGCGGCGGCGGCCTTCCTGCCGACGTCGCCCCGTGGGACCTCCGCGTGGCGGCGGACGCGCCGGCCGACGCGCCGTTCCGGCCGGCTGCCTGGACGGCGTCGGCGCTGGGGACGCACGGCGGCGTGACGTGGCGCGACGCGCACCTCGACGTGCGCCTGGACGCCTGGCCGTGGACGTGGGCGGTCGCCGGCGTGCGCGAGGCGGGCGCCGTGAACGTCCGCGCCGACGTCGGTCCGGACGGCCCGCCGTCCGGTTCGCTCGTTTGGCGGCCGGCGGCGGACGCCGCCCTCGCCCCGCTCCGCGCGACGTTCGAGGGCACGGAGGACGGGGGCCGCACCACGCTTCGCGCCGGCCCCCTCCGGGCGTCCCTGGACGGGCGGGGGGCGAGCGTCGGCGGGGACGGCGACCTCGGGTCGCTCCATCCGGCCTTGGGTGGCTGGACGGTCGACGGCGCCCTGACGCGGGCGGCGGACGGTTGGGACGGCGCCCTGCGCGTCGGGCGGGAGGAGGACGGGGACGCCCTCACCCTCGCCGCGAGCGACGGCGGCCTGGAGGTGGACGCCGACGCAACCCTGGCCGGGGTGGGCGCCCGCGCCACCGGCCCGGTGTGGCCGACGACCGACGTCCGCATCGAGGCCGGCCGCCCGACCGACGCGGCGGACGTCCGCCTCCGGGTCGGGGGGCCCGACGAACCGTTCGGGCCCGACCTACCGCTCGCGGGCCGCGCCTCGTGGCGGGACGTCGCCTGGGGCCCCTACCGCGTGGCGGCCGGCGAGGTGCGGTTCGGGGGGCGGCTGGCGGCCCCGGAGGTCGTCGGGCCGACCGGACGGGCGATGCGCCTCGAAGACGGCGTCGTGACCGGCGGTCTGGTGGTGCGCGCCGACGTCGCCGGCCGCCCCCACACCGTCCGCATCGCCGCCGACGGCCCGCCGGCCGACCCGGACGTCCGGCTCGCGGTCGACGGCGGCGTCCTCACGATCCGCGCCGACCGAGCGCCCGGCCGCGCCGAGCTGGCGGTGCAGGCGAACGTCGGCCCGGACGGTTGGCCCGACGCCCTCGCGCCCGTCGCACCGGGCGACGCCCGCGTGACCGGCGCGCTCGCCGCGAACGGCGCCTGGCGGCTCGCGGTGCGCGGCGACGTCGCGCCCCTCGACCGCCCGGCCCAGCTCGCGCTCGACGGCGAGGGCGTGGGCCGGGAGGCGACCGCCACCTGGCGGGTCGCGACGCCCGACGGGCGCGACCTCGTCGCCGGCCGCGTCGCGTGGGAGGACGGCGTCGCGACCCTCGCGCTGAACGGCGACCGCAGCGACCCGGCCGCCCTCGGCCGGTGGGGCGACTGGCGCCTGGACGGCACCGCCCGCGGGGAGGCGGTCCTGACGGTCGGGGGCGCGACGCCGCCCACCCTGGCGCTTCGCGGCGACGCGCGGCTGGACGGCACCCTCGCCGGGCGTCCCCTCGAGGTCGCGCTCGACGGCGCCGGTGGGGGGCGCGCCCGCTACGCCGACACGCGCCTCGTCTGGCCGTCCGGCGACGGACGTAGCCTCCGCGTCACCGCCCCCGGCGCGTCGCTCGACGCCACCCTGGAGGCGGGCCCCCGCGCGGTGCTCGCCGGCACCCTCGGCGAGCGAACGGTGACCGGCGCGGTGGCGTGGGGGGACGGGGAGGCCCGCGCCGACCTGCGGACCGGATCCGCCCGCGCGGACGTCCGCGTCGCCCTCGCGCCCGACGGCTGGACGGCGGCGCTCCGCGCGCGCGACGCCGCCGCCCCCTGGTCGCTGGCCGCCACCGTGGAGGGGACGGACGGCGGCGTGACGCTCCGCCGCCTCGCGTCGACGGTCGCCGCCGACGGCCTGCCCGGGACGCTCGAGGGAACGGCGGAGGGGCCGTTGTGGCCCCGCCTGGACGTCCGCGGTCGCGCCGACGTCGCGGGCGTGGACGGCGTCCCGAGCGTCGCGATCGGCGTGCGCGGCGGCTGGCCGCGCACCACGTGGCGCGCGACGCTGCCGGGCCTGTCGCTCCAGGCCGACGCGGACGCCTTCACGCTGGCCGGCCTCACGCTGGCGGGCCCCGGCGGCCGCGTCGGCGACCTCGCCGTCACGCCTCGGTCCGGCGGCCTCCGTTGGACGCCGGACGGCGGCTACGCCGGCGGCGCCGACCTCACCTACGCCCCGTCCGCGGGGCCGTCGGTCCGCGCGGACGTGCGGGGCGACGGCGTCCTCCGCGCCACCCTCGCGGCGGACGTCGCGCCCGCGGGCGCGACGCTGCGGGCGACGAGCGACGTGCGCATCGTCGGCGCCCCCTGGGCCGCGACCCTCGCCGGCGACGGACGGGTCGACGCCGCCGTCGCCGGGGGCGCCGCGGAGCTGGCGGCGGACCTCACCTGGAGCGGGCGCCTCCCCGCCCCCCGCCTGACGGCGACCGGCGTCCTGTCCGGCGTCGCCGACGCGGACGTCCGCGCCGACGCCGCCGTCGGCGCGGACGGCGCGACGCTCGACGCCCAGATCGTGGGGGACGGCCTCGACCTCGTCGCTCGCGCCGATTCCGGAGGCGCCACCCTGCGGGGCGACGTCCGCGACGTACCGCTGCCCGCCGCCTGGACGGCGGGCCGGACCGTCCGCCTGAGCGCCGACCTCGAGGCGCGGTCCGGTGCCGCCCCCGGCACCCCCCTGGGGACGCTCGCCCTCCGGGGGGACGGCGTGGCGTGGGAGGGCGCCTGGCGCGCCGGCGCCGTCGGGACGCTCGCGGGCGACCTGCGCCTCGACGTCGCCGCCCTCAGCGGCGGCGCAGCGTCCGGCGTCGTCGCCGGACCGCTCGCGATGGACCTCCCACCGGACGCCGGCCCGCACCTCGATGCCGACCTCGACGTCGCCAACGTTGCGTGGCGCGACGCCTCGGCGCGCGGCACCGTCCGGGTCGCGGGCCCGGCGTCCGCACCGCGCGTCACGACCGACCTCACGGTCGCGGGGCCGGTCGCCGGCCCCGCGACCCTCACCGCCGACGTCGCCGCGGGCACCGCGTCGTGGCGCAGCGAGGTGCGGACCCCTGACGGCGCACCGTGGGCGGTCGGGACCCTCGCGTGGAGCCCCGACGGCGGCGGCGTCGTGGGGACCCTCGCCACCGCCGACGGGGAGGTCCGCGGGGGGACGCAGGACGGCCGCCCGGCGGTGATCGGTGCGGGCCGGTGGGCGGGCCTACGGGTCGCCGTCGCGGGCGACGCGCCCGACCCGCAGCTCGAGGTCGTCCTCCCCCTCGCCGCCCTGACGTCCGGCGTCGGGGGGACGCTCGAGGCCGCCGTCCGGCCCACCCCCGGCGCCGCGTGGCTCGACGGCGTCGTGCGCCGCCCGAGCGTCGCCGGCGCCCCCCTCCCCGACGCGACCCTCCGCGGCCGAGCGGGCGACCTGCGCGTCGATCTCGGGGGGCGCCCCGCCCTCGCGGTCGACCTCCAGGACGGCCGTTGGCGGGCGACCGTCGCCGACCTCCCCCTCGCGCCGGACGGCGCCACCGTGCAGCTCGACGCGACCGGGGCGGGGCGCGGCGGCCAGGGCGACCTGGAGGTCCGCGTCCGCGGGAGCGGCGACGACGACGTGTCGCTCGCCCTCGCGCGCGACGCGGAGGGCACCCGCGTCGCGGTGTCGGGCACGTGGGCCGGCGGCCGCGTGGGCGGGACCGCCACCCGCCGCGACGGGCGCTGGTCGGGCGGACCGACCCTCCGCGACCTGCCCACGCCGTGGGGCGTCGCGTCGGCGGACGTCGCCCTCCATGGTGGCGGCGCCCTCCCGGACGGCACGCTCGACGCCCACCTCGCGCGGCCCGAGCCGGTCACCGCCCGAGCGACGTGGGCGTGGCCCGCCGACGGTGGGCCGCCGGCCGTCGACGTCGCGCTCGACGCCGCGCGCGCCCAGCTCGCCGGGCCCGTCTGGCCCACCCTGGACGTGCGGGTCGCGGGGGACGCGGGGACCGCCGCCCACCTGACGGGAGGGCCCGACGCTCCCTGGCGGGTGGCGGGCCGCGCCGACGTGCCCGTCGGCCCGGTCCTCGTGCGGCTCGGCGGGGACGGCGACGGCGTTCCCCGCCTCGACGTCCGGCCCCGAGCGGCCCCCGACGCGACGCTCCGCGTCGACCTTCCCGACGCGCCCCCCGCCCCCGCGATCGCCCGCCTCCTGCGCGAGGGACGGGTCGCGTACGGGGTCGACGCGTTGGCCGGCGAGGTGGCGTGGACGCCGGGCGCCCCCCTGGCGGTACGGAACCTGACGTGGGTCGCGTCCGTCGGGACGGTGCAGGCCGACGGCACCCTCGCGGCGGACGGCAGCGACCTCCGCGGTCGCCTCACGCCCCGCCGGGACGCGGACGCGACCCTCGCGGCGCGCCTCGCCGACGAACTGGCCGGCGGCACGGATCTCCCCTGGCGGCTGCAGGGCAGCGCGGGCGACGCGACCCTCACCCTCGGGAGCGGACGCGAGGCCCCCGAGGGGGCGCTCCGGGGCACCGTCGCGTGGCGGGACGCCGTCCTGGAGGCCGACCTGGTGGGGGCCGGCGTCCGCCTCGACGCCCGCGCCACGCCGGGCGACGGGATCCGCGGCGAGGCGACCCTCGACGGCGTCCGCCTGACGCTGCCCGGCGCGGTCGCCGCGCGACTGGAGGGGACGCTCACGGCGGACGGGCGCACCCTCGCCGGCCGCCTCGCCGCCACCGGTCCCGGGCGCCTGCAGGCGGACGGCGCCCTCGACCTCGCCCCGTGGTTGCCGGCGGCGTACCGGCCCCCCACCGACGGCACGACGTCCGGACGCCCCCCGTCGACCGCCGTCACGGTGCGGCTTGCGAACGTCGACGTCGGGCGCCTCCCGGTCGTCGCGCGCACCCTCCCGCACCTCGAGGGGGACCTGGCCGCCACCGTCCGCATCGACGGGCGGCGCGTCATCGCGCAGGCGGCCGCCCCGGACCTGCGGGTGGCGGACGCGCCCCTCCCCCTCCGCCTCGACGGGATCGGCGAGCTCGGGACGGACGCCCGCGGCGTGACGCTCGGGGGGGCGCTCGCGGGCAGTCCCGTGCAGTTGGCGTTGAGCGGGGAGGGCGCGGACCTGCTCGTGCGCATGGAACGCTTCCCCCTCACCACCCCCCTCGAGGCGTGGCTCGGGGCGCTCGAGACGCGGAGCGAAGCGACCGGCGTCCTCCGCGCGACGCTGCCGTGGGCGACGCCCGCCGCCGGCGAACTGCGCGTCGCGACGGAGCGCGTCCGCCTCTCGCGCGGCGGGGTGCGCAGCGTCGGGACGCTCACCGGCCGCGTCGCCCGCGACGGCGCCACCCTCGACGCGGCGTTCGAGGGGGACGGACGCTGGTCGTTGGCGTTGGGCGTCGACGGCGACACCCTCGACGCCGCCTTCCGCGCGACCGACGCCGACGCCGCCCCCCTCGTCGGGCTGGTGCCCGCCCTCGCGCGGGTGGGGGCGGGGGTGCGCGGCGACCTGACGCTGGACGCCCAGGGCCCGCTCCGCGCCCCCGACGTCGACGTGACCACCGACGACCTGGAGGTCGTCCTCGCCGGGTCCGCCTACCGCCTGCGCGACGCCCACCTCGCCGCCCGCGACGGGGACGTGCGCGTCGACGCGATCCTGACCGGGTCGCGCCCGCTCGGCGGGCGCCTCGAGATCGGCGGGGACGCCCGCGCGACCCTCGTCCCGTGGCGCCTCGAGCGGGCCGGCCTCGACGTGCGCGGCGACCTCCGGGTGCCGGTGATCGGCACGATCCGCGACGTCGACGGACGGATCGGGGCCGGCCCCGAGGGCCGCCCCACGCTCGAGGCGCGCGGGGTGCTGGGCACGCCCGCGCGGTTCGAGGGGACCCTGTGGCCGTTCGACCTGCGCGCGCGGGGCGACGACCTGCGCCTGGCCGCCCCGAGCGTGTGGGTCGCGGACGCGGTCGGGGACGCCGACGTCCGCCTGCGCTTCGACGAGCGGTTCGTTCTCTCGGGCGGCGTCGCGATTCGTGAGGGACGCTTCGACCTCGGGGCGCGCGCCGCCGCGACCGCCGCCCCCTCCCCCACCGACGCGGCGGCGTCCGCCGCCCCGAGCGACGCGGCGGACGCCGCGCCGGCCCCACCGAGCGGCGGCGGCAGCGCGTTCGCGTTCGAGGCGTTCGAGGTGCGCGCCGACACGGTGGCGTTCGACGAGGGCTTCGGCAGCGGAACGGCGCGCGTCGCCCTGACGCTCGGGGGGACGACCGCCCGCCCGACCCTCGACGGCGTCGCGGAGATCGTGCGCGGAAACCTGGACCTGTCGGGACGGTCGTTCGAGGTGCGCGAGGGCACCGTCCGCTTCGACCCCACCCGCGGGGTGTACCCGCGCATCACCGTCGCGGCGGACGCGACGTTCGACCCGCGCGACGCCCTGGCGGGCGCCGCGCGCGACGTCCGCCTGGTCGAGCCGGCCCGCGGGCCGTTCACGGTCGCCTTGGCGTTCGACGCCGTCGCGACCGGCGACGGTCCGGGCGGCTTCGCCCTGGCGCTCGACCCGACCCTCGCGTCCGACGCGATCCTCGAGGTCCCCCGCGCCGACGGGCGCGGGACCGTGACGCGCCCCCCGACCGACGGGGAGCTCGCCGCGCTGGTGACGACCGGGCGGCTGGACCCGACCGGCGTCGGGACCGGCGCGAACGCCGCGTCGAGCGTCGCGACGACGGTGCTGGACAACGCCGTCTCGCTCCTCGTCCTCGATGGCCTGCAGGACGCGTTCGGGGAGGCGCTGGGGGTGGACCGCGTCCGGATTCGGACGTCGTCGGTCGGGCGGGCGCTCGGCGAGGACGCCGACCCGTTCGGGGTGTCGCTGGAGGTCGGTGGGTACCTCGGGGACGGCGTGTTCGCCAGCTACGAGGTCGGCCGCTTCGCGGGCGGCGTCGCGGGGGAGGCGCTCGCCAACCGCCTCGCGGTCACGTACGACCTCGGGCCGGTCGCCGTGGACCTCTCCACCCGCCTGGCGTTCCCGGGGCCGGGCGACGTCGATCCCGACCAACGGGTCGGAGCCGCCGTTCGGTACGAGGTCGCGCCGGGCTTGGCGGTCGAAGGAAGCGCCTCGCTCGGGAGTTTCGAGAGCGAGGCGCGGTTCGGGGTGACGTTGCGCTGGTGAGCGCGGGGGCGGGCGGCTGGGCCTCAGGAGCCGCCGCGTTGCGCCTGCAGCGTCTCGAGCGCCGTGCGGAGCGCCGGGTCGTTGTCGAGGTCCACGATCGCTTCGCCCTGCACCGGGCTGATCTCCGGGCGCGGCACCGACGTGACGAGCTCGAACTCGCCGTCGTCGTTCGCGGTGGCGCTGCCGAGCACCTCGCCGTCGACGACGATCTCGATCGTCTGGCCGGGGTCGGCGCCGCCGCCCTCGAGGCTGAGGGTGTTCGGGAAGCGCTTGTCGATCGCCCGGACGTCGGGTTCGATGCCCTGCCGCGCGATCGTCTCCCGCGCCGGCGTCAACCACTCGAACGCCGTGAACGCCAACTGGCCGCCGTCGGCGAGCGACGTCACGCTCTGCGCGACGCCCTTGCCGAACGTCGGTTCGCCGACGACGAGGGCGCGACCGTTCTCCTGCAGCGCGCCGGCGACGATCTCCGATGCGGAGGCGGAGTTGTCGTTGACGAGCACCACCATCGGCAGGTCCACCCCGTCGGGGTCGGCGCTGGCGATGCGTTGCGTCACGCCCCGCGCCCGTTGGAAGACGATGTCGCCGTCGCGCAGGAACTCGTCGGCGACGAGGATGCCCTGCGTCAACAGGCCCCCGGGGTTGTCGCGCAGGTCCAGCACGAGGGCTTCGGCACCCTGCATCTGCAGGTCCGACAGTTGCTCGACGAGCTGCTCGTGCACCCGTTGGCTGCCGAACTGGCGGATCGAGAGGTAGCCGACGTCGTCCTGCAGGAGGGTGCTGGTGACGTCGACGATCTCGATCGTGTCGCGGCGGATCGCGAAGGTGACGGGCTCGTCCTGGCCGGGCCGCCGCATCGTGAGTTCGACGACCGTGCCGCGCGGGCCGCGCACGAGATCGACGACGTCGCTGGTCGTGGCGTTCTCGACGTCGGTCCCGTCGACCTCGAGGAAGATGTCGCCGCGCCGGACGCCCGCCTCCGACGCGGGGCCGCCCTGGTACACCTGCAGGATCTCGACCCCTTCGCCGGTCGTGCGGTTCACGGTCGTCAGGACCGCCCCGATCCCCTCGAACGACCCGGTGCGGTCCTGCGCCTCGCGTTCCGCGCTGCGCGGTTCGAGGTAGTACGAGAACGGGTCGTCCAACGCCCCGATCATGCCCTCGATCGCGCCGCGCAGGATCGCGGCGTCGTCGACGTCCTCGAGGTAGTTCGACTTCAGCGCGCCGTACGTCTGCACGAGCGCCTGCCCGGTGGGGTCGTCCAGCATCTCCCCGCCGAAGTCGCGCCCGAACTGCGCCAGGCCGACCGCGACGAGGGTGGACGCCACGACGACGGCGGCAACGATCCGTCGGTTCATGCCCGCTCCTCGCTTCGCATCATGACCGCGACGCTACCGCACTCGGGCGGCGCGCGACGGTAAGCGTGCCGACGGGTCCGCGGGTACACTCGCGGGGATGCGGATCGTGTTCGCCGCGAGCGAGGTCTACCCGTACGTCAAGACCGGGGGGCTCGCCGACGTCGTCGCCGCCCTCGCGCGGGCGTTGGTGCGCTCGGGCCAAGAGGTCCTGGTGGTCGCGCCCTGGTACCGCACGCTCCGTGCAGACCCGCCCCCGTTGTGGATCGGGGACGTGGGCGTGCCGTACGACGGGGGGATCGACCCGGCGGGCGTCGGGACGCTCGAGGCGGACGGCGTCCGCTTCGCCTTCGTCGGGCATCCCGACTTCGGGCGCGACGCGCCGTACGGCTACGACGACGACGTCGCGCGCTTCGCGCGGTTCGCGCGGGCGGTGCCCGCCGTCGCGGAGCGCGTCGACGTCACCCCCGACGTCGTGCACGCCCACGATTGGCAGGCGGCGATGCTGCTGCCGGTCCTCGCGCACGGGTTCCACCTGCCGCCCGGGTGGCCGGGCGCCCCGAGCGTCCTGACGATCCACAACGTCCAGCACCAGGGCGTCGGCGACCTCGACGACCTGATCCACCGCCTGCGCCTCCCGCGCTCGGTGCGCGCGAGCGGCTTGCAGTGGTTCGGGCGGGCGAACGCCCTGCAGGGCGGGATCGACGCCGCGACGCGGGTGACGACCGTCTCCCCGACCTACGCCGCGGAGATCACGACGCCCGCCTACGGGTTCGGGCTCGACGGGACGTTGGCGCACGAACGCGCCAAGCTGCGCGGGATCGTCAACGGCATCGACACCGACGTGTGGAACCCCGCGAGCGACCCGCACCTGGCGGCGCCCTACGACGCGGACGACCCCTCCGGGAAGGCGGCGAACGCCGCGGCGGTGCGGCGCGCGTTGGGCCTGGACGACGGCGGCCCGCTGCTCGCGACCGTGTCGCGCTTCGCGGAGCAGAAGGGCATCGATCTCTTGCTCGAGGCGGTCCCCGCCCTCCGCGCGCAGGGGTGGCGCCTCGCGCTGCTCGGGGCGGGGGACGGCGACCTGGAGGCGGCGGCGCAGGCGCAGGCGGCCGCCGACCCGCGCGGGGTCGCGGTCCGCATCGGCGTCGACGAGGGCCTCGCCCACCGGCTGTACGCCGGGGCGGACGCCTTCGCGATCCCCAGCCGCTTCGAACCGTGCGGCCTGACGCAGATGATCGCCATGCGCTACGGGACGCTGCCGATCGCCCGCGCGACCGGGGGCTTGCGCGACACGATCCGTGACGGCGAGACCGGCGTGCTGTTCGACGCTGCGGACGCCGGCGCGTTGGTCGCGGCCGCCGGGACGCTCCGCGCGCGCCTCGCGGACGGCTCCGCCGACGCGATGCGGCGCGCGGCGATGCGGGAGCGGTTCGATTGGGATGCGTCCGCCGCGGCGTACGAGGACGTCTACCGCGAAGCGCGCGCCGCCGCAGGAAAGGAACCAGCGTGACCGACGACCCCCGCTCCACCCCCGATCCATCCGCACCGGAGGGCGCCGCACCGGAGGGCGCCCCGCAGGACGGTCCAGCACCGGACGGCCCTGCGCCGGACGCTCCTGCGCCGGACGGTGCCACGACCGGCGGCACGCCCGACGTCGGGTGGCGCGAACGCCTCGCGGCGGGCGACGTCGAGGCCGCCCTGCAACGCTACGACGTCGCCCTGCGCGAAGGCCTGGAGCACGACCGCGCCGTGCGCGAGGCGCTCGCCACCCTGGCGCGCTGGCGGGCGGCGCTGCACGAGAAGGCCTGGCCGACCGCCCAGCGCGACGTCGAACGCACCCTGGGCGACGCGGACGACGGCGACGTGCCCCGCGCGGCGGAGGTCGGCGGGGTGCGCCTCGCGGCGGCGGGGGACGTCGTGCGGGGCCTCGCCGACGCCGGCGCGGCGTTGGACGCGCGCGACCTCGACGCCGCCGACGCGGCGTTGGCGGCGCTCGAGGACACCGCCGCCCCGTTCGACGCCGAACGCCTCGCGCAGGTCGGCTCCGTCGCGCTCCTGCGCGGCGAGGAGGACGCCGCCCGCGCGGCGCTCGAGGGGGCGTTGGCGCGCGACCCGCGGCACCTGCGGGCGATGACGAACCTCGGCAACCTCGACCTCGAGGCGGGCGACGTCGACGGCGCGATCGCCCGCTACGAGGCGGCCCTCGCGATCGACGACGGGTACGCGCGGGCGCTGCACAACCTCGGGGTCGCCTACCGGCGGCGGGGGGAGGTGGGGCGCAGCGTGCAGGCGTTGCGGCGCGCGCAACGCCTGGAACGCAAGCGCGACACCGACGCCGCCCGCCGCGACGTCCGCGCCCGCCGGGAGGCGGCCGGGACCCGGTGGCGGGTGTGGCTGGGGGTGGCGGCCGCCGCCGTCCTCGCCTGGTGGCTGCTGCGCTGACCGCCCGGTCGCCGGGCCCGACGGAGGCTACTCGACGGTGACGCTCTTCGCGAGGTTGCGGGGTTGGTCGACGTCGCGCCCGAGCCGGACCGCCGTCTCGTACGCCAGCAGCTGCATCGGGACGGCCAACACCAACGGCGAGAGGGCGTCGGGGACGCGCGGCGTCCACAGGACCCGGTCGGCGTGCGCGGCGATCGCTTCGTCGCCGTCGCTCGCGAGGGCCAGGATGCGGCCGTCGCGGGCGCGGACCTCCGCGAGGTTCGACAGCGTCTTGGCGTGCAGGGGGCCGTCCGGCGCGAGGGCGACGACGGGGACGGTGGCGTCGATCAGCGCGATCGGGCCGTGCTTCATCTCGCCCGTCGGGTACGCCTCGGCGTGGAGGTAGCTGATCTCCTTGAGCTTGAGCGCCCCCTCGTACGCCGACGCGACGTTCGTGCCGCGCCCGAGGTACAGAACGCTGCGCGCCCCGTCGAACGCCGCGACCGCCTCGCGGACGGCGTCCCGCCGCGCGAGCGCCTCCTCGAGGCGGGCGGGGAGCGCGCGGAGGTCCGCGGTCCAGGAGGCGACCGCGTCGTCGTCCAGGACCCCCCGGGCGCGGCCCATCTGCAGCGCGAGGAGGAGGAAGCGGGTCGCCATCGCCAGGTACGCCTTGGTGCTCGCGACGCCGATCTCCGGCCCGGCGCACAACGGCGAGACGTCCTCGACCTCCCGCGCGATCGAGGAGCCGCGGACGTTGACGAACGCCGCGCGGTGGGCGCCGGCCCGCCCCGCTTCGCGGACCGCTTCGAGGGTGTCGATCGTCTCCCCCGATTGGCTGACGGCGACGACGAGCGTGCGGGGCCCGACGACGGGGTCGCGGTAGCGGAACTCGCTGGCGATCTCGACGTGCGCGGGGATGCGCGCGAACCGTTCGATCCAGGCCGCCCCGAGCCGGCCGGCGTACGCGGCGGTCCCGGCGGCGACGACGACGACGCGGTCGACGTCGGCGAGGTCGACGCGCAACCCCAGGTCGACGCCGCCGTCCGGCGTCAGGGCGTCCTGGAGGACGCTGCGCACGACGGTGGGTTGCTCGAAGATCTCCTTGAGCATGTAGTGCGGCCAGCCGTTCTTCTCCGCGGCGTCCGCCTCCCATGGAATCGCCTCCTCGCGGAGGTCGGTCGGGGCGCCCGCCTCGTCGTACACCGTGACGCCGTCCTCGCGGAGGACGGCGGTCTCGCCGTCGCGGAGGTACACGACGCGGCGCGTGTGCGGCAGGAGCGCGGCGACGTCGCTGGCGACGAACTGTTCGCCGTCGCCGAGCCCGATGACCAGCGGGCTGGTGCGGCGCGCGACGACGATCTCGGGCCGTTCGGCGTGCGCGACGACGAGGGCCCAGGCGCCATTCAGGCGGTCGGTGGCGGCGCGGACGGCGGCGTGCAGGTCGCCGTCGTCCAGCTGCTCGATCAGGTGCACGACGGTTTCGCTGTCGGTGTCGCTCACGAACGTGTGGCCGGCCGCCTCCAGCTCCGCGCGGAGGGCGGCGTGGTTCTCGACGATGCCGTTGTGCACCAGCGCGAGGCGGCCGTCCTCGGTGGCGTGGGGGTGGGCGTTGCCGTCGGTCGGGGGGCCGTGCGTCGCCCAGCGGGTGTGCCCGAGGGCGCGCGCGCCGGGCAGCGGGTGGCGTTCGGCGGCGTCGCGCAACACCGCCAGTTTGCCGGCGCGCTTGAGGGCGTGCGCGGCGCCGTCGAAGGTGACGATGCCGGCCGAGTCGTAGCCGCGGTACTCGAGGCGACGGAGGCCGTCGAGCACGATGGGGGCCGCGTCGCGCGGCCCGACGTAACACGCGATTCCGCACATGGAATGCGCCTCCTCGTGGGGGGAGTCGGGGGTGGGGTCGAGCGCGTGGGGTCCGGAGGGTCGGTCCGGCGGTTCGGGGGATCCTGGGTCCGTGCGCGAGCGAGGGATCCGTCTCGGGAGGGGCCCGCAGACGACTTCGCGTTTTCGGCGGGACGCCTCGCGGCGTCCGCCCGTCCTCCCCGCACGCCCTCCGCGGGCCGGGGGGAGGCCCTCCACCTCGTCACCGGCGCGACCGCATGCGGTCGGGCCGGGCTTGCGCTACCTCGCGTCGGTCGAGGTCGACCGCTCACCTCCCTCCCGCCGCCAGGGGGCATCGACCACCCACGCGGCGTGCAGCGCCCGCGCGGCGGGGGACGGCGGGTCGCCGGCCGCCTCGAGCAGGGGCGCGAATACGATGGCACGCCCCACGCCCGTCGTCCAGGCCTCCGCCAACCGCCCGCCGGTCGCGTCGTCCAGCGCGGGCGCGGGGTACACGACGACGTCGGGATCGAACGCACTGCGCGCCGCCGGGTAGGCGATCGCGACGCTCACGGCGAACGCCGCCCCGAGCAGGGCGCCGCCCACGGCGCCCCACACCCGGCCTTCGCGCCGGCCCGCACGCCGCCGCGACGAGCGACGACCGGCCAGGAACGCCGCGGCGAACGCCAGGGCGAGCGCCAGGAGGGTGGCGGCGACGAGGGAGGCCTGCGCGACCCGCACGAGGGGCGCGAGGGCGGCGACGGCGAGGGCGGCGTGGCCGGCCCCCGCCCGCCCCCGCGTCGCGACGGCGGCGGCCAGGAGGCCGGCGAGCGCGGCGAGGACGACGTCGAGCGCGTTCACGTCGGCAGCGTACCGCTCACCCCTCGCGGATGGAATGCCCCGCCGCGCGGACCGCCGCGACGACGTTCGCGAGGTCGGCGTCGACCTCCTCGTCGCGCAGGGCCCGCTCGGGGTGGCGCCACCGCATGCGGATCGCGACGCTGCGCTCGCCGTCGGCGAGGGGGGCGCCGGCGTACACGTCGAACGGGAACACCTCCACGAGGCGGTCGCCGGCCGCGCCCCGCACGAGGGTTTCGAGGTCGGCGTACGGCACGTCGTCGGGCGCGACGACCGCCAGGTCGCGTTCGGCGTACGGCTGGCGGGCGACGTCCGCGACCGCCAGCCGGCGGGCGGCGAGGGGCAGGTCGAGTTCGGCGACGAAGGCGCCGTCGAGGCCGTAGGCGTCGGCGACCTCGGGGTGCACGCGCCCGGCGAAGCCGACGTCGACGCCGTTCCACGCCACGCGGGCGGCGACGCCCGGGTGCAGCATCGGGACGTCGTCGGGATCGGCGGGCCGCAGCGTCAGGTCGGCGCGGCGGCGGGCCGCCAAGCGCTCCAGGAGCCCCGCGACGTGCGGCCAGGCGACCGGCGTGTCCGGCGTCCAGCCGTCGCGGGCGTACGCGCCGGCGAGGAGCCAAGCGACGCGTTCGCGTTCGGGCTCGAGGAACACGCGGCCGACCTCGAACAACGCCAGCGACGGCGCCTGCGGGTTGCCGGCGGCGGCGTCGAGGAGGCCGGGGTACAGCGCGGTGCGGAGGCGGCTGCGTTCGACCCCCTGCGGGTTGGCGAGCGCGACGGTCGCTTCGGGCGCGCGCGCCCGCGCGAGCGCCTCGTCGCCGGTGAAGACGTAGTGGATGACCTCGTGGAACCCCTCGTGCGCGAGCTCCTCGCGGAGGGCGCGGTGGGTGGGGTCGGTCCGGCGGGGGGTGAAGGCCAGGTCGGGGCGGGTCGCGCCGATGTGTTCGTAGCCGTGCAGCCGCCCGACCTCCTCGACGAGGTCCTCCTCGATGCCGAGGTCGAAACGCCAGGTGGGGGGCGTGACCGTCCAGGCGTCGTCCTCCTGCGCGTCGACGGTGCAGCCGAGCGCCTCGAGGTACGTGCGTTGCGTCGCGGGGGGCACGTCGAACGCCATGAGGAAGGGGACGCGGGAGGGCCGAAACCGAATCGCGCCGGGGGCGGGGGCCCCGCCGACGCGGCTGAGGGCGGGGTGCACCGTCCCGCCGGCGACCTCCGCGATGCGGCGCGCGGTGTACGCCGCGGCGAGCGGGGGGAGGGCGGGGTCGACCCCGCGTTCGAAGCGCAGGTGCGCGTCGGTGTGCAGGCCGTGCCGTTTGGCGCTGGCGCGGATGCGGACCGGGTCGAAGTGCGCGACCTCGAGCGCGACGGCGGTGGTGTCGTCGCGGACGCTGTCGTGGAGGCCGCCCATGACGCCGGCGAGGCCGACGGGGGTGGAGCCGCCCGCCCCGTCGGGCGTGGCGATGACGAGGTCGGCGGGGTCGAGGTCGTACGTGTCGCCGTCGAGGAGGGCGACGCGTTCGCCGGAGCGGGCGGGACGGACCTCGAGGACGCCGTCCTGGAGGACGCGCAGGTCGTAGGCGTGGGACGGCTGCCCCAGCTCGTGCGTGACGTAGTTCGTGACGTCCACGACGTTGGTGCGGGGGCGGAGGCCGAGCGCCGCGAGGCGGTGCTGCAGCCACGCGGGGCTGGGCCCGACGCGGACGCCGTCGATGCGCTGCAGCGCGACGTGCGGCGCGGCGGCGGGGTCCTCGACGACCACCGCGAGGCCGTCGTCGCCGGCGTCGTCCCCGGGCCGGTCGGCGGCGGCGGGGTGCGCCAGCTCCCGCCCCAGCTTCGCGGCGAGGTCGCGGGCGACGCCCAGCACGCCGAACGCGTCGGCGCGGTTCGGCGTCAACTCGAGTTCGAACACGGTCTCCGCCGGCCATACGTCCGCGAGGGGCGTCCCGAGCGGCAGGTCGTCGGCGAACGCCGCGAGGCCGCGCGCGTCGTCGTACGCCCCGAGCTCGCGGGGGCTGCAGAGCATGCCGTCGCTGGGCACGCCGCGCAGTTCGCGCGCCTCAACGGTCAGGTCGGCGGCGGGGAGGTACGTGCCGGGGGTCGCGAGGGCGGTGCGCAGGCCGACGGTCGTGTTCGGCGCGCCGGAGACGACCGTCCGCCGCTGCGTCCCGTCGTCGACGACGGCGCGGATCAGGTGATCGCTGGCCTCGACGGGGGTGGCCTCGACGATTTCGGCGAGGACGACCCCGTCGGGGATCGCGGGGCGCTCGACGACCTGCTCGACCGCCAGCCCGAGGCCGTCGAGGAGGTCGACGACCTCCTCGGTGGCGGGCAGCGGCCCGACGAGCGCCTCCAACCAACTGCGGGGGACGTTCACAACGCCCCCTCGAACTGCTCGAGGACCCGCAGGTCGCTCTGGTAGAACCAACGGATGTCGGGCACGCCGTAGGGGACCATCGCGAGGCGTTCGATCCCGAAGCCGAACGCGAAGCCGGTGACGCCCTCGTAGCCGGCGGCGGCGAACACGTTCGGGTGGACCATCCCGCAGCCGCCGAGCTCCAGCCACTCGTCCCGCCCGGTCTTCGGGTGCGTCCAGCGGATCGCGAACTCCGCGCCGGGCTCGACGAACGGGAAGAACGTCGGTTGCAGGCGGGTGCGCGTCCCCTCCCCGAAGAGGGCGTCGGCCATCTCCTGGATGGCGCCGCGCAGGTCCGCCATCGTGATGCGTTCCCCGACGACGAGCGCCTCGAGCTGGTGGAACTGCGCTTCGTGCGTCGCGTCGACCGCTTCGTTGCGGAACACCTTGCCGGGCACGACGACCTTGAACGGCGGCGCGTGGGTCTCCATGTAGCGCACCTGCATGGGGCTGGTGTGGGTGCGCAGCAGCCGCCCGTCGCGGGTCCAGAAGGTGTCCTGCTCGTCGCGGGCGGGGTGTTCGGGCGGGAAGTTGAGCGCCCCGAAGTTGTAGTGGTCGGTCTCGAGCTCCGGGCCGGTGACGACCTCGTAGCCGAGGCCGGCGAAGACGTCGAGGAGGTGGTGGGTGACCTTCGTCAATAGGTGCAGCCCGCCCGCCGGTCCGCTGCGGCCGGGGAGGGTGACGTCGACGCGTTCGGCGGCGAGCCGTGCGGCGAGTTCGGCGCGGTGGATCGTCGCGCGGCGCGCCTCGATCGCCGCTTCGATCGCCTCCTTGACGGCGTGGATCCGTTGCCCCGCCTCGCGTCGCTCGTCGCTCGGCAACGCCCCGAGGCCCTTGAGCTCCTGCGTGATGCGGCCCTTCTTGCCGAGCCACTTGACGCGGACCTCCTGCAGGGCGCGGAGATCCTCGGCGGCCTCGACGTCGGCGCGCGCCTCCTCGTGCATCGCTCCTCCTCCCGCGCCCCGCCGTGCGGTGGGGCGACCACGAAAACGCCGCCGACACGGTCGGCGGCCGGGCGGCGCGTCGGGGCGCGCCGACTAGGTCGGGAACCCGAAGACGGTCCGGGGATCCGGCCTCGTCACGTCCGGAACGGTACCGCCGGGCCCGACCGGCGTCAACCGCCGTCCTCGCCCGACGCGCGCGCGTCGAGCCACGCCTCCTCGGCGTCGAAGACGTCGCAGTACCAGCGACCCCGGTACGGCAGCGGGTCCGCCATGAGGTCGGCCGGGAGGCGCCCCGCCGGCCACGCCTTGGCGGCCTCCTCGCCGTCGAACGGCCCCACCAGCGCCACCTCCCCCGCCCACGCGTCGGGCGCGATGGGGTGCATCAGTTCCCGCCGTTCGCCGTGGGGGTCGCGCACCGTCCGGTAGTACGCCAGGTCGCCGACGTCGGGGCGGGCCACCAGGTCGGCGGCGAGGTCGTCGAACGCCGCGAGCGCCGCGGCGTCGAGCGGCGGGAACGCCAACAGGCGTTCGGCGGGGGTGCCGGGCACCCGGAAGATGCGCGCGCCCCCCGCCACCTGCCAGGCGAGGTCGGCGGCGGCGTCGGCGAGGTCGGGCGACACCCGCACGAGCTCTTCGGCGTTGAGGATGCGGTACTCGTCGGGCCGCTCCCGCTTGAGGCGGTCGAGGTCGAGCCCGGCGGCGTCGGCCCGCTCGCGCGCCGTGCGGCTCGGGAGGTGCCCCCGCAGGTCCTCCGGCACGACGTCGCTCGGGTCGTGCGGCGTCACGCGGTCCGCCCCGGGGGCGGGGCGACCTCGACCGGCGCGGCGTCGGCCCGTTCCGGTTCGCGGGCGGGCGCCGCGTCGCGCCAGGCGGCGTCGAACCGTTCGGGCAGGTCGGGCAGCGCGAGGACGTCGGCGAGGGCGCGCATGAAGCGGCGGTAGTGCTCGACGCGGGCGTTCTCCCCCATCAGGCCCAGACGCCAGATGAGGCCGGCGGTGGGGCCCAACCCGCCGGTCATGGCGACGGCGTGCTCGGTGCGCATCGCACGGCGGACCTCGGCGTCGTCGACGCCGTCGGGGAGGGTGACGGCCAGGACGGTCGGGAGGCGCCAGGCGGCGTCGACCGCCGCTGCGAAGCCGTACGGCGCGAGGGTCGCGAGGATCGCGGCGTCGAGGCGGCGGACGCGTTCGGCGCGCACCGCGAAGCCCTCGTCGAGGGCGGCGCGAATCGCTTCGCCGGTCGCCCAGTGGAGGTGCACCGGCACCGTGTGGTGGTAGGCGCGCGGCCCGTCGGGATCCCAGTAGGCGCGCATGCCGACCGCGTCGGCGTACCAGCTGGCGACCGGCACCTCGCGCGCCTCGATGCGCTCCATGGCGCGGGCGCTGTAGACGACCGGCGCGACGCCGGGCGGCGCGGAGAGGCACTTCTGCGACCCGGTGTAGGCGTAGTCGATGCCCCACGCCGCCATCTCGAACGTCGTCATCCCGACGGTCGTGACGGCGTCGACGCTGAACAGCACGTCGCTGCCGCGGATCCCGTCGGCGATCTCGGGGACGGGGTTCATCACGCCGGTGCTGGTTTCGCCGTGCACGACGGCGAGGACCTTGGGATCGAGGGCGTGCGTCGCGGCGACCACCTCCGCCGCGTCGAGCGGCTGCCCGAGGGGGGCGCGGACGACGTGCACGTCCGCGCCGAGGCGGCGCCCCATCTCCACCATCCGCTCGCCGAACACGCCGTTCGCGGCGACCAACAACCGGTCGCCGGGCTCGAGGAGGTTCGCGAGGCCGGTCTCCATGCCCAACGACCCGGTGCCGGAGAGGAGGCTGGCGAAGGCGTCGTCGTCGGCGCGGTAGAGGGTCTTGAGGTCGCGCACGATCGCGTCGTTGTACGCGAACACGTCGGGATCCATGTGCCCGCGCATCGGCCAGTGGAACGCCGCGAGGGCGCGCGGGTGGATCGGGGTGGGACCGGGCGTGAGCAGCAGCACCTCGCCGTCGGGTCGCATCGTGCCTCCAGACCGTCGCGGCGTGCGGGCCCTTCCCGTGCATGAGCGGCCTCGGTCGTGTCGCGCACAAAAAAGACGACCCGCCGCGAGGGGGGTCATCGAACGTGCGACGCGCTCGACCGGTGCGCGTCGCTCAGCGGGTAGCTCGGGCCGCCGCGAACATGACGGCAGGGTACCGCCCGGCCGGCCGCCGTGTAAAGGGCGCCGAGGGCGCGCGGCCTTGTGCCGCACGGGGGGCGCGCGCTACACTTGGGGACGGTCGCTGCGGTACGGCGCCGGCGGGTGGGTTCTCGGACCCGCCTTTTTTCACGCCGGTACGTCCGGCGGTGCGCACGACGCGACCCGGGTCCCGACCGGGGCCGAAGGAGGAACCGTGGAACGGCGAGGTGCGACGGAGCTGCTCGACGCCGCCCAAGGCGTGCTCGAGCCCCTCGGGTACGAGGTGCTCGAGGCGAGCGTGTCGCGCAAGGGCCGCACCCCCCGCCTCCTGGTCCGCATCGACCGCGCCGACGAAGCGGTCGTCACGGTCGACGACGTCCGGATCGCCAGCGAGGCGTTCGGCCTCGAACTCGATCGCTTGGACCCGTTCGAGGGGCGCTACGACCTCGAGGTCGAGTCGCCCGGCGCGGCTCGGCCGCTCCGCACCGCGCGGCACTTCGCGCGGTTCCACGACCTCGCGGTCGACGTCCGGACGCGCGACGCCCGCTTCCGGGCGGTGGTGCGGTCGGTCGACGGCGACCGCGTGACGTTCGAACGCGACGGCGAGCGATTCGGTCTCGACGTCGCCGACATCCAGGACGCCCGGCTCGCGGAATGGCCCGACGAACCGCGTTGAGACAACCGAATAGGAGACGAGCATGAACAAGGAATTCATCGACGCGCTGAACATGATGGCGGCGGAACGCAACCTCGACAAGGAGCAGCTGCTCCTGAGTTTCGAGGAGGCGCTCGAGCACGCCTTCGAACGCAACGTCATGCCGGGACGCCGGATCGAGGTGGACGTCGACCCCGAATCGGGCGAGATGGAGGTCCTCGAGATCCGCAAGGTCGTCGCGGAACCCAACGAGGACGAGGAGGAGCGCGAGAAGGAGATCCTCCTCGACGACGCGCTGGAGCTCGATCCCGGCGTCGAGGTCGGCATGGAGATGGAGTTCCCCGTCGACCCCGAGACGTTCACGCGCATCGCGGTGCAGACGTCGAAGCAGATGATCACGCAGAAGATCCGCGAGGCGGAACGCACCCTCGTCTACGAGGAGTACAAGGACCGCGCCGGCGAGATCGTGACCGGCGTCGTCGCGCGGGTCGACAACAAGCGCAACGTCTTCGTCGACCTCGGCAAGGGCGAAGCGATCATGCCGCCCCGCGAACAGATCCAGGGCGAACGCTACATGGTCGGCATGCGCGTCAAGGTGTACGTCGCCAGCGTCGAGCTGGGGACGCGCGGACCGAGCATCCTCGTCTCCCGCGCCGCGGGGGAGCTGCTGACGTACCTGATGAAGCAGGAGATCCCCGAGGTCGCCGACGGCACCGTCGAACTGAAGGCGGTCGCGCGCGAGGCGGGCGCCCGTAGCAAGGTGGCGGTCACGAGCACCAGCCCGAACGTCGACCCGATCGGGGCGTGCATCGGGCACCGCGGCAGCCGCATCCAGGCGGTCACGTCGGAACTCCAGCGCGAACGCGTCGACATCATCACGTGGGACCCCAACCCCCGCGAGTTCATCCGCAACGCCCTCTCCCCCGCCAAGGTCGGCACGATCGACGTCGACGCCGAGGCGATGCAGGCGACCGTGCAGGTGCCCGACGACCAACTGTCGTTGGCGATCGGCAAGGGCGGCCAGAACGTCCGGCTGGCGGTGAAGTTGACCGGCTACAAGATCGACCTCGAAGCGTCGGAGACCACCAGCGACCTCGACGCCGCCATGCAGGCCGCCGCGACGAAGATGGACGACCCGTTCGCGGCGCAGGAGGGCACCTCCCGCGCGGCGTTCGACGCGCTGTTCGGGGCCGGCGACGAGGAGGCGCCCGCCGACCCAGACGCGGTCGCCTCGCGCGAGGAGGCGGCCCGCGGCGAGGAGCCGGTCGGGGCGGACGCCGAAGCGGAGGCGGCGGGCGACGCCGCGACCGAAGCGGCGTTCGAGGACGCCGTCGATCCCGGGGCGGACGCCGCCGACGAGGAGACGAGCTGAGTGTCGGGCCGCCGCGGGCACGTCCCCCTGCGCCGCTGCGTGCGCTGCCGCACGCGCGCGCCGAAGGCGACGCTGTCGCGCGTCGCGCGGGGGCCGGACGGCGGGTGGCGGCTGGACCCCACCGGCACCGCGGGCGGCCGCGGTGCGTGGCTCTGCGCGCGGTGCGCGCAGGAGGCGACCGAAAAGGATTTGAAGCGTGCCTTCCGCGCGTCGGCGGCCGAGGTGGCCGCCGCCCTCGAGGCGCAGAGCATCGACCGACCCGCACGGGAGGGATGAATGGCGAACAAGATTCGGATCTACCAACTCGCGAAGGACCTGGGGCTCGAGAACAAGGCGCTGCTGGCGATCCTCGACGACCTGGGCGTCGCGTACAAGTCGCACGCCAGCTCGCTGGAGGCCGACGACGCCGAGACGGTGATGGAGTACGTCGCCGCGCAACAGGGCGACGGCGGAACGCCCGCCGCCTCGGCGGAAGCAGCACCGGCGGAGGCGGCACCGGCGGAGCCTGAGGCCGCACAGGCGGAGGTCGCCCCCGCGGAGGCCGCCCCCGAAGCGGCGCCGGAGGCGCCCGCCGCGGAGGCGTCCCGCGCCGACCTACCGCTCCGCGCGCCCGTCGTGACGGTCATGGGGCACGTCGACCACGGCAAGACCAGCCTCCTCGACTACGTCCGCAAGACCCGCGTCGCGGCGGGCGAGGCGGGCGGCATCACGCAACACATCGGGGCGTACGTCGCGGACACCGACCACGGCCCCATCACGTTCCTCGACACCCCCGGGCACGAGGCGTTCACCGCCATCCGCCAACGCGGGGCGGGCGCGACCGACATCGCCATCATCGTCGTGGCGGCCGACGACTCGTTGATGCCGCAGACGCGCGAAGCGATCGCGCACGCCCGCGCCGCCGGCGTCCCGATGATCATCGCGATCAACAAGATCGACCTCCCCAACGCCCAACCGGACAAGGTCAAGCAGGACCTCATGCAGGTCGAACTGGTGCCCGAGGAGTTCGGGGGGGACACGATCACCGTCCCCATCAGCGCCGTGACCGGCGAGGGCATCCCCGACCTGATGGAGATGATCGCGCTCGTCGCCGAACTCGAGGACCTCCGCGCCGACCCGGACGGGCCGGCGCGCGGCGTCGTGATCGAATCGATCCTCGACAAGCAGGCGGGCGTGCTCGCCACCGTCCTCGTGCAGGAGGGCACCCTGCACGTCGGGGACGCGATCGTGTCCGGCGAGGCGTGGGCGAAGATCCGGCGCCTCACCGACCACACCGGCGCGACCCTGAAGGAGGCCGGCCCGTCGGTTCCGGTGCAGGTGTTGGGCTTCTCCAGCCAACCGGCGGCCGGCGCGGACGTCGAGGCGGTCGAGAGCGACGCCGAAGCGCGCCGCCTGACCGCGGAACGCGCCGAGGCGCGCGAGACCGAGGAGCGCGAAGCGATCGGCCGTAAGGACCTCACGCTCGCCGACCTGTTCGGCAAGGCGCGCGTCACGACCCTGCCGATCATCCTGCGCGCCGACACGCAGGGCACCCTCGAAGCGATCCGAGGGGTGCTGGAGAAGGAGTCGGAGGCGGCGGAGGAGGTCGAGCTCGACATCATGCTCGCCGACGTCGGCGCCCCCACCGAATCGGACCTGTTGTTGGCCTCCACCGCCGACGCGCAGGTGATCGCCTTCGGCGTGAACCCGCCCGGGAGCGTCAAGAAGTCCGCCGAACGGCAGGGCATCCCGCTCAAGAGCTACAAGATCATCTACCAACTCATCGAGGACGTCCAACGCCTCATCCGCGGGCAGATCGAACCGGAGTACGAGGAGAAGGTCATCGGCCACGCCGAGGTCCGCGCCGTCATCCAGGTGCCTCGCAGCGGCACGATCGCCGGGTCGTACGTCACCGACGGGCAGCTGCGGCGCAACGCCAAGGCGCGCATCACCCGCGACGGCAAGGAGGTCTACAAGGGCTCCATCGCCGGCCTGAAGCGCTTCAAGGACGACGTCCGCGAGGTCGGGCAGGGCTTCGAGTGCGGGGTGAACCTGCAGAACTACGACAACGTCCAGGAGGGCGACGTCATCGAGGCGTACGAGATGGTCGAGATCCCGGTCGTCTGATGCCGGACGCGACCGCCCCGAGCGTGTCCCCCCCCGCCCGCGCCGTCGCGCTGGCGTGGGTCCTCGCGCTCGCGGCGGCGCTCGTGGCGACCGGCGTGCCGTGGCGCGTCGCCGCCCCCCACGACGACGCGCCCGCCCGCCCCGTCGTCGGCCTCCCCGGCGCCGGGGACCTCACCTGGCGCGCGACCCCCGCCCCCACCGGCGCGCCGGTGGGCGCCGCCGCGGGGCTGCTGGCGGCCCTCCCGGCCCGGCCGGCCCTCCGCGCCGCACGCCGGCCGCGCCTCGCGCGGCGGGGCCGGACCGGGGTGCGCGCTGGGCGCGCCCAACGCTGGTTCGCGCGGCGCCTCCTCGACGGCGGGTGAGGGGGGCGGCGCGGTCCTCGCACCGCGCGCCCACCGACCGTTCCTTCCCCCTCCGTCCCCCACCCCCCGTTATCGAGGAGTCCCATGACGCAACGCACCCTCACCGGCGTCGCCTTCGTCGTCGCCGTCCTCGCCTCCCTCTGGTACCTCGTCCAGCCGCTCGGCGGGACCGACGACACCCTCAAGCTCGGGCTCGACCTGCAGGGCGGCCTGCGCGTCGTGCTGGAGTCGGACACGCCCGAACCCGCCCCGCAGGACCTGCAGACCGCCCGCAACATCGTCGAGAACCGCGTCAACGAGTTCGGGGTCGCCGAACCGCTCATCCAGACGAGCGGCGGCAACCGCATCGTCGTCGAACTGCCCGGCCTCACGTCGGAGGACCAGGACCGCGCCCTCGACCTCATCGGGCAACAGGCGATCCTCGAGTTCGCCCTCGTGCGGCCCGAAGCGAACGACCTGCCCACGACGTCGCTCACCCTCGACGACCTCGAGGCGCCCGCCTTCACCGGCGAGATCGTGCGGGACGCCACCGCCGACTTCGATCGGGCGGGCGGCGCCGCCCTCGGGCCCGCCGTGTTCTTCGAGATCGGTCGGGACGCCGCCGGCGACTTCGGGGACTTCACCGGCGCGAACACCGGCCGGCGGATGGCGATCGTCCTCGACGGCAGCATCATCACCGCGCCGACCCTGCAGTCCCGCATCAGCGATTCGGGCCAGATCACCGGCATCGGGACGCTCGACGAGGCGACCGACATCGCGCTGGTGTTGCGCAGCGGCAGCCTGCCGATCGAACTGTCGGTGCAGGAGGTCCGCGCGATCGGCCCGACGCTCGGGGCCGACTCGATCGTCGCCGGCCGCACCGCGGCGTTCATCGGTGGGGCGGGCGTCCTGATCGCCATCCTCGCCTACTACGGCGTGCTGTTCGGTGGGGTGCTGGCGTTCGGCATCGCGCTGGCGATGCTGTTCGTCTTCGGGGTCCTCGCCGGCCTCGGGGCGGCCCTCACGCTGCCCGGCCTCGCCGGCCTGGTGTTGACGATCGGGGCGGCGGTCGACGGCAACGTCATCAGTTTCGAACGGATCAAGGAGGAGATGCGCGAGGGGCACGGCCTGCGCCTCTCCATGAAGCGCGGTTTCGGGAACTCGCTGTCCGCCATCGTCGACGCGAACGTCACGACCCTCCTCGCCGCCGGCGCGCTGTACCAGTACACGAGCGGCGCGGTGCGGGGCTTCGCGATCACCCTCGCGATCGGCATCCTCGCGGCGGTGTTCGTCAACGTCGTGATCGTGCCGTGGATCCTGGACCTGGCCACCACCCGCATCAAGCGCTCCTACATGCCGCGCGGCTTCTACCTGCAGGGCGTCCGCATCCACTTCGTGCGCCGCGCCCTCGTCGTCGTCGGGGTCTCCGGCCTCCTCGCCGTCGCCTCCGTCGCGACGATCGGGACGCAGGGCCTGCGGTTCTCGACCGACTTCACGGGCGGCACCTCGATGCTGCTGCAGGGGGAGGGCCCCCTTGCGATTCCCGAGGTGCGGGACGCCATCGACGCCCTCGGGTACGACGGCATCCGCGGCGACGCGGCGACGGTCGTCGAGGTCACCGACGACACGATCGGCGACCACCTCGTCAGCGTCCGCGCGCCGCTCGTGGAGACCGACGGCGTCGCGGAACGCTTCCCGAACGAGCTGGCGGACGCCGTGAACGCGTCGCTGTTGTCCGCCGACTTCGTCGGTCCGTCGGTCGGCGCGGACCTGCGGCGGGGTGCGCTGTACGCGATCGGGGTGGCCCTCGCCGCGATCCTGGCGTACGTCACCTGGCGCTTCTGGCCGACCTGGATCGTCGCGATCGCCGCGATCCTCGCGGCGCTGCACGACGTCGCCATCACCCTCGGGGTGGTGCACCTCACCGGCGCGGACTTCTCGATTCCGGTGCTCGCGGCGTTGTTGTTCGTCGTCGGCTACAGCCTGAACGACTCGATCATCATCGCCGACCGGATCCGCGAGAACCTCCGCAAGACCCGCGACCGCAGCTACGAAGGGATCGTCGACCTGTCGGTCAACCAGACGTTGGCCCGCACCCTCGTGACGTCCGGGACGACCCTCCTTCCGGTGGTGGCGTTGCTGCTGTTCGGCGGGAGCGTCCTCCGGGACTTCTCCCTCACGCTGCTGATCGGCATCGGGGTGGGGACGTTCTCCAGCATCTTCATCCTCTCCCCCCTCGTCGTGTGGTTCAAAGGCAAGCAACGCGAGGCCGCCAAGCGCGCCGCCGCCGCGAACCCCACCTGACCCCTGCGCACGCAGCCGTAGGACCGACCGCACGAACGACCGTACGAACGACCGCGGGGGCGCCGACCGGCGCCCCCGCGCGTTTGGTGCCGTCCGTCCCTGGGGAGGCCGCCGGCCTACGAACCGCCGGCCGACGGGCCGCCCGCCGGTTCGCGCCACTCGAGCTGCCGCACGTACGTCCCCTCCCACGACACGACCACCCGCCAACGCCCGTCGCGCAGCGGCCCGACGTCGTCCGGGAGGCGCAACGTCACGGTGCGGCCGGCGTCGTCGTCCGCCAACCAAACGCTGGCGGACGCCACCTCGAACCCGGCGGGGGGGAACCACTGCACCGCCAACCAGCCGTCGCGCGGCACCTCCCGCACCGTCAGGCGCAACGCCGGTCGGCCCTCCAGCCGCTCGAGGCGGGCGTCCGCGACGCGGAGGCGGGGCGGGATCTCCGGCAGGTCCGCCGGCACGGGCGGCACGAACAACGGAGTGCACCCCACCAACGACGCCGCCGCGACGAGGGCGAACAGGGCCCCCCTCACGACGCCTCCGCCAACGCCAGGGCGGCGAACGCGACCGGCGCCGTTTCCGCCCGCAGGATGCGCGGGCCGAAGCGCACGCGCTGCGCACCACCCGCCGCGGCGGCCTCCACCTCGTCGGGCGTGAAGCCGCCCTCCGGCCCGGTCACCACCGCGAGCGGCGGCGTGCCCGCCGACCGCCAGTCGGCGACCGCGGCGTGCACCGGGACGTCCCCCTCGGGGTCCGCCACCCACACGCGCGTCCCCCCCGCCGCCACCCCCGCCAGGGCGTCCTCGAAGGCCACGACGTCGGTGACGTCGGGCACGTGCGCGCGGCCGCTCTGCTTCGCCGCCTCCGCCGCGACGCGGCGGTAGCGCGTCGCCTTCGCCGGCGTCAGGGTCGGACGTTCGCTGCGCGCCGCCCGGAACGGCACGAACCGCGCGACCCCCAGTTCGGTGCCCTGCCGCACGACGCCCGCCAGGGCGTCGCCCTTGAGGAGCGCCACCCAGGCGGTCACGTCCGGCCCGGCGTCGGCGGGGTTCGCTTCGGGCGCGTCCAGGTGCAGCTCGACGGCGTCGGGCGTCACCCGCACCACCCACCCGGCCGCCCGGCGGCCGCTCCCGTCGAACGCCTCGACCGGGTCGTCCGGGGCGACGCGCAGGACGCGCGCCAGGTGGTGCGCCTCCGCCCCGTACAGCGTCCGCGGTCCGGCCGCGAGGTCGGGGATGCGGACGCGTCGGACCCTCACCGGCGCACCGCCACGAACGCGGTCCACTCGCCCTCGACGGTGCGGGCGGTGACGTCGAAGGCCTCCTCGAGCGCGGTCGCGACCGCGTCCGCCTTCGTCGTCAGGACGCCGGCGGCGAGCAGCGTCCCGCCGGACGGCAACGCGCGTGCGTACGCCGGCGCGAGCGCCACGTGCGCCTCGGCGAACAGGTTGGCGCACAGCACGTCCGCCCGGTGCGCAGGGCGGGCGGGATCGAGTTCGCCGACCTCGAACGTCGCGCGCGAGCGGTTGCGCTCGGCGGTCGCTCGCGCCACCGGGACGGTGGCGGGGTCGACGTCGACGCCGTGCGCGGTGGCGGCGCCCAACAGGTCGGCGGCGACGGCGAGGATGCCGGTGCCCGCCCCGACGTCCAGCACCCGCCGGCCGGCGAGGTCGTGCGCCTCGAGCGCCTCCAAGACCGAGCGGGTGGTCGGGTGGTGCCCCGTCCCGAACGCCATGCCCGGGTCGAGCCACAGCGCGCGCTGTCCGGCGTGCAGCTCGACCGGGGCGTGCGTGGGCGCCACCACGAGCCCCTCGAGGCGGACGGGGGCGAGGTCGGCGTAGTACTTCGCGAGCCAATCGACGTCGCCCTCCGCCTCCCAGCGGCCGCGCGCCTCGAGCGCCGGGTCGTCGAACGCGACGACGTCGTCGAACCAGGCGACGACCTCCGTGCCGCGTTGCGCCAGGCCGCGGCAGCCGTGCGCCCACAACGCCGCGACCTCCGGCGGGTCGTCCTCCAGCACGCCGGGCAGCACGAACGCCTTCACGGGGTCGCCTCCGCGGGGGGCGGTTCGGCGGCGACGATGCGGAAGCCCAGGCGCTCGCCCTCCTCCAGGAACCAGGCGACGTCCGCCGCCCGCGCCCGCCCGCCGGTCGTCGCCCGCTCCCGCGCGCCGGTGGCGGCGAGGATCATCGTTTCCGCCAGGCAGGCGGGCACCTGCCCGTCCCCGAAGTGCAGGTCCAGGTCGCTGACGCTGTCGCCGGGCGGCCGCACGACCCCGCCCGGGAGGAGCCGCACGCCGGGCACGTCGGCGACCGCCGGATCGACGTCCGCCGGCCGCCCGACGTCGACGACCAACGCGCCCGGCGCGACGTGCTCGGCGCGCACGACGTACCCCGGCGCGTTCGTCGCGACGACGACCAACGCCGCGTCCCGCACCGACGCGACGTCGGTGGACGCCGTCACCTCGGTGTCCGGGTACTTGCGGCGCAACGTCGCGGCGCTGCGCTCCAGGCGGGCGGCGTCGCGCCCGACCAGCCGCAACGTCGCGACGTGGCCCGCCAGGTAGCGCGCCACCCCGAACGCCACCACGCCGTTCGCGCCGACGACCGCCGCCTCCACCCGGTCGGGCGGGTGTCCCTCGCTCCGCAGTTGCTCGAGGAGCGCCGGGAGGCTCGCCTGCACCGTCGCGGCGGTGTACCCCCCACCGTGCGTGACGGGGAGGTCCGGCACCGCCCGCTGGACTTCGGCGCCCTTGTCGCCGACCGTCGACCAGTACGCCCCCAGCCCGAACGCCTCCGCCCCCAACTCGCGCGCGAGGCGCGCCCCGCGGATCGCCATGCGGGTCGCCGCCTCGTCGTCGCCGCGGATCTGGTCGGGCAGCATCGGCCCACCGATCAACGCCACCTCGAGGGTCCGCCCGTCGGGCAGGTCGACCCCACGGAGGATCCCGTGGAGTTGCGGCCGGAGCCACGGCAGGAACCGCCGCAGCGCCCCCTCGCCGATCCACCCGCGGCGGTAGGCGAGGTGCACCCACGCCTGGCTGCGGACCTGCCAGACGTCGTCGAGGGTCATGGGGTGGATCAGGAACGCGGCGCGCACCCGGCCGCTCGGCACGCCGCGCACGGGGGGCGGGTCGCCCAAGCGAGGTTCGGTACCGTCGACGATCCGCGCGAACGCCGGCGCGGAGCGCACCGCGATGACCAACGCCCACGTCCCGCCCAACGCCCACGGCGCGCCGGGCCACACGCTCAGGACCCCGACGCCGAACAACGTCGCGACCGGGACGTACCCCCACCGCGCGAGGGCGGCGGCGTACGCCGACACGGCGGCCGCCAGCGCCGCCCAAGGGAGAGCGCCGGCGACGCCGACCGCCGTCGCGGCGCCCAACAGCACGCCGTTGCCGCGGCCGCGGGGCGGCCGCGCGAGCGGGGTGCGGGGCGGCGGCAGGACGTGCCCCAGCACGACCGCGGCGGCCGCGGGGAGGGCGGCCGGCAGCAGCGCGACGGCGAGCGCGCCCTTGACGACGTCGAGGCCGAACCCGACCGCCGCGACGCCGGGCCCGAGGAGGCGGAAGACGTTCTCGACCCCGAGCAGGCCGGGCACGACGTCGCGCGGGTCGCGTCCCGAGACGCGGCCGATCCACCACGCCCCCACCGGCACCGCCCCCACCAGGTACCCGGCGGCGACGGACGCGAGGACGGCGAGGGACGCGGACACGCCGGCGATTCTACCGGCGCGCGCGACGGCGGACGTGCGCCGGCCCCCCGCCGGGCGAGGGCTGGGTAGGATGCAGCGCGTGGAGACCCGCACCGCACCGCAGAACCTGGACGCCGAACAGAGCGTGCTCGGCAGCATCCTGCTGGACAACGACGTGTTCGCGACCCTCGAGGGGTCGTTGGCGGCGGAGCAGTTCTACAAGGAGGCCCACCGCAAGATCTACACCGCGATGGAGCGCATCTTCCGGCGCGGGGAGGGCATCGACCTCGTCACCCTCACCGAGGAGTTGCGGCAGGCGGGCGACCTCGACGCCGTCGGGAACGTCCCCTACCTGGTGGGGCTCGCCGACGCGGTGCCGACCGCGGCGTACGCCGAGAGTTACGCCCGCATCGTCGCGGAGAAGGCGGTGCTGCGCGACCTGATCGCCGCCAGCGGACAGATCCTGCAGTCCGCCTACGAGGGCGCCATGCCGCTCGAGGAGGTCCTCGACGAGGCGGAGAAACGCATCTTCGAGTTGGCGTCGACGAAACGCTCGAGCGACTTCGGGACCATGAACACCCTCGTCACGGAGACGTTCGCGTACATCAACGAACTCTTCGCGAACCCCGACCCGGTGTCGGGCCTGCGGACCGGCTTCAAGGAACTCGACCAGATGACCGCCGGCCTGCAACCCTCCAGCCTGAACGTCCTCGCCGCCCGCCCCAGCATGGGCAAGACCGCGCTGGCGCTCTCCTTCGCGGTGCACGCCGCGCTGCGCGAGAACAAGACGGTCGGCGTCTTCAGCCTCGAGATGTCCTCCATGCAGCTGGTGACGCGGATGTTGTGCAGCGAAGCGCGGGTCGACATGTCGCGCGTCCGCAACGGCCAACTCACCGACCGCGACTTCCAACGCCTCGCCGACACCGCCGGCAAGATGAGCGACGCGCGGATCTTCATCGACGACCACGCCGACATGAGCGTCATGGAGCTCCGCAGTCGCGCGCGACGCCTGATGGCGGAGCACGACCTGGGGTTGATCGTCATCGACTACCTGCAGCTCATGTCGGCGGGGAACCAGGGCCGCTACGGTACCGAAAACCGGCAACAGGAGATCAGCACCATCTCGCGCGGCCTGAAGGCGCTCGCCCGCGAACTCGACGTGCCGGTCCTGGTGTTGTCGCAGCTGTCCCGCGCGGTGGAGAGCCGCCCGAACAAACGGCCGATGCTCTCCGACTTGCGCGAGTCCGGCGCGATCGAGCAGGACGCCGACCTGGTGATGTTCATCTACCGCGACGAGTACTACGACCCGCACTCCGAGAAGCAGGGCATCGCCGAGGTCCTCATCGGCAAGCAACGCAACGGTCCCGTCGGTGGGCTCGAACTGCAGTTCCACAGCGCCCACGTGCGCTTCAACGACCTGGCGCGCGGCGGCCCCTAGCGCGGCCGCACCGCCGGAATCCGCGGCCGCCTACCGTCGCGCGGGCCGCCCGGCGCTACACTCCCCGCATGGGCCGATTCCCGCTGCGCGGCGCGCTGATCGCCGTGGTCGCCATCGCCGTCGTGCTGTTCGCCTCCACCCGCGGGACGGACGGGCCCGACGACACCCGCCCCTACAGCGCCTTCGAAACCGCGCTCGACGGGGGGCGCGTCGATACGATCCGCATCGACGGCCGCACCCTCGACGTCACCGAGATCGACGGTACGCGGTACGCGACGCGCCTCGCGACGGCGCCCGAGGACCTGCGTCCCTTCACGAGCGCCGGCGCGGAGGTGGAGGTCGCCCCCGACGGGATCGCGTGGGGCAGCGTCGCGCTGTACGCGCTGCCGTTGGTGCTGATGGTGGCGTTCGTCGTGTTCCTGCTCCGCGGCCAGCGCGCCGCCGGCGGGAACGACGGCGGGGCGGGCCAGTTCGGCAAGAGCCGCGCGCGCATGGCGAGCGAGGAGGACACCGGCATCGGCTTCGCCGACGTCGCCGGCGTCGAGGAGGCGAAGGCGGACCTCGAGGAGGTCGTCGAGTTCCTCCGCGCCCCCGGCCGCTACCACGCGCTCGGCGCGCGGATCCCGCACGGCGTGCTGATGGCCGGCCCCCCCGGAAGCGGCAAGACGCACCTGGCGCGCGCCGTCGCCGGCGAGGCGGGCGTGCCGTTCTTCTCGATCAGCGGCTCCGACTTCGTCGAGATGTTCGTCGGGGTGGGCGCCGCGCGGGTGCGGGATCTGTTCGAGACCGCGAAGAAGAGCGCGCCGTGCATCGTCTTCATCGACGAGATCGACGCCGTCGGTCGGCGGCGCGGCATGAACGTCGCGGGCGGCAACGACGAACGCGAACAGACCCTCAACGCCCTCCTGGTGGAGATGGACGGGTTCGAAAGCGATCACGACGTCATCATCATGGCGGCCACGAACCGGCCCGACGTCCTCGATCCGGCGCTCATGCGTCCCGGCCGGTTCGATCGGCAGGTGGTCGTGGACGCGCCCGACGTCCGGGGGCGCGAAGCGATCCTCCGCATCCACGCGCGCGACAAGCCGTTGGCCCGCACCGTCGACCTGCAACGCGTCGCGCAGCGCACCCCCGGGTTCGTCGGTGCGGACCTGGAGAACCTCCTGAACGAAGGGGCGCTCGTCGCCGCGCGGCACGGGCGGCGCGACATCCGCAGCGAGGACCTCGACGAGGCCGCCGACCGCGTGACGATGGGGCCGGAGCGACGCAGTCGCGTCATCAGCGACCGGGAGCGGCGGATGACGGCGTACCACGAGGCGGGGCACGCCCTCGCCGCCTACCTGCTGCCGCACGCCGACCCCGTCCACAAGATCACGATCGTCCCGAGGGGGCGGGCGATGGGGTACGTCATGCAGGTCCCCGAGGAGGACCGACTGAGCGCCAGCCGCGACGAGTTGCTGGACCGCATCGCGGTCGCCTTGGCGGGACGCGTCACCGAAGCGCTCGTGATCGGTGACGTCACGACCGGCGCGCAGAACGACTTCCAGCAGGCCACCGACCTCGCCCGCCGCATGGTGACGCGCTGGGGCATGAGCGAGACGCTCGGCCCGATCGCGTTGAGCGCGGACGAGGGCACGTGGGCGGCGGCGAGCGACGCGGGGCGGAGCTACAGCGACGCGACCGCGCGGGAGGTGGACGCGGAGGTCAAACGCATCGTCGAGGCGCAGTACGAACGGGTCGAGGCGCTCCTCGAGGCGCGCCGCGCCGACCTCGACGCCGTCGTCGCCGCCCTCACGGAACGCGAGACGCTGCACCGCGACGAGTTCGACGCCGTCCTGCGGGGCGAGACGCTGCCCGACCCGCCGCCGGTCCCCGACCCGCCGCGCCCGCGCGACGAGGTCCGCAGCGACGAGCGCGACGGCGACGGGGAGCGCGAGGCCGACGAGCGGCGCGACCCCCCGCCGGGCATGGCGCCCGAGGCGGGCTGACGCCCCCCACCCCTCCCCCCGCCGACCGCCCGCACGTCCGCTGCATCCCGTCGTGCGCCCAACATGCACCGAGCTTCGGCGAACCGCCGTGCTAGCCTTCCGTCCAGCATGAAGGAGCGCCCGTGACCCTCCGTGACCGCTTCGCGCGGCTCTTCCGACCCACCGTGCACGCGGTGGGGTTGGAGGTCGGGACCGCCAACCTGAAGGTCGTCGAGCTCGCGCCCGGCGCCCCGCCCCGCCTCGACAAGTTGGCGATGCGGCCGATGCCGCCCGGCCTCGTCGACGACGATCACGTCACCGACCCCGAGGGGCTCGCCCGCGAGGTCGGGACGTTGTTCGACGACGCCGGCATCGACGCGAAGCAGGTCGTCACGGCGGTCGGGAACCGGCAGGCGATCACCCGCAACATCGAGATCCCCCGCATGCCCCGCAGCGAGGTCGCCGAAGCGGTCCGCTGGGAGGCGGAACGCTACGTGCCCTTCCCCATCGACGAGGTCGCCCTCGATTTCGACCTGCTCGACGATCCCGACGACGTCGCGGAGGGCGAGGACCTGGCGGTCGTCATCGCCGCGGCGCGCCTCGACCTGCTGCGCGAGCACGTGCACGCCCTCGAGCTCGCCGGCCTGGAGCCGGTCGTCGTGGACGTCAAACCGTTCGCGCTCCTGCGCTCGCTCAAGGGTGCGCTGTTGGGCGAACACCTCACGAAACGGACCCTGACGCAGAGCGGCTACACCGAGGGGAACGAGATCGGCGTGGTGCTGGAGATCGCCGCGAGCGCGACGACGATTACGCTGGTCCGCGGCGACCGGGTGTTGATGAACCGCAACATCGGGGTGTCGGGCGACGACTTCACGACCGCGTTGCAGCGTCGCTTCGGCCTGGAGTTCGACGACGCCGAACGCCTCAAGCTCGAGCGGGGCCGCGTCGTCGTGGACGCCGACGCGGAGGCGTCGCTGCTGAGCGTCGACGCGGAGCACGACGACCGCTACCCGGCGAAGCACGTCTACGAGGCGCTCCGGCCGGTCCTGAACGACCTGACGACGGAGATCCGCCGCAGCCTCGAGTTCTTCCGCGTGCAGTCGGGCGACGCGACCCTCGCGCGGATGTTCGTCAGCGGCGGCGGCGCGAAACTCGTGGGGCTCCCCGAAGCGATCTCCGACGCGCTCGGCATCCGGGTGCGCATCGGCCACCCTTGGCTGTCGGTCGTCGTCGACGAGCGACGCTTCGATGCGACGTACCTCGAGTCGACCGCGCCGGAGTTCGGGGTGCCCCTCGGCTTGGCGTTGCGGGGGGTGTCGGACGCGTGATCGCCGTCAACCTCCTCCCGCAGGACCTGCGCACGACGCGGCAGCCGCCCACCTGGCGCATCGTCGCCGTCGTCGTACCGCTCCTCGCCGTCGCGATCGCCGGCACCCTGCACGTGCAGGCGTGGCGCGCGACCCAGGCCGCCGAAGCGGAACGCCGGACGCTGGAGGCGCGGGTCGTGGAGCTGCAACCGACCGTCGACGCCCTGGCGCGCGCCGAAGCGCGCCGCGACGACCTGCAGCGCCTCGCCGACGTCCGCGAATCGCTCGACGCCGGCCGGATCGCGTGGACCGACGCCATCGCCGACCTGCTCGGGACGCTGCCCGCCGCCGGGCGGGCCGGTGCACCGCGCCTCGATTTCGACAGCCTCTCGATGCAGGCGGTCACGCCCCCCGCGCAGGACCCCACCCGGTTCGAGGGCGCCCCGGTGTACGCCGAGTTGACGATCGGTGGGACCGCCGCCAGCCTCGACGTCCTCTCGTCGTTCGTCGGCAACCTCGAGGCGGACCCCCGCTTCGGGGTGCTGTTCCAGAACGCCAGCCGAACGCGCGACGAGGGTGACACCGCGACGTACGGCTACAGCCTGACGGTCGGCGCCCTCGGCGACGGCGCGCCGGACGCGACGGAGGGGGCGCGCTGATGCGGGCCCGCCTCGCCGCGCTCTCGCCGCGCACGGTCGCGATCCTGGTCACGATCCTCACCCTCGTGGCGGTGGGCGCCTGGTACACGCTCGCCTACCAACCGTTGCGCAGCGAGCGGGCCGCGATTCGTGCGGAGACCGTCGTGCTGCGCGCCGACGTCGCGCGCGCCGAACGCGCCCGCACCCGCCTCCCGCAGGTCGAAGCGGAGATCGAGGCGCTCGAGGCCGCCCGCGCGACGTTCCTCGCGCAACTCCCGCGCGAGAGCGACGTCGCCGACCTCCTCGTCGCGTTGCGGCGCAGCGCCGACGCGAGCGGCGTGACGCTCGCCCGCTTGGCGCAGGGCGGGGTGCGCGCCGACGCACGCCCCGACGTCCGCGCGATCGCCTTCGACGTCGCCAGCGAAGGTCCGTACGGCGCGACGATGGCGTTCCTCGGGGCGCTCGAGACCCTCGAGCGGTTCACCCGCGTCGACCGCGTCGCGATCCGGTCGGGCGGGGAGGCGGCCGACCCGACCCTCGACGCGTCGTTCGGGGTGACGGTGTTCGTCTACACCGGTCCCGCGCCGGACGCCACGGCGGAGGCGACCCCGTGACCCTCTCGCGCACCTCCCGCATCCTGCTCGGCGTGCTGCTGCTCGCCGTCGCGGCGTTCGTGTGGGTGAACCTCGCCGGCGGTGGGCTCGGCCCGCCGACCCCGGTGGGGGCCGGCACGCCCCCGCCGGACGCGCAGGCGGAGGCGCCCGACCCGACGCCGGACGCCCCCGCGGCGCCCACCGGCACGGACGCCCCCGACGACACCCCAGACGACGTCGTTGCGGACGTCGACCCGGCCGAGGACGCGCCGTCCGACGTCGACGTCGTCGCGCTGCCCTCCCCCGACGGCGACGCCCCGCCGTCCCCCCGCATCGTCGCGCGCGACGTGGAGCTCGCGACGTTCCCCGCGACGCCGGACGCCGACGACCGCACCGAAGGCGAGGCCTCCGGGGGCGACGACGGGGGCGTGCTCGGCGCGATTCCGGACGCACCCCCCACGACGAACGCGTCGGTGGCGCGCGCGACACGCCTCAACCCGTTCGCGGCGGTCGCGGCGGGCGTCCCGGGCGACGGGACGGCGGACGCGGCGAGCCCGTCCGACGCCGCACCCGACCCCGTGGCCGCGCGGTCCCTGCCCGCCCCGACCGTGCCGACGGCCGCCACCCCCCAAGCGCCCCGGCGGGCGCTGCCCGGGCGGATGCTGGCCTCGGCACCGGCCCTGCTGCAGCGCCCGCGGACCGACCCCGGGCCGGCGGCGGTCGCGACGGGTGGGGGCGTCGCGGCGGGCGGTCCCGACCTTCCCCGCGCCGCCGTTCCCGCGAGCCCCACGCGCACGCCGGGCGTGCCGGCGACCGGGGGGGCGGGCGATGCTCCGGACCTGCTGGGGGCCGCCGGGGGGCGCGACCTCGCCGCGGCGACCGGCGGTACGCTCGCCCCGACCCTGAACGCCGCCGGCGTTCGCTTCACCGGTTCCGTGGTCGGAAGCGTCGGCGTCGGCGTCTTCCGCATGGCGGGCGAGTCCGCACCCGTGGTGCTCGCCCTCGGCCAGTCGCTCCCCGGGAGCGACATCGTGCTCGCCGACGTGGGTGGCACCACCGCCACCTTCGCGCTCGGGGACGCCACGCACGTCCTGACTCTGGATCCCAGGCGGTGACCATGAAACGACGCATCCTCCTCCTCACGTCCCTCCTCGCGCTCGTCGCGACGGCGTTCGCGCAGACCGCGACGCTGCCGACCGACGACCCGCGCTTCGACCAACCGGTCGCCCTCTCCACCGACGGGGACGGCGAAGCGCTCGACGTGATGGTCGCCGCCCTCGCCCGCGCGGTGGGCTTGACCCCCATCCTCGACGGGGTCGACGACACGGTCGTGCGCTACGACGTCAGCGACCCCAAGCCGTTCCGTCAGGTGTGGACGTTGCTGATGAACCTCCACGACCTCGACTTCGTCCTCGACGCGAACGACGTGATGATCGTCGGGCCGCCCGACGCGCTCGCCGCGGTGCGCCGCGAGGCGGGCCTGCCCCCCGCCGACGGGTCGTCCGCCGCTGCGCAGGTCGAACAACGCATCTACGAGCTCGACAACGCCTCCGCCGACGCGTTGGCGGACGTCCTGCGCGCCAGCGACTTCGCGGTCAGCGGGTCCGACGCCGAAGCGTCGTTCACCGTCGCGCCGGACGTCCGGACGAACGCCCTGATCGTGACCGCCACGCCCCGCGTGCAGGCGCGCATCGCAGAGCTCCTGCCGACCCTCGACCGCGAACAGCCGCAGGTCGCGGTGAACGTCCGCATTCAGGAGGTCAACCGCAGCGTCGTCGAGACGTTCGGGGTGGACCTGAGCGCGGCCCGAGGGAACGTCGCGACGACCCTGCTCGATACCGGCCTGGAGTTCCTGTTCGACGCGCAGCGCGCCATCGCCGACCTGAACGTCGTCGCGGTCCTCGACACGCTCGAAAGCCAGAACCTGGCGCGGCGGGTGGACGAGACGACCCTGACGGTGCTGAACAACGAACCGGCGTCGCTGCGGTCGGGCGGGGAGTTGACGCTGATCGTCACGAACGCCGACGGCGACCCCGTCGAGCTGAACGTCGACTACGGCGTCAACGTCACCGTCACGCCGCGGGTCGCGGCGGACGGCCGCATCACCCTCGCGATCGAGGCGGGCATCTCCGACCTGATCGAGGAGAGCCCCACGCTGGTGAACATCGCCGACGACTCGGTGAACTCCACCGTCACCGTCGATCCCGGCCAGACGGTCCTGATGGGCGGCCTGTTCGAGAGTACGTTCACGCGCAACGAACGACGCATCCCGGTCCTCGGGCGCCTCCCGGCGATCGGCGGCCTGTTCGGAACGACGGACACCGACCGCCAGGAGACGGAACTGCTGTTGATCGTGCGCGCCGACCCGATCGACTGACCCTCGCGCACGGACGCGAGGGGCGTCCAGGACGGCGTGCGTGGTAGCCTCCTCGCATGCTTCGTTACCTCTCGGCCGGCGAGTCGCACGGCCCCGCCCTGACGATCCTGCTCGACGGCGTTCCCGCCGGCCTCGACCTCGTCGCCGACCGCGACGTCGACCCGTGGTTGCGGCGCCGCCAGGGCGGGTACGGCCGCGGGCGGCGGCAGGCGATCGAACGCGACGCCGTCCGCATCCTGGCCGGCGTGCGGGCCGGCCGGACGACCGGCGCCCCGCTCAGCCTGCAGATCGAGAACCGCGATTGGGGCACCTGGCAGGAGGTCATGGCGCCCGAACCGGGGAACGAACCCCGCAAGCGTGCGCTGCACGAGGCGCGCCCCGGGCACGCCGACCTGGCGGGCGGCATCAAGTACGGCCACAAGGACCTCCGTGACGTGCTCGAGCGCGCCAGCGCCCGCGAGACCGCGTCGCGCGTCGCGGGCGGCGCCGTCGCGCTGCGGCTGCTCGAGGAGGCCGGCGTGCAGGGCGCGGCGCGCGTCGTGTCGCTCGGGGGCGTCCCGTGCGACGGAGGGATGGACTGGGACCGCCTCGACGCGCTCGACGAGAGCCCCATCCGCAGTTTCGACGAGGACGCCCAGGACGCCATCACCGACGCGATCGACGCCGCCAAGGAGCGGGGCGACACGCTCGGGGGCGTCATCGAGGCGCGCTTCCGGGGCGTCCCGGTCGGGCTGGGGAGCCACACGCAGTGGGACCGGAAGCTGGACGGGCGCCTCGCGCAGGCGGCGATGAGCATCCAAGCGATGAAGGGCGTCGAGATCGGGGACGGCTGGCGGGCCGCGACGGTGCCGGGCAGCGAGGTGCACGACGCGCTGTACCCGGGCGACGGCGCGCCGGAGCGCCGCACGAACCGCGCGGGTGGCCTCGAGGGCGGCATCACGACCGGCGAGGAGCTCGTCGTGCGCGCCGCGATGAAGCCGATCGCGACCCTGATGCAGCCGCTCCCGAGCGTCGACGTGGTGTCGGGCGGCGCGGTGGACGCCGCCCGCGAACGCAGCGACACGACGGCGGTCCCGGCCGCCTCGATCGTGCTGCTGTCGATGACGGCGATGGTGCTGGCGGACGCGCTGATGGAGAAGTTCGGGGCGGACACCGTGCACGAGATCCGCGAGCGGGTGGTGGCGCACCGCGCTGCGGTGGAGGCGTACGTCGGGTGACGCGCTCCACCCCCGCGCCCTCCGGTTCGGAGGACGTCCGGCCCGTGCGGTGGGTCGCCCTGGCGGGCTTCATGGGGACCGGGAAGAGCCGCATCGGCTGGGAGTTGTCGCGGCGGTTGCGGCTGACGTTCATCGATACCGACAAGGTCATCGAGCGCGTCAGTTGCCTCACGATCCCCGAGATCCTCGACCTGTACGGCGAGGCGGTGTTCCGCGACTACGAGACCGAGGTGGTGCGGCGCACCCTCCGCCTGCAGGACGTCGTCGTCAGTACCGGCGGGGGGACGGTCGTGCGGCCCCGCAACCGCGAGCTGCTGCGGAGTCGCGGGCCGGTCGTCGTCCTGCAGGCGAGCCCCGAAACGATCTACAAGCGCACCCGTCGCCACAAGCGCCCCCTCCTGGAGGTGGGCGACCCGACGCAACGCATCCGCACCCTCCTCGCCGAGCGCGCCCCGGCGTACGACGCGGCGGCGTCGATCACGGTGTCGGGCGACGACCGCGACGCGAACGACGTCGTCGAGGAGATCGTCGCGAAGTTGACGGCGTGGGCGGCCGACCACCCGGCGTTGGCGAACCGTGCGCCCGACCCCCCCGCCGACGCGGCGCAGGGGGACCGGGCGTGAGCGTCGCGTTCGACGTGCGCGTCGACCCGCCCTACCCCGTCCGCATCGGACCCGGCGTCGCGGCGGACGTCGCGGCGTACGTGCCGGGCGACGCGGCGATCCTCGAGGACGCGAACGTCGCGACGCCGCACGGCGACGCGGTGGCGGCCGCCCTGGAGGCGGCCGGGCGGCGCGTGGTGCGCCTCCCCATCGAACCGGGCGAGGTCAGCAAATCGGTCGCGACGTGGGAGTCGCTGCTGCGCCGCCTGGCCCAGGTGCCGTTCGACCGTAGCGTCACGATCGTTGCGGTCGGGGGCGGCGTGACGGGCGACCTGGCCGGCTTCGTCGCCGCGACCTACCTGCGGGGCGTCGCCTGGGTGAACGTCCCCACCAGCCTCCTGGCGATGGCGGACGCGGCGATCGGCGGCAAGACCGGCCTGGACCTGCCCGAGGGCAAGAACCTCGTCGGGGCGTTCTGGCAGCCTCGCGCGGTCCTGATGGACGTCGGTGCGCTCGCGACGTTGCCGGACGCGGCGTTCCGCGAGGGCCTCGTCGAGGTCGCCAAGCACGGCCTGCTGGCCGACGCCGCCCTCCTCGAGGCGGTCCTCGACGGGACCTTCGGGCCCGACGCGGATGCGGCCGCGTGGACGCGGTGGGTGGCCGCCTCGGTCCGCGTGAAGGCGGACGTCGTCGCGGCGGACGCGCGCGAGACCGGAGGGGCGCGCGCGACGTTGAACCTGGGGCATACCGTCGGGCACGCCCTCGAGGCGGCGTCGGGGCACGCCCTGACGCACGGCGAGGCGGTCGCGTGGGGGCTCCTGTACGCCGCCCACCTGACGCACCTGCACCTCCACCCCGAGACGGACGGTCGCGACGCCGCCCGCCGGCTCGTGCGGCGCGTCGCCCCCTCCCCCCCACCGGACGTCGCCTGGTCGGACCTGCAGGCGTACCTCCGGCGCGACAAGAAGAACCGCGGGGGCCGCATCCGCTGGGTGATGGCGCCCCGCCCCGGCGCGGCGCGCGTCGTGGAGGACGTGCCCGCCGCCGTGCAGGAGGCGGCGTGGGAGGCGTTCGTCGAGGACGTCGCGACGCTACGCGACGTGCGGGCGGTCGACCGCCCGGAAAGGGACGGTGGCGCGTGAAGATCCTGGTGTTGAACGGACCGAACTTGGCGGCGCTCGGGCGCCGCGAACCGGACGTGTACGGCACGGCCAGCCTCGCGGAGCTCGATGCGGCGTGCGTCGCGTGGGGCGCGGAACACGGGGCGGAGGTCACCTGCGCACAGTCGAACGACGAGGGGGCGTTGATCGACCGGCTGTACGCCGCGGAGGACGACGGCGTCGCCGGCGTGGTGTTCAACGCCGGCGGGTACACGCACACGTCGGTCGCGTTGCGCGACGCGATCGCCGCGATCGACGTGCCGGTCCTCGAGGTGCACCTGTCGAACGTCCACGCCCGCGAGGCGTTCCGGCGCGAGAGCCTGATCGCGCCCGTCTGCCGGGGGAGCATCGCCGGGTTGGGGCCGGCCGGCTACCGCGCCGCGATCGAGGCGTTCGCGCGCGGCGTGGGCGCGTAGGGCGCCCCTACCCCCGCAGGAACCCTTCGGGGCCGTCCTCGAGGCTGGGGAGGTCCTCGAGGCGCGCGAGGCCGAACTCGACGAGGAAGCGGTCGGTGGTGCCGTACAGCAGCGGCCGCCCGATGACGTCCTTGCGACCGACGACCTTCACGAGCTCGCGTTCCTGGAGGGTCTCGAGCGTCGAGCTGCACGACGCCCCCCGCGCCGCCTCGAGGTCGCCGCGGGTGATCGGTTGGTGGTAGGCGACCAACGCCAACGTCTCGATCGCGGCGTTGCTGAGGTGCGGGAGCGGCGGGGGCGCGAGGAAGGCGTGCAGGTCGGGCACGACCGACGGGTGGACGACCAGGCGGTAGCCGCCCGCCACCTCCTCGACGAGGAGGCCGAGATCGGCGGCGTCGAGGGTGGCCTGCAGGTCGCGGGTCGCCTCCTCCACCGCGTCGGGGGGGACGTCCAACGCCTTCGCGAGTTCCGGTGCGGGGACGGGACGACCGGCGGCCAACAGCGCAGCGCTCAAGCGGGCTCGCAGGGACACGCGGGACGATACCGCGTCAGGGCACGCCGGCGCGCGCGGTGGCGCGGGCGACCGCCCGCCCGCGGCGCGCCTCCACCTCCACCTCCACGCGCCAGCCGGCGCCGTCCGGCTCGGCGTGCGGGGACGCGTCCGGGTCGGCGTGCGGGTGGACGTCGAACCGCACGAGCGTGCCGTCGGGGAGGCCGCGCGCCTCCAATGCGGCGACCGCAGCGCGCACGCTCGCGCGGGTGGGGGGTCGGTCCTGCGCGGCGTCCGGGGCGGCGGCGTGGGCGGCGAGCACCGCCCGGTACACCGCCGCACGGGCGTCGGCCGCCGCCCGCGCGCGGGCGGCGTCGTCAGCGTAGCGGGCGCCGGCCAGATCGACGTGCGCCAGCCGCCACGTGGCCGAGGCGGTGGCGACGAGCGCCGTCCCGAGGAGCAACGCGAGGGCGAGCGCGACGCCGTCGCGCCGCCTCACGTCGGGCCCTCGAGGTCGACGGGCGCGCCGAGCTGCACCCACACCGAGGTCGGGGGTGCGTCCGTGAACGCGAGGTCGATCCGGACGGCGCGCACGTCGCGCCAGGGGGCGGCGTCGCGCGGGTGGAGGGTGCCGTCGCCCTGGCGGGCGGCGGCGACGGAGAGGTGCGTCACGCCGAGCAGCCAGGGGCGGGCCCGCCCACCGACGGGGCGGACGTACAGCGTCCAGCGGCCGCGCGAATCGCGGGCGGCGTACAGGTCGCGGTGCACGTCCTTCGTCGCCACCCGCGCCCGGTCGGCGCGGTAGCGGACGCGGAGTGCGTCCCCGCCGGGCCCGGCGTCGCGCGCGAGGCGTAGGGCGGGCTCGGGGACGGCGCGCCCGGCGAGGCGTAGTTCGGAGCGGACGAGGTCGGCGGCGAGGCGGGCGCGGGTCGCGCCGGCAACGTCGTCCGCGACGCGGTGGGTGACGCCGAGGCTGGTCGTCGCGAACGGCGCGAGGAGCAGCGTGAGGGTGGCGAGGAGGGCGGCGGCGACGAGCGCCTCGAGGAGCGTCACGCCGGACGTCGGGGGGCGCCTCACGGTCGGTACCGCCACACGTCGATTTCCGCGCCCGCCTCGGCGTCCCCGTTCGCGACGTCCGGGGCGAGCCCGGCGATTTGGATGCGGTGCAACGTCCCGCCGTCGCAAGGGGCGTGGGGCGCGGCGACGTCGCACCGCACGTCGCTGCGGCGGCAGGGGCGCGCCGCCGGCGTGCCGGGCGGGCAGAGCGGCAACGCCGCGAGGGCGGCGTCGCCCTGGTGGCGGAGCGCCGTCCGTGCGGCGGTGGCCGCCTCGAGCCGGCGGGCGGCGTCCGTCGCGTCGTGCGCGGCGGCGAGGAACGTCGCGACGGCGGTCGCGAAGAGCGCCCAGAGGGCGAGGGCGACGAGGACCTCGACGAGGCTCAGGCCCGCCCGGCGGGGGGCGCGCGTCACGGCGCGACCGCCTCGACGCGGATCCGCCCGGAGCTGGCGACGACGACGTCCCACGTCGCGTGCTTCCCGGCGAAGCGGACGCGGCCGCCGTACACGCCGCCGCCCGCGAACGACCGGCCGGACCCGTCGGGCGTCCAGCGGACGCCGTCGCGGAGGGTGCCGACGACCGCGACGCCGTCGGGGGGCGCGACGGCGTCGGTGGCGGCCGCCGGGTCGCCGACGTCCGCAGCGAGCGGGGGGCCGCCCCGCCACACGTCGAACCGTCCGGCGTCGGGCGCCCAGCGGATCGCGCCGGTCCCGCCCGCGAGGGCGGTGGCGCGGAGGGCACGCACGTGGTTGGCGTAGCTGTGGGCGGCGCGCTCGGCCTGGGTGGGGGTCCAGGCGCGGGCGGCGGCCGCCGCGAGGACGGCGAGAAGAGCGAGGACGACGAGGACCTCGAGGAGCGTGACGCCCGGTGGGGCGGCGCGGAGGGCGCGGGGGGCGCGGCGCATGGGGGGAGGCTAGCGGAGGCCCGCCCCCGTCGTGCGGCCGGCGGGGGTGGGGACCCGGCGAGGCTGGGCGCCGACCGGGCGCCCGCTTCGCGGGGGCGGCGGGCGGCGCGTCAGTCGTCGCTGGAGAGGACGGCCAGGAACGCCTCCTGTGGGACCTCGACGGTCCCGAGTTGCTTCATGCGTTCCTTGCCCTTCTTCTGCTTCTCGAGCAGCTTGCGTTTGCGGGTGATGTCGCCGCCGTAGCACTTCGCGGTGACGTCCTTGCGGAAGGCGCGGACGGTGGCGCGCGCGAGGATCTTCCCGCCGATCGCCGCTTGGACCGGGACGGCGAACATCTGCCGGGGGATGACCTCGGCCATGCGGTCGACGATCTTCCGGCCGACCTCGTACGCCTTGTCGCGGTGCGCGATGAACGACAACGCGTCGACCGGCTCCTCGTTCACGAGCACGTCGATCTTCACGAGCGCCTCCTCGCGCTCGCCGATCGGTTCGTAGTCCATGCTGGCGTAGCCCTTCGTGAGGCTCTTGAGGCGGTCGTGGAAGTCGTACAGGATCTCCCCGAACGGCACGTCGTAGCGAAGTTCGACGCGGCGCCCGTGGTAGACCATGTCCTTGAGTTCCCCGCGCTTCTCCTGGATGAGCTGCATGGCGTTGCCGACGAACGCCTCGGGCACGTAGACGCTGAGGCGGACCCACGGTTCGCGCGTCGCGGCGATCTCGGTGGGGGGCGGCAGCATCGAGGGGTTGTGCACCTCGATCGTGTCGCCCGACGTCGTGTCGACGTGGTAGACGACCGCCGGCGCGGTCGCGATCAACGACAGGCCGTACTCGCGTTCGAGGCGCGCCTGCACGATGTCGGCGTGCAGGAGACCGAGGTACCCGCAGCGGAAGCCGAACCCGAGCGCGTCGCTGGTCTCCGGCTCGAACGTGAAGGCGGCGTCGTTGAGGCCCAACTTCTCGAGCGCCTCCCGGAGTTTCGGGTAGTCCTCGGTATCGGTCGGGTACAGGCCGCTGAAGACCACCGGTCGGGCCGGCTTGAAGCCGGGGACGGGCGCGTCGCTACGCCGGTCGGGCGACGTCAGGGTGTCCCCGATCTGGGTGTCGCCGATGTCCTTGATGCCGGCGGTGATCCACCCGACCTCGCCGGCGGACAGGGTCTCGGTGACGGTCGGTTCGGGCTTGAAGAAGCCGACCTTGTCGACCTCGAAGGTCCGCCCGGTCGACATCACTTCGATCCGGTCGCCGGCCTGCACGCGCCCGTCGAGGACCCGCACGAACGTCACGACCCCCTGGTAGGGGTCGAACACCGCGTCGAAGATCAGGCAGCGCAACGGCCCGTCGGCGTCGCCCTGCGGCGGGGGGAGGTGCTGGACGATCCCTTCGAGGATCGCCGCGACGTTCTCCCCCGACTTCGCGGACACCGCGACGGCGTCGTCGGCGGGCACGCCGACGATCTCCTCGAGCTCCGCGGTGGCGCTCGCGACGTCGGCGTTGGGGAGGTCGATCTTGTTGACGACCGGCAGGATCTCGAGGCCGTTCTCGATGGCGAGGAAGGCGTTCTGGATCGTTTGCGCCTCGACGCCTTGGCTGGCGTCGATCACGAGCAGGACCCCCTCGCAGGCGCGCAGGGCGCGACTGACCTCGTAGTTGAAGTCGACGTGGCCGGGGGTGTCGATGAGGTTGAACAGGTACGTCTCGCCGTCCTCGGCGGTGTAGTAGATCCGCATGGCGGTCGCCTTGATGGTGATCCCGCGCTCACGCTCGAGCTCGAGGGTGTCGAGCATCTGGTCGCGCCGCTCGCGTTCGTCGACGCTCTGGGTGAGCTCGAGGATGCGGTCGGCGAGCGTGGACTTGCCGTGGTCCACGTGCGCGATGATCGAGAAGTTGCGAATGTTCATCCTGGGGGAGCATACCCGCGCGACCGGTGCGGGACCGTTCGCGCCCCCGCCCGCGCGCGCCCCCTCCCCTACCCCCGCCGCGCGGCGAAGAACCGCTCGAGCAGGGCGCGGGCCTCGCTCGCCCGCACGCCGCCGCGCACCTCCGGCATGCGTTTGAACGGGCCGGCCGCGAGATCGACGACGCTTCCGAAGGCGCCGTCGCGGGGGTTCGGCGCGCCGTACACGACCCGCTCGACGTGCGTCTGGATCATCGCACCGGCGCACATGGGGCACGGCTCCAACGTCACGTACAGCGTCGCGCCGGACAGCCGCCAGTCGCCGTCGCGGTCCGCAGCCGCGCGGAGCGCGACGAGTTCGGCGTGGGCGGTGGGGTCGGCGTCCGCTTCGCGGGCGTTGCGTCCCTCCCCCAGGACGACGCCGTCGCGCACGACGACCGCCCCGACCGGCGTCTCCCCCGCCGCCGCCGCCTCCCGCGCGAGGTCCAACGCGCGGCGCATGAACGCCCGGTCGGGATCGACCGCGTCGGGGTCGTGCCCCTCGGCGACGGCGACCCCGTCGATCCACCCGACCCGGTCGCCGCGCGCCAACACCCGGACGGCGTCGCGCCCCTCGCGTGGGACGCCGGCGTCGCGCAGGACGTCGCGCACCGTGCGCGTCCCGCCCGGGAGGCGGATGCGGTCGCCCGGGCGGGCGGTCCGGAGGCGCCAGGGGCCGTCCTCGAGCAGCGTCGCGGGGGCACCGTCGGGGAGGGCGTCGGGGGTGGCGACCTCCACGGCGTCGGGCGTCCCCTCGCCCGCCGGCGCAAGCGAGCCGGGGGGCGGCTCGGGCGACGGTTCCGGGGATGGTTCCGGGGATGGTTCGGGGGCGGGGTCGGGGGGCGGGAGGGCGTCGACGCGGTCGCGACCGATGCGGAGGCGCACGCCGCCGGGCAGGTCGGCGCGCCAGGGGTCGGTGCCCGGGAGGGCGGCGAGGGCGGCGTCGAGGTGGGCGACGTCCACCCCCCCGCCCGCGTCGCGCACGAGGTGCGCGAGGACCTCGCGTTGCAGCGCGACGGGGGCGGCGGCGAGGGAGGCGCGGGCGGGCGCGTCGAGGCGGAAGCGGCGGGCGGCCTCCGCCGCGAGGAACGCCGCCTGGTCGCGCTGGAGGTCGGCGAAGCGGGCGAGGCGGACGACGCTGCCGGGCCGCCGTCGTTCGATGGTGGGGAGCACCTCGTGGCGGAGCCAGGCGCGGTCGCGGCTCAGGTCGCGGTTGTCGCCGTCCTCCCGCCACGCTTGGCCGAGGCCGTCGAGCCACCCGCGGAGGTCGGCCTTGCCGAGCGCGAGGGCGGGCCGCACCACCGATCCGCGACGCGGCTCGATGCCGCGGGGGTGCGCCGTCCCCCGCAGGAGCTGCAGGAGGACGGTTTCCGCCTGGTCGTCGCGGGTGTGCGCGGTCGCGACGACGTCGCAGGCGTGCGCCTTCGCGGCGCGGGTGAGGAAGGCGTAGCGGACCTCCCGCGCGACCGCCTCGAGGTTCCCACCGACGTCGTCGCGGACGGCGCGGACGTCGGTGGCGTCCATGGCGAGGGGCACGCCGAGCTCGGCGCAGGTGTCCGCCACCCAGGTGGCGTCGGCGTGGGAGGTGGGGCGGAGGCGGTGGTCGAGGTGGGCGGCGACGACGTCGAGGTCGGGGTCCGCGGCGAGCGCGCGGAGGACCGCGACGGAGTCGCTGCCGCCCGACGTCGCCACGAGGACGCGGCGGGCGTCGGGGGCGAGGCGCCGTAGCGCCGCACGGATCTGGTCGTCGACCCCGGGGGAGGCGTTCACGGAAGTGCAGTATCGCAGGCGGGCGCGCGGCACGCAGCGACCCGGGGTCGCCGCGATACGGTGTTCCCATGCGCGTGACCCTCGTCGTTCTCGATTCCGTGGGTGTGGGCGCCCTCCCGGACGCGGACGCGTTCGGGGATGCCGGGGCGCACACGCTCGACCATACGCTCGCCCGCACCGGGGTGGCGCTCCCGCACCTCGCGGCGCTCGGCCTCGGGCGCGTCGCCGGCGTGACGTCGCTCCCGGCGGTGGAGGCGCCGGAGGGGGCGTACGGCCGCCTGGCGGAACGCTCCCCCGGGAAGGACACGACGACGGGGCATTGGGAGTTCATGGGGGTGGTGCTCGATGCGCCGTTCCGGACGTTCGAGCGGTTCCCGCCGGCGTTGATGGACGCCCTCGACGCCGCGACGGGGCGAGGCCACCTGGGCAACGAGGTGGCGAGCGGCACGGAGATCCTCGAGCGGTTGGGGCCGGCGCACCTGGCGTCGGGCGACCCGATCGTGTACACGAGCGCCGACAGCGTCCTGCAGATCGCGGCGCACGTCGACGTCGTGCCGCTGGAGACGCTGTACGCCTGGTGCGACGCCGCCCGCGACCTGACGGTCGGTCCGCACGCCGTCGCGCGCGTGATCGCGCGGCCGTTCCGGGGCGAGCCGGGCGCGTTCGAGCGGCTGCACGACAAACGCCGCGACCTGTCGGTCGCGCCGCCCCCGACCGTCCTCGATGCGCTCCAGGACGCGGGCCGGCGGGTGCTGGCGATCGGCAAGATCGACGACATCTACGCGGGGCGGGGGGTGAGCGAGGCGCGCAAGACCGGATCGAACGACGAGGGGATCGCCGCGACGTTGGAGGCGATGCGGACGGGGGCGGCGGACCTGACCTTCACGAACCTCGTGGATTTCGATGCGGTGTACGGCCACCGCCGCAACGTCGCGGGGTACGCCGAGGCGTTGGCGCGGTTCGATGCGGCGCTCCCGGAGCTGAGGGCGGCCCGGGGGCCGGACGACGTGCTGATGCTGGTGAGCGACCACGGGAACGACCCGACGCACGTCGGGACCGACCACACCCGCGAGTACGGGCTGCTGGTGGCGGTCGGTCCGGGCGGGGCGGGGGTCGACCTGGGGACGCGCGCGTCGTTCGCGGACGTCGGGGCGACCGTCGCCGACCTGCTGGGGGTGGCGTGGTCGGGTCCGGGCGCGTCGTTCGCGTCCGCCCTGCGCCGCTGAACCCCCCGGGACCTCGGCGCCCCATGCAACGCGCCCCGCGGGGATCCGCGGGGCGCCGTGCGTTCTCCATGCGCAGCCCGTGCGTGGGCCGTGCGCAGGCCGTGCCGAGGGGGCGCTTACTCGTCGGTGACGAGCTCGATCAGCGCCTCCTGGGTGGCGTCGCCGCGGCGGTGGCCGAGGCGGTAGATGCGGGTGTAGCCGCCCTTGCGGTCGGCGTAGCGCGGCGCGATGTCGTCCATGAGGCTGCGCAGGACCGCGTTGTCGTGGATCTCCTTGGCGACGAGGCGGCGGGCGTGCAGGTCCCCGCCGCGCGCCGTCGTGATGAGCTTCTCGACGTACGGCTGGAGGTTCTTCGCCTTCGTCAGGGTCGTCTTGATGCGGCCGTGCTTGAACAGCGCCGTCGCTTGGCTGCGCGCCAGGGCGATGCGGTGGCTGCTGTTGCGGTTGAGTTTGCGGCCGGCGGCGAGGTGGCGCATCGTTACTCCTTGAGGCTGAGTCCGCGGTGCCCGAGCTGCTCGCGGATCTCGACGAGGGACTTGTCGCCGATGCCGCTCACGCGCTTGAGGTCCCGCTCGGAGAGGGCCATGAGGGCGTTGACGGAGTCGATGCCCTCCTCCTGCAGCGAGTGCAGCACGCGGTTGGAGAGCTCGAGGCTCTCGAGGCTGATGTGCGGTTCGTCCTGCTCGGCGGGGGTGGGTTCGCCCGCGGCGGACGGGATCGTCACGACGGGCACCTCCTCCTCGGGCTGTTCGCCGTTGCCGCCGAAGACGTTCAGCTGCGTGCGGAGGATGTCGACCGCTTCGTCGAGCGCGTCGCGGGGCGAGACGCTGCCGTCGGTCCAGACCCGGATGACGAGCCGGTCGAGGTCGGTCTTCTGCCCGACGCGGGTGTCCTCCACCCGGTAGGCGACGCGGCGCACGGGGGTGAAGACGGCGTCGACGGGGATCGAGTTGATGCGGTCCTTGTGCCCGTGCAGGAGTTCGGCGGGCACGTACCCGACGCCGGGGTCGACGCGGACCTCCATCACCAGTTTCGCGCCGTCCCCGAGCGTGGCGATCTCCAGTTCGGGGTTGACGACCTCGGCGGTGCTGGGCACGTCGAGGTCGGCGGCGGTGACGGTGCCGGCCTTCTCGGCGCGGAGGGTGAGGGTGACCGGTTCGCCGTCGTGGAGCTTGACGACGAGGTCCTTGAGGTTCAGCACGATCTGCATGACGTCCTCGCGGACGCCGGGGATCGTGGAGAACTCGTGCAGGACGTCCTCGACGTAGACGCTGGTGACGGCGGTGCCGGGGATCGAGCTCAGCAGGATGCGGCGCAGGGGGTTGCCCAGGGTGACGCCGAACCCGCGCTGCAGCGGCTCGACCACGAACTCGCCGTAGCGGTCGGTGGCGGTCGCCTGGAATTCGGGTGTGATCTGCACGTGGGTCGCCTCCACCTCAGCGGGAGTAGTACTCGATGACCTGCAGTTCGTTGACGGGCACGACGATGTCCTCGCGCGCGGGGATGCTTTGGAAGCTTCCCGTCAACGTCTCGGCGTCGAAGTCGAGCCAGGGCGGCGTCTTGCCGCGGCGGCGCTCCTCGACGTTCTGGCGGATGTGGGGGTTCTTCTTCGCCTTCTCGACGACGGCGATCTGGTCGCCGACCTGCACCCGGTAGGAGGGCACGTCGATGCGGCGGCCGTTGACCTGGATGAGGCCGTGCGCGACGAACTGGCGGGCCTGCCGGCGGGTGTGGGCGATCCCCAGGCGGTAGACGACGTTGTCGAGGCGCCGCTCGAGCAGCTGCAGAAAGACCGTCCCGGTCGCCCCTTCGCGGCGGGTGGCCTCCTCGAACAGGTTGGCGAACTGCTTCTCGCTCATGTTGTAGAGGATGCGCAGCTTCTGCTTCTCGCGGAGGCGGACGCCGTAGTCGCTGATGCGGCGGCGGCGGCGCTGCCCGTGCTCCCCGGGGGGGTAGGGGCGGCGTTCCATGTACTTCTGCGCCTTGGGGGTCTCGGCGAGATTCACCCCTTCGCGGCGGCACAGCTTGACGATCGGTCCTCGGTAGCGGCCCATGCGTCCTCCTGCCTTACTGCCGGCGCCGCTTGCGCAGGCGGCAGCCGTTGTGGGGGGTGGGGGTGTCGTCGATGATCGAACGGACGTTCACGCCGGTCGCTTGGATCGAGCGGATCGCCTGCTCGCGGCCCGAACCGGTGCCGCGGATCACGATGTCGAGGGTGGAGAGGCCCATGTTCTGGGCCTTGCGGGTCGCGTCGGCGGCGGCGAGCTGCGCGGCGTACGGGGTGCCCTTCTTGGAGCCCTTGTAGCCGATGCTGCCCGACGACGACCAGGTGACGGTGTTCCCGTCGGGGTCGGTGATGGTGATGATGGTGTTGTTGTACGAGGCGTGAATGAACGCCTTGCCCTCCACCAGGTTGCGCTTGGTGCGCTTGCGACTCTTGGTCTGCGTGGCCACGTCTCCCCCTTACTTCCTCGGCGCCTTCTTCTTGCCGGCGACGGTGCGGCGCGGCCCTTTGCGGGTCCGGGCGTTGGTCTTGGTGGATTGACCGCGCACGGGCAGGCCGCGGCGGTGACGGAGGCCGCGGTAGCAGCCGATGTCCATGAGGCGCTTGACGTTGAGTTGCACCTCGCGACGGAGGTCCCCTTCGACCTTGTACTGGCCGTCGACGACCTCGCGGATCCGTTGGACGTCGGATTCGGCGAGGTCCTTGACGCGGATCGAGGGATCGACGCCGGACTGCTCGAGGATGGCGCGGGCGCGTGTCGGCCCGATGCCGTAGACGTAGGGCAAGGCGTACTCGACGCGCTTCTCCCGCGGAAGGTCGACTCCGGAAATCCGTGCCATGGCTTACCCCTGCCTCTGCTTGTGCTTGGGATTGGAGCAGATGACGTAGACGCGCCCGCTGCGCTTGATCACCTTGCAGCTCGCGCACATCTTCTTGACGCTGGACCGTACTTTCATGGCCGTCCCCTTACTTCCTGTAGACGATGCGACCCTTTTCGGGGTCGTAGGTGCTGATCTCGACGACGACGCGGTCGCCGGGGAGGATGCGGATGTAGTGGCGGCGCATCTTGCCGCCGACGTGCGCGAGGATCTCGGGGCCCGCGTCGAGCTGGACGAGGAACGTCGTGTTGGGGCGCGCTTCGAGCACGACCCCTTCGGTCCGCACCATGTCCTGCGTCGTTTCGGTGCCCTTCTGGCGGTTTTCGGCCCGTCCGCGTCCGGCGTTCGAACGCCGACCGCCGCGGCCGCCTCCTCGTCTACGCGCCATGCGCCACTCCCTCTCCGATGCTCGTCGTCTCCTTCGCCGTCAGAATGCGTGGGCCGTCCTCGGTGACGGCCACCGTGTGTTCGAAGTGCGCGGACGGCACGCCCGTTTCGGTGGGCGCGGTCCATCCGTCGTCGAGGACCACGACCGAGGTGCGCGAGGTGGCCACCATCGGTTCGATCGCCAAGACCAAGCCGGGCCGAAGCACGGGTCCCGTGCCGGCGCGGCCGAAGTTGGGCACGTCGGGCGGCTCGTGGAAGGTCCGGCCGATGCCGTGCCCCACGAACTCCCGGACCACCCAGAAGCCCTCCTGCTCGACGACGTCCTGAATGGCCGCGGACACGTCGCCCAGCCGGTTCCCCGGGGTCGCTCGCTCGATGCCGGCGTAGAGGGACCGCTCGGTCGTTTCGAGCAACCGCTGCACGTCGTCGGGGATGGCGCCGATGGCGTAGGTCTTCGCCATGTCGGCGGCGTACCCCTTGTAGAACGTGCCGACGTCGATGCTCACCGTGTCCCCCTCCTGCAACGGGCGGTCGTCCGGAATGCCGTGGACGACGACCTCGTTGAGGGAGGTGCACAGCGTCGCGGGAAACCCGCGGTAGCCCTTGAAGGCGGGGCTACCACCGCTCCGTAGAATAACGTCTTCCGCCACGTCGTTCAACTCGGCGGTGGTGACGCCCGGCGCCAGGTGCGCCTCGACCGCTTCGAGCGCCGCGCGGTTGACGCGCGCGGCGTCCACCATCGCGTCGATCTCGCCGGGCCGCTTGAGGATCACGCAAGCGCCCCCTCGATGCGTTCGGTGACGGTGTCGAGGTCGCCGACGCCGTCGACGCGCACGAGCAGGTTGCGGGCGTCGTAGAAGTCGAGCAGCGGGCGGGTCGCCTCGGCGTACACCTCCATGCGCTTGCGCACGGTCGCTTCGCCGTCGTCGCTGCGGCCCTCCTGCTCGGCGCGGCTCACGAGCCGCTCGACGAGCTCCTCGTCGGGCACCTGCAACTGGATGACGGCGCTCATCTCCGCGCCGTACTCCGCCAACAGCGCGTCGAGCGACACCGCCTGCCCGGGCGTGCGGGGGAAGCCGTCGAGGAGCACGCGGACCTCGTCCATGTCGTCGAGTTCGGTGCGGACCATGTCGACGATCAGGTGGTCCGGCACGAGCTCGCCGGCCTCCATGATCGCCTGCGCCTGCGTCCCCAGGTCGGTCCCGCGCGCGACGTGGTCGCGCAGCAGGTCGCCGGTCGACAGGGCGCGCAGGTCGTGGCGCGCGGCGATGCGCTTGCCCTGCGTGCCCTTGCCGGCCCCGGGGGGCCCCATGATCAGCAGCACCTCGGACGCCATCAGAACCGCCGTCCGCGCCCGCGAATCCGGCCCTTGTTCACGAACCCTTCGTAGTGCCGCATCATCAGTTGGCTCTCGAGCTGGCGGAGGGTATCGAGCGCCACCCCGACCATGATCAACAGGCCGATGCCGCTGAAGACGAAGCTCAACTGGCCGGCGCCGGTCGCCCACGCGAGCGCCTGCGGGAGGGCGTTGACCGCCCCGAGGAACAGGGCGCCCCAGAGGGTGATGCGGTTCGTGATGCGCGCGAGATGGTCGGTGGTCGGTTGCCCCGGACGGACGCCGGGCACGAAGCCGCCGTACTCGCGGAGGTTCTCGCTGATGCGCCGCGGGTCGAAACTGATCTGCGTGTAGAAGTAGGTGAACGCGACGATCAACACGGTGCTCGTCACGAGCCCCTGCCACTGCGCGGGGTTGAACCAAGCGCCGATCGCCTGCAACCAGCCGATGTTCGGGAAGCTGCCGATCAGGGTCTGCGGCAGGATGATGATGCTGACCGCGAAGATGATCGGGATGACGCCGGCGGCGTTGAGGCGCAGCGGGATGTACGTCGATTGGCCGCCCATGACCCGCCGCCCGACGACCTTACGGGCGTACTGCACCGGGATCCGTCGTTCCGCCTGCTGGATGAGGACCATCCCGGCGAGGGTGAGGATCAACAACGCGAAGAAGATGATGAGGCCGATCAGGTTCCCTTCGCCGCGCCCGATGAGGGCGAACTGTTGGGTGATCGCGCCGGGGAACGCCGCGACGATGCCGGCGTAGATGATCAACGAGATGCCGTTGCCGATCCCGTACTCGCTGATCTTCTCCCCGAGCCACATCACGACGCTGATGCCGGCGACCTGGGTGACGAGCACGACGAACCAGAAGAAGGGGCCGTTGGCCCAGCCGATCTTCAGCGCGCCGGACGGACCGAGGAGGGCGATGGCGAGGAACACCGCTTGGATCGCCCCGAGCGCCACCGCGCCGTAGCGGGTGTACTGGGTGATCTTCTTGCGGCCCTCCTCCCCCTCCTTCGCCAGCTTCTGCAGCGGCGGCCAGGTGCCCTGGAGCAGCTGCACGATGATGCTGGCGGTGATGTAGGGGATCACGCCGAGGGCGGCGATCGAGAACACCTCGAAGTTGCCGCCGGAGATGAAGTTGAGCAGGGTGAACACGTCGCCCTGTCCGAAGCTTCCCTCCCGCAACCGGTCGATGTCGATCCCCGGGGTGGGGATGAACACCAGCAGCCGGTAGACGGCCAGCAGGCCGATCATCACCAGCAGCTTCGCGCGCAGCGCCGGGACGGCGGCGGCGTTGCGGAAGGCCGCGAGCATCAGGCCGACTCCTCGGCCGCCGCGCCCTTCACGCTACCGCCCGCGGCCGTCACCGCGGCGGCCGCGCCCCGACTGACGGCGTCGAGGTCGATCGTGAGCTTCGTCGTGAGCTCGCCGTCGCCGAGCAGCTTGACCGGCCGGTCGGCGTGCTTGACGAGGCCGGCGGCGACGAGCGCGTCGACGTCGACGGTCGCGCCGTCGTCGAAGCGGTCGAGGTCGCGCACGTTGACGATCTGCACCGGTTCCTTGGCCTTGTTGAAGCCGCGCTTCGGCAGCCGCATCACCAGCCGGGAGCGTCCGCCCTCCCAGCCGGCCCCCTGGCTGAAGCCGCTGCGCGACTTCTGGCCCTTCTGGCCGCGCCCGGCGGTCTTGCCGCGGCCGCTGCCGAGGCCGCGACCGACGCGCCGGCGGCGGGACGTGGACCCCTTGGCCGGGGCGATGTCGTTGAGTTTCACGAGCGGGACCCCCCTTCAATGGTGAGCAGGTAGGCGACCTTGTCGACCATCCCGCGCACGTCGGGCGTGTCGGCGACCTCGCGGGTGTCGCCGGTCTTGCGCAAGCCGAGCGCGTGGACGGTGGCGCGCTGGTCCTTCGGCACGCCGATCAGGCTTCGCGTGAGGGTGACCTTCATGGTTCCGCCCGATCGCGCGCCGCCTTCGCTTCGGCGAAGGTCCGCAGCTGCTTGAGGCCGTCGACGACGGCGTAGGCGACGTTCGTCTGGTTGCGCGAACCGAGCTCCTTCGTCAGCAGGTTCCGGTAGCCGGCCAGCTCGACGATGGCGCGCGGCACGCTGCCGGCGATCACGCCGGTCCCGGCGCCCGCCGGCTTCAGCATCACGCGGCTGGTGCCGTGCGCGCCGAGGACCTCGTGGGGGACGGTCCCGGGCTCCTCGATCGGCACCTCGATGAGGTTGCGGCGGGCGACGTACTGGCCCTTCTGCACCGCGACGGGCACCTCCTTGGCCTTGCCGAGGCCCACGCCGACGCGGCCCTGCCGGTCGCCGATGACGACCATCGCGCCGAAGCGGAAGCGCCGGCCGCCCTTGTAGGTCTTGGCGGTGCGCCGGATGAAGATCACCTTGTCTTCGAAATCGGTGTCGGCCATCAGAACTCCAGTCCTCCCTCGCGGGCGGCGTCGGCGAGCGCCTTGACGCGGCCGTGGTAGCGGTACGGGCCTCGGTCGAACACGACGCGGGTCACGCCCGCCTCCTTGGCGCGTTCGGCGAGGGCCTTGCCGACCTCGCCGGCCTGCTCGGTCTTGCTGCCCGACGGCGCGAGCGCCTTGCTGTTCGCTTCGGCCAGCGTGCGGCCGGTGCGGTCGTCGATGACTTGGGCGTAGATGTAGCGCGCGCTGCGGAACACCGACAGGCGCATGCGGCCGTTGTCGACGGGCGTGCGGATGTTGCGCCGCGTACGGAAGGTGCGGCGTCGTTTGGCGGTCATGGCGTTCATGCGGGGCCTCCCCTCCGAGATCAGCGGGACGCGGCTTTGCCGGCCTTGAGACGGACGCGTTCGCCCTGGTAGCGAACGCCCTTGCCGTGGTAGCTGTCCGGCGGCCGGACGGCGCGAATGTTCGCGGCGACCTGCCCGACGAGCTGCTTGTCGATGCCGCTCACCTCGATCTTCGTGGGTTCCGGCGCCTGGATCGTCACGCCCTCGGGCGCTTCGATGATCACGGGGTGCGAGTACCCGACGAGGAGTTCGAGGTCGTTGCCCTGCATCTGGCAGCGGTAACCGACGCCCTGGATCTCCAGGGTCTTCGTGAACCCTTCGCTGACGCCGGCGACGGCGTTGGCGACCAGCGCCCGGGCGAGCCCGTGCTGGGCCCGGTCGTCGGGGTGGTCGCTGGGGCGCGCGAAGGTGAGGGTGCCGTCGCTCTCCTCCATCGTGATGCGCGGGGAGATCGGCGCTTCGAGGCGGCCCTTCGGCCCCTCGACGTGCACCACGTCGCCCTCGCGGCGCGCGGTGACGCCGTCGGGAAGGGGGATCGGGTAGAGCCCGACGCGGCTCATCACCACACCTCGCAAACGACTTCGCCGCCGACGCCCTGGCGGCGGGCGTCGCGGTCGGCCATCAGGCCGCGCGAGGTGGAGACGACGGCGACGCCCAGCCCGCCGCGCACGACGGGGACGTGCTTGGACTTCGTGTAGGCGCGCCGGCCCGGCTTGGAGACGCGGGTCATCTCGTGGATGATCGGGGTGCGCTTGGGGCCGTACTTCAGCGCGATGCGGAGGGTCGGGTGGCCGTCCACCTCGACCTCCTCGACGCCGGCGAGGTAGCCCTCGTCGGTCAGGAGCTTCGCCAGCGCGCGCTTGAACTTGCTGGCGGGGACGTCCACGTGCGCGTGGCCGACGGCCACGGCGTTGCGGATGCGGTTCAACATGTCTGCGATCGGATCAGAGTGCACGGTTGCCTCCGTCGGAGTTGGTCCCGGCGGCTATGTCGCCGGCCATCACCCCTGGGGTGTCGAGTCTCGGGTGTCTACCAGCTCGATTTCGTCACGCCGGGCAGGTAGCCCTTGTGGGCCATCTCCCGCATGCAGATCCGGCACAGGCCGAAGTCCCGCAGGTACCCGCGGGTCCGACCACAGCGGCTGCACCGCTTCACGGCGCGTGCGGAGAATTTGGGCGTCCGCTTGGACGCGGCGATCTTGGCTTTGGTGGCCACGCTTCCCCCTACTTCCGGAACGGCATGCCGAGCAGTTCGAGGAGGCTGCGCGCTTCCTCGTCGGTCTCGGCACTGGTGACGATGACCACGTCGAGGCCGCGGACGGCGTCGACGGAGTCGTAACTGAGTTCGGGGAACACGAGTTGCTCGCGAATCCCGAGGCTGTAGTTGCCGCGGCCGTCGAAGGCGTTGGCGCTGATGCCGCGGAAGTCCCGCACGCGGGGCAACGCGACGTTGATGAGTTTGTCGAGGAACGCCCACATGCGCTCGCGGCGCAGGGTGACCTTCAGGCCGACCGGCATGCCGGTGCGGACCTTGAAGTTCGACACCGACTTCTTGGCCTTCGTCACGACCGGGCGTTGCAGCGCGACCTTCGCGAGGTCGTCCGCGGCGCGGTCGAGGACCTTGCGGTCGTCGCGCGCGTCGCCGACCCCCATGTTGAGGACGATCTTCTCGACGCGGGGGACCGCCATCGGGTTGGCGTAGCCGTGCCGTTCGGTGAGGTCGGACCGGATCGCCTGGTACTTCGCCTTGATCGGCAGGTCGACGCGTTCCACCGCGGTACCGTCCGCCTTAGCCATCGAGAACCACTCCGCTCTTGCGCGCGACGCGCCGCTTGACGCCGTCCTCGCCGACCTGCACGCCGACGCGGGTCGGCTCGCCGGTCTGCGGGTCGAGGAGCTGGACGTTGCTGACGTCGATCGGCGCCTCCTGCTCGCGGAACCCGCCGCGCGGGTTCTCCTGCGTGGGGCGCAACGCCTTCTTGATGACGTTGACGCCTTCGACGACGATGCGTCCGGTGTCGCGACGCACGTCGATGACCTCGCCCTCGAGGCCCTTGTGCTTCCCGGCGATCACGCGGACGGTGTCGCCCTTCTTGAGGCGGATCCTGCCGGCCATCACAGCACCTCCGGCGCGAGGGACACGATGCGCATGAAGCGCTTCTCGCGCAACTCCCGCGCGACGGGCCCGAACACGCGCGTGCCGCGCGGTTCGTTCTGGGGGTTGACGAGGACGGCGGCGTTGCCGTCGAAGCGGATCGACGAGCCGTCCTTGCGGTTGATCTCCTTCTTGGTGCGGACCACCACGGCGCGGACCACTTCGCCCTTCTTGACCTGGCCCTGCGGGATGGCGTCCTTCACCGAGGCGACGATGAGGTCGCCCACGCCGCCGACGAACTGTTGTCCGGTGCCGAGCACGCGGATGCATTGGATCCGGCGGGCTCCGGAGTTGTCGGCGACGTCGAGGAAGGTTTCCTGTTGAATCACGATGCCTCCGGGCGCGTCAGCTGCGCGCCTTCTCCAGAAGTTTCGTGACGACGAACCGCTTGCGCTTGCTGACGGGGCGGGCGCTCGTGAGCTCCACGAGGTCGCCGACGCCGTACGCATTCGCTTCGTCGTGCGCGAGGTACTTCTTGTTCGAGCTCACGACCTTCCCGTAGAGCGGGTGCTTGAAACGCCGCTCGACCGAGACGGTCACCGTCTTGTCCGCCGCGTCGGAGACGACGCGTCCCTGCAGGACCTTCTTCATGCCTCGCTCCCGTTCCGCGCCCGCGTCTCGTTGGCCACGGTCAGCAGCCGCGCGATCTCACGCTTCGCTTCGCGAATGCGCCGCGGGTTGCTGGCCTGACCGACCGCCGCCTGGAAGCGGAGGTCGAGCAGTTCCGCGCGCCGCTGCGCGACCTCGGCCTCGATCTCGTCGAGCGTCAGGTTGCGCACCTCATTGGGCTTCATCGTAGATCTCCCGCTTCACCATCTTCGTCGCGATCGGCAGCTTGTGCCCCGCGAGGCGGAACGCCTCGCGCGCCTGCTCCTCGGTGACGTTGGCGACCTCGAACAGGATGCGTCCCGGCTTCACGACCGCCACCCAGTACTCCACGGCGCCCTTCCCCTTCCCCATGCGGACCTCCTGGGGCTTCTTGGTGATGGGCTTGTCGGGGAAGATGCGGATGTAGATCTTCCCGCCGCGCTTGAAGTAGCGGCTCATCGTGATGCGGCACGCCTCGATCTGGTTGGACTTGATCCACGCCGGCTCGGTCGCCACGAGGGCGAAGTCGCCGAACGCGACGTAGTCGCCGCCGGTCGTCGCGCCGCGGGTGCGCCCGCGGAACTGCTTGCGGTACTTGACGCGCTTCGGGAGCAGCATCAGCCGTCCCTCCGCACGCGGCGGCGTCCGCCGCCCTTCTCGTCGCGGCGGCGGCCGGGACGGCGGCGCTTCTTCTTGTCCTCGTCGCTCCGCGCGCGCGGCAGCACCGCCGCCTGGCGCTTCTGGTCGCCGACGATCTCGCCGTGGAACACCCACGCCTTGACGCCGACGACGCCGGCGGTGGTGTGCGCCTCCGCGGTGCCGTAATCGATGTCGGCGCGCAGCGTCTGCAGCGGCACGCGACCGTCGCTGTACCACTCGGGGCGCGCCTGTTCGCTGCCCCCGAGGCGGCCCGAGCAACGGATCTTGACGCCCTTGGCGCCCGACTCCATCGTGCGCTGCACCGCCTGCTTCATGGCGCGGCGGAAGGCGAAGCGACGCTCGAGCTGGTCGCGGATGCGTTGCGCGACGAGCATCCCGTTCGTGTTCGGGTTGCCGATCTCCTGGACGTTGACGTTCACGGTGCCGCGGATCAGGCCGTCGAGGCGGGCGCGCAGCATCTTGATCGCTTCGCCGCCGCGGCCGATGACGACCCCCGGCTTCGCGGTGTGGATCGTGACGCCGACGTTGTCCGCGGCGCGCTCGATCTCGATCTTCGCGATGCCGGCGTGGCCGACCTCCTTCGTGATCAGGCGGCGGACGGTTTCGTCCTCCTCGAGCAACCGCGGGTAGTCGCTCTTGCCGGCGTACCACCGGGCCGAGGCGACCTTGTTGACCCCCAAGCGGAAGCCGAGCGGGTTGACTTTATTGCCCACGGCGTTCCTCCAGCGTGATCGTGATGTGGCTCGTGCGCTTGCGGAGCAGGTCCGCGCGGCCGCGCGCTCGCGGCAGGTAGCGCTTGAGCGTCGGGCCGTCGCCGACCTGCGCTTCGGCGACGAACAGGTCGTCCTCGAACATGTCGTGGTTGTTGACGGCGTTCGCCTTGGCGCTGGTGAGGAGCTTGAGGATCGGGGCGGCCGCGCGCTTGTCGGTGAACTTCAGGATCGACTCCGCCTCGCCGACGTCCTTGCCGCGGATCTGGTCGATGACCAACCGCGTCTTGCGGGGCGTGGCGCGGTGCATGCGGAGTTTGGCGGTGGCGCGCATCAGTCGCCCCGCCCGTGACCGCGGAAGTTCCGGGTGGGCGCGAACTCGCCGAGCTTGTGCCCGACCATGTTCTCCTGCACGAACACCGGGACGTGCTGCTTGCCGTTGTAGACGCCGAGGGTGTGCCCGACCATCTCGGGCACCACCGTCGAGCGGCGGCTCCACGTCTTGATGACGCGGCGGTCGCCGGACGCGTTGGCGGCGTCGACCTTCTTGAGCAGGTGGCCGTCGACGAACGGCCCCTTCTTCATGCTGCGGGACATCGTTACCTCCCCTTCCGACGGCGCACGATGAATCGGCTCGACGTCTTCTTCCGGTCGCGGGTCTTGAGGCCCTTCGCCTGCTGGCCCCAGGGGCTGACCGGCGGCCGCCCGCCGCTGCTGCGGCCTTCCCCCCCGCCGTGGGGGTGGTCGACCGGGTTCATGGCGCGACCGCGCTGGTGGGGCTTGCGCCCGAGCCAGCGGGTGCGGCCGGCCTTGCCGCTGACGACGTTCTTGTGTTCGGCGTTGCCGACGGTGCCGACGGTGGCGTAGCACTCGCCGTGCACGCGCCGCAGTTCGCCCGACGGCAGCCGCAGCGTGACGTAGGCGCCGTCGCGCCCCTGGATCTGGATGCCGGTCCCGGCGCTGCGCCCGAGTTGCGCGCCCTTGCCGGGCACCAACTCGACGGCGTGCACGACGGTGCCGACCGGCACGAAGCGGAGCGGCATGGCGTTGCCGACGACCGGTTCGGCGTCGGGCCCGGCGACGATGCGCTCGCCGGCCTTCAGGCCGCCGGGCGCCAGCACGTAGCGCTTCTCGCCGTCGAGGTAGTGCAGCAACGCGATGTGGGCGCTGCGGTTGGGGTCGTACTCGATGCCGGCGACCTTGGCGGGCACGCCCTCCTTGTCGCGGCGACGGAAGTCGATGATGCGGTAGCGGCGCTTGTGGCCCCCGCCGCGGAAGCGCGACGTGATGCGGCCGCGGTTGTTGCGCCCGCCGCTCTTCGTCGTGCCCTTGACGAGCGACTTCTCCGGCGCCTTGCGGGTGACCTCCGCGAAGTCGGGGGTCGCCATCGTGCGGCGGGAGGGCGTATACGGACGGTATTTCTTGGTCGGCATGCGCGTCCCTCCCTTAGGTGAGGCCCTCGAGCTGCGCGATGCGCTGCCCGGGCGCGAGCGTGACGATGGCCTTCTTGCGGTCGGCGGTGCGGCCGACGTAGCGGCCGGTCCGTTTGGTCTTGCCGCGGACGTTCTGGAGGTTGATCTTGGTGACCTCCACCTCGAAGACCGTCTCGACGGCGTCCTTGATCTGCGTGCGGTTGGCGTCGGGGTGCACGTAGAAGGCGTACTTGCCGCGCTCGATGGCGACGACCGCCTTCTCGGACAGCACCGGGCGGAGGATCACGTCGTGGGGACTCACGAGGCCGCCTCCGTTTCCGCGCCGGCGAACACGGCGGCGTCGGCGATCACCGCGTCGCTGCGCAGCACGTCGTAGACGTTGAGGCCGCGCACCGGGAGGACGTCGACCCACGGCAGGTTCCGCGCGGCGCGGCGCGCCAGCTCGTCGTCGGTGACGAGGAGGACCCGCTCGTCGCCGTCGAAGCCGTGCTCCTTCGCCCAGGCGACGAACTCCTTCGTCTTGCCGCCGAGGCCGAACGACTCGACGAGGGTGAGCTTGCCTTCGTTGGCGCGGGCGGCGATCGCCATGTGCAGGCCCAACCGCCGGACGCGCTTGGGCAGCGTGTAGCCGTAGTCGCGTTCCACGGGCCCGAAGACGGTGCCGCCGCCGACGAAGATCGGCGCCTTGCGGCTGCCGTGGCGGGCGCGTCCGGTGCCCTTCTGCGGGTAGATCTTGGCGGTCGAGCCGGTGACCTTGCCGCGCGTCTGGGTGCGGGCGGTGCCGCGGCGGCGCTTGGCGAGCTGCCAGCGGACGACCTCGTGCAGGACCGACTCCTGGGGTTCGGGCAGGTCCAGCGTCACGGTGCGCTGGCTCCCCACCACGTCGAGCGTGACCGGCATCATGCCCCGCCCTTCCGCGCCGATCCCTTGACGACGACGAGCGAGCCGTTCGCGCCGGGAACCGCGCCCTTGATCAGCAACAGGTTGTCGTCGGGGCGGACCTCGACGACCTCGAGGCCGACGGTGGTGACCGGCCGCGCGCCGGTCCGGCCCGCCATCTTGCGGCCCTTGTAGACGCGTCCGGGGGTCTTGCCCGTCCCGATCGAGCCGACGGCGCGGTGCTTCTTCTTCGTGCCGTGCGTCGCGGGCAGGCCGCCGAACCCCCAGCGCTTCATGGTGCCGGCGGTGCCGCGGCCCTTGCTGGTGCCGGTGACGTCGATCGTTTCGCCGCCCTCGAAGATCGACACCGTGACGGCGTCCTCCTCGGGCGCGAAGTCGCGCAACTCCACCAGGTGGCGTTGCGGCGCCACCCCGTTCGCTTCGAAGTGGCCCAGCGCAGGCTTGGTGAGCCGCTTGGCGGGGACGTCGTCCCAGCCGAGCTGGACGGCGTCGTAGCCGTCGCGCTCCCCGGTCTTGCGCTGCACCACGGGGCAGGGCCCGGCGAGGACGACGGTGACCGGAACCAGTCGCTCGTCGCGCCACACCTGGGTCATGCCCACCTTGGTGCCGAGAATTCCCTTCATTAGCGTCCTCCGACCGTCTTGATCTCGATGTCCACCCCGGTCGGGAGGTCGAGGTGCATCAGGCTGTCGATCGTGCTCTTGGTGGGCGCCTGGATGTCGATGAGCCGGTTGTGGGTCCGGATCTCGAAGTGCTCGCGGCTGTCCTTGTCGGTGAACGGGCTGCGAAGCACGCAGAAGCGGCGCGTGCGGGTGGGGAGGGGCACCGGGCCTGCGACCTCGGCCCCGGTCCGACGCACCGTGTCGACGATCCGCGTCGCGGAGCTGTCGAGGCTGCGGTGGTCGAACGCCTTGAGTTTGATGCGGATCTTCGGGGCGGCCATCGTTACTCCTCGATGCCCGTCACGACACCCGCACCCACCGTACGACCCCCCTCACGAATCGCAAACCGCAACCCCTCCT
>CAJXOA010000004.1 GCA_913057685.1 uncultured Trueperaceae bacterium
GTCTTCCCATGATCCACATGCCCAATCGTCCCAACATTCACATGCGGCTTCGTACGCTCGAACGTTTCCTTCGCCATGACAGCGTCCTTTCGTCGTCGCCGCCCGGTGGATGTGGGGCCGGTGCGGCGCACTGCACCCCCACGCCGTGCGGCGGGGAGGCGAATTCCTCGGGCCGGAAAGTGGAGCTCGTGGACGGACTTGAACCGTCGACCTCTCCCTTACCAAGGGAGTGCTCTACCGCTGAGCTACACGAGCCTACCGGGACCCGGGCAAGGATCGGCGGCCCCGGAGGGCCGACGAACCTGGAGCGGGAGACGGGATTCGAACCCGCGACATTCAGCTTGGGAAGCTGACGCTCTACCAACTGAGCTACTCCCGCACGGGGCGAGGCCGGAGCCTCGGACCCGGGTCGGATCGCACCGCGGACGGTGCGACCGGTTCCTGGCGTGGTGGGCAGGGCTGGATTCGAACCAGCGTAGGCCGAAGCCAACGGATTTACAGTCCGTCCCCTTTAACCACTCGGGCACCTACCCATGCACCCGGAACCGCGGCCGAGCGAACGACGTCGTGGAGCCACCCATCGGAATCGAACCGACAACCTTCCGATTACAAGTCGGATGCTCTACCAGTTGAGCTAGGGTGGCATCCTCCTCGCGGGCGAACCCACGCGCCGCAGCGCGTCCGAAGTGGGAATCTAGCACGCCCCTTTTCACGGTGTCAACGCGCCTCGGGCGCGTCGGCGACGCCCGCGCCCGCGCGCGGCCGACCCGACGCGGCGGCCCACCCCCGACCTACGCAGCGGCCCACGCGACGGCGTGCCCCCATCCGCCGAACCGCCCCGATCCCCGGCGCCGCACCGGCGCCCGAACGGACGTCGTTCGGACGTCGAACGGACGGCCGAACGTCCCGGCGCGCGGTGGTAGAGTCCGGACTTAGGAGGTCATCACATGCGCATCGGTCCCCTCGGCGTTTGGGAACTGCTGATCATCCTCGTCGTCGTCCTGCTGATCTTCGGCCCCCGCCGGCTCCCGGAGATGGCGAAGGGCCTCGGCCAGTCGGTCCGCGAGTTCCGCAAAGGCATCCGCGACATCCGCAACGACTTCGAGGAGGGCGAGAAGGACGACGGCGCCCCGCCCGCGTCCGCCCCCTCGAGCGCCGCGCAAACGCAGGCCGCCGCCGCCCAGGCCGGCCAGGCCCCGCCCCCGCCCACCGCCGGCGCCCCCGCACCGGCCCCGCAGGCCGACGCGGCCGCACCGGCCGCCCCGGCCGACGCCGCCCCCGCCGCAGCGGCCGAGGACGCCCCCGCCGCGCCGCCGTCCGCCGGCGACGCCGAGACGCCCGAGGGCGAGGGCGAGGACGTCCCCGCGACTACCGACGGCGAGGACGACGAAGCGAAGGACGCGAAGGCGCAGGACGCCTGACCCCACCGACGAACGACGCGTGAGCGGCGTCGCGCTCCGCCCCCGCGGAGCGCGACGCCGCGCCGACGAGGACCCGACGCATGGCCATGTCCCTCATCGATCACTTCGCCGAGCTCCGCAACCGGCTCTTCATCGCGCTCGGCGCGTGGGTCGTCGCTGCGGGCGCCGCCTTCATCGTCCGCTTCGAACTGCTGTCGTGGCTGCAGGCCCCGCTCCCGCCCGCGATGTCGCTGAACTACTTCAGCATCCTCGAGCCGTTCGTCGTCAGCATGCAGATCGCCTCGTTCGCCGGCGTCGTGATCGCCTCCCCCGTCATCGTCGCCCAGGTCTGGGCCTTCATCGCGCCCGGCCTCTACCCCGAGGAACGCCGCTACGCGGTGCCGTTCATCCTCTTCACCGCCCTCGCCTTCGCGACCGGCGTGGCCTTCGCCTACTACGTCGTCCTGCCGTTCACGATCCCGATCCTGCTGGGGTTCCTCGGCGACGAGGCGCAGGGCCTGCTCTCCATCGGGCGCTACATCTCGGCGCTCCTGACGCTGATGGGCGTCTTCGGCCTCATGTTCGAGATGCCGGTCCTCGGCTACCTGCTCGCCCGTCTCGGTATGCTGCGCGCGGAGCCGATGCGCAAGCGCCGCCGCTGGGCGATCGTGATCGGGCTCGTGCTGGCCGCCGTCATCACGCCGACCGCCGACCCGTTCAACTTCGCCCTCGTCGCCGGTCCACTCGTGCTCCTCTACGAAGTCACCATCGTCGTCGTCCGCGTGTCGCAACGGAAAGGGAGCCATGGAACCGAAGATCCGAGACCTTCGTAACGAAATCGACGCCCTGAACCTCGAGATCCTCGAGAAGCTCTCGCAGCGCGCCGCGATCGCCGAATCGATCGGCGAGCTGCAGACCGCCGCCGGCGCCTCGCACTACGACCCCGTCCGCGAAGCGGAGATGCTCGAGGCGCTGACCGCCGCGAACGACGGCCCGTTCGACGACGCGACGGTGAAGAGCCTGTTCAAGCAGATCTTCCAGGCGTCGATGCACCTCGAGAACGAGGCGGACAAGAAGAGCTACCTCACCTCCCGCCGCGCCGACGGCGAGGACACCGTCGTCCGCGTGCGGGACGTCCCCATCGGCGGCGAGAACGCCCCCGTCCTCATCGCCGGACCGTGCGCCATCGAGTCGCGCGAGCAGGTGACCGCGACCGCCGACAAGCTCGCCGGCGTCGGCGTGTCGCTGCTGCGCGGCGGCGCCTACAAGCCCCGCACCGACCCGTACTCCTTCCAGGGGCTCGGCGTCGAAGGCCTCGAGCTCGGGCGCGCCGCCGCCGACGCCCACGGCATGGGGTTCGTCGCGGAGATCATGGACGCCCGCGACCTGCCGGCGTTCGAGGCGCACGTCGACATGCTGCAGATCGGCGCGCGCAACATGCAGAACTTCACCCTCCTCAAGGCGGTCGGGCAGTCCCGCACGCCGGTCCTCCTCAAGCGCGGCCTGTCGGCCACGATCCAGGAGTGGGTGATGGCGGCGGAGTACCTGCTGCACGAGGGCAACACGAACGTCGTGCTGTGCGAGCGCGGCATCCGCACGTACGAACCCAGCACCCGCAACACCCTCGATTTGTCCGCCGTCGCCCTCGCCAAACAGGAGACGCACCTCCCCGTCGTCGTCGACGTCACGCACTCCGGCGGCCGACGCGACCTGCTGACGCCCCTCACGAAGGCGGCGCTCGCGGTCGGGGCCGACGGCATCATGCTCGAGGTGCACCCGAACCCCGCGGTCGCCCTGTCCGACCAGAAGCAACAGATCGACTTCGAGACGCTCGACGCCTACCTCGAAGCGACCGGCTACGCCAAGGCGTTGAGCCGCGAGCGGCACGAGGTGTACGGCTTCTGATCCGCCCGACGCGCCGCGCCGGCCCCCCCGGGAAGGAGGCCGCACCGTGGACGACCTCCTGAAGTTCGCCAGCCGCCTCGCCGACGTCCGGCCCGAGTACGCCAGCTCCCGCTGCCTCGCCGTCCGGCAGTCGCCCGCCGCCTGCACCCGCTGCGCCGACGTCTGTCCGCACGACGCGGTCACCGTCCGCGGGCGCGGCGTCGAAATCGACGAGGTCGACTGCAGCGGCTGCGGACTGTGCGTCCAGGCCTGCCCCTCCGGCGCGCTCGAACCCAAGGTCCGCTACGACCCCGGCCGCCCCGTCAAGTGCTCCGAGGTCGACGGCGACGCGCAGACCGTCCACTGCCTCGGGCGGCTGCAACCCACCGACCTACACCGCCTGCTGCGCGGGCGCTCGACGCTGATCCTCGCGCACGGCGACTGCGCCACCTGCCCGATCGGCGGGCAGGCGGTCCTCGACGCCATCCACGCCGTCGCGGACGACGCGCGGGCGCTCCTCGCCCTGCGCGGCGGCGAGGGCGAGATCCGCGTCGAAGCGCGCGAGCACCTCGACGACGAGGAAACCCAGGAACGCGTCAGCCGACGCGCGCTGCTGCGCGGCGGCTGGCGCGGGCTCGCCAGCGGCGCATCGGAGGTCCTCGCGCCCCTCGATCCCGGCGGCGAGGAGGGCGAAATGCCGCTCGAGGCCGCCCGCCGCTGGCGCGCCCTCGAGCTCGCCGACCTCGCCGACGACACGCCGGTCCCCTGGCCCCTCCCGGTCGTCGACGACGCCTGCATCCTCTGTCCCGTCTGCACCCGCGTCTGCCCCACCGACGCCTTCTCGCGGACGTTCGACGACGACGGCGGCGGCGCGCTGTGGCTGGAGCCGTCGTCGTGCGTCGGGTGCGACGCCTGCGTCGGCGCCTGCCCCGTCAACGCCATCGCGATGGAGCCCACCCCCACCTGGGGGGACGCCGGCGGCGGCACCCGGGAGGCCTACCGGAAGCCGGGTCGCGACGCCGCCGCCGGCACGGTGGCGCGCGACGACGGCGGAGCGTAGACTCGGGCATGACCGTCGACGATTGGGTGTTCGAAGCGTTGGACCGTGCCGGAGGCCGCGGTGCGGACCTCCGCGAGGTGCAACGCTGGATCGACGAACACCACGGCGAAGAGCTCGCCCTCGATACGATCGACGCCGCGCTGGCCGACCTCGTCGAGGCCGGTCGCGCCGAAGCCCGCAGCGGCGGTCGCTACGCCGTCGTCCGCTCCGGCAGCGGCGCCGACGCCCTCAAACGGTTGTTCGGCGAATGACTTCGCCACCTCGCCCCGCGCCCCGTCGCGCCCCCTTGGGAGGATCCGCATGAGCGACACGACCGCCGAACCGCCGACCCCGACGCCGTCCACCCAGGCTCCGTCGCCCCGGACGGCCGCCCCCGCCGCGACGCCGATGACGCGCCGCGAGGTGGAGGACACCTTCGACCTCGACGCGCTCTACACCCCCGAGGAGCGCATGATCCGCGACGCCGTCCGCGAGTACGTCCAAAGCGAACTCGCGCCGCACGCCGGCGAGTGGTGGCGGGAAGGGATCTTCCCCGAGCACCTCCCCCGCGCCTTCGGGGAGATGGGCATGCTCGGCGTCGCCATCCCCGAGGCGTACGGCGGGGCGGGCGCCACCGCCACCGCCTACGGGCTGGTGAACCGCGAGGTGGAGGCCGCCGACAGCGGCCTCCGTAGCTTCGTGAGCGTGCAGTCCAGCCTGGTGATGTGGCCGATCCTGACGTACGGCTCCGAGGACCTCAAGAAGGCGTGGCTGCCGCGCCTCGCGACGGGCGAGGCGATCGGCTGCTTCGGCCTGACCGAACCGGACGCCGGAAGCGACCCCGGCGCCATGACGACGCGCTGCAAACGCGTCGGCGACGACTGGGTGATCCGCGGCACGAAGCGCTGGATCACCAGCGGGACCCGCGCCGACGTCGCCATCATCTGGGCGCGCGACGAGGACTCCGGCCGCGTCCTCGGGTTCGTCGTCGAAACCGACCGCGAGGGCTTCCGCGCCGAGGACATCAAGACGAAGGCGTCGATGCGCCTCTCGGTCACCAGCGAACTGCACCTCGACGACGTCGCCGTCCCCGACGCGAACCGCCTCGACGTCGTGGGGCTCAAAGGGGCGCTGTCGTGCCTCAGCCAAGCGCGCTTCGGCATCGCCTTCGGCGTGCTCGGTGCGGGCTTCGCGACGCTCGACGAGGCGATGCACTACCTGGAGGACCGCCCGTCGTTCGGCGAGCCGCTCACCGGCAAGCAACTCGTCCAAGCGAAGCTCGCCGACATGTGGAGCGACCTGACGAAGGGCAGCCTCCTCGCCTACCGCCTCGGGCGCCTCAAGGACGAGGGCGCGATCACGCCGACCCACATCAGCATGGCGAAGCGCGACAACGTCCGCGCCGCGCTGCAGGCGGCGCGCCACGCCCGCGACCTCTTGGGCGGGAACGGCATCACCACCGAGTACGGCGCGATGCGGCACATGAGCAACCTCGAGACCGTCTCCACCTACGAAGGGGCGGACGCCGTCCACACCCTCATCCTCGGGCGCGCCCTCACCGGCCGCGCCGCCTTCTGACGCTCGGCGCGCCCCCCCAGGCGGACACGGACGCCGCCGCACGCCCCATTCCGCCCGACGCCCCCGCGCGTCGGGCGGGTTCGTGGACGGCGACCGTCAGCCGGTCGCGAGCCAGGCGCCGACCAGCAACGCCACCCCGAACGCCGCGCGCGCCACGTGGTTGCGGACCACCACCCGGGGGGCGAGCGAACGGGCGGTCCACCAGGACACGACCGACGCGAGGCCCGCCCCCGCCGCCAGCCCCGCCACGCCGAGCGGCAGGCCGTAGGCGACCGCGACCGCGCCCACCATCAACAGGGCGGCGGCGGCGAGGTGCGCCCACGCGAGCGCCCGCGCGCGCCGCACCAGCGTCCACGCCCCGAACGTCGACACGCCGGCGTAGGCGACGGCGAACGCCGCGACGACGAACGTCACCCCTCCCCCTCCCCGTCCGCCGCCGCGACGTCGCCCTCCACCACCGGGGCGGCGTCGCGGGACGCCGCCGGCGTCCAGCGGTCGCGCAGCGGCACCTCGTCGACGTCGCGGCGCGCCAACGCCCGCACCTTGCGGGCCAACCAGGCGTCCGCGCCGGCGGTGTCGTCGACCTCCACCACGAAGCGCGCGACGTCCGGCCGGCGGGCGAGGCGGAGGACCGCGCCGATCGCCTCGGCGTCGCTCGGCGCGAGCTTCGGGTCGTGCCGCCAGCCCTCCGCCCGCAGGTCGGCGGGCGGGAGGGCGTACATCGCGAGGATCCGCTCCCCCGCCTCGGTGCGGGCGCCGGGAGCGACGTCCGGGTCGTCCGGCGCACGGTGCCACGGCTGCCCGACCCACGCCACGGCGGCGCGCGCCCCGTCGCGCGGGGCCGGCAGCCCCGGCGCGGCGGGCGGGTGCGCGTCGGCGCGGTGGGTCTGCCACACGCGGCGCACGAGGCCGGCCGAGGGGTTGACGCGACCGAGGACCGACACGAGGGTCGTCTCGACCCCCGCGGCGTCCAGGTCGGTGGGGGCCGCCACGAGCGGCGGGAGGCCCGGCAGGACCTGCGCGAGGGCGCCGGGCAGGTCGGCGACGAACGGGTCCTGCGCCCCGCCGCGCGCCCCCTCGTAGCCGGCGTTCACGGACGGGACGACGAGCAGGTCGACGCCGGACGACGCCACCGCCTCCGCCGCCGCCGCCCGGAACGCGAGGCCCGGCACCCGCGCCACCCGAGGGTCGTCCCAGGCGGCGGCGACCGCATCGGGGTCGGCGTCGACGACGTCCGCCCCGGCGGCGGCCAACGACCGCACCCAGAACGGGCCGTAGCGGTGCCATAGAACGGAACGAACGAACCCGACGCGCACGGCGAGAGGGTAGCACGGGGTCCACCCCCGGCCGACCGACCGACCCCCGTCCAGGATGGACGCCTCAGGCGTCGAGGACGGCGCTCGTCGCGCCCGCCGTGAGCGCCTCGAGGGTCGCGTCGGCGAGGTCGGCGGCGGCGTCCTTGTCGAGGTACTGGTTGCCGTTGCCGCACTTGGGCGACAGCACGCACCGGGGGCACCCCGCCGCGCAGGGGCAGCTGCGCAACCGGTCGCGGGCCGCCCCGATCCAACGGCGCCACTGGTGCGCGCCCGCCGCGGCGTACCCCACGCCGCCCGGCGCGCCGTCGTAGACGAACATCGCCGGCATCCCCAGGTCGGGGTGCAGCGGGTAGGACACCCCCCCGACGTCCGCCCGCTCGCACAGCACGAAGGCGGGCAACAACCCGATCATCGTGTGCTCGAGGGCGTGCATGGCGGACGGGAACCGGTCCGGCGCGACCGCACCCGCCGCCTGGATCGCGTCGTACTCGATCCACACCGCCTGCGTGTCGTACTGCGCGGGCGGCAGGTCCAACGGGCGTTCCTCCAACACCGCCCCCGTCCGCGCGCGCTTGCGGACGTACCCATGCACGACCTCCGACACCCGGACGCGCCCCACGCGCAGGGGATCCGGGAGCCCCAACGCCCGCGCCAGGTCGCCGTCGCCGCGCCCGCCGGCGTCGAGCGGGTCGATGCGGGTCTCGCTACGGACCGACGTGAACCAATCCTCGAGGTGCGGAAGCAACGTCGCGCGGCGCGCATCGAGGTCCAGCTCGACCACCAGGTAGGCGTCGCCGCGATGCAGGTGGACCGCCCCCTCGTGCAGCTCCCGGACCGCGCGCCCGACGTCGACGCTGCCGAGCGACCGGCCGTCGGGCGCCGCGACCAGGCGGACCTTCCCACCCGCCTCGCCGCGCAACGCGACGTGGCGGTGCGGGAACCAACGCCGGGCGTGGAAGCGCCCGTCGTCGCCCTCCCGCAGGTCGGGCAGCGCCGCGAGGTCGACGTCCGGCGCCAGCCACGGTTCGCGGGGATCGATTGGGCGTTCCGCGGCGGCGCACGGCAGGTGGGCGGCGTGCACCACCTCGTTGTGGGCGTCGGCGACCGCCGCCTCGACCGAGCCGTCCAGGAGCGCGTCGGGGTGCGTGAGGTAGTGATCGTCGAGCGGGTCGTCGCCCGGCACCAGCACCGTCAGCGCCCGCCCGCCGGCCCGGCCCGCCCGGCCGGCGCGCTGCCAGAACGACATGGACGACCCCGGGTAACCGACCATCGCGACCGCGTCCACGCCCCCGACGTCCACCCCCAACTCGAGCGCGCTGGTCGCGGCGAGGACCGTCACCTCCCCCGCCTTGAAGGCCGCCTCGATGCGGCGGCGTTCGTCGGCGTCGTACCCCGCCCGGTAGGCGTCGACCTTCGCGGCGTCCGCCTCGCCGAGCCGCGCGTGCGCGAGGCTCGCGACGCGTTCGGCGGCCCGGCGGCTGTTGCAGAAGAACAGGCTCTTGACGTCCGCCCGCGCGAAGGCGACCGCCAGGTCGGCGGCCTCCGCGACGGGACTGCGGCGGCGGGCGGCCTCCCCCGGCCGGTCGGGCGGCACCCAGAACGCCACCTCGCGCGGGGCGCGCGGGGCGTCGTCCGCCGTCACGACCGCCGCCTCGCGGCCCGTCAACGCCGTGAACAGTTCGCCGGGGTTCGCGACCGTCGCGCTCGCGGTCAGGAGGTGCGGTGCGGCGCCGTAGTGCGCCGCGACGCGCAGCAGCCGCCGCAGGACGTTGCCGACGTGGCTGCCGAGCACCCCGCGGTAGACGTGCAGTTCGTCGACGACGATCCACCGCAGGCGCGCCAGGAACGGCGCCCAGGCGGGGTGGAGGGCGAGGATCCCGAGGTGCAGCATGTCCGGGTTCGTCAGCAGCAGGTCGCTGCCCTCGCGCACGCCCGCGCGCGCGTCGCGGGGGGTGTCGCCGTCGTAGCGCGCGACGCGCTCGGCAACGCTCGCCAACCCCGCGCGCACCGCGACGTCGCGCAACGCCGCGCGTTGGTCCTCCGCCAGCGCCTTGGTGGGGAACAACGCCACCGCCGTCCCGTCGCTGCGGGCGGCGTCGAGGAGCGGCAGTTGGTAGGTGAGCGACTTGCCCGACGCGGTCGGGGTCGCCGCGACCACGTCGTCGCCGGCCGCCGCCCGCCGCCACGCCTCCGCCTGGTGGCGCCACGGGGTCACGCCGAGGGCGCGCGCGAGGTCCCCCCACGGGACGTCCGGGACGGCGTCGGGCACGCCGTCCGCGCCGGGCAGGAAGGCGTCGACGCGGAGGCGTTCCTCGCCCCCCTCGAGCGTCCGCAACCAGGCGTGGAAGGTGGGGTGGTCGCCGGGCGGACCGGAGCGCGGAGCCATGCGGGAGGCTACCCCGGGGCCGCCCCGGCGCCGGCGGGGACGGCCGACGTGGTAGCGTCCCCCCGTCCGGAGGCGCCGTCTTGACGACCTTCCTCATCGTGCTCCCGTACGCCCTCGCCCTCCCGTACGTCGGGTTGATGGTCCTCGTGGTGGTCGGGCTGTTCCGCCGCGATCCCGTCGCGCGGACCGACGCTCGGCCGTCCTTGAGCGTCGTGATCCCCGCGCACGACGAGGAGGCCAGCCTCCCCGGCACCCTCGCGTCGTTGTCGGCGCAGCGCTACCCCGGGGACGCGGAGTTCGTGATCGTCGACGACCGCAGCCGCGACCGCACCGCGGCGATCGTGCGCGAAGCGCAGGCGCACGACCCACGCATCCGCCTCGTGCAGGTCACCGAACCCGACCGGCGGCGCGCCCCCAAGGTCAACGCCGTCGCGCACGGGATCGCCGCCTCCAGCGGCGAGATCGTCGTCACGAGCGACGCCGACTGCCGCTACCCCGACGGCTGGCTCGAAGGCATGGTGCGGCACTTCGCCGACGACGTCGTGATGGTCGTCGGGTACGTCGAAACCACCCGCGCGCACCGGGTGGGGTCGTTCCTCGAGCGGTTCGAAACGATCGACTGGTCGTCGCTGATGACGGTCTCGCGGTCGTTGACGCGGTTCGGCTGGAAGTTCGCGTCGAGCGCCAACAACCAGGCGTACCGGCGCAGCGCCTTCGAGGCGGCCGGCGGGTTCGGCGCGATCGGGCGGGCCCCCAGCGGCGACGAGGACCTCCTCACGCAACGCCTCGGGCGCCTCCCGGGGAGCCGCATCGTCTTCGCCGCGACCCCCGAAACGCGGGTCCTCACGCACCCCATCCGCAGTTGGGGGGCGTTGTTCCGGCAGCGCCGCCGGTGGGTGTCGCGCTACCACCACCCGATGCACTACCACCCCGGCTTCCTCGCCTCGATCGGCCTGCTGGGGTTCCAATCGATCGCACTGGCCGGCGCGGTCCTCGCCACCCCGTTCGCGCCGTCGGTCGCCCCCTGGACGCTGGGCCTGTGGGGGGCGGAGATCGCCCTGATGACGGTCGGGGTGGGGCTCGGCGCGGCGCAGGTGGGCCGCCGGGACCTGATCGGGCCCGGCCTCGTCGCCTGGGCGGCGCTGCACCCGTTCTTCATCGCGGCGATCGTGATCGCCTCGCTCGCGAAGAGCGGCGAGTGGCGGGCGGGCGCCGACCCCTACCGCCGCCGGTGGCTGCAACGCCGCCTCCGGGCGTGGCGCCGCCGCCTCCGCCTGCCCGCCGCCCCCCTCCGCGACGAACGCCGCTGACGCGCGCGCCGCGCGGTGCGCCCGCGCGGCACCGGGGCGAGCCGGGCGGGGCGCGGGTGGTAGACTGGCGCGTCCGCATCACCGCCCCCCTCACGATCCGGAGGTCCCCATGAAGGTCTTCATTCTCGGCGGCGACGGCTTCTGTGGCTGGCCCACCAGCCTGCACCTCTCCGCCCTCGGGCACGAGGTCGTCATCATCGACAACCTGAGTCGACGCAACATCGACAACGAACTCGAGGCCGGCAGCCTGACGCCGATCCAGTACCTCGGGACGCGCCTGCAGGCGTGGAAGGAGACGACGGGGCAGGAGATCCGCTTCGAACGCCTCGACGTCGCCCAGCACTACCACCGGCTGTTGACCCTCATCGAGGAGGAACGCCCCGACGCGATCGTGCACTTCGCGGAACAGCGCGCCGCGCCGTACTCCATGAAGTCGAGCGCCCACAAGCGCTACACGGTGGACAACAACCTCAACGCGACGCACAACGTCCTCGCCGCGATCGTCGAGTCCGGCGTCGACGTCCACCTCGCGCACCTCGGCACGATGGGCGTCTACGGCTACGGGACCGCCGGCATGAAGATCCCCGAAGGCTACCTGCCCATCGAGGTCACCACCGACGACGGCGAGAAGGTCCGCCAGGAGATCCTCTACCCGCCGAACCCCGGCAGCATCTACCACATGACGAAGACGCAGGACCAACTGTTCTTCGCCTACTACGCGAAGAACGACCAGCTGCGCATCACCGACCTCCACCAGGGCATCGTGTGGGGGACGCACACGAAGGAAACCGACCTCGACGAGCGGCTCGTGAACCGCTTCGATTACGACGGCGACTACGGCACCGTCCTCAACCGCTTCCTGATGCAGGCGGCGGTCGGCTACCCCCTCACGGTGCACGGGACCGGCGGACAGACGCGCGCCTTCATCCACATCCGCGACACCGTCCGCTGCATCGAGTTGGCGCTCGAGACCCCGCCCGAGCGCGGGGAGCGGGTGCGGATCCTCAACCAGATGACCGAAACGCACCGCGTGCGGGACCTCGCCGAACTCGTCGCCGCCCAGACGGGGGCGGAGGTCGCCTACGTCGACAACCCCCGCAACGAGGACGCCGAGAACGACCTGCACGTCAAGAACGACCTGTTCCTCGACCTGGGGCTGGAACCGACGACGCTGGAGGGCGGCCTGCTGGACGAGGTCACGAGCGTCGCGCGGAAGTACGCGCACCGCGCCGACCTGTCGAAGATCCCCAGCACCAGCACCTGGACCGAGCGCCAGAAGCCGGGCGTGCCCGGCGAACCCGCCTGAGCGTCGACCGGTGCGCGTCGCCCTCTTCACCGAGACGTTCCTGCCGAAGATCGACGGGGTCGTCACCCGCGTCGTGCGCACCCTCGAGCAGCTTCGTGCGATGGGGCACGAGGCGCTCGTGTTCGCGCCGGGCGACCCCCCGCCGGAGGTCGCGGGCCACCGGGTCGTGAAGGTCCCGAGCGTCCCCTTCCGGCCCTGGTACCCCGAACTGTTCCTGGGGCTCCCCCGCCCCCGCATCGGCCGCGAACTCGACCGCTTCGCCCCCGACGTCGTGCACGTCGTCAACCCGGTCGTCCTGGGCTTGTGGGGCACCCTCCTCGCGCGGCAGCGGGGGCTGCCGCTGCTGGCGAGCTACCACACCGACATCACGCAGTACGCCAAGCACCTGAAGCTGCCGTTCCTCTCGCCGATCTCCGACCGGTTCCTGCGCGACGTGCACAACCAGGCGCACGTCAACCTGTGCACCAGCACCCCGATGGTGAACTCCGCGCGGGGGCTCGGCATCCGCCGCGTCCGCTTGTGGCCGAAGGCGGTCGATACCGACGTGTTCCACCCCGGGCGGCGCGACGCCGCGACGCGCGACCGCCTGACCGACGGCCACCCCGACGAGGTGCTGCTGTTGTACGTCGGGCGCCTTTCCTTCGAGAAACGCCTCGACTGGCTGTACGCGCCCGTCACCTCCATCCCCGGCGTCCGCCTCGCGTTGGTCGGGTCGGGACCGGCGGAGGCGGACCTCCGCGAACAGTTCGCCGACACCCCGACGGTGTTCACCGGCTACCTGTCCGGCGACGCCCTCGCGAAGGCGTACGCCAGCGCCGACGTGTTCGCCTTCCCCAGCGACACCGAAACCCTCGGGTTCGTCGCGATGGAGGCGATGGCGTCCGGCGTGCCGCCGGTCGGGGCGCGCGCCGGCGGGGTGCCCGACGTCATCCGGCACGAGGAGAACGGCTTGCTGTTCACGCCCGGCGACCTGGGGGACCTCACGGAGCAGTTGCGGCGCCTCGTCACCGACGACGTGCTGCGCGCCCGCTTGGGGCGCAAGGCCCGCGAGGAGATGACGAAGTACGACTGGCGCGCCTCCACCGAGGCGCTCGTCGACTTCTACGGCACCGCGATCGCCGTCCGCGAACGGTTCGATCCCGACCCCGACGGGACCGCTACGCCCCCCCGTCGGTCGTGACGAGCGGCGGCGGTCCGGGCAGCACCCGCACCGACGTGCGGTAGACGCGCGACAACAACGACGCCTCGAGCACCGCTTCGGGCGGGCCGTCCCCCGCGACCCGCCCGCGGTCGAGCAGCACCAGCCGGTCGAAGCGCGCCGCCTGGTTGAGGTCGTGCAGGACCGCCAGCACCCCCAACCCGTCGGTGTGCGCCAGGGTCGCGGCGTGCCCGAGCAGGTCCGCCTGGTAGCGCAGGTCGAGGTGCGCGGTGGGCTCGTCCAACAACAACCAGGCCGGCTCCTGCGCCAGCGCCCGCGCGAGCACGACGCGTTGGCGTTCCCCGCCGGACAACGCCCCGACCGGCGTACCGGCGAACCGCAGGGCGTCGGTCCGCCGCATCGCCGCCTCCACCACCTCGACGTCGTGGGGGCGTTCGGAGGCGAAGAACCCCTGGTGCGGGGTGCGCCCCATCGCCACGACCGACCGCGCGGTGAACGCCGCGGGCAGGTCGGGGCGTTGCGGGACGACCGCCATGCGGCGCGCCAACGCCCGCCGCCCGTACCGGGCCAGCGGACGGCCCTCCAGCGTCGCCCGGCCGGCGGTGGGGCGCGCCAAGCCCGACGCGACGTCCAGCAGCGTCGACTTCCCCGCGCCGTTCGGCCCGATCAGGCCGACCAACTCCCCCGCGGCGAGGGTCAGGTCGACGCCGCGCAGCACCTCCGCGCCGGCGTCGTAGCGGAAGTGCACCCCCTCGAGCGCGAGGCGGGCGGGGGCGTCCGTCACGTCGGCCGCCCCCGACGCAGCAGGATCAGGAAGAACGGGCCGCCCACGAGGGCGGTGACGATGCCGACGGGGACCTCGACGGGCGCGATCACGGTGCGCGCCAGCAGGTCCGCCGCGACGAGGAACGCCGCACCCCACGCGAGCGACAACGGCACCAGGTCGCGGTGCTCGGGCCCGACCGCGAGGCGGACGGCGTGCGGCACGACCAGCCCGACGAACCCGATCACGCCGGCGACCGCCACCGCGGCGGACGTCAGCAGCGTCGCGGCGCCCACCACCGCCCACACGAACCGTTCGACGGGCAGCCCCAAGCGCCGCGCCGACGCTTCGCCCAACAACAAAAGGTCGAAGGCGCGGCGCGCCGCGAACCCCGCCGGCCCCGCGACGGCGAGGAGGGCGGCGACGACGGCGACGTCGCGCCACTCCGCGAACGAGAAGCTGCCCAACAACCACGCCAGGACGCCGGCGGTGCGTTCGCGGTCGGTGAGCATCACGAAGCTCGTGGCGGCCGACAGGCTCGACCCCAGCACGACGCCGGCCAGGACCAGCGACACGATCGGCAGGCGGCCCCCCTGCCGCGCCATCAGGACGGCGGCAACGACCGTCGCGAAGGCGACGACGAACGCCGCGCCCGGCACGCCGAGCGCCGCGAGGCCGGCGGCGCCCGCCGTCCCGCCGTACACCATCGCGACCGCCGCGCCGAACCCCGCGCCGGACGCCGCCCCGAGCAGGTACGGGTCCGCCAACGGGTTGCGGAACACCGCCTGGTAGGCGGTGCCCGCCAGCGCGAGCGCCGCACCGACGACGGCGGCGAGGGCGACGCGGGGGGCGCGCACCTGCCACACGATCACGTCGCGGGTCCCCTCCACCCGGCCGCGCACCCCCCGCACGAGGGCGTCGAGGACCTCCCCCGGCGCGATCGGGACCGACCCGACCGCGACGGCGGCGACGAGGACGGCCGCGAGCGCCGCGAGCGACCCGCCGCGCACCGCCCACCGGCGCGCCGCCCCGTCGGGCGCGCGCACCGCCTGGCGGGGCACGTTCAGCGGCGGAACCCTTCGAGGAGGTCGGCGAGGAGGGCCAACGCCTCGGGGAGGCGCGGCCCGGCGCGCGTCAACAGGTCGACCTGCGCCTGCGTGAGCGGCACGACGCCGCCGTTCGCGACGGCGTCGATCGCGGCCCACCCGGGGCGCGCCGCGAGCGTCGCGAGGCTCTCGCCCGACGGCGCGTCGAGCAACACGATGACCTCGGGGTCGGCGTCCACGACGAACTCGGGATCGACGAGGGGGAAGGCGCCCAGGTCGGCGGGAACGACGTTCGCGCCGCCCGCCAGGTCGAGCAACTCCCCGAGGTACGAGGTCGGCCCCACGGTGTACGGCGTCGCGTCGAGCTCGACGAACACCCGCGGGCGGGCCTCCCCCTCGACACGCTCGGCGACGGCGTCGATCGCGTCGCGCATCGCGCGGACCTCCGCCTCCGCCGCCGCGTCGCGCCCGAGGAGGGCGCCGACCTCGCGCACGACCTCCGCGACCTCGTCGACGGTTTGCGGCGTCCCGACGTACGTCGCGATCCCGAGCGGCGCGAGCGCCTCGTGCAGGCCGCTGTACTCGTCGGTGAGCACCAGGTCCGGCTCGAGCGCAATGATCGCTTCGACGTCCGCCTCGAAGGCGCTGCCGAGGTCGGGGAGCGCCTGGACCTCGGCCGGGACGTTGCTGAAGGTGTCGACCCCGACCAGGCGGTCGCACGCCCCGACGGCGCACACCTTCTCGGTGTGGGTGGGGACCATCGCGACGACGCGTTCGGCGGGCTGATCGAGGCGGACCTCGCGACCGAGGTCGTCGACGACCGGCCCTTGGGCCAGCGCCACGGCGGCGACCAGCCACGCCGACAGGACGGTCGCGCGAACGGCTGCGAGCCTCCCCCACGCGGGGCGCCCGCGGGGCGCGACGGGGGGGTGGGAACGACGGGTGGGGGGGCACGAACGGTGGCGCGACATCGAAGCCTCCTCGGGCTCGCGCGCGGCCGGACCGGCGCGCCGAGGGGGCGCGGGGGCACCACCCGGGCGACCGCCTCGTCCGCGCGAGGGGAACGCGTGCTCGGAGGCCGGCATTCGGGCTTCCCGGGAAGGGTCACCGTTGCGGGACAGCGCCGGATTCGCACCGGACTTTCCCGACCCCCGAGGGTCGCCGGGAGGCTACCACGCCCCCCGCGCCCGCCCCGGGGCGGGCGTCCCGAGTGATAGCGTTCCGCGTGCCGGACCCCCGCCGCCCCGCCGTCGCCGACCTCGCCGCCCCGAGCCCCCGCGGGGCGTCCCTCGAATCGTTCGTGCCGCCCCCCCGGTTCGGCGCGACCGACTTCGCGTCGTACCGACCGACCGACCCGAGCCAAGCGACCGCCCGCGACCGCGTCGCGGCGTTCGCGGCGGACGCCGCCCGCCCCCGCCGGCCGGCGCCGTGGCGGCGGCCGCGGTCCGGCGTGGGGCTGTACCTCGACGGCGGCTTCGGGGTCGGCAAGACCCACCTGCTCGCCGCGGCGTGGCACGCCTCCCCGCTCCCCGACGCCGCGAAGCGCTACCTGTCGTTCCAGGAGCTGGTGTTCGTGCTGGGGGTCCTCGGGCGCGACGGGGCGGCGGAGGCGTTCGACGGCGTCCGCCTGCTCTGCCTCGACGAGTTCGAGCTGGACGACCCCGGCAACACGTTGCTGATCGCGACGTTCCTGCGCGGCGCGTTCGCGCGGGGGACCGACGTGTTGACGACGTCGAACACCGACCCCGCCGCGCAGGGGCGGGGCCGCTTCGCCGCGCAGGATTTCCGCCGCGAGATCCAGGGGATCGCCGACCGCTTCGAGGTCGTCCGCCTCGAGGGGCCCGACCACCGCGCCGGCCGGCGCGAGGGCGGGTGGACCCCACCCGACGCCCTCGACGCCGCCGTCGCGGAGGCCGCCGGCACCGTCGCGGTGGGGACCGGCGCGGACCTCCACGCGGTCCTGGAGCGCCACCATCCGGTCCGCTACCGCGACGTGCTGGCCGGCGTCGATGCGTTGGCGTTGGTGGACCTCGCGCCGATCGCGAGTCAGAACGAGGCGCTGCGCTTCGTGCACTTCGTGGACAAGGCGTACGACCTCGGGGTGGGGCTGCGCGCGCACGGGCCGCACCCCCCGGACGCGTTGTTCGACGCGCGCTACCGCGAGGGGGCGTACGCGAAGAAGCACCACCGCGCCCTGTCGAGGCTCGCGGAGATGCTGGCGGATCCGTTCCCCGGCGGCGCGGCGCGCTGACGCGCCGGGCGGGTCAGCGGCTCGACCCCTCCAGCGCGACCGCCGCACCGACCGCCCGCAACCAGGCGGGGTCGCCCGGCCGCAGGTCGGAGCCGGGCCCCATCCGCACGAACCAGCCCTCCCCGTCGGGGTCGCCCCCCTGGACGCAGCAGCGCAGCATCCGGTCGTGCCCGTAGTACTGCCGTTCGGTGATGACGACCGGGAGGCCCGCCTCCGCGTCCTCCGCAGCGTCCTCGGGCGCGTCGTCGGTCGCGCCCTCGCGCGCGTCCTCGGTGCGGCGCGTCAACGCCAGGTCCTCGGGACGCAGCGAGACCAGCACCTGCCCCTCCGCGTCCGCATCGAGTGGCACCGTGCCGAGCGCGGTCGTCACCCGCCCGTTGGCGGCGGTCCCCCGCACGAGGTTCGTGCGCCCCAGGAAGCCGGCGACGAAGGCGGTGCGGGGCCGGCGGTAGGTGGCCTCCGGGTCGCCCTCCTGCTCGAGGCGACCGGCGCGCATGACGACGAGCCGGTCGGCGAACGCCATCGCCTCCTCCTGGTCGTGCGTCACCAACAACGTCGTCGCGCCGCTGCGCGCGAGGATGCGGCGGACCTCCTGGCGGGTGCCCTCGCGCAGGGCGGCGTCGAGGTTGCTGAACGGCTCGTCGAGCAGCACGAGGTCGGGCCCGGGCGCCAGCGCGCGGGCCAACGCCACGCGTTGCTGCTGCCCGCCGGACAGCTGCGCCGGGTAGCGGCGCGCGAAGACCGTCAGGCCGACGAGGTCCATCACCTCACGCGCCCGTTCGCGCCGCTCGCGGCGCGACAGGCCGGTGAGGCCGAAGGCGACGTTCTGCTGCACGTCGAGGTGCGGGAACAGCGCGTAGTCCTGGAACACGAAGCCGATCCGGCGGGCTTCGGGCGGCGTGAAGGTCGTCGCGTCCGACACCGTCCGGCCGGCGACCGCGACGCGGCCCGCGTCGGGCGCCTCGAAGCCGGCGACGAGCCGCAACAACGTCGTCTTGCCGCACCCCGACGGCCCCAGGAGCGCCACCGTCTCGCCCGGCGCGATGCGCAGCGACAGGTCGTCGACCGCCGGGTGGTTGGGGTCGTGGAAGCTCTTGCTCACCCCCTGGATCGTCAGGGCGTCGGGCCGTTCGTTCGCGTCGCTCACCCGGGAATCCTCGCATCCCCGGCGCCGCCCGGCGGCCCCCCGGGCGACCGTCCCGCCGGGAGCCCCGCCAGGACCGCCGCAGCGATGCGCTCCGCCCCCCCGGCCTCCCCCATGCGGGCGCGCCCGACCGCCCCCCGCCGCGCCCGCTCGGCGGGGTCGGCGGCGAGGGCGGCCAGCGCCGCGGCGATCGCGGCGGGCTCGGAGGGCACCACCTCGAGCGCGTCGCCCAACAACCGCCGCTGCTTCGCGAGGTAGCGGGCGGGGTAGCGCGCGTCGGTCGCGAACGTCACGACCGGCCGGCCGAGGCCGGCCGCCTGCTCCTGCGCCGTGCCGGAGGTCCCCACGACCAGGTCGGCCCAGGCGAGGAGGGCGGCGAAGCGGTCGCGCAGCAGGTGCACCGTCGCACCGTCCCGGCACCAGACGACGTGCGCCTCCCCGCGTGGGGCCGCCGTCCAGCCGGCCGGGGGGGCGGGGAACGGCCCGGCCGCCCACGCCACCGCCGAGCGGACCTGGGGGAGGCGCGCGGTCGCCTCCACCATCCGCGCCAGGGCGTCGGGGGCGTGCGACCGCGTGCCGGGCAGCAACGCCACGCGCGCCACCCCCGCCGCCCCGTCGTCCACCTCGGGGGCGGGCGCGGCGTCGAGGCCGTCCATCATCGGGTTGCCGTCGTACCGGGCGGGCACGCCGGCGGCGCGGAGGCGCGCCGCACTCGCCGCGTCCCGCGGGTGGACGGCGGCGTACCCCCGCGCGAGCACCGTCCGTTCGAGCGCCGTGAAGCGGTCGCGGAAGGCGCGCACCCCGAGCCGGGCGCCGCCCGCCTCGGTGTGGACCGACACGAGCGTCTGGACGGCGTGGCGGCGTGCGGCGCGGGGCAACACCCCGAGCGCTTCGGCCCACACGTCGCCCACCGCCACCACCCGGTCGGCGCGCAGCGTCCGGAGCGCCCGCACCTGACGCAGCGTGGTCGCCACCAGGCCGGCGCGCAGGTCGCGCGCCAAGAGGCGCGGGTCCTCGAAGGTGAAGCCGCCGCTGGGAAGCTGCAGCGAGGGCCCCACCCGCACGACGTTCAGGGGCGCGTACGGCGCGCCGTCGCCGACGGTCGGGAAGGCGGACAGGGCGACGTCCGGCCGGGCGGCCTGCATCGCGGCGGCGATGCGGGCGCCGACGACGTCCTCGCCGTGGCCGTTGGAGACGATCAGGACCGTCGGGCGCGCAGCGTCGGGGGCGGCGGGGGCGTCGGGGGCGTCGGGGGGCGGCGTCACGCCGGGCAGTCTACCGGGGTGGGCGCGCGCCGCCGCGGGCGGCGCAGGGCGGGCTCAGACGGGGTGGCAGGGGTCCAGGCGGAGGGCGGAGAGCCAGGTGACGCGCGTCCCGCCGGCCCCCTCGTGGCGCCGGACCTCGGGCGGCGCGAAGGCGCCGGAGGCGGCGAAGAAGGCGCGCACCAGCCGCTCGTGGGCGGCGTCGTCGGACGCCCGCCAGGCGAGGACCGCCTTGGCGTCGTAGAACCGTTCGGTGTACGCGACGGCGAACCGGCCGCCGGGCTTGAGGAGGCGGGCGACCTCCTCGAACGTCGCGAGGGGGCGGGTCATGTAGTGCACCGCGGCGGTGCACGTCACCGCGTCGAAGGCGCCGTCGTCGAACGGCAGGTGGGGGTCGACGTTCAGGTCGTGGACGACCGCCTCGTCGACGTGCGGGTTGAGCGCCAACTCCTCGGCGTTGAGGCCCAACGCGGTGACGTGCGCGTCGGAGCGCGCGAGGTGCGTCGCGACGCCCGCCATCAGGTCCAACACCCGGCCGCCCGGGCGCACGAGGCCGGCGTTGGCGTCGGCCACGAAGGCGCGACCGTCGGCGTCGAAGTGGGACTCGTGGCGCGGCGCGTCGTAGAAGAGGGCGTCGGGGCGTTCGTCGAGGCGACGAAAGAACTCGGGGCGCAGATCCTGCATCACGGGGTAGTAGAGCGCGCGTCCGCCCGGGCCCGCTAGGGGCTACCTCACGATTCGGGAGGGTCGGTCTCCCCCGTCGCGCTCGCTTCGCGGGCGGCGTCGGCGTCGGCCGCGTCGCGCGGGTCGGGGGTCAACGCCGGACCGACGCCCCACCCGAGCTTCTCGCGCATGACGCCGTACGGGCCCAACGCCCCGCTGCTGAGCAGCGTCACGCCCCCCGGGGCGGCCTCGACGACCACCCGGTCGCCGGGCGCGAGGTCGATGCGTTCCTGCCCATCGACGAGGAGGGCGACCTCGTCGACGCGCCCGCCGACGGCGAAGGCGAGGTGGGAGGTGGCCCCCACGACGATCGCGCGGTGGGTGAGGCCGTGCGGCGCGATCGGGGTCACGACGAAGGCGCGCAGGTCGCGTGCGAGGATCGGGCCCCCGAGCGACAACGAGTAGGCGGTGGAGCCGACCGGCGTCGCGACGACCAACCCGTCGGCGCGGTAGGCGATGGCGTGCTCGTCGTCGATCCACGTGTCGATCTGCAGGACCCGCGTCATGACGCCCTGCGACACCGCGACGTCGTTCATCGCGACGTGCGGCGGCCCACCGTTCACGCGCGCCTGCAGCAGCATCACCTCGTCGCGCCGCCACCCCTCGGGGGCGGCGCCGTCCAGGTAGCGGCGGAACGCCGCGGGATCGAACCCGGCGAGGAACCCGAGCTTCCCGACGTTCACGCCGAGGACCGGCACGTCGCGCCCCCGCAGGCGCCGCGCGACGTCGAGCAGGGTGCCGTCCCCGCCGACCGACACGACCAGATCGACGTCGTCCAAGGCCTCCCACGCACCGCGGTCCGCCCCCGCGACGACCGTCACGCCGAGCCGTTCGAGGGCGTGCGTGAACTCGCGAGCGAGGTGTTCCGCGTCGGGCTTGTGGGCGCTGGCGCGCACGACGACGCGGCGCAGGTCGCGCGCGTGCGGGAGGGGGCGGGCGCCGCTCACGCGTCCTGGACGACGGCGAGGGCGCGGGCGACGACGGCGTCGAGGTCGAGGTCGCTGGTGTCGATCGTGACGGCGTCCTCCGCCGGGCCCGTCTGCCGGACGTCGCCGGCGTCGCGCCGACGGATCGCGTCGGCGACGGCGGCGAGGTCGGCGGCGCGCTCCCCGACGCGGCGGGCGGCGCGCACCTCGGGGCGGGCGGTGAGGAACAGCTTCGCGCGGGCGTCGGGGAACACGTCGCGGCCCATGTCGCGGCCGTCGACGACGAACGGCCCCTCGATCTCGCGGAGGCGGGCGTTCGCCCAGGCGCGCACCTCGGGGTGCGCCGCGACGGTGGAGACGCCGGCGTCCACCGCGTCGCTGTGCAGCGCGTCGGTGACGTCGTCTCCGTCGATGAGGACGCGGTTGTCGCCGGGGGAGGCGCGCAGCGCGACGTCGTGCTCCGCGAGGCGGGCGAGGACCGCGGCCGGGTCGGACGGATCGACGTCGTCGCGCGTCAGCCAGGCGGCGGCGCGGTACAGCAGGCCGCTCGAGACGAACGGGATGCCGAGGTGCTCCGCGAGGCGGGTCGCGACGCTCGATTTGCCGCTCGCGGCGGGACCGTCGACGGTGACGACGTCGGACACGCCGCCCATCATAGCGCCGGGCGGTACAGGGTCGCCCAATCCTCGAAGAAGCCGGGGTAGGTCTTGCCGACGACGCCGGGGTCGCGCAGGGCGACCTCCGGGAGGCGCAGGCCCGCGATCGCGAACGCCATCGCCATGCGGTGGTCGCCGTACGTGCGGATCTCGACCGGCGCGAGGAGTTGGCCGGCCTCGAGCGGGTGGACGGTGAGGGCGTCGTCCTCCTCCTGCACGCGCGCCCCGAGGCGCGCGAGTTCGCGGGAGGTGGCGTCGAGCCGGTCGGTCTCCTTGATGCGGAGGTTCCAGACGTTCTCGATGCGGACCGGTGCGTCGGCGAACAGCCCGACGACCGCCAGCGTCTGCGCCTGGTCGGGCATGTCGGCGAGGTCGAAGGTCCCGCCGCGCAGGCGGCCCGCTGGGGGGCCCTGGACGCTCACGCCGGAGGCGCCGCGCTCGACGCGGCAGCCCATGGCCTCGAGCACGTCGAGGAGGCGGCGGTCGCCCTGCAGCCCCTGGGGCGCGAAGCCGGGCGTGCGGACCCGCCCGCCGGTGACGGCGGCGGCGGCCCAGAAGTAGCCGGCCGCCATGGCGTCCGGCTCGATGCGGTAGGTGCGCGGGTGGTAGCGCGCCGGCGTGACGGCGAAGCGGGCGTAGCCGTCGCGCTCCACCTCCACCCCGAACGCCGCCATGACGGCGAGCGTCATGTCGACGAACGGGCGGCTGGCCAGCTCCCCGTCGACCGCGATCTCGATCGGGCCGTCCGCGGCGGGGGCGGCCATCAACAACGCCGAGAGGAACTGCGAGGAGCGGTCGCCGCGGAGCCGCACCGACCCGCCGGGCAGGCCGTCGGCGTCGATGCGGACCGGGGGACAGCCGGTCCCGCGGACGTCCTTCGCGTCGACACCCAACGCGCGGAGGGCGTCGAGCAGGTCGCCGATCGGCCGTTCCCGCATGCGGTCGGTGCCGTCCAGCGTATAGACGCCGTGCCCGAGGGCGACGATGGCGGCGAGGAAGCGGATGGCGGTGCCGGAGAGGCGCAGGTCGAGGTCGGCGCGGTCGGCCGGCACGACGCCGCCGCGCCCGTGCACGCGGAGGTGGGTCCCGTCCGACGTGACGTCGATGCCGAGGGTCCGCAGGGCGCGCTCCATGACGTCGCGGTCCTCCGCGACGAGGGCGCCCTCGAGCTCGCTGACGCCGTCCGCGAGGGCGGCGACCGCCAGCGCGCGGTTCGTGATCGATTTCGAGCCGGGGACCGCGACGCGGGCGTCGACCGGTCCGCTGACGCGGAGGGGGAGCGGATCGCGGAGGCCGGACACGCCGCGGAGGATAGCACCGGCCCCGCCGGGCGGCCCGGCGCAGTCCGGACCACGTCGCGTCCGCCGGTCGCCGGCTACCCTGCGTCGCATGAGCGTTCCGAGTTCGTTGCAAGCCGTCATCGATCAGTTCGCGGGGGCGCCGTCGTCGTTGCGCCTCCCGCTGTTGCTGGAGTACGCCGGGACCCTCCCACCCCTGCCCGAGGCGCTGGCCGGCGCCGAGGACCGCTTCGAGCGGGTCGAGGAGTGCCAGACGCCGTTGTTCCTCGCCAGCGAGGTGGAGGACGGCACCGTCCACGTGTGGTTCGACGCGCCGGAGGAGGCGCCGACGACCCGCGGGTTCGCGTCGATCCTGGCGACGGGGTTGGACGGCCGGACGGTGGACGAGGTGTTGGCGGTCCCCAGCGACGTCGCGTCGCAGTTCGGCCTCACCGAGCTGATCAGTCCCCTGCGGCTGCGCGGCATGGAGGGCATGCTGCGGCGCCTGCAGCGGCAGGTGCGCGAGGCGGCGTCCGCCTGACGCGCGTGCCGGGCCGGCGGCCGGGAGGGTGACAGGCGCCGCGCAGGCCTGCTACACTCCGGTGCTCGTCGCGCACGGCGCGACCCGATCCTACCCCCCCGTCCCGGTCCGCCCGGGCGACCGGGCTGCGGCCCCGAGGAGACCCATGAAGAAGGACATCCACCCGAAGATGGTGCCCGCGAAGGTGATCTGCGACGGCGAGGTCGTGCTGGAGACGTACAGCACCAAGCCGGAGATCCACGTCGACGTGTGGTCCGGCAACCACCCGTTCTTCACCGGTCAGCAGCGCTTCATCGATACCGAAGGGCGCGTCGAGAAGTTCCAGAAGCGCTTCGGCAGCAGCTACCGCAAGTAACGCCGTTCGGCGCGACGCCGACCGGATCGATGCACGGCCGCCCGCACCGCGGGCGGCCGTCCTCGTGGGTCGGACGGGCGGCGCGCGCCGGGGCGCCGTTCAGCCGAGGGCCGCGCGGACGCGCGTCCCCTCGCCGGGGGCGCTGTGCATCTCGAACGTCCCGCCGCGCGCCTCGACGCGTTCGCGCATCTGCCGCAACCCCAACCCCCCGGCGCTGGTGACGCGGTCGCCGACCGCGTCGACGTCGAAGCCGGCGCCGTCGTCGGCGACGTCGACGAACGTGCGGCCCTCCGCGTCGCGCCCCAGGTGGACGGTGACCGTTCGGGCGCCGGCGTGCTTCGCGACGTTGTGCATCGCCTCCTGGAAGATCCGGAAGAGGATCGCCTCGTTGCGGACGTCGACGTCGCCGACCTCCTGGATCTCCACCTGCACCTGCACGCCGTTCTGCGGCCCGAAATCGTCGGCGTAGCGTCGAACGGTGTCGACGAAGCCGTGCCGCTCGAGGTCGACCGGTCGGAGCGCGAAGATGCTGCGGCGGAGTTCGGCGATGGCGTCCCGGACGGTGGTGCGGGCCAGCGCGAGCTCGGCGCGGGCGCGGTCGGCGTCACGATCGAGGAGGCGGGTGGCGAGGTCCACCTTGAGGCCGGCGAACGCCAACGACTGCGCGACGCCGTCGTGGATCTCGCGGGCGATGCGCGAGCGTTCCTCCCCGATGGCGACCTCCTCGCTGGCGAGGTAGGCGCGGGCGTTGCGCACCGCGGTCGCGACCTGCCCGGCGAGCAACGCCAGGAACGGGAGTTGCCCCTCCCCCACCGCACCCGGGCGGTCGTGCACCAGCACGAGCGCCCCGAGCGTGTCGGTCTCCGTCGCCAGCGGCAGCACGACGGCGCAGGCGGCGCCCTGCAGGAGGCCGCCCCCCTCCTCGCGGAGGTCGTCGCCGATCACGCCGATCAGGTGCGGCGTGCCCGACGCCGCGAGGCGCGCGAGGCGGTCCTCGCCGGAGCGGAGCGGTTCGAGCGGCCGGTCGGGCCGCACGACCTTCGGGTGGAGCAGCGGACCGTCGTCGGCGAGGAAGACCGCGCCGGCGTTCGCGTCGACGCGTTGCATGGTGCGCTCGAGCAGCCGCCCCAACAGCCGGTCGAGGTTGCCTTCGGCGCGGACGCTGCGGTCGACCTCGAACAGGGTCAACAGGTCGCGCATGCGTCCCCGGGTCGCCTCCAGCGCGGAGGCGAACTCGCCGGCGAGGATGTAGAAGGCGTCGCGCGCCGTCGTTTCCGGCGGGGCGTCGAACACGGCGTGGACGCTGCCTTCGGTCGTGCCGGCGATGCGCACGGGGGCGGAGAGGACGTACGCCGTCCCGCCGTCGACCGGTTCGGCCTCCCCCGGTTGCCCGCCGCCGCGAATGCGGGCGTCGCGCGCTCGGATGCGGTCGCGGGTGGCGGGGTCGAGGCCCTCCTCCGCCGTCAGGTCGGGGTCGCTGGCGCCCAACACCAGCGCGCTGCCGCGCGCGCCGGTCGCCTTGCGGATCCCGGTGACGCCCGCGCGGATCGCCTCCTCGACGTCGGCGGCGAGCGCGAAGCGTTCGGTGACGGCGTGGATGGAGGCCAGCAGGTCGTGGCTCTGCTGCAGCTCGAGGTACGTCGACCCGAGCTCCGCCTGGGCGCGTTCGCGCCCCTTCACCTCCCCGAGGATCCAGGAGAGCGTGATGGTGGTGGCCAGCGGCCCGAAGACGGCGTAGAAGCCGAGGCGGACCCAGGGGTTCGTGCCGGGCCCGAGCTGCGGCAGGAGGCCGAGTTCGAACAGGAAGACGATGCCGATGATCGCGAGCGGCAGCCAGATGCGGGCCCGCTGGACCTCGGTGGCGAGGCGGCGGCGGGCGGAGGCGTCGCGTTCGGCGGCGGCGGCCAAACCGAACCGCCGTCCGGTCGCGCGCGATCCGTGGGGGGCGTCCATGGTGCGTCAGCGTACCGCCTCCCCCGGCTCCGGCGCGACGTTCGGGGGCGCCCGCCCCGCGCGGTGGGCGCGAGCCGGTAGACTCGCCACTCGTGAGCGACGCGGCCCCCTCCCCCGACGCCGACGCGACCGGCACCGACGCGACCGGCACCGACGCGACCGGCAGCGACACGCCCGGCAGCGAGGCGACGACGCCCGGCGCGCCCGGCGGTCCGGTCGAGACGGTGGCGGTGCACGGCGTCGACGTGACGCTGCTCGGCACCGCGCACGTCTCCCGCGCCAGCGCGGAGGAGGTCGTCGCGCGCATCGCCTCCGGCGCGTACGACGTCGTCGCGCTCGAGTTGGATGCGCAGCGCCACGCGGCGTTGGTCGATCCCGACCGGATCCTGAAGACCGACCTGTTCGAGGTGTTGAAGAGCGGCCGGGCGGGGGCGATGGCGGCGAACCTGGCGTTGGGGGCGTTCCAGCAACGCCTCGCGGACCAGTACGGCATCGAGCCGGGCCAGGAGATGCGCGACGCCATCCGCACGGCGGGCGAGGAGGACCTCGAGGTCGTCACGATCGATCGCGACATCGGGACGACCCTGCGCCGCGTCTACCGCAACGTCCCCTGGTGGGGGCGCCTGGAGTTGTTCGCCGGCCTGCTGGGCAGCGTCCTGTCGCGCGACGCGATCGACGAGGCGGAGATCGAGAAACTCAAGGAGGGCGACGTCCTCGAGGCGACGTTCGAGGAGTTCGCGACGCAGGGGGGGCGGCTGTACGGGCCGCTGATCGAGGAGCGCGACGCCTACATGGCGGCGCGCCTCGAGCAGGAGGCGGCCCGCCTGACGGCGGCGCGTCGCGAGGCCAACGGCGCGGACGACGGGGGGCGTCCGCAGGTGCTCGCGGTCATCGGGGCGGGGCACCTGAAGGGGTTGGCGGCGACGTTGCGCGAGGCCCCCACCGCCCCGCCCGCCGATCGGCTCCCGGCGCTCGACACCGTGCCGCCCCCCGCCCGCTGGGTGCGGGCGCTTCCCTGGGCGGTGGCGGCGATCGTGATCACGGGGTTCGTCGTCGGCTTCGTGCGCGATCCGGCGTTGGGCCGCACGCTGCTCGGCGATTGGGTGTGGATCAACGGCGGGGCGTCGGCGATCGGCGCGATCCTCGCCGCCGCCCACCCGTTCACGGTCGTCGGGACCGCCGTCGCCGCGCCCCTGACGAGCCTCAACCCGACGATCGGGGCGGGGTTCGTCGCGGCGGGGCTCGAGGTGTGGCTGCGCCGCCCCCGCGTCGGGGATTTCGCGTCGTTGCGGCGCGACGCGACGACGCTGCGCGGCTGGTACGCGAACCGCGTCGCGCGCGCCCTGCTCGTGTTCCTCGGGGCGACGCTCGGGTCGGCGATCGGGACGTGGGTCGCCGGCGCGCGCATCCTGACGCGGTTGTTCTGAGGGCTCGGGGGCGGCGCGTCCGCTCCGCAGCGCCCCTCTGTGGCCCGGCGCGCCGTCGGGCCGCGGGCCGGTCGGTAGCATGCCGGCATGCACAGCGACCTACAGCGGTTCGTGGCGTTCCTGGAAGAGAAGGGCGAGCTCGTCCGCATCCGCGAACCGGTGCGTTCGCACCTGGAGATCACGGCCCTCGCCGACGCGGTGGTGAAGGCGGGGGGACCGGCGCTTCTGTTCGAGAACGTCGAGGGCCGCGACCTGCCGCTCGTGATCGGCCTGTACGGCACCGCCCGCCGGACGGCGTGGGCGCTCGGGGCGGAGAGCTTGGATGCGATCGGGGACCGCGTGCGGGACCTGATCGACGTCAAGTTGGGTGGGGGGTTCCTGGGGTTGGCGTCGAACCTCCCGAAGTTGGGGGCGCTCGCGTCGCTCCCCCCCAAGCGGGTGCGCCGCGCGCCGGCGCAGGAGATCGTGTGGCGGGGCGACGAGGTGGACCTGAATCGGCTGCCGGTCCTGCACTGTTGGCCGGAGGACGGCGGGCCGTTCGTGACGCTTCCCTTGGTGATCAGTCGCGATCCGCTGGAGGGCGACGTGAACGTCGGGATGTACCGCATGCAGGTGTTCGACGCGACCACGACCGGCATGCATTGGCAGCGCCACAAGACCGGCGCGCGGCACCTGGAGCATGCGAAGCAGAAGGGCGAACGCCTCGAGGTCGCCGTGGCGCTCGGGGGCGACCCGGCCCTGACGTACGCCGCGACGGCGCCACTGCCGCCCATCCCCGGCATCAACGAGTACTCGTTGACCGGGTGGTTGCGCAACAAGCGCGTGGAGTTGGTGAAGGGCGTGACGGTCGACCTCGAGGTGCCCGCCCACGCCGACGTCGTGCTGGAGGGGTACGTCGATCCCGAGGAGGCGTGGCGGGTGGAGGGTCCGTTCGGGGACCACACCGGCTTCTATACGTTGCAGGACCTCTACCCCGCCTTCCACGTCACGGCGGTGACGATGCGCAAGGATGCGATCTACCCCGCGACGATCGTCGGGCGTCCGCCGATGGAGGACGCCTACCTGATCGAGGCGAGCGAACGGTTGTTCCTGGTGCCCGCGCAGCTGATCCTGCCCGAGATCGCGGATTACCACATGCCGCCCGCGGGGATCGCGCACAACCTGGTGAACGTCACGATCGACAAGGCCTACCCGGGGCACGCCTACAAGGTCGCGAACGGGTTGTTGGGGTTGGGGCAGATGATGTTCGCGAAGGTGCTGCTCGTCGCGGACCGCGACGCGCCGCGCCCACAGGAGCACCAAGCGTTCTGGCGGCACGTGCTGGCGCACGCGGTGCCGGGGCGCGACGAGGCGTTCGGCAAGGGCCCGATCGACGTCCTCGATCACGCCAGCCGCGCCTGGAGTTACGGCTCGAAACTGATCCTCGACGGGACCCGGAAGCACCCCGAGGAGCGCCCCGACGACGACCCGGCGGACGCGTGGACGCCCGCCCCCCCACGCGACGCGGCGGACCTTCCGGCGCACGCGGAGGTCGTGGCGCAACACCAGCCGGGCGGTGGCTTCTGGTTCCTGACGACGCGCAAGACGCGGCCCGACCAGGGGCGGCACCTGGGCGAGTGGGCGGCCCGGCAGGCGGCGGCGGAGGGCGTGCGCTGGATTGCGGTCCTGGACGACGACACCGACCCGACCGACTTCGAGGACGTCATGTGGACGACCCTGAACAACATCGATCCGGAGCGCGACGTCCGCGTCGCGGACGACGCGGCGGGCGGCCCGGCGTGGCTGGTGGACGCGACGCGCAAGATCCCCGAGGAGGGCTTCGCGCGGGCGTGGCCGGAGAAGATCACGATGGATCCGGAGGTCACCGCGCGGGTCGAGGCCCGCTTCGCGGACCTGCTGGCGCAGGTGCGCGGCGACGCCGGCGACGGCGGAGACGGCGAAGGGTCCGGCGAGGACGAGCACGCCGAGGAGGCCTGACGCCCCGCCTGCGCGGCGGCGCGCTCAGCGGCGCGCGGTGAGGGCGGCGACCAGGAAGACCGACGCCTGCAGCAGGATGATCGCCGCGCCGCTGGGGACGTCGGCGGCGTAGGAGGCGAACAGGCCGACGAGGGTGGTGGTGACGCCGATCGCCACCGCGCCGACGCTCATCGCGACGAGGGAACGGGCGGCGAGGCGGGCGGCGGCGGCTGGGATGACGAGGTACGCGGCCATCAGCACGATGCCGACCACCTGCGCGGAGACGACGACCGCGATCGCGGCGACGGCGAACAGGCCGTAGTCGAGGAGGCGGACGGGGAGGCCGTCGGCGGCGGCGAGGTCGGCGTCGAACGTCGCGTAGGCGAGGCGACCCCACGCGAGCACGAGGAGCGTCACGATCGCGCCGGCGGTCACGAGGATGATGCGGAGGTCGGCGGGGCCGACGGCGAGGATCGAGCCGAACAGCAGGTGGTAGACGTCGACGACGTTCGCGTCGGGCGGGATCATCGACAGGAACAGCACGCCGAGCGCGACGGCGACGGCGAAGAACACGCCGATGGCGGTGTCGCTCGAGAGGTCGGTGCGGTCGCGGACCCAGGCGATGGCGAGGGCGGCGGCGAGGGTGAAGGGCAGCGCCACCCACAACGGTTGGGCGAGGAGGCCGGCGCCGCCGACCCCGTAGGCGACGAGCGCGCCGAGGGCGATCCCCCCGAACGAGGCGTGCGCGAGGCCGTCCCCGAGGAACGCGAGGCCGCGCTGGACGACGAACACCCCGAGCAGGCCGGTCATCATCGCGATGGCGGCCCCGCCGACGAGGGCGCGTTGGAGGAAGGCGTACTGGAGCGGTTCGAGGAGGGCGTCCATCAGCGGCGCCTCACGGGAGGACCAGGTCGTGGTCGTGCCCCACGTGCCCGTACGCCTGCTCGAGGCAGGCGCGGGTGAGGGCGCGTTCGGGCGGCCCGAAGCCGATGCGGGTCCGGTTCAGAACGAGGACGTCGCTGGCGTGGTGGCGGGCGGCGGCGAGGTCGTGCGTCACCATCAGCACCGTCGCGCGGGCGTCGCGCTGGTAGCCCTCGAGGAGGTGGTTGAGGTCGTGCTCGGCGAGGAAGTCCACGCCGGTGGCGGGCTCGTCGAGGATCACGAGGTCCGGCTCGCGCACCAGGGCGCGGGCGAGGAAGGCGCGCTGCAGCTCCCCGCCGGAGAGGCGGGCGAGCGGGCGGTCGCGGAGGCGGGTGGCCCCCACCCGCTCGAGGGCGGCGCAGGCGGCATCGCGCTCGGTGGCGGTGATGCGGGCGGGCCAGCGCCCGCGCGCGCCGGAGACGACGAGCTCGAGGGCGGTCGCGGGGAAGCTGCGATCGAAGGTCTTGAGTTGCGGGACGTAGCCGATGCGGCGCGGTTCGCTGCGCGGGGCGCGATCGAACACGCGGACCTCGCCGCCGTCGGGGCGGACGAGGCCGAGCAGGGCCTGGACGAGGGTGGATTTGCCGGCGCCGTTCGGACCGATGACGGCCAGGAAGCGCTCGCGGGGGAGCGTGAACGACACGTCGTCGAGGACGAGGGCGTCGCCGCGCGTCACGCGCAGGTTCGTGACCGCGAGCGCGGCAGGAACGGCCGCGTCCCGGACCGGCCGGTCGGCCTCGGTCCGGGACGTCGGGACGGTGGGGGCGTCGCTCAACGGGCGAACTCCATCCCCATAGGGTAGCGCGGCCGTGGGGTCCGCACCCCGCATCAGTCCGCGGACAGGGCGTCGCGGATGGTTTCGGCGTTGTAGCGCATCGTCGCGAGGTACCCCTCGCGCCCCTCGCCGCCGCCGAGCGGGTCGAGGATGGCGAGCCGCACGCCGGCCTCGTCGGCCAGCACGCGGGCGGGGCGGTCGGGGAGTTGCACCTCGGAGAAGATGGCGCGCGCACCGGTCCGCTCGAGGACGTCGATGGCCTCGGCCAGCTGGCGGGCGCTGGGTTCGCGGCCGGGGAACGGCTCGATCTCCATCACGAGGTCGAGGTCGTAGTGGGCGGCGAACGACGACCAGGCGTCGTGGAACGGCACGAACGGCTGGCCCGCGAACGGCGCGAGCAGGGTCGCGATCTCCGCGTCGAGCGCCGCGAGATCGGCCAGGTAGGCGGTTTCCGCCGTTCGGATGGCGCCCTCCGCCTCGGGCCAGTGCGCGGCGAAGCGGTCCGCGAGGAGGCGCGTGACGTCCATCATGACGACCGGATCGGTGAAGACGTGGGGGTTGCCGTCCCCGTGGTCGTGCGCGTGCTCGTCCTCGTGCGCATGCTCGTCTTCGTGGGCGTGCTCGTCCTCATGCGCGTGCTCGTCCTCATGGGCGTGCTCGTCCTCATGGGCGTGCTCGTCCTCGTGCGCATGCTCGTCCTCGTGGGCATGCTCGTCCTCATGCGCATGCTCGTCTTCGTGGGCGTGCTCGTCCTCATGCGCGTGCTCGTCCTCATGCGCGTGCTCGTCCTCATGGGCGTGCTCGTCCTCGTGCGCATGCTCGTCCTCGTGGGCGTGCTCATCCTCATGGGCATGCTCGTCCTCGTGCGCGTGCTCATCCTCATGCGCGTGCTCGTCCTCGTGCGAATGCTCGTCCTCGTGCGCATGCTCGTCCTCATGCGCGTGCTCGTCCTCGTGGGCATGGTCGTGGTCATGGGGCTCGGCTTCGATGCCGAGGGCATCGAGGACGTGGACGACCTCCGTGTCGCCCCGGTTCGCGTCGACGAGTTCCAGCACGAATTCGTCGAGGACACCATTGACGATGACCATGTCGGCGTCCGCGAGGCGGGCGGCGTCGCGGGGGCTCGGATCGTAGGCGTGGGGGCTCGCGCCGGGCGGCAGCAACACCTCGACCTCGGCGGCGTCGCCGATGAGCCGTTCGGTCACTTCGCGGTACGGCTCGATCGAGACGACGATGCGGTCGGTCGCTTGAGCGGAGGCGAACGCGAACGTCGCGGCGACCAGGAGGAGGGCGGCCCAACGGAGCGCCCGACCGATGTGATGTTGAGAATGCATTCTCATGTCTGGGAGTGTACCCACCCCCGTCGCCCGACGCAACCTCCCCCGCCCCCCGCGAGCGCCGCGACGCGCACCGGGCCCACCTGCGCACGCCCCCAAACGAGAACGGCCTCGCCGAAGCGAGGCCGCGCAGCGTCGTACGGGCGCGAATCGCGCCGTCGATTACTTGTGCGGGTTGACGAACACCGAGGGGTCCATCGTGCGCAGCGCCTTCGCCGACAGCCACACGCGCTGGGGCTTGCCGTCCACCCAGATCGTGCGCTTTTGAAGGTTCGGCTTCACCTGGCGCTTGTGCACTCCGACCTGCTTCAGGCCGACGCCCCCGCGCTTCTTGGGCGACCCCTTCCGCTTCGACGTCGTGGTGCTACGGGTCTTCTTTCCGGTCACGGCGCACACCCTGGGCATCGTCGTCTCCTTCGCATGCCACGGCGCCCTCGCGCCGGCATCGTTCGTGGTCTCCCGCGCTCGCCCGACCCCGATCCGGGGGGCGCGCTTCGCGGCGCTGGATCCGCTGCGTACGCCCAAGGGGCGTGCGCGCAGGCCTACGCGCGGCGCGGCAAGTGAAGAGTGTAGCACGAACGCGGGGCGCAGGAAAGGCGACGCCCGCCGCCGGGTACGATGCCGCCATGGACCGCACCGCGCTCGCCCGCGCCCTTTACGACGTCTCGCACCTCACCGGCACCTTCACGCTGCGGAGCGGCGCCGTCAGCCACGAGTACTTCGACAAGTACCTCTTCGAGGCCGACCCCACCCTCCTCGCCGCGATCGGGGATGCGCTCGCGCCGCTGGTGCCGGACGGCACCGAGGCCCTCGCCGGCCTCGAGACCGGCGGGATCCCCCTCGCCGTCATCCTCGCGCAACGCACCGGCCTTCCCGCCCTGTTCGTCCGCAAGGAGGCCAAGACCTACGGCACCGCCAAGCTCGCCGAGGGCGGCCCGATCGACGGACGGCGCCTCTGCATCGTCGAGGACGTCGTGACCTCCGGCGGCCAGGTGGCCGCGTCGACGCGCGACCTGCGCGAACGCGGCGCGGTGATCGATCACGCCCTCTGCGTCATCGATCGCGAAGCGGGCGGCCGCGACGCGCTCGCGGCGGAGGGCGTGACCCTCACCCCGCTGTACACGATGCGCGACCTCACCCCCGACGGGCCGTAGACTGTCCCCATGAGCGAAGACGGCATCTTTGCCCGCATCATTCGCGGCGAACTCGACGCCGACGTCCTCCACCAGGACGACTACGTCACCGCGTTCCGCGACGTCGCGCCGCAGGCGCCGGTGCACGTGTTGATCGTGCCGAACGAGGCGATCCCCAGCGTCGCGCACGTCGAGGGCCGCCACGAGCCGGTCCTCGGCCGCATGATCAGCGTCGCGCGCCGCATCGCGGAGGCCGAGGGGATCGCGGAGGACGGCTACCGCCTGATCGTGAACACCGGCCGGGACGCCGGCCAGGAGGTCGACCACCTGCACGTCCACCTGATCGGTGGGCGGCCGCTCGGCCCCATGCTCGCCCACCCGGACGGGGGAACGGACCCCGCGTGACCCGCACCACCGCCCAACGCCGCGCCATCCTCGACGCGCTCACCGAGGCCGCGGGACCGCTGACCCCCCGCGAGGTGCACGACGCCGCGAAGCGGGAGCGACCGAACCTCGGCATGGCGACGGTCTACCGCAACCTCGCGCGCCTCGAGCGAGCGGGCGACGTGATCGCGGTGCACCTCCCCGACGACGCCACCCGCTACGAACCGGCGGGGCGGGGGCACCACCACCACTTCCGCTGCCGCGCCTGCGGCGGCGTCTTCGAGCTCGCCGCCGACTGCCCCGTCCAGGTGCTGGAGGGCGTCACGCTGCCCGGCGGGTACACCGTCGAGGACCACGCCCTCACCCTGTACGGCCTGTGTCCCGACTGCCGGACCGGCGACGCGTCGTGACCGCCGCCGCCCACCGCCGCCCCCGCCTCCGGTGGGCGGTCCTCGTCGCGGTGTGCGCGACGGTCGTGGGGCTCGCCACCGGAGCGTTCGCACAGCAAACCCTCACGACCGACGACGCGACCGACATCGGCTACGTCGAGGGCACCATCCGCAGCATCGTCGCCGGCGACCGCGCCGACCGCGCGATCGTCGAGCTGCCGGACGGCCGGGTGATCGAGGCGGACCTGCCCGGCCCGGAACCGTTCGGGGGCGGCGGTGACCTCCCGCCCTTCGAGGTCGGCGACCGGGTCGAGGTGTACTACTCGCCGTCGCCCGACGAAGCGCGAAGCTACGTCGTCTCCGACTGGATCCGGCGGCCCGCCCTCGTCGGCCTCGTCGCGGCGTTCCTGCTCGCCTCGATCCTCGTCGCCGGCTTCAAGGGCCTCCGCGCCTTCGTCGCGACCGGCGCGAGCCTGGTGTTGATCATCGGGTACGTCGTACCCGCGATCACCGGCGGCGCGAACGCCGTCCTCGTCTCCCTCGTGGGGGTGGGCGGCATCCTGGTGCTCGCCATCTACTTCGTGCACGGCATCTCCTGGTCCACGACCGCCGCGCTGATCGGGACGTTCCTCGCCGCCGCCGCGACGCTGGGCCTGGGCGTCGTCTCCGCCGACCTCGCGCACCTCACCGGCTACGGCTCCGAGGACGCCGCCATGATCGCCGCGAGCCTGCCGGACGTGAACCTGCGCGGCTTGATGCTCGCCGGCCTCCTGATCGGGGCGCTCGGGGCGTTGACCGACATCACGATCGTGCAGGCGTCCGTCGTCCGCGAACTGGCGCACGCCGATCCCGAGATGCGGTCGTTCGGCCTGTACCGGCGCGGCATGAACGTCGGCCGCGACCACATCGGCTCCCTCGTCAACACGCTGGTGCTCGCCTACACCGGCGCGGCGCTGCCGCTGCTCGTGCTGCTCGGGCAGGGCGAACTGCCGTTCGCGCGGGCCGTGAACCTCGAACTCATCGCCGCGGAGGTCGTGCACACCCTCGTCGGCTCGATCGGCCTCATCCTCGCCGTGCCGCTCACGACCTTCATCGCCGCCGCGATGTTCCGCGGTGGGCGGCTGCCGCTGAAACCGGGCGAACTCGAGCACGGCCACGCGCACGGACACGGGCACGGGCACGCGCACGAGCCCCCGCACGACCCCGAGGCCGACCGCCCCGAGGCCCCGACCGCAGGGCCCGACCATGGACGCGCCGGCGGGTGAGGCGGCGATCGCGGGGCTGATCGGCGGCGCCCTCCGGCTCGACCCCGCCGCCTACCGCCTCGCGCTCGACGCCCCCGGCGGGCTCGCGCTGGCGCTGTGGATCTTCGCGCTCGCCGGGCTGTCCGCCGCCCTCGCGCAGAGCGTGGCGCTGTTCGCGAACCGGGTCCGGCCCTGGCGCTTCGTCGCCAGCCTCACGGTCGGCGCCGGCCTGTACACGCTGTCGGTGCTGGTGTGGATCGCCGCCCTCGCGCTCGTCACGACGCTGCTGCTGGACCGCGAGGTGCCCGCCGTCGCCCTCGTCCGCCTCGTCGGGCTGGCGCACGCCCCGCAACTGTTCGCCGTCCTCGGCTTTCTGCCGTACTTCGGGGCGGGGATCGGCGCGATCCTGACGATCTGGACGTACCTGGGCGTCGCCGTCGCGGCGCGCGCCACCTTCGCCCTCGACCTGCCCGAAACGCTGGGGGCGCTCGCCGGCGCGTGGCTCCTGACGCTGCTGTTGCAGCGCACCGTCGGCCGGCCGGTCGCCCGCCTCACGCGGTGGGTGCGGCGCACGGTGGCGGGCACCCCCCCGACCCCCGCGCGGCGGTCCGGCGAGGGGGGCCCGTGACGTTCCTGCCCGACCCCTGGACGCTGCTCCTCGCGGCGTTGGCGACGTGGATCGTCAGCGGCCTCCTGGCCCCCCTGGAGACGCTCGGGTGGTGGGCCGGCTGGTTCGGCCGCAACGGCGACGATCCCGGCGCCCCCGGCCCCCTCCTCGAGGACGAACCGCCGGAGGACGTCGGGGCGGACCGGGGCGACGGGGTCGGGCGGCCGGCGCACGATGCGTGGGTCGTGTTCCTCTCCGGCATCCACGTCGTCGAGGACCAGACGTTCGCGCCGCTCGAGCGGGCGTTCCTCCGCCGCCTCCGCCACGACCTGCCCGGCACCGCGGTGCTGGAGGTGTTCCCCTACTCGGTCACGAACCGCGCCCTCACCGGCCAACGCGCGTTCGCGTGGTTCTGGCGTCGGGCGGTGCGCTGGAAGCAGGACGGCCGCCGCCTCGCCGGCCTGATCGGCTTCGCCATCAACGTCCGCAACGGCTGGCAGGTCGCCGTGTCCGCCGACCGCCGCTACGGCCCGATGTACGACCAGGGGTCGGCCCGCCTGATCGAGCGGGCGTTGCGCCGCGCCGGCTTCGATCCCGCCGACGGCGCCCCGGTGATCCTCGTCGGGTACAGCGGCGGGGGGCAGGTCGCCCTCGGGGCGGCGCCGGTCCTCGCGTCGCGGTTCGGACGCCCCCTGCAGGTCGTCTCCCTCGGGGGGGTGCTGGCCAGCCCCCGCACCCTCGAGGGGGTCGAGCGGGTCCTGCACCTGCGCGGTCGCAACGACGCCGTCGCGCGCCTGTCGACCTGGTTCTTCCCCGGCCGCTGGCGCTTCGCGCGCTGGTCGACGTGGAACCGCGGCAAGGCCGACGGCGTCGTCGAGGTCGAGGACCTCGGCGCGATGGACCACACCGGCGGGGAGGGGTACCTCGATCCGGACACGACCCTGCCCGACGGCCGGACGCACCAGACGGCGACGGCGGAGGCGATCGTGCGGGCGGTGCGCGACGCCCGCCCCGACCGCGACCCCACCCGACCCCCTCCGGGCGGCGGCGACGCCCCCGCCCCGACGAACCGGTAGGCTGCGCGCCGGAGGTACGGACATGATCTACCGCAACGTCGGTCGCAGCGGCCTGAAGGTCTCGCAGATCTCGCTCGGCGCCTGGACCACCTACGGCGAGAGCGTGCAGGACCGCGCCCGCATCCGCGCCATCGTCGAACGCGCCCTCGAGGGCGGCATCAACTTCTTCGACAACGCCGACATCTACGCCCGCGGCGAGGGCGAACGCACCATGACGGGCGTGCTGCACGAGATCGGCGTCGAACGCCACAAGCTGGTGTTGTCCAGCAAGGTGTTCTGGCCGATGTCGGACGACGTCAACGACCGCGGGCTCTCGCGCAAGCACGTGCTCGAGTCGATCGACCGGACGCTGGAGCGCATGGAACTCGACTACCTGGACCTGTACTTCGCGCACCGCGACGACCCCGACACCCCGATCGAGGAGATCGTCGAAGCGTTCAGCGACGTCGTCCGCAGCGGCCGCGCGCACTACTGGGGCACGAGCGAGTGGACGCCGGCGCGGATCGCGGAGGCGCACGCGTACGCCCGCGCGGCGGGCCTGGTGCCGCCGGTCGTCGAACAACCGCAGTACTCGATGCTGCACCGCGAACGCGTCGAGACGCAGCTGCTGCCGACGACCGACGCGCTCGGCGTCGGGCTGGTCGCCTGGAGCCCCCTGGCGATGGGGATGCTGACCGGGAAGTACGACGCGGGCCTCCCCGAGGACGCCCGCCTCGCGCAGCACGACCGCTTCGCGGAGCGCTACCTGACCGACGAAAATCGCGAGCGGGTCCTGGCCCTCGCCGACGTCGCCGGCGACCTCGGCATCTCCCGCGCGCAACTGGCGTTGGCGTGGGTCCTGCGCAAGACCGGCGTCGCGTCGGTCATCACCGGCGCGACGCGCGTCGAACAGCTCGAGGAGAACCTCGGGGCGGCCGACCTGGCGCTGCCCGACGACGCGGCGACCCGCATCGACGCGATCTTCGCCGGCGACGCCTGACGGCGCGCCCCCGGGCGAACGGTTCGGCGGCGGCGCCCCTCGGCGCCGCCGCCGTCACGTGACGTGGGCCAGGGAACGCCCGACCTGGGTCAGGAGGCGGCCTGCGGGTCGTCGACGAAGCGCGGCCGGATGCGCCGTTCGGCGTCGAGGCGGGCGGCGTCGATCCCGACGTCGCGCAACAGCCGTTCGAGCGCCACCCCGCGGTGGTGGGCGGCGGGGTGCCGGTCCGCCAACCGCGCGGGGACGACCGGGACGTGCCGGTAGGCGCGGAGCGCGCGGGCGGTCGCCTGCGGCGCGCCGTACCGCGCGGCGTCGCGGGCGTAGCGGGTGCGGACCTCGTCGTTGGCGCGCAGGGCGTGCGCGTCCGTCGCCGGGACGGTGGCGGGTGGTGCGGCGAGGAGCGTGACCATGCGGGCTCCCTTCACTCGATGGGCGCGAGACGCCCCCGATGGGACAGCGTGGCGCGCCCGCGCCCGCCCGTCCAGGGACGAACGTCCGCGGGCCCGGTGGGGGCCGGCGGTAGCATGCCCCCATGCGCCTCGTGCACGCCGATGCCGTCCGCGCCGCCGACGCCGCCGCCCCGGCGCTCGGGGTGGCGGAGACGACGTTGATGGCGAACGCCGGCCGCGCCGTCGCCGACGCCGCACTGGGGTTCGCCCCCCGCCGTGCGCTCGTCCTGTGCGGACCGGGGAACAACGGCGGCGACGGGTACGTCGCCGCCCGCCACCTCGCCGACGCGGACGTCGACGTCCGCGTCCTCGCCGTCGATCCCGACCGCTCGCGCAGCGTCGCGGCGGAGGCGGCCCGGGCGACCTGGACCGCCGACCGGCCGCTGCCCCCGCTCGACGCCGCGAGGCTGGACGCCGCCCTCGCCGACGCCGACCTGGTCGTCGATGCGCTGCTCGGCAGCGGCCTGGACCGCCCCCTCCGGTCGCCGCTCGCCGACGTCGTCCAGACCCTGAACGCCGCCGACGTGCCGGTCCTCGCCGTCGACGTCCCGACCGGCGTCGACGCCGACGCCGCCGTGCCGCCCGGCGCGCACGTGCACGCGGTGCGCACGGTGCAGCTCGCGTGGGCCTGCCCCGCCTCCGCCCTCGCGCCCGCCCGCTTCGCGTTCGGCGCGAGCGACGTCGCCGACATCGGCATGCCCGCCGGCGCCCTCCCGGACGGCGGCGACCCGGCGGCGTACCCGGAACGTTTCGGCGACGCCGAGGCGGCGACCACCTGGCCGTCCCCCCCGCCCGACGCCCACAAGTACGCGGCGGGGGCGGTCCTGATCCTCGCCGGGTCGCCCGCCTGGTCCGGCGCGGCGGAGCTCGCCGCGCGCGGGGCGCACCGCGCCGGTGCGGGCCTCGTGACGCTCCTGAGCGACGCCCTCCATCCGGCCCGCTGGCCGGAGACCGTCACGCCGCCCGTCGACCCGACCCCGGGCGGCCTCGCGCGCGCCTGGGGCGACGTCGCCGACCGCCACCGCGCCGCGCAGGTGATCGGGCCCGGCCTGGCCCCCGAACGCCTCGCGGAGCTCGCGGCGGTCCTCGAGCGCGACCGCACCCCGACGGTGCTCGACGCGACCGCGCTCGCCCCGGCGCTGCGTCCCGCGGTCGCCAGCGGGCCCGGCCGCTGGTTGACGCCGCACCACGGGGAGGCGGCCCGCCTGCTGGAGGTCCCGGCGGACGAGGTGCGGCGCGATCCCGTGGACGCCGCACGCCGGTTGGCGGCGGCGTGGAACGCCGGCGTCGTGCTGAAGGGAGCGGGCGCGGTCGTCGCGGCGCCGGACGGGCGCGTTCGGGTCGTCGCCGGCGGGCACCCGGGCATGGCGGCGGGCGGGACCGGCGACGTGCTGGCCGGCACCCTCGGCGCGGCGCTCGCCGCGCCGCACGACGACGCCCTCGCGCGCGTCGCGGCGGCGGTGCTCGTGCACGCCCGCGCCGGCGAGCGGGCGGCGGCCCGGCACGGCGCCGGCCTGCGCGCGAGCGACGTCGCCGACGCGCTCGGGGCCGCCCGCGCCGCGCTCGCGGAGGCGTGCTAGCCTTCGCGCGTGCCCCTCGAGGCGATCGTTCCCGCGAGCAGCGCGAACCTCGGTCCCGGCTTCGATTGCTTGGGCTTGGCGGTCGGCGTGCACCTGCGCGTGACCGCCACCCCCGCCGAGCGCGACGCCTTCGTCGACGAGGACGGGCTCCTCGATCCGGGTCCCGACGACCTCATCCACCAGGGGTTCCGCCGCGCCTTCGAGGCGGCGGGCGCGACCGCGCCGCCCGTCCACCTTTCGATCCGCAACGCCATCCCCCTCGCCCGGGGGTTGGGGTCGTCGTCGGCGGCGCTCGTCGCCGGCGCGCTGCTCGGGGACGCGGCGAACGGCGGGACGCTGGGCCGCGACGGGGTGTTCGCCCTCGCCGCCGACCTGGAGGGCCACCCGGACAACGTCGCGCCCGCCGTGTACGGCGGGCTGGTCCTCGCTGCGGAGGAGGGGGGCGGCTGGACCCGGCGGGCGTTGCCGTGGCCGTCCGCTTGGCGGATCGCCTTCGGCGTGCCGCCCTTCGAGGTTCCGACCACCGCCGCGCGCGACGTGCTCTCCCCCGTCGTCCACCGCGCCGACGCGGTCGGGACCGCCGCCCGCCTCGCCTTCTGGCCGGTCGCGGTGTACACCGAGGACGCCGAGCTGTTGCGCGTCGCGAGCCGCGACGCGATCCACGAACCGCAACGCCGGGCGTTGGTGCCCGGCCTCGACGCCGCCCGCGAGGCGGCGCTGGACGCCGGCGCGTACGCGGCGTTCCTGTCGGGTGCGGGACCGACGTTGGCGGTCGTGACCGACGACGCGACCGCCCCCGCCGTCCACGCGGTGCTCGCCGACTACGCCGGTCCGGACGGGACCGTGCTGACGCCGGAGGTCGGCGGCGCGGCGCGCGTCAGCGGTCGCTTCGACGGCGTGCCCGCAACACCTTGAAGGCGCCCGCCGGCCGCACCTCGAGGGCCGCGCCGGCCGCTTCGGTCTCCGCTTCGTAGGGCAGGTCCGCGTTCGCGACGATCCACGCCGTCCCGCCGGGCGCGAGGCGGTGGACCGCGGTGCGGACGAACGCCCGCCCGAGGGCGGTGCGGACCCCCGCCCCGACGTGGAACGGTGGGTTGGCGAGCACGACGTCGAAGCGGTCGTCGGTCGCGAGGTCCGCACCGAGATCGGTGTGGCGGACGTCGGCGGTCGGGACGTTGCGGCGGGCGCTGCGGACGGCGGCGAGGTCGTCGTCGACCGCGACGACGTCGCCGCCGTCGGCCGCCGCGAAGCGCGCGAGCGGCCCCCACCCACAGCCGAGATCGAGGACGCGGAGGCCCCGCCACGTCGGGCCCTCCGCCTCGAGGGCCGCCAGCAGGTGGGCGGTGCCGGGGTCGAGCTTCGCGGCCGCGTACGTCCCGGGGAGGGCGAGCGCTCCGGCCGCCCCCTCGACCGGCGCCCACGGGCCGTCGGCCGGTGCGGGCACGCCGGGGGCGGGGGCGAGCGCGTCGTCGGCGGCGGTGGGGCGGGGGTCGGCGAGGCGCACGACGTCGGCGCGGCCGCGTTTGGCGAGCCGCTCGACCGTCCCGAACCAGCGGCCGGCGTCGCGGGCGTACCGCTTCGCACCCCGGTCGCGGTCGAGGACCGCCAACGCCACGCCGTCCGGCGTCAGGGCGCGGGCGGCGGCCGCCAGGTCGGCGTGGACGGCGCGGGTCCCCAGGTCGGCGCGCGGTGCGATCCACACCTCGTCCGCCCCGCCGGGAGCCGCGTCCCACGGGAGGCCCGCGGCGGCGTGCGCGGCGACGGCGCGCGCCCCGGGCCGGTCGGCGGCCGCGTCGCGCCGGAGGGCGTCCAGCGCGGCGGCGGAGCGTTCCAGGACGCGTCCGCCGCCGGCGGCGCGGGCCGGCACGCCGAACGCTCCCGTCGCGTCGAGGCGTCGGTCGGGGGGCGGGGCGTCGCCCCGGTCGGCGAGGAGCGCCGCGAGGAGCGCGAGGCCGTCGGGGACGTCCGGGTGGCCGCGCATCCCCGTTCGCCACGACGCCTGCACGCCGGCGACCTCGAGGAGGTCCCAGGGGCGGTCCGCCCACGCCGCGGCCGGGTCGGGGTCGGCGGAGTTGGAGGCGGCACGGTCGGGGGCGGCGCGGTCGGAGGCGGCGCGGTCGGGGGCGGACCGATCGGGCGTCCGTCGGCCGGACCGTGGGGGGCGACGTCGCTTCGTCACGCCCCACGGTACCCGCCTCCGGTGGTCGTTCGGGGCCGTGGTAGCGTCCCGGTCGTGCGCGTGGTGCTGGGCATCGATACGTCCTGCGACGATACCGGGGTCGGCATCGTCGACGCCGCGAGCGGGGCGGTGCTCGCCAACGTCGTCGCGTCGCAGGACGCGGTGCACGCCCCGTTCGGTGGGGTCGTGCCGGAACGCGCGTCCCGCGAACACCTCCGGGTCGTCGACGACGTCGCCCGCCGCGCCCTCGCGGACGCCGGCGCGACCCTCGACGACGTCGACGCGGTCGCCGCGACGTACGGGCCCGGCCTCGTCGGGGCGCTGCTCGTCGGGCTGTCCTGGGCGAAAGCCCTCGCCTGGGCGCGAGGGGCGCGCTTCCACCCCGTCCACCACCTTGCCGGGCACCTGGCGTCCGCCGGCCCCCCCGACCCCGACGCGGGCGGCGCGACCCCGCCGGAACTGGCGTTGGTGGCGTCGGGCGGCCATACCAGCCTGTTCCTCGTCGACGGGGCGCGCCACGCGCGGGAGGTCGGCCGCAGCCGCGACGATGCGGCCGGCGAGGCGTTCGACAAGGTCGCGCGCCTCCTGGGGCTCGGCTTCCCCGGTGGGCCGGCCCTCGCCGCCCTCGCGCGCGACGGCGACCCGGACGCCGTCGCGCTCCCCCGGCCGCTGCGCGGCCAGGCCGGCTACGACTTCAGCTTCAGTGGCCTCAAGACCGCCGTCGCGGTCCGGCTCGAGCGCGACCCGGACCTCCCCCCCGCCGACCTCGCCGCGGCGTTCGAGGCGACCGTCGTCGAGGCGCTGGTCGACACCCTCCGGCGCGCCGCGCGCGACCACGGCGTCGACCGGGTGGTGGTCGTCGGGGGGGTCGCCGCCAACGCCCACCTCCGCGCGGCGCTCGCCGACACCGGCCTCCGCGTGCGGGTCCCGCCCGCGGGGCTGGCGACCGACAACGGCGCGATGATCGCGCTCGCGGCGTGGCAGGGCCTGGGGGTGACGGCGGACGCGGCGGAGGCGTGGACGCGCGACGCGGCGCCCTACCTGCCGCTCGACGCGGCGGCGCGGGCCGCCTCGTAGACCTCCCGGTAGGCGTCGGTCACGACCCCCTCGGTGAAGACCGTGACGGCCCGCTCGCGGCCGGCGGCGGCGAACGCCGCATGCCGGGCGGGGTCGGTGAGGAGGGCGTCGACCGCTTCGGCGAGCCCCGCGACGTCCCCGACCGGCCGGAGGAGGCCGGTGACGCCGTCCTCGACGACCTCGGGGATGCCGCCGGCGTGCGTCCCGACGACCGGAACGCCGCTCGCCATCGCCTCCAACGCCGCGAGGCCGAACGCCTCGTGGCTGCTGGGCAACAGGAACACGTCGGCGGTCCGCATGACCGCCTCGACGCTGGGGAACGCCCCCAGGAACGTCACGCGGTCCGCGACGCCCAACTCGCGGGCGAGGGCGGCGGCCTTGGGTTGGTCGGGGCCGTCGCCGACCATCAACAGCCGGACGGGTCGCCGCTCGGCGAGGTCCGCGAGGACGCGCACCACCTCGCACGTGCGTTTCACCGGCCGGAAGTTCGAGACGTGCAGCAGCAACGCCTCGTCGTCGTTCGCGAAGCGGCGGCGGACCTCGGGGTCCGCACCGGGACGAAACCGCTCGGGATCGACGGTGTTGGGAACGACGCGGATCGGGCGTTCGATGCCCAACACCCGCTTCGTTTCGTCGTGCAGGTCGCGACTGACGGCGGTCACCGCGTCGCTGGCGTGGATCGCGTGGCGGGTCGGACGCAGGTAGGCGCGGTCCATCCCGACGAGGGTGACGTCGGTCCCGTGCAGGGTCGTGACGACCGCCGGGCGGGGGCCGGCCACCATGTCGCGCGCGAGGATCGCCGCCGTCGCGTGCGGCACCGCGTAGTGCGCATGCACGACGTCGACGTCGAACGCCTCGATCACCTCCGCCAACTTCGACGCTTCGGCGAGGGTCGTCAGGGGCGCCTCGAACAGCGGGTAGGCGAGGGTCTCCACCTGGTGGACCCACACGTTGGGGTCGGCGCGGTCGACGAGGCGGAACGGCACGCGGTTGGAGACGAAGTGCACCTGGTGCCCCTCGCGCGCGAAGCGCAACCCCATCTCGGTCGCCACGACCCCGCTCCCGCCCGCGCCGCCGTGCAGCAGCACCGCGAGGCGGAACGGCGCACCGTCGGCCGGCCGGCCGGGGGGCCCGCCCGGGGGGACGGCGCTCACGCGCCCGACGCCGACGGCACGTCGGGGTCGGGAAGGCCGAGGGTCGCGGGGAGTTGATCGACGCGGTCGACGTCGGTCGCGAGTTCGGGGTCGGCACCCCACGCGAGCGCCACGCGGACGTCCAACAGCGTGTGGGCGCGCCGCTCGACGAGGCCGGGCGTGATGCGGCCGAACGCCCACGCGGCCAACAATTGCGGGCCGGCGGCGGCGGCGAGGCGCCAGGGGGCCTTGCGGAGGCGGGTGGCGACGTCGATCCACGGCAGCAACCCCGTCAGGGCGTCGGGGGTGGCGAGCACCAGGTTGCCGCCGGTCACCGGTCCGTCGCTGCTCCGCACCCACGTGCGTGGGATGGCGGCGAAGCGCGCGTCGTAGTCGCGGCGCGCCACCACCGGGTAGACGAGGTCCGCGTCGCGGGCGTCGGCCACGAACCGGTCGACGTGCCGGGGCTCCACCCAGGGGACGTCCGCACCGACCAGCAGGAGGCGTTCGTCCGCCTCCGCCGCGACGCGGGCCGCCCCGATCCCCAACGTCAGCGAATCCAGGAGGCGCGGCCCGCCGGGCACGACGACGTGCGGGTCGGCGGCGAGCCGCCGCCCCATCGCCGCGTCGTGCGCCCCCACCCACACGATGCGGCGGACGTGCTGCGCCCCGAGGAGCGCGTCGAGCACGTACGCCCCGAGGGGGCGGCCCTTGAGCGGCACGAGCGCCTTCGCGGGCGCGCCGGTCGCGCGCGCCAGCGCGTCGCCCGGGCCCCCGCCCGCCAGGACGACGGCGGTGACGGGGGCGGGCCGGTGCGGGGGGCGGGTGGGGGCGGACGTCGCAGGCATGGGCGCGTAGTCTATCGCTCCGGCAGGCGGTCCTGGCGTAGGGCGACGTCGCGGACGACGCCGGCGGGCACGTCGATGCGGCGCACGACGGTCGCGTAGCCGGGCGCGACGACGGTGAGTTCCGCGACGCCGGGCGCCACCCCGTCGATCCGCAGGGCGACCGCGCTGCCGCCGAGCGTGCCGACGCGCCGCCCGTCGAGGAAGACGACGCTGCCGGGCACCTCCCCGCGCACGTCGAGCGATCCGTCCTCGCGCCGCAAGGTCACGTCGAGGTCGGTGCGTTCCCCTCCGCGAATCGTGACGGTGCGGGTGCTGGCGGCGTAGCCGCCCCGTTCGAGGCGGACGTCGTAGCGACCGGGGGCGAAGCGCAGGTCGAACGCCGGTGTGCGGCCCTGGTAGACGCCGTCGACGTACACCTCCGCACCGGACGGGCGCGAGGTCACGTCGAGCGTCCCGTCCCGCACGACGCGGCGCAGGTCGAACGTCAGGCGTTCCCCACCGTCGCGGGGCAGCCGCACGCTGCGGCGTTCGGTGCGGTAGCCGTCGCGCGTCACCGTGACGGTGCGGACGCCGGCGTCGGTCGTGACGCGCAGCGGGGTGCGCCCCTGGTAGACGCCGTCGACGTACACCTCCGCGCCGCTCGGGTCGGACAGCACCGACAACGTCGACTCCCCGCGGACGGGGTCGTCGCGCACGACGCGGTAGCCGACGCTGCCCGACGCCCAGGCGTCCTGCGCGACGCGCTCCAGGAGCGCTTCGACGCGCCGTTGGAAGCCGCCGACGGCGACGTCGCTGCGCGCGAACGCCGCGTCGCCCTCGAAGCGCGCGAGGGGGGCGACGTCGAGGGTGGCGGGCCCGGCGATCGCCAGGACGCGGGAGACGCCGTAGGGCGGATCGACCGCGAAGCGGTACCCCGCGTCGGGCCCGGGCACCGTGACCGCGACGCCGGCCGGGAGGCGGAGGCGCGGTTGGTAGCGGTTGGGAACGATCTGCTGCACGCTGCCGTCGGGCTCGACGGAGTACAGGTACAGCCACGCGTCGCGCGTTGCTTGGACGGTCACCTCGATCGGGTCGCCGACGGCGTAGGACGGCAGCCGACCGGCGCGGTCGAGGGTCACCTCCACCCCGAAGGCGGGGTCGGGGTTCACGACGATCGCCTGCGGATCGAGGCGGACGTCCTGCGCGACGGCGAGGCCGATGACGAGGGACAGGGCGGCGAACGCCGCGCGGGCGGCGCGGACGCGCGCGACGGACCACCGGGATCGGGAGGACGGCGTGAAGGGGGTCACGGGAGCCTCCTTTCGGCGGCGAAGATAGCACCGGCGTGTGCCGGCTTCCGCCGCGGACGCCACGCCCGCGGTACCCTCCCCCGTGCTTCGACGCGTTTCGTTCGTTCCCCCCCGGCCGTGCGCCGCACGGCGCGCGGCGCCAGGCTGGCGCGCGGTCGCCCTCGCCCTCGTTCTGGTCGCCGGCGCCGCGGCGGCGGAGCCCACCCCCGACCCCGCCGCGGAGGCGCTGCTGGAGGACGTCGCGAACGCCGCTGCGGCGGTGGAGGACGTCTCGCTGCGGCTCACCGGCCGCCTCGTCGACGCCGCCGGCGGGGAGCTGGCGCTCGAGGTGGAGCTCCTCGCGATCCCCGACGCGCGCGCGCTGAGCGCGTACGTGCTGCAGCCGGACGCGGTGGCGGACAACATGCTGGTCCTGGACGGCGACACCCTGGCGAGCTACGCCTTCCTGACGCACCAGGTGACGCTGTTCGACGCCGCCGACCCCGACGCGCTCGGTGGGACGCTGCCCGACCTCGACGTCGCCTCGCTCGACCCGACCCTCGACCCGCGCGCCTGGTTCGAGGGGTTCGTCGCGACCGACGTCACGACGAGCGCCACCGACGCCGGACCGGCGCAGATCGTGACGTTGCGGCCGGAGGCGGAGGGCCTGCAGGTGGGCCGCGTGACGTTGCTGGTGCCCGACGCGACGACGCTCCCGCGCGGCCTCCGGGTGTTCGGGCCCGACGGCGCCCTCGTCGCCGACCTGGCGTTCGAGGACCTGGCGACGAACGTCGGCCTGACCCGCGACGAGGTGACCTACCTGCCCGAGGGGGCGGAGGTCATCGACGAACGCACGCCCCCGGACGGCGGCTGAGCGACGACGGCGAACCGCGCGCGACCGCCCGCCGGTGGGCGGGGGTCGCGCGCGGCGTCATGTGTGGCGTCGTGTGTGGCGTCGCGCGCGACGTCACACCATGCTTTACACCATGCGTTCGGGCCGCACCGCCTCGTCGAACGTCGCTTCGTCGAGGTACCCGAGCGCCAACGCCGCCTCCTTGAGGGTGGTGCCCTCGGCGTGCGCCTTCTGCGCGATCTCCGCCGCCTTGTAGTACCCGACGACCGGGTTGAGGGCGGTCACCAGCATCAGCGAGTTCTCCAGGTGCATCGCGATGCGTTCCCGGTTGGGTTCGATCCCGCGGGCGCACCGCTCGTCGAACGAGGCGCAGGCGTCCCCCAGGAGGCGCGCCGACTCGAGCAGGTTGCGGATCATCACCGGCTTGAAGACGTTCAGTTGGAAGTGCCCGTGCGTCCCCGCCAACGCGATGGTGGCGTCGTTGCCGATCACCTGCGCGGCGACCATCGTCAACGCCTCCGCTTGGGTGGGGTTGACCTTGCCCGGCATGATCGAGGAGCCCGGCTCGTTGGCGGGGAGGGTGATCTCCCCGATGCTGGTGCGGGGGCCGGACGCCAGCATGCGGATGGCGTTGCCGACGTGCAGCGCGGAGACCGCGAGGCGCTTCAGGGCGCCCGACGCCTCGACGATCGCGTCGTGCGCCGACAACGCCTCGAAGGGGTTCTCCGCCGCGACGTACGGGCGTCCGGTCGCCTCCGCGATGGCGCTCGCGACGCGTTCGCGGAAGCCGTCGGGGGCGTTGAGGCCGGTCCCGACCGCCGTCCCACCGAGCGCCAACTCGTACAGCGGGGGGAGCGCCTTGTCGACCGCCGCGACGCCGTGCTCGAGTTGCGTCGCCATCCCCGACAGCTCCTGCCCGAGGGTGAGGGGGGTGGCGTCCATCAGGTGCGTCCGACCGATCTTCACGACGTCGTCGTACGCGTCGGCCTTCGCCCGCAACGTCGCGGCGAGGGCGGCGACCTGCGGCCGCATCCGATGGATCGCCTCGACCGCGGCGAGGTGCATGGCGGTCGGGAAGGTGTCGTTGCTGGATTGCGAGGCGTTGACGTCGTCGTTCGGGTGGATCGGGTCCTTGCTACCCATCTCCCCCCCGAGCCGTTGGATGGCGCGGTTGGCGACGACCTCGTTGACGTTCATGTTCGATTGCGTCCCCGAACCGGTCTGCCACGTCACGAGCGGGAAGTGGTCGTCCAACGCGCCCGACGCGATCTCGTCGCACGCCTCCGTGATCGCGTCGGCCTTCGCGCGGTCGAGGACGCCGAGGTCGGCGTTGACGCGCGCCGCGGCGGCCTTGAGGACCGCGAAGGCGTGCACCACCTCGATCGGCATGCGCTGCTCCGGTCCGCCGATCGGGAAGTTCGTCAGCGAGCGTTGCGTTTGCGCGCCCCAGTAGCGGTCGGCGGGCACCTGCACCTCGCCGAGCGTGTCGCGTTCGATGCGGAAGTCGCTCATGGGCGTCATGCTACCCGGTTCCCCGCGGCGCCCGGTCGCCGTCAGGGGGCCAACACGAACGCCAGCGCCTCGCCCAGCCCGTCCCGCCAGAAGGTCCAGTTGTGGCCGGCGGAGCGCACGTCGAAGCGGTGGTCGGTGGCGCGTGCGGCGAACCTCTCGGCGGTCCGGACGCCGACCTCGTGCAACCAATCGAAGCGCCCGACCTCCTGGTAGACGCGCCACGGCAGGGGGGCGTCGTCCGCCTCCAGAACCTCCGCCGCCCAGCTGGTCTCGACGCCGTGGAAGCGGCGGTCGGTGGGGGTCCCGAGGAACGCCGGCGACTGCAGCGCCAGCCCCGCGAACGCCGTGGGGTCGCGCCACGCCGCCTCGAACCACGCCAGCCCCCCGAGCGACGCGCCGAGGGCCACCAGCTCGGTCGCCGCCGCCTCGCGACGGAGGGCGGGCAGCACGTGCTCGGCGAGGGACGCCTGGTAGGCCTCCCCGAAGCCGTACTCCTCCGTCCGGACGGCGGGGGTGCGGGGGTCGAGGAAGGCGACGCGGGCGGGGACGGCGCGGCCGGCGTCGATCAACGCATCCAGCACCGTCGGGAGGCGCGCGACGCGCAGGTAGGCGGTGCCGTCGTGCGCCACGACGAGGGGGGCGGGGCCGGTCAGGCCCGCCGGTTCGTACAGCGCGACGCGGCGCGTCGCCCCCCCGCCGGCCGGCACGCGGAGGCGGCGGACGGTGCCGCGCGGTTCGTCCCGAAGCTCCGCGAGGGGGTGCGGCGCGTAGGTGGGGCCGCGGACCGCGGTGACGGCGTCGTACCAGGAGTTCTCCGCGCGGGCCTCCCGGCCGGGGTCGGCGCGCACCAAGCCCGCACCGTCGCGGAAGGCGTACTCGTAGTAGGCGTCGTCGGGCAGGTCGACCTCGAGGACGGGCGTGACGCTCGCGTCGATCGGGCGTTCGCGGCGGTGCATGTCGGTGTGGTCCGACAGCCACGTGCGCGCCCACGGCGGGACCGAGATCGCGAGGTGCATGGGGCGACCCTACCCGCTCGACCCGGCCGGACGCGCGCCCCCACGAGCGCACGTCCGAACCCGTGCTCGCGGCGTCCGCGGCGAGCGTCCGCGGCGGGGGCCTGCTATCGTCCGCGCATGACGCATCCCTACGACGCGCTGGACGCCGAGACGCTGCGGCGTCGGTCGCTGCTGAAGTGGCGGACGTACGACGAGGACGTCCTCCCGCTGTGGGTGGCCGACATGGATTTCCCCGTCGCGACCGAGGTGCGCGACGCCCTGAAGGCGTTCGCCGACGGCGACACGTTCGGCTACCCCGAGTGGACCGGCATCCCCGGCCTGCGCGAGGCGGTCGCCGACCGCCTCGCCCGCCGGCAGGGCTGGACGGTCGACCCCGACGCGATCTGGATCACCCCCGGAACGGTGGCGGGGCTGTACGCCGCCGTCAAGGCGTTCGCCGCGCAGGGCGACGGCGTGGTCTCCCCGACCCCCGTCTACCCGCCGTTCCGCCTGGCGACGGAGCACCAGGGCCGCACCTTCCAGCAGGTCGACCTGCACGACGACGGGGACGGCTACCGCCTCGACGAGGCCGCGCTCGACGCCGCCATCACGCCGTCGTCGCGGCTGCTGATGCTGTGCCACCCGCACAACCCGACCGGGCGGGTGTTCGACCGCGGCGAACTCGAGGCGCTCGCGGCGCGGGTGCTCGACCACCGGTTGTTCGTCGTCAGCGACGAACTGCACGCCGACCTGAACTTCGGGCCGACCCACACGCCGTTCGCGTCGCTCTCCCCCGAGGTCGCCAAGCGGACGGTGACCCTGATCGGGCCGACGAAGGCGTTCAACCTCGCGGGCCTGAAGATCGGCTTCGCCATCGCCGAGGATCCCGACGTGATGGCGCGGTTCAAGGCTGCGGCGTTCGGCGTGTCGATGCCGGCGCCGTCGGTGTCGCAGTGGGGGGCGTTGGCGGCCGTCCGCGACGCCGACGCCTGGTTCGAGGACACGCTGGCGTACCTGAAGGCGAACCGCGACCACGTCGCGGCGCGGGTCGCGGCGATGCCGGGCGTCCGCCACCACGCGCCGGAGGCGACGTACCTCGCGTGGCTCGACTTCCGCGCGACGCCGCTCGCCAGCGACCCTGCCGGCCTCCTGAAGGAGCGCGTCCGTCTGGCCCTCAACGACGGTGCGTCGTTCGGGCCGGCCGGAGCGGGCTTCGCCCGCCTGAACTTCGCGACGTCGCGCGGCATCGTCGACGACGCGCTCGACCGGATCGAACGCGCCCTGCGCGAGGCGTGAGCGACCCGGCGACCCCGGACGGCACCACCGAGCACCTCCCCGAGGCGCTGCGGACCTGCCGGCGCTGCCCGCGCCTCGTCGCGCACCGCGAGGCGGTGGCGCGCGAGAAGCGGGCCAGCTACCGCGACGAGACGTACTGGGGCGCGCCCGTCCCCGGGTTCGGGGATCCGGACGCGCGCCTCGTGATCCTCGGCCTCGCGCCGGGCGCGCACGGGTCGAACCGCACCGGGCGGCAGTTCACCGGCGACGCGTCGGGCGCCTTCCTGTTCCCCGCCCTGCACCGCGCCGGGCTCGCCGACCGGCCGCACAGCGAGCGGCGCGGCGACGGCCTGGCGTTGCGGGGGACGTGGATCACCGCGGCGGTGCGGTGCGTCCCGCCCGGCAACGCACCGACCCGCGCCGAGGCGGCCACCTGCCGACCGTGGCTGGAGGACGACCTGCAGCGCCTCCCCGCCGCCCGCGTGGTGCTGGCGTTCGGGGCGTTCGCGCACGCCGCCTACCTCGACCGCCTCGCGGCGCGCGGCGCGAAGGTCGTGAAGGCCCGCCACCCGTTCGCGCACGCCGCGGAGCACGACCTGCCGGCCGCCTACCCGGACGCCGGCGCGCACCAGCTGCTCGACGGCTACCACCCCAGCTTCCAGAACACGAACACGGGTCGCCTCACGCCCGCGATGATGGACGCCGTCCTGGCGCGCGCGAAGGCGCTCGCGGGCGTGGCGTGAGCGACGGGCCGGACGCCACCCTGCACCTCGGGCCGGCGTTCGCGTCGGTGCTGGCCTCGCGGCACCCGTGGATCTACCGCGATGCGCTGCCGCGCCACGCCCTGCGGGGCGGCGAACGCGTGCGCGTCGAGGCGGGCTCGGAGGTCGCCTTCGGGCTGTTCGACGCCACCGGCGCGATCGGCGTGCGGCTGCTGACGTGGGGCGAGCCGCCGGGCGAGCGCTGGTGGGAGGACGCCGTCGCGCAGGCGGTCGCGGCCCGCGCGCCGCTCGCCGCGGCGGGCCACACCGCCTACCGCCTGATCTTCGGGGAGGGCGACGGGCTGCCGGGCCTCGTCGCCGACCGCTACGCGCGGCACGCCGTCATCGAGGTGCACACCGACGCGCTCGAGGGGGTCCTGCCGCGAGTCGCGCGGGCGCTGTTGCGCGCCGCCCGCCTCAAGGGCGTCGTGCGGCGGGTCGACGGGGAGCTCGAGGTCCTGGCGGGCGAAGCGCCCCCGCCGGAGGTCACCGTCCGCGAGCACGGTCTGCGCTTCCTCGCGAACCTGCGCGAGGGCCAGAAGACCGGCTTGTTCCTCGACCACCGCGAGCACCGCCGCCGCGTCCGCGACCTCGCGGACGGCGCGCGGGTGTTGAACCTGTTCGGGTACGCCGGGGGGTTCAGCGTCGCGGCGCTCGCCGGCGGGGCGCGCGAGGTGTGGACGGTGGACGTCGCCGCGCCGGCGTTGCGCGACGCCGAACGCAACGTCGTCGCCAACGACCTCGATCCCGCCCGCCACCGGGCGGTCGAAGCGGACGTCTTCGCGCTGCTGCCGGAGGTGGCGAAGGCCGGCGAAACCTTCGACCTGGTGGTGCTCGACCCGCCCTCCTTGGCGCGCCGCAAGGCGCAGCGCGAGCGGGCGATCCGCGCCTACCGGCGCCTGAACGCCGGGGCGGCGGCGCTCGTCGCGCCGGGCGGGATCCTGGCGACCGCGTCGTGCACGGCGCAGGTCCCCCCGAACGCGTTCGAGAGGGCCGTCGCTGCCGGCCTCCGCGACGCGGGCGCCGACCTGGTGCGCATGGAGCGCGGCGAGCAGCCGCTCGACCATCCGGTCCGCCCGACGTTCCCCGAGGGGCGCTACCTGAAGTTCGTCACGTACCGCGCGGGCCCCTGACGCCCCGCGGCGCCCCGCGCCCCGACCGGCCCACGGACGCCCGGACCACGGACGCCCGGACCACCTGCCGCCCGAGGCCGCGCGGGTAGCCTGCCGGCCTGCGCGGCGGACGCCGCGACGCCACGGAGGTCGTCCCCATGCCGTCCCCCACCGACCCGTCCCCCAACGACCTGGCCCCCACCGGCATCCACCACGTCAGCGCCCTCACGAACGACATCCGGACGAATCACGCCTTCTACACGACCGTGATGGGCATGCGCCTCGTGAAGCGGACGGTGAACCAGGACGACCCGTCGATGTACCACCTGTTCTACGCCGACGGCGCCGGTACGCCCGGGAGCGACCTGACGTACTTCGACATGCCCCGCGCCGCGCGGGAGCGTCCCGGCAACCGCAGCATCACGCGCACCACCCTCCGCGTCGACGGCGAGGCCGCCCTGGGCGCCTGGCGCGACCGCTTCGACGCGCTCGGCGTGCCGCACGGCGACGTCACCCTCCGCCGCGGCCGACTGCACCTGGACTTCGAGGACCCGCACGGGCTCCCCCTCGCCCTCGTCGACGACGGCGGCGTCGGGCCCGCCCACCCGTGGGACGCGAGCCCCGTGCCCGCCGCGCAGCAGGTGCGCGGCCTCGGATCCGTCGAGATCACCGTTCCCGAGCTCGGCCCCACCCACGCCTTCCTCACCGACGTCCTGCACCTCGAGGCGGAGGCGACGTACCCGCCGGACGACGGAACCCAGGGCGCGGTGCACGTCTACCGCATGCACGCCGACGGCCCCGCCGGCGAACTGCACGTCGCGGTGGTGCCCGACCGCCCGAACGCCCGCTACGGCTCGGGCGGCGTGCACCACCTCGCCCTGCGCGTCCCGAACGACGCGGCGTACCACGCCTGGAGCGCGCGACTCGCGCGGACCGGTCGGCCGTTCAGCGGCGAGGTCGACCGGCACTACTTCCGAAGCCTCTACGTCCGCGAGCCGGGCGGCATCCTCGTCGAACTGGCGACCGACGGGCCCGGGTTCGACGTCGACGAACCGCGCGCCACCCTCGGGGAGCAGTTGGCCCTCCCGCCGTTCCTGGAGCCCCGCCGCGCGCAGATCGAAGCGCGCCTCGCGCCGCTCGACTGACGCCCGCCCCGCGCTCAGGCGTCGGGCGCCGGGCGCGCCACCCCCGCCGCGCGCAACGCCGCGAGGAGGCGCGCCTCGACGTCCGTTGCGGCGACGTCGTGCAGCAGGTCGTGCGCGCCGCCGGGCACGACGTGCAGGTCCACCGGCGCGTCGCCCGCCGCCGCCGCGAAGGCGCGGCTGCCGTCGACCGACGCGAGGGCGTCCCTTTCGCCGTGCAGGATCGTGACGGGCACGCGGGTGCGCGCGGCGTCGGCCAGGACGCGGGGGCCGAGGGCGTGCAGTTCCCGCAACGACGCGAGGCGCACCCCCCCGCGGTCGACGAGCGGGTCGCGGACGTACGCGTCGACCTCGTCGCGCACGCCGGACACCGTTCCCGACGGCACCGGGCGGGTGCGGAGGCCCGGCGCGAGCCGCGACGCGGCGGTCGCGAGGGCCAGCGCCCAGGCGGGCGTCGCGAGGGCGCTCGCGAGGTACGGGCCGGTCACCGCCACGCAGCGCGTGGCGTGCCCCGGGCGTTGCGCCGCCCGCAGCAGCAGCGCACCGCCGAAACTGTGCCCGATCGCGGCGACGGGGAGGCCGTCCGCCCCGAGGTCCGCCAATCGGGCGGCCAGCCGGTCGGCGAGCGCTTCGGCGTCGTCGATGCGGGCGCGCGGTCCGGGGCTGCGGCCGTGCCCGGGGAGGTCCAGCAGGGTCGTCTCGACCCCGGCGGCGGCCAGCCGCCGCGCGAACGGCGCGTAGCGTCCGGCGTGCTCGGCGAACCCGTGCACGAACAACGCCCGCCCCGCCGGCGTCCCCTCGGTGGGGACGACCGCTTCGTACGGCGCGTCGGTCACGCCGCGCCCCCCTCGGGCGGCGCGTCGTCCGCCGGGTCGTCGTCGAGCGCCTCGAGCGCGACGTCGGCGACCTCGGTCTCGGGGTCGCGCAACAGCGCGTCGGCGAGGCGGCGGACCTCCCCGGCCACCGCCTCCGGCGCGCCGGGCAGGTCCAGGACGACGATCCGTCCCGCCGCGACGTCGAGGACCGTCTCGGCCTGGGCCGCGTCGAGGGTGGCGCGGGCGGCGTCGGCGTCGGGGTCGGGGGCGCCCGGCCGCGCGGAGATCGTGACGTGCGCGCGGGTCCGGACGCTCACGCGGGTCCCTCCGCGAGGCGGGCGAGGAGGCGGTCGTCCGGGACGGGCGTCGCGTCGTCGTCCGCCGCCAGGTCCCACACCGTGAAGGTCGCGGGCGTGAACGGCCCCAGGAGGGCCACGGTGCCGTCCTCGCGGCGGCCGAAGCGCAGCGCGACCTCGATCAGGTCGAGGTCGCGCGCTTCGAACCACGGCCCGAGCGCCTCGTTCGCGCCGACCGTGAGCTCCCACAGGCCCTCGAGGTCGTGCTCGTGCACGGCGTGGATCGCGACGGCGGTCGCGTCGTTCAGGAGCGGACGACCGAGCGCGTCGTCCTCGAGCCGCCACTCGACGACGCGCGGGTCGAGGTCGGTGCCGACCGGGAGGCCGTAGCGCGCGGCGAAGGGGCCGGCGGCGCGGTTGCGGACGACCGCCCCCAGCGCGAGGAGCGTGGGGAGCGGCCCGGGGCCGCGCAACGCCTCGCCGTCGCGCTCCTGGAGGGCGATCGGGAGGCCGGCGGCGGCGCACGCGTCGAAGGCGGCGGCGGCCGCCGCCGCGACGCCGGGCGGGTAGGTCGCGCGCACGCCGCCGCCCTCGACCGCGGCGAGCGTCACCCCGTCCAGCGGGGCGGGGGCGGCGGTCACGACCCCTCCCGCGGGAGGCCACGGCGCGCGAAGATCGCGTCGACGTGCGCGAGGTACGGCGCGACGTCGAACGCCGCGGCGAGGGCGTCGTCGTCGAGGGGCACGTCGGGGTCGGCCGCCAACAGGTCGCGGAGGGTGCCCTCCCCCTCCCACGTGCGCAGCGCCGCGCGCTGGACCAGTTCGTACGCCCGTTCGCGGGTCAGGCCGGTCCGCAGCAGCGCGTGCAGCGCCGCTTGGGAGTGGACGAGGCCGCCGAGCACGTCGACGTTGGCGCGCATCCGGTCGGCGTCGACCACGAGGCGCTCCAGCAGCGTCGCGGTGCGGCGCAGGGCGTAGGCGGCGAGGGTCGTCGCGTCGGGCAGGACGACCCGCTCGACGGAACTGTGGCTGATGTCGCGCGCGTGCCACAGCGCGACGTCCTCCAGGGCGGGGCCGACGTACCCGCGCAGGAGGCGGGCGACGCCGGTCAGGTTCTCCGACGCGATCGGGTTCTTCTTGTGCGGCATCGACGACGACCCGGTCTGGCCGGGGGCGAACCCCTCGCGTACCTCCCGGACCTCGCTGCGTTGCAGGTGGCGGACCTCGAGGGCGATGCGTTCGATCGTCGTACCGAGGATCGCCAGGGTGCCGGCCAGTTCGGCGTGCCGGTCGCGGGCGACGACCTGGGTGCTGACGGGATCGGGCGTCAGGCCGAGGGCGTCGGCGACGTGCGCTTCGACGTCCGGCGGGACGTGCGCGTACGTCCCCACCGATCCGGACAACATCGCGACGCCGACCGCGTCGCGGGCGCGGGCGAGCCGGGCCGCGTCGCGCTGCGCGGCGGCGTCGAAGCCGAGCAGCACCAGCCCGAAGGTGGTGGGTTCGGCGTGCACGCCGTGACTGCGACCGATCGTGAGGGTGTCGCGGTGGGCGTCGGCGAGGGACCGCAGGTGCGTCCGGACCGCCTCCAGGTCCGCCGCGATGACGTCGACCGCCTCGACGAGCGCCAGGTTCTGGGCGGTGTCGACGACGTCGGTGGAGGTGAGGCCCATGTGCACGAAGCGCGCCGGTTCGCCGAAGCGTTCGGTGAGGGCGCGGGTGAAGGCGACGACGTCGTGGCGGGTGTCGCGCTCCATCGCCGCGACGCGTTCGGCGAACGCGTCGTCGAGGGGGGCGGCGCGTTCGGCGGCGTCGAGGGCGTCGGCGGTGCCGGTGGGGACGTCGCCGCGCGCCTCCCAGGCGCGGACGGCGGCGAGCTCGACCCGCCACCAGCGGCGGAGCCGCGCGAGGTCGCTCCACAGCGCGCGCATGTCGGGGGTCTGGTAGCGCTCGATCATCGCGCCGACGCTACCACGCGCTCCGGCGCGGCCCGGACCGGGGCCGTGCGGGAAAAGCACCGTCGGGGACGCATCCGCGCGCCTCCGTCCGGGCCCGTGGCGGCGGCGGGGGTGGTACACTCACACCGATTCCGCGGCGCTGCGCCGCCGGGCGTACGCCGAAGGAGGCTTCCCCTTGAACGAAGGTCAGGTCGTGTCCGTCGCGCTGACGGACGAGATCAAAACGAGTTTCATCAACTACGCCATGTCGGTCATCGTCGACCGGGCCCTGCCCGACGTCCGCGACGGCCTGAAACCGGTCCAGCGGCGCATCCTCTACGCGATGGACCAGGAGGGGCTCGCCAGCAACCGCAAGTACTCCAAGAGCGCCGGGGTGGTCGGGGAGGTCATCAAGAAGTACCACCCGCACGGCGACTCCGCGGTGTACGAGGCGATGGTCCGCATGGCGCAACCGTGGAACGTGCGCTACCCGCTGGTCGACGGGCAGGGGAACTTCGGCTCGATCGACGGCGACCCCGCCGCCGCCTACCGCTACACCGAAGCGCGCCTCACGAAGGCGGCGGAGACGTTGCTCGAGGACATCGACAAGGAGACCGTCGACGAGCTCGAGAACTTCGACGGCACGACCTCCGAACCGGAGGTGCTGCCCTCGGCGCTGCCGAACCTGCTGGTCAACGGGGCGTCCGGCATCGCCGTCGGGATGGCGACGAACATCGCGCCGCACAACCTGACGGAGATCGTCGACGGGCTCGTGGCGTTGATCCACGACAAGGACCTCTCCCTCGACGGCCTGATGGAGTACGTCAAGGGGCCCGACTTCCCCACCGGCGGGATCATCGGGCACGAGGGGATCCGCGAGGCGTACGAGACCGGCCGCGGCTCGATCCGCGTGCGGGGCCGCGTCCGCATCGAGCGGGGCGAAAAGAAACCGCAGATCGTCGTCACCGAGATCCCCTACCAGGTCAACAAGACCAGCCTCATCCAGACCGCCGCGGGGCTCGTGCGCAACGGCAAGATCGACACGATCTCGAACATCCGCGACGAGTCCGACCGGCAGGGCATGCGCATCGTCTTCGAGCTCAAGAAGGGGGCGCTGCCGGAACTCGTCCTCAATCAGTTGTACAAGTACACGCAGCTGCAGAGCACCTTCGCGATCAACAACGTCCTGATCGTCGGGCGTTCGCCGAAACTGTTGTCGCTCAAGGAGACGATGCGGGCGTTCCTCGACCACCGCGCCGAGGTCATCGAACGCCGCAGCGCCTTCGAGCTGCGCAAGGCCGAGGAACGCGCGCACGTGCTCGAGGGCTACCTGATCGCGCTCGACAACCTCGACGAGGTCATCACCCTCATCCGCAACTCGCCCGACGCGCCGACCGCGCGGGTCGGCCTGATGGAGCGCTTCGGCCTGAGCGACGCGCAGGCGCAGGCGGTCCTCGACATGCGCCTGCAGCGCCTCACCGGCCTGGAGCGCGAGAAGATCGAGACCGAGTACGCCGAACTGCAGGAGCTCATCGCGCGCCTCAAGGCGATCCTCGGGGACGAGAACGAACTGTGGGGGGTCGTGGAGAGCGAACTGCGCGAGGTGCAACGTCAGTACGGCGACGAACGCCGCACGCAGATCGGGGTGCTGTCCGACGAGATCGGCAAGGAGGACCTCATCGCCGAAGCGGCGATGGTCGTCACCCTCACGCGCGGCGGGTACCTGAAGCGCACGCCGCTCTCCTCCTACCGCGCGCAGGGGCGGGGCGGGAAGGGCGTCAAGGGCCAGGTCGCGAAGGAGGACGACGTCAACGACATGCTGTTGGTCGGCTCGACGCACGACTACCTGGCGTTCTTCACCGACCGGGGGCGCGTCTACCGCGAGAAGATCTACGACCTGCCCGAAGCGGAACGCGCCGCGCGGGGCGGCCACATCCGCAACATCCTGCCCCTCGAGGACGACGAGACGGTGCAGACGGTCCTGGCGATCCCGGACTTCGATCGCGACGGGGCGTTCGTGTTCGCCACCCGCCGCGGGCTCGTCAAGCGCACCGCGATCCGGGACTACACGAACATCTACGCCTCCGGCCTGATCGCCATCAACCTCGTCGACGGCGACGAACTCGTCGCCGTCCGCATGACCGGCGGGGAGCACGACGTCGTGCTCGCCACGCGCGACGGCCAAGCGATCCGCTTCGAGGAGGAGGCGGTGCGCGAGACCGGCCGGGCGACGCAGGGCGTCATCGGCATCCGCCTGCGCGACGACGACGAGGTCGTCAGCCTCGCGACGGTCGCGCCGACCGAGCGCGAGACGACGCAGTTGCTCGCCGTCAGCGAACGCGGCTACGGCAAGCGGACGCCGGTGAGCGAGTACCCGCAGCGCGGGCGCGGCGGGATGGGCGTCATCACCCTCCGCGTCACCGACCGCACCGGTCCGCTCGTCGGGCTCGCCCCGACGACCGGCGAGGAGGAGCTGTTGTGCCTCTCCGAGGGCGGCATCGTGATCCGCACGAAGGTCGATCAGGTCAGCAGCTACGGGCGCTCCAGCCAGGGCGTGAAGGTCATGCGCCTCGGGGACGACGACCGCCTCGTCACGGCGCTCGTGATGCTGGCCGAGGAACAGATCGACGAGGTCGGCGAGGAGGTCAACGCCGCGGAGGCCGCCTCCGCCGTCCCGGCCGCCCCGAGCGCCGCGCCGGCCCCCGCCGACGACGCCGGAACCGAGGCCGGCGGCGAGGACGGCACGCCGCTGTTCGGGGAGGGCGACCTGCTCGGTGCGGACGACCTGAACGACGACGGGAACGACGCGTGAGCGGCGCGCCCGGGGCGGCGCCCCGGGTCTGGTGGGACGGCGACCCGGGGCACGACGACGCGTTCGCCCTGTTCTTCGCCGCCGTCCACACCGACCTCGTCGGCCTCAGCACCGTCTCCGGCAACGTCGACCTGGACGCGACGACGCACAACGCCCGCGTCGTGCGCGACCTCGCCCGCCTCGAGGCGCCGCTCCACCGCGGCGCCGCCGGCCCCCTCGTCGGCGAACCGCTGCACGCGCCCGACATCCACGGCGCCAGCGGCCTCGCGGGGCCCGCCCCCCGCACGCCGCGTAGCCCCGTCGAGGCGACGCCCGCTGCGGAGGCGATCGTCGCCGCCGCGAAGCGCGAGGAGGCGCACGGCGGCCTGTGGCTGGTCGCGACCGGTCCCCTCACGAACGTCGCGCTCGCGTTGCGCCTCGATCCCGACCTACCCCGCCGCCTGAAGGGGATCTCGATCATGGGCGGCTCGCGCAGTTTCGGCAACACGACGCCCGCCGCGGAGTTCAACATCCTCGCCGACCCCGAGGCGGCCGCCGCGACGTTCGAAAGCGGCGCACACGTCGTGATGGCCGGCCTCGACCTCACGCACCGCTTCCGGCTCGGCGCGACGCACGCCGCGGCGTTGCGCGCGGCGGGCGGCGAGGTCGCCACCTTCGCCGCGGAGCTCCTCGAGGCGTTCCTCGCCGCGTACGAGCGGCGCAGCGGCCTCGCGTCCGCCCCGATGCACGACCCCCTCGCGGTGATGCTCGTGACCCACCCCGAGGTGTTCGACACCGAAGCGCTCCACGTGCGCGTCGAGACGGCGGGGCGACACACGCGCGGCATGACGCTGTGCGACGAGCGCGAGATCGCCCACCGCCTCCCCGCCACCGCGACGGTCGGCGTCGACCTCGACGCGGACCGGGCCTGGACGTACCTCCGGGACGCGGTCGCGACCCTCTCGAACGGCGGTTGACGCCGTGGCGGTCGTGCGCTTCGAACGGGTCACGAAGACCTTCCCGCGCACGCACGTGCACGCCCTGAAGGACGTCGACTTCGAGGTCCGCAAGGGGGAGTTCGTGTACGTCACGGGGCACAGCGGCGCCGGCAAATCGACGTTGTTGTCGCTCATGCTCCGCAAGATGACGCCGACCGAGGGCCGCGTGTCGGTCAGCGGGCAGGACCTCGCGCGCCTCCCCGAACGCCGCCTCCCGCTGTTGCGCCGCGCGATCGGCATGGTGTTCCAGGACCACGCGCTCCTCCCCACCCTCTCCGCGGAGGAGAACCTCGTGTTCGCGCTCCGCGCCTCGGGCACGCGCGGCAACCTCGAGCAGCGCGCCCTGCAGGTCCTGCGCCAGGTCGGCCTGGCGCACAAGCGCAAGGCCTACCCCATCGAACTGTCGATGGGCGAACAGCAACGCATCTCCATCGCGCGGGCGCTCGTGACGAACCCGCCGCTGTTGCTGTGCGACGAACCGACCGGGAACCTCGATCCGGACACCAGCTGGGAGATCCTCGAACTCCTGCACGACGTGAACATCCGCGGCACCACCATCCTCGTCGCGACGCACTCGCGGGACCTGGTGGACCGCCTGCGCCGCCGCACCCTCGTGCTGCGCGGCGGGGAACTCGTGCGCGACGACCCGCAGGGCGGCTTCGCGCTGTAGCGTCCGGCGCCCCTCAGACGGTCGTGACGCGCACGTCCAGGCGGTCCTCGTCCAGCATCGCCTCGAGGACCTCCCCGCGGTGCAGGGCGTCGATCATCGCGACCCCCGCCGCCTCGTCGACGTGGATGCCGTCGCGCATGACGGTGTGGCCGTACACCCCGAAGCGGTGCCCCGTCTGGCGCACCAGGTCGGGCGTCTCGTACCACCAGGTCTTCACGCTCGGGTCGCCGTAGAAGAAGTCGTCGAACGTCTGCAGGCCCGGCGTCGGACCGGCGTGCGCGACCTGCACCCCGTACCGCGACCAGGTGCGCGGCAGCGACGCGAACCACGCCACCAGGTCGTCCGGCAACGCCTCCCCACCGCGGTCGGGATCGAACTCCGCGTGCGGCGTCGGTCCGCTGCTCAACGCCCGCAGGGGCGGGACGACCGCGTCGTCGTGGTTGCCGAGCAGGATCGTGACGTGCCCCCGCGCGGCCTCCACGAAGCGGTGCAGGCGCCGCACCTCGCGCACTTGGGCCCGCGCCGCACGGCGCAGCTGCGCGGGCGACGACGGATCGAACCGCGCCTCGCCGAGCAGCGCGGCGTACCCCGCGGCGTTCTTCGGGTGCACCAGGTCCCCGACGCACACGACCTCGATGCGTCCCTCCAGCACCGCGTCGCTCGGGGCGTACGCCGCGTTCGCCGCACCGGTCGCGCGCAACGCCCGCCAAAGGACCTCGAAGCGGGCGTGCACGTCCCCGATCGCCACGAGCTTGATCACGTCCCGCGGCCGCGGTCGACGAGCAGGCCGCGCAGCGAGGCGTACAACGCCCGGCTCGCCTCGACGTCGCCGCCGTACCCCCCCGCCTGCGCGACGAGGCGGGCGGCCTCCACCCCCAGTCCCTCCTCCCCGAGCCGCTCGACGAGCTTGTCGATCCACCGCTGCATCTCCGGTTTCGCCGCGTCGTCCTCCGCGGTCGCCGCCAACGGCCGCGCGTCCATCGGGGCGTCCGCCGCGCCGGCCGTCCCGGTCCCGCCGGACGCCTCCGGCGCCTCCGCGGACGCGCCGGCCGCGGGGGGCGCGACCGGCGCGTCGGACCCGACCTCCACGACCTCGCGTTCGGGTGGGTGGAGCGGCTGCCCGGTCTCCGGGTCGGCGTCGACCCACGCCTCCCCCACGACGCGGACGGGGACCGCCACGCCGAACCCGGCGGCGACCGCCGTCCACGCCGCACCGGTCGCGGCCGCCCCCGCGTCCTCCTCGAGGCCGGGGTGGGCCCGCACCGCGACGACGGCGCTGCGCGCGACGTCGCCGACCCGCAGCTCCGCGACGAGCGCCCCGTCGCCCCACGGGCGGACGGTGAACGCCCACCCGTCGGGCCCGACGACCGCGTCGAGGCGCGCCTGCAACGCCGCGGCGCGCACGTGGGGCGCCAACGCCACCCGCGCGCCCCCCTCCCCGACGTCGGTGACGTGCCAGCCGACGTCCGCCGTTTCGAACGGGGCCGTGAACGCCCTCCGGTGCCGTTCGTCCATGCGCGGAGCATAGCAACCCCGTCCCCTCCGCCCGACCGCAGCCCCGCCGCCGTGCGAACGGCGTCCGACCGCCGTCCGACCGGGGCTCGGCGGACGCCCCGCCGGCCCCGGAGCCCGTGCGGTACCGTGCCGCATGGCGACGTCCCCCCGGACCCGCACGACCGTCCCTCGCGCGCGGCCCCTGCCCACGGTCGTCCTCGCGGCCCTCCTCGCAGTCCTCCTCACGGCCCCCCTCGGTCTCCCCGCCGCCGCGCAGCCGGCGCCGTCCCCGTCCGACGCGACGGTGGGCGACGCGACGACCGGCGACGCGACGACCGGCGACGCCTCCACCCCCTCCCCCACGGACGCCCCGAGCGACGCGGCCGGCGAGCGCCCGGCCGACCCGCCGGCGGACCCCCCGACCCTCGAGGTGACCCGCGACGGCGCGACGTTCATCGCGCGGCGCGGCGACGCGGTCGCCTGGCGGCACGTCCGACGGCCCGAGGGCGGCACCCCGACCGACGCCCTCGTCCGGCCCGACGGCATCTGGTTCGCGCAGGGGCCGTACCTCGTCCGCCTCGACCCCGAGACGGGCGTCGCGACCGACCGGCGCGCCCTCCCCGGCCCCGCGACCGCCCTCGGCGACGCCGGCGACGTCCTCCGCGCGAGCTACGCCCTCGCGGACGGCGGGACCGCCGTGCATTCCGTCGACCCCCGCACCGACGGGCCCCCCGTCCGCTTCGGGGTCGTGGGCGGCACGTTCGACGCGCTGCGCCGCGCCACCCCGGGAGGGGACGACCCCGCCGCCGCGGCGGCGGCGGACCCGACCGATCCGTGGCGGGCGTTGCGCGCCGCGCAGGCCGCCCCGGACGACGACGCCCGCTGGCGCGCCGTCGCCGACGCAGCCGCCGCCCGCCCCTTCTTCGAGGGCTTCGCCGTCGCTGCCGCCCTCCTCGAGGCGGGGCATCCCGACCGTGCCGCCGCGACGTTCGAGGCGGCCGCCCGCGACCTCGCCGCCCGCGGGTACGACCCGCGCCTCGCGACCGACCCGACCCTGCGCGCCGCGTACGGCTTCCCCGAGGCCGCCCTGCGGGAGGCGGCGGAGGCCGGCGACCTGGCGCGCGTCCGCGTCCTCGCGCCCGCCGCCTGGCGGGTCGCGGCGCCGCAGGTCCCCACCTCCCGCACCGCGATCGCGGCGGCGGCCGACGCCCTCGCCGCCGCCGGCGACCCCGACGCCGCGACGTGGCGGGCGCGCGCCCGCGACCTGCGTCCCGGCCTCACGCGCGACCCCGCCGCCGCCACGGTCGCGGCCCTCGGGCGCCTCGGGGGGTGGGGGACCGCCGCGCTGGCCGCCACCTTCGTCCTCGTGTGGGTCACGGTGCTGGCGAAGGCCTGGCGGGCGCAGCACCTGCTCCTCAAGCAACGCCGCGAGCAGGGCCGCCGCCCGGTCGCCGCGGGTCGCCTCTGGGCGCCGCGCTACGCCAGCACGACGGAGAAGCTCGTGCTGATCGTTCTCCTCGCCGCCACCGCGGCGCAGGTCGTCGTGACCGACGCCACCGCCCGAGGCGCCGACGTCGCCCCGGCGCTCCGCTCCGGGACGCTCGCCAGCGAGGACGCCCGGCGCGCCCTCGCCGCCCTCCCCGACGGCCCGCACGCCGACCTGCTGCGCGGGCTCGGGGCGGTGCAGCGCGGCGACCGGACGGCCGCCATCGCGGCCTGGCGGGCCGCCGGCGAGCTGGCGGAGGCCCGCACGAACCTCGCGACCCTCGACGCACCCGACGGGGGCGAAGCGCGCGTCCAGGCGTTCGAGGCGGCCCTCGAGCTCGACCCGCGCGAGCCGGTCGCGCGCTGGGCGCTCGGGCGGGGACCGGACCCGTCGCCCCTCCACCGCACCCTCACCCCCGACGCGGCGTTGTACGCCGTCCCCACCCCGCACGAGGTCCGCCTGGCGGCCGGGATGGACGTCCGCGGTGCGCTGGCGGACGCCGTCCGGCGCCCCTGGGTCGCCCTCCCCGAGGCGGCCCCGGCCGCCCTCCCCACCTGGGCGTGGTGGGCGGCGTTGGGCGGCGCGGCGGTGCTGGCGGTCGGCACGACCCTGCAGCTGCTGGTGCCCCGCCCACGCCTGCTGCGGCGCACCCCGCGGACGTTCGCCTACCACCTCCTCGCCCTCGCGGTGCCCGGCGTCGGGCACGCCGACGAGGGGTGGGGCGTGCTGCTGCTGGTCCCCTGGGCGCTGCTCGGCGCGGACGCCCTGCTGGGCGCGCAGGCGGGCGGAGCGGGTCCGCTCGGCCTGACGCCGTGGGTGTCCTGGGCCCTGCTGGCCGGCCTGTACGCCGTGAACCTCGTCGGCTTCGTCGTCGAGACCCTCCGCGACCGGGAGCGCATGTGGGTCGTGCGCGAGCGCGACCCGGAGCTCGCGCGCGCCTTCGGCCTCCCCGAGGCGCGCGGCGTCCGGCGGTGACGACGGAGGGAGCCGGCCTCCTCCTGGTCCTGCTCGCCGCGGTCCTCTGGGGCCTCCTCGGGGTCTTCACCGCCGGCCTCCTCGCGGTCGGGGTCGGCGCGATCGAGATCGCCTTCTGGCGCGCGACGTTCGCCGGCGCCGCGTTCGCGCTGCACGCCAGCGCCGTGCGCTCCTGGCGACCGTTCGACCGCCGCACCACCCTCGGCGTCGCGGTGTTCGCGGCGGTCGGCGTGACGGCGTTCTACGTCGCCATCGCCCGCGCCGTGGAGACCGGCGGGATCGCCGTCGCCTTCGTCCTGCTCTACACCGCGCCCGCCTGGGTGACGGCGTTGGCCGGCCCGATCCTCGGGGAACGGCCCGCCCGCCGGCAGTGGGCGTGGGTGGCGGTCGCCATCCTCGGGGTCGCCCTCGTCGCGAACGGGACGGACGGGGGCGGCACCGTCGCGGTCGGGCCCGCCGCGATCGCGTGGGGCCTCACCGCCGGCCTCGCCTACGCGAGCTACTACCTGCTCGGCAAGCGCCTGCTGCACGGTCGCTCCCCCGAAGCACTGTACGCCGTCGTCCTCCCCCTGGGAGCCCTCGGCATCGCGCCGTTCGTCGCGTGGAGCGCGAAACCGCCGCTCGCGTGGAGCCTCCTCGCGGGCCTCGCGCTCGTCTCGACGTACGCCGCGTACCTCGTCTACGGGCTCGGGCTGAAGCGCACCCGCGCCTCGCTGGCGGTGGTCGTCGCGACCGTCGAACCGGTCGTCGCGGGCGCCCTCGGCTGGGCGGTCTTCGGGGAGCGCCTCGGCGCCGTCGGCCTGGTCGGCGGGGCGCTGGTCCTCACCGCCGCGGTGGCGGTCGGCCTGACCGCGCGCGGCGACCCGGGGGCGCCGCAGGACCCCGCGACACCCCCGCGAACCCCCACGAACGTCGCTTGACCGCCGTCGGAGACGGTGCTACCTTGATGCGCATCCGCGCTGCATGCGCATGCAGTCGCCCGGACCGTTTCCCATGCCCCCAGTCGTCCATCCGACCCTCCCCCACCGCGCCCGACGCCCCTGACCCCCTCACCCACGGGCGTCACCGCCGCGGTTGGCGGGTGCCCCGTGGGGCACCCGCCTAGGAGGCCTGCATGCCGTCCGACGTCTCGAAAGTCGTGCTCGCGTACTCCGGAGGTCTCGACACCTCCGTCATCCTCGCCTGGTTGAAGGAAACCTACGACGCCGACGTCATCGCCTTCACCGCCGACATCGGGCAGGGCGAGGAGGTCGAGGAGGCGGAACGCCGCGCGCTCGCGACCGGCGCGTCGAGCGCGTACGCCGTGGACCTCCGCGAGGCGTTCGTCCGCGACTTCGTGTTCCCCGTCCTGCGCAGCGGCGCGCTGTACGAGGGGTACTACCTGCTCGGCACCAGCTTCGCGCGGCCCCTGATCGCCAAGCACATGGTGGAGATCGCCGCGCGCGAGGGGGCGGACGCCGTGTCGCACGGCGCGACCGGGAAGGGCAACGACCAGGTCCGGTTCGAACTCTCCGCCTACGCGCTGGCGCCCGACATCCGCGTCGTCGCGCCGTGGCGCGAGTGGGACCTCAAGGGCCGCGAGGACCTGATCGCCTGGCTGAACGCGCGGGACATGGACGTCCCGATCAGCCCCGAAAAGCCGTACTCGATGGACGCCAACCTGTTCCACATCAGCTACGAAGGGGGCGTCCTCGAGGACCCGTGGACCGAACCGCCGGCCGGCATGTGGCGGCGGACGACCGACCCCGAGGCCGCCCCGGACGAGGCCCGCGTCGTCGAGATCGACTTCGAGCACGGCGACCCGGTCGCCATCGACGGCGAGCGCCTCGGCCCCGTCGAGCTGCTCGAGACCGCGAACGCGATCGCGGGGGAGCACGGCGTCGGGCGGGTCGACCTCGTCGAGAACCGCTTCGTCGGCATGAAGTCGCGCGGTTGCTACGAGACGCCCGGCGGCACCCTGTTGTTCCACGCCCACAAGGCGGTCGAGCAACTGACCCTCGACCGGCAGGTGCTGAAGCTCCGCGACGAGATGGTGCCCACGTACGCGCAGGCGGTGTACGACGGCTTCTGGTACGCCCCCGAACGCGAAGCGATGCAGGCGTTCATGGACCACGTCCAGCGGCCCGTGACCGGAACGGCGCGCCTGAAGCTGTACAAGGGCTCGGTCACCATCCTCGGCCGCACCAGCCCCCACAGCCTCTACCGCGAGGACGTCGTGACGTTCGAGGAGGACGACGTGTACGACCAGGGCGACGCGGACGGCTTCATCAAGCTCAACGCCCTCCGGCTGCGCATCGCCCGGCAACTCGCCGACGGCGACGACGCGTGAGCGACGTCCCCGTCGAACTCGGGTCCGGCCGCGCCTACGAAGCGGCCCGCCTGCGCTGGGCCGGCGAGGCGGACGCCGGCCGGCTCGCCGCCCTCTGGCGGGCCGGGCGCGACGCGGACGGCGTCGACCCGTCCGGCGAGGACGAGGTCGGCATGCGGGCGTGGCTGGCGGACGGCGGCGCCGTCGTCCTCGAGGACGACCGGGGCGTCGCGCTGTGCGCGTTGCGGTGGCGGGCCGCGGAGGGCGGCTGGCACCTCGACCGCATCGCCACCCGCCCCGAGGCGCGCGGGCAGGGCTTCGGGCGGTGGCTCATGACGAAACTCGAGGCGCTCGCCATCAAGCGCGCCGTGCCGCACCTCAGCCTCGACCTGCCCGCCGAGCACGAGGCGTTGCGGGCGTACTACCGACGGCTCGGCTACCGCGAGGCGGAGGTGGACGGCGGCGTCGTGCGCATGCGCAAGCGGGTGGGCGGCGTCTGGCAACGCCAGACCGACGCGGCCCCCCAGGGGGCGGCGTCGTGAGCGACGGACCGAAGATGTGGGGCGGCCGCTTCGCGGGCGACACGGACGCGCTCGTCGAGGCGTTCAACGCGTCGATCGACGTCGACAAGGCGATGGCGCTCGACGACCTCGACGGCTCCGTCGCGCACGCCACGATGCTGGGCGAGACCGGCATCCTGACGCGGGAGGAGACCGCCGCGATCCTGCGCGGGCTCGAGGACCTGCGTCGCGACGTCGAACGCGACCGCTTCGATTTCAAGGTCGCCCTCGAGGACGTCCACATGAACCTCGAGGCGGCGCTCACCGAACGCATCGGGCCGGTCGGGGGGAAGCTGCATACCGCCCGCAGCCGCAACGACCAGGTCGCGACCGACCTGCGCCTGTGGTTGCGGCGGCACGTCCGCGTCCTGCTGCAGCTGCTGCGCCGCAACCGCGAGGTCCTCGTCGACGCCGCGGACCGCTGGCAGGGGGTCGTGCTGCCCGGCTACACGCACCTGCAGGTCGCGCAACCGGTCGCCTTCTCGCACCACCTGCTCGCCTGGCAGGAGATGTTCGCGCGCGACGAGGACCGCCTCCGCGACGTCCTGAAACGCTTGGACGTCTCCCCCCTCGGGGCGGGCGCCCTCGCCGGCACGACCTTCCCGATCGACCGCATGCGGACCGCGACGCTGCTCGGCTTCGCCCGGCCGGCGGAGAACTCGCTCGACGCGGTCAGCGACCGCGACTTCGCGATCGAGTTTTTGAGCGCCGCGTCGATCGTGATGATGCACCTCTCGCGCATGGCGGAGGAGCTGATCCTGTGGTCGTCGAACGAGTTCGGCTTCGTCGAGCTTCCCGACAGCCACACGACCGGCAGCAGCATCATGCCGCAGAAGAAGAACCCCGACGTTCCCGAACTCATTCGCGGGAAGACCGGCCGCGTCTACGGCTCCCTCGTGGGGCTGTTGACGGTCATGAAGGGCCTCCCGCTGGCGTACAACAAGGACATGCAGGAGGACAAGGAGGGCGTCTTCGACGCCGTCGCGACGTTGCGGGCGTGCCTCACCCTGCAGGCGGAGTTGGTGCCGCGCATCGAGGCGAAGCCCGACGCGATGCGCGCCGCCGCGGGCGCGGCGTACGCGAACGCCACCGACCTCGCCGACCACCTCGCGAAGCGGGGCGTGCCGTTCCGCGAAGCGCACGAGGTCGTCGGTCGCCTCGTCGCCCGCGCCCTCGCCGACGGCGTCCCCCTCGAGGCGCTCCCCGCCGACGTGCTGCGCGCGGAACACCCGGCGCTCGACGACGACGCCCTCGCGGTCCTCGACCTCGACGCGGTCGTCGCGGCCCGCACGAGCTTCGGCGGCACCGCGCCCGCCCGCGTCGCGGAACGCATCGAGGCGCTCCGCGCGGCGCTCGCCGCGCACGGGCCGGAGGAGGCGCCGGCGTGAGCGACGCCGCGACGAACCTGCGGGTGCGGCCCGCCCGCGCCGAGGACGTCCCCCGCATCTTCGAGACGATCGGGCATTGGGCCGCCGAGGGCCGCATGCTGGTCCGGCCGATGCCGAGCATCTTCGAGAACCTCCGCGACTTCGTCGTCGCCGAGGTCGTCGAGGAGGACGGCCGCGCCCGCTTCGCCGGCAACGCCGCCCTGCACGTCCTGTGGGGCGACATCGCCGAAGTCCGTGGGCTCGCCGTCGCGCCGGACGTCCAGGCGCGCGGCGTCGGGCGGGCGCTCGTCGAGGCGTGCGAAGCGGACGCGCGCCGCGTCGGCATCCCCCGCCTGTTCGCCTGGACGTACGCCGTGCCGTTCTTCGAGAAGTGCGGGTTCGACGTCATCGACAAGACCCGCGACCTGCACCCCCGCGTCTGGAGCGAGTGCCTGCGTTGCCCGTTCTTCGTCGGCTGCAACGAAACCGCGGTCGCGAAGCGGTTGGAGGGCGTCCCCATGCCGGAGGACCTCCCCGAACCGCCGCAGGCGCAGGTGCCGCCCGGCATCCGCTGACGCCCCCGGTGCCCACCCGCACCCCCGCCCTCGCGCGCGCCGCGCGGCGCACCCTGCGCGCCCTCCCCGCCGTCGCCTGGGCGGCCGGCATCTGGGCGCTGTCGGCGACGCCCGCCCCGCCCGGCGCGCAGTGGGCCACCTGGCCGGGTGCGGACAAGGTCGCGCACGCCCTGCTGTTCGCGGGGCAGGCGGCGACGCTCCGGTTCGCCGGCCTGCCGCCCCGCGCGGCGTTCCTCGCCGCCGTCGTGTGGGGCGCGACCGACGAACTGCATCAACGCACGGTGCCCGGACGCACCGCCGACCCCCTCGACCTCCTCGCCGACGCCGTCGGCGCGGCGGTCGGTGCGGCGGTGCGGCGCCGGCCGGCGGGCGGCCGTCCGGCGCGGTAGGCTGACGGGCACGCGAAGGGAGGCGGGAACCGACGTGAAACTCGCGATCGTAGGGGCCGGCAAGATGGGCGGGGCGGTGCTGACCGGGGCGTTGCGCGCCGGCGTGCTGGACGCCGCCGACGTGGGGATCTACCACCCCGACGTCGAACGGCGCGAGGCGCTCGCGGCGGCGCACGGCGTCGCGGCGCTCGACGACGACGGCGTCCACCGCGCCGAACGGGTGCTGCTGGGCGTGAAGCCGCAGGCGTTCGAGCGCGTCGCGCCGCTCGTCGCGCGGCGCGGCGGCTGCTACGTCTCGATCATGGCGGGCGTCCCCGCCGACGCCATCGCGCGGCGCGTCGGCAGCCGCCGCGTGATCCGCGCCATGCCGAACCTCGGGGCGCGCGCCCGGGTGTCCTCCACCGCCCTCGCGTCGTTGTCCGACGCGACGGAGGCGGACGTCGCCTTCGCGCAGGCGTTGTTCGAGGCGGTCGGTCGCGTCCACCCCATCCCCGAGGCGCGCTTCGACGCCTTCACCGGCCTCGCCGGGTCCGGCCCGGCGTACGCCGCGCTCGTCGCCGAAGCGCTCGCCGACGGCGGGGTGCGCGCCGGCTTCCGGCGCGACCAGGCGCAGGAGTTGGCGCGGGAGGTGCTGCGCGCCGCCGCCGCCCTGCTGGAGGAGGACGGCCCCGCCGGCCTCAAGGACGAGGTCGCGTCGGCCGGCGGGACCGCCATCGCCGGCGTCCGCGAACTCGAGCGGCACGGCACCCGCTTCGCGTTGATGGAGGCGGTCGAGGCGGCCGCCGCCCGCGCCCGCGCCCTGTCCGGCGGGGACGAGACGTGACCCGCGCGGCCGGACGGAGGCCCGCCCGGGGCCGCCGGCCGGCCGCCCCCGTTGCGCCCCGCCTGCGTGCGCCCCTCCTGCTCGCGCTCCTCGCGCTGGCGACGGCCTCCGTCGCGACCGCGCAAACGGAGTACTACCCCGCTGCCGTCGGCACCAGCTGGACGTACGACGACGGCGAGACGCACCGCCTGTCCGCCTGGACCGATCCGCCCGACGGCCTGCCCGACGGCGCGGTCGCGGTGCGCCGCACCCACGCGTTGCGGGGGGTCCCCATCAGCGAGGAGCTGCTGGTCGTGAGCGCGGACGGCGTCCGCGCGTACGGCACCGCCGCGGGGGGCGTGGTGACGCGCTACGACCCGCCCCTGCCGCTGTTCCCCGCCGCGCCGCTCGAGGCGGGCACGACGTGGCAGGGCAGCGCCCGCGCGGGGGACGTGACGTGGACGATCCAGGGGGAGGTCGTGGGGCCGCGCGGGGTGCGCACCCCCGCGGGGCGCTTCAACGCCGTGCACGTCCGGCGGACGGTGACGACCGACACCGGGGCGCGCAGCCGCGTGGACCTGTTCGTCGTGCCCAGCCTCGGGGTGGTGCGGCGGTTGACGCCGGACGGCGCGCAGGTCGACCTGATCGAGGTCACGCTCGGTCGCTGACCGCTCCGTCGGGCGCCAGCCAGGCGCGCTTCAGGTCCGCGAAGCGCCCGGCGTCGATCGCCTCGCGAATCTCGCGCATCAGGTCCGCCATGAAGTGCAGGTTGTGGACCGTGGCGAGCTGTTGCCCGAGCTGTTCGTTGGCCTTCAGCAGGTGCCGGAGGTAGGCGCGGGAGAAACGCCGGCAGGTCGAGCAGGTGCACGCCTCGTCGATCGGGCGCAGGTCGTCGCGAAAGCGGGCGTTCTTGAGGTTCGTCCGGAACGACGCCAGGGGCGTCCCGTCGTCGTCGAACCGCCGCAACACCCCACCGTTGCGGGCGTTGCGGGTCGGAGCGACGCTGTCGAACGTGTCGACGCCCCGCTCGACCGCCTCGAAGACGCTGGGGACGTCGCCGATCCCCAGCAGGTGCCGGGGCGGCCCGTCGGGCAGCTCCGGGACGGTCCAATCGAGCACGCGGTACATCGCCTCGCGCGTGTCGCCCAGGTTCCCACCGATCGCGAGGCCGTCGAACCCTTGGCCGTCCACCTGCATCGATGCGATCTCGCGGGCGGACGCCCGCCGGACCGCCTCGAACGCGCCGCCCTGCACCACGCCGTACAGGGCCTGCGGGTAGCCGTGCCGCGGGGGGCTCTCCACGAAGGCGCGCAGCGAGCGTTCCGCCCAGCGGTGGGTCCGCGCGGCGCTCGCCGCGGTGTACGCCTCGTCGTGCAGCGGGCTGGTGCACTCGTCGAACGCCAGCACGACGTCCGCGCCGAGCGCCCGCTGCACGGCGATCGAGCGCTCGGGCGTGAAGACGTGCCGGGAGCCGTCGACGTGGCTGGTGAACTCCACCTCGTCCTCGCTCACGCGCACCAGCCCCCCACCGGGCCGGGCCGGCGGCCCCGCGGGGGCGGCGTCGCCCTCGCCGGGGAAGATCGAGGCGACCTTGCCGACGCCGTGCTCGATGCCGGCCCCGAGGCTGAACACCTGGAAGCCGCCGGAGTCGGTGAGGATCGGGCCGTCCCAGGCCATGAAGCGGTGCAGGCCGCCGTGCGCGGCGACGACCTCCGCGCCGGGCCGCAGGTACAGGTGGTACGTGTTCGCGAACAGAAGCTGCGTGCCGGTGGCGTCCACCGTCTCCGGCGGGACGCTCTTGAGGCTGGCCTGCGTCGCGACGGCGACGAAGGCGGGCGTCGCGACGCTCCCGTGCGCCGTCGTGAGGCGGCCCGTGCGGGCGGCGCCGTCGCGGGCGAGGACGTCGAAGGTGAGGCGCGCGTCGGCCATGGCGGCGTCATGGTAGCCCGCCCGCGCCGGGTCGTTCCCGTCGGCCGGCGTCACGTTCGCGTCACCCCGCGATGCTAGCGTCGGCCCGTGCAGCGTCCGTTCCCTCCGCACCTGGTGCGCGGCTCCGTCGCCGCGCTCGTCCTCGCCGTCGTCGGCGTGGGCGCGGTGCTGGATCGCGGCGCGCCCGTCGACCTGCGCGTCACGCCGCAGGCGCAGGTCCTCGCGACGCCGCTGCGCGCCGCGACCCCCGACGGTCCGCTTCACGGACCCCCCGCCACCCCCACGCTGCGGGTGCGCGCCACCGGCTACAACTCCCTCCCGCAACAGACCGACGCCACGCCGCACGTGACCGCCACCGGAACCGCCACCCGCTTCGGGATCGTCGCCGTGAGTCGCGACCTGTTGGGGGGCGCCCTCCCCTACGGCTCCCTCGTGCGCCTCACCGACCTCGGCAGCGCCCGCGGCGGCGGCGCCGGCTACTTCCAGAGCGTCCTCGACCGCCACGGTCCGTTCGTCGTCGAGGACACCATGCACGCCCGCAAGACGAACCAGGTGGACGTGTGGTTCGAGGACTACGCCAGCGCCGTCGCGTGGGGCGTGCGGAACGTCGAGGTGGAGGTCGTGCGCTACGGCTACGACGGCCCCCGCTTCGACACCGCCGACGCCGCGTTCGACGGGCCCGACCCGCTCCTCGCGCGCGCCCGCTGACGCCGTGCCGACGCCGCTGTACCTCGCCCTCGCGCACGTCCGGCGGCGCGGCCTGCAGACCGCCCTCACGCTCGGGGGGGTCGCGGTCGGCGTCGCGGTCCTCATCGTCGCGCTGTCGCTGACGAACGGCTTCATCGACGAACTCCTGGACAGCACCCTCCGCGCGACGCCGCACGTCACCCTCCGGACGTACGAGGCGGACGGCCGCACCACCGCCCGCGACGACGTCGAGGCGCGCCTCGCGGCGCACCCCGAGGTCGTCGCGGTCGCGCCGTTCCTCGCCGTCGAGGCGCTCATCGCGCGCCGCGCCGACGCGACCCTCGGGGTGACCGGACGGCAGGGCTACACGCAACTCCTGGGGATCGACCCCGCGCGCGAAACCGAGGTCCTGGAGCTGCCCGCCCTCGCCGAGGCCGGCGACGCCCTGGCGGCGGGGGGGCTGGTGCTCGGCGGGTCGCTCGGGCTGTCGCTCGGCGTGCTGGACGGCGACGAGGTCCTCGTGCAGGACATCGACGGGAACCGCACCCGCTTCGAGGTCGCCTCCACCTTCCGGGTCGGCAACGAACTGATCGACGGCGTCGCCTCGTACGGGTCGCTCGCCACGGTCCGCGCGATGCTGGACGCCCCCGGCGCGATCAGCGGCTACCACGTCCGCGTCCGCGACCCGGGCCGCGCCGCGGAGGTCGGTCGCGCCCTCGCCGCCGACGTCGGCATGCGCGCGATCCCCTGGTCGTCGTTGTTCGGGGGGCTCGTGACGCAACTCCGCCTGCAGAAGGCGGTCATCTCCGTCGTCGTGTTCCTCATCGTCCTCGTCGCGGCGATGGGGATCGCCAACGTCCTCGTCCTCACGGTCGCGGAGAAAACGAAGGAGATCGCCGCCCTCCGGGCGCTCGGTGCGCGCGAACGGGACGTCCTCGCGACCTTCACGCTGGAGGGCCTGCTGTTGGGTGGGGGCGGCACGCTGCTTGGGGTCGGGCTGGGCCTCGCGGTCTCGGCGTACTTCCGGGTGCAACCGTTCCCGCTGCCCGGCGACCTGTACTTCATCACCCGCCTTCCCGTCGAGGTCGCGGCGTTCGACGTCGCTTGGGTCGCCGCGGTCTCGCTCGTGACGAGCGCGGTCGCCGGCCTCCTGCCGGCGCGCCGCGCCGCTCGCCTCGACCCCGCCGCCGTCCTGCGATGAGCGACGGCGCGAACGACCCGGTCGCCGACGCGGTCGCCTACCTCCTGCGGCTGCTCGCGAAGCGCGACTACACCCGCCACGAGCTCGCCACCCGCCTCGCGCGGCGCGGGGTGGACGAGGCGGCGGCGGGTGCGGCGCTGGCCCGCCTCGCGGAGCTCGACCTGCTCGACGACGCGCGGGTCGGCGCCGCCCACGTCCGCGGGCGCGCCCACCGCAAGGGCCGCCTGGCGTTGGCGCGCGACCTGGCGAAGCGGGGGCTGGACGAGGGGATCCGCGAGCGGTTGCTCGGGGACCTCGACGACGCGCAGCAGCGCGAGGCGGCGGCGGGCGTGCTGCGCAAGGAACGCTGGCGCTTCGCCGGCGCGGACGCCCGCAAGAACCGCGCGAAGGCGGCGTCGTTCCTGACGCGCCGCGGCTTCCCGAGCGACGTCGTCCGCGATCTGGTGGAGGACGCCTTCCCGGTCGACGAGGCGGCCGCCTGGGAGGAGGAGGGCGACGGGGACGACCCCGGCGCGCGGCGAGGGGGCGTGGAGGGCTAGCGTGGGGGGAGCGGCCGGCCGCCGCGTTTGACCGCCCCCCCGGGGGCTGCTATTCTTTTCCTTCGCGTCGGGGCGTAGCGCAGTCTGGTAGCGCACCTCGTTCGGGACGAGGGGGTCGGAGGTTCGAATCCTCCCGCCCCGACCAGCATCGCCCCCCGGTCCGCCGGGGGGCGTCGCCATAGCCACGACCCCGTGCCATGGCCGCGACCCCAGGGTCGCACCCCGCGACCGCACCCCGTGACCGCGACGCCCTGGAGGCCCTCGTGCTCGACGACCCCACCCCCACCCCCCGCCCCGCCGACCTCGCGCGCCTCGCGGCGCTGCCGGTGGCGGTGACGTTCGGTGCCGTCGCGCTGTTGTGGATGGCGGGCTTCGGCCAAACGCCGCCCGAGACGCTGCCGCTCGCCACCCTCGTGTTCTTCGGCGCGATGTTCGCCGACGCCGCCGCGCAGGCGCTCCGCCGCGCCGGCGCGCGGGGCGCGGTGGCGCTCGCCGCCGGATTCGCCGCCGCCGTTCCCGTCGCCGTCCTGGTCGGCCGCCCGACCGACCTGTGCGCGGCCGCGACGATGGTGCTGGGCGCGGCGCTGCTGCAGGCGGTCGGGCTGCGCCGCGCGGAGATGGTCGGCGCCATGAGCATCTACGTCGCCGCCACCCTGCTCGCGAACTACACCCTGGACGCCTTCCTTCCCGTCGGCGACTGGTTCCTCGTCAACGTCGGGACGTTCTTCTTCGGCGTGACGTTCACGCAGCGCGACCGGGTGCACCGGTTCGGGCGCACCGCGGTCTACACGATGATCTTCGTCGCCGCCCTCGCGAACGTCGCCGCCGCCCTGTCGCTCGCCACCCCCCTGCGCTTCGTGGCGGTCAGCTTCTTCGCGATCCTCGCCTCCGAGGCGGCGGACACCGAGATCTTCCAGCGCTTGGCCTCCCGCCGGTGGCTCACCCGCGTGCTCGGCAGCAACGCCGTGTCCGCCCCCCTGGACACGATCCTGTTCACCGTCCTCGCGTTCGCCGGCATGCCGTTCGCGACCGTGACGTGGATGCTGCAGGTCATCACGACCGACGTGGCGGTGAAGTACGCCAGCGGGCTCGTGACCGCCCTGCTGCTGCTGCGCGCGCGGGGCGGGGCGCCCCCCGCCCCGCCGGAGGACGACGGTGGGGCGGCCCGGCCGCCCCGGTCGGCGGCGACGCCCGCCGACGCCTGACTCAGGCCGGCGCGAGCGCGTCGCGCACCGCCGCCGCGACCGCGAGGGCGTGCCCCTCGCGGCCGGGGGCGGTCGCGACCATGAGGCCGATCCCCGCCGGGCCGTCGAGCGGGAGCGTGACCGCCGGGCCGCCCCCCAGGTTGACGAGGGTCGTGTTGCGCAGCACCGCCCCGTTCGCCGCGACGTAGGCGTCGTCGTCGCGCTCGAGCGGCGCGAGGGGCGGGGGGCGTACCGCGACGGTCGGCGCGATCAGCGCGTCCGTCTCCTGGAGATCGCGCCACAGGGCCGCCCGCAACGCGTCGCGCTCGCGGTGCAACCGAACGTAGTCGCTGGACGGTCGCCCCTCGGCCGCGCGGATGCGGGCGGCGATGCGGCGGTCGACCGGCGGGCGTCCGGTCTCGAGCAGGTCGCGGTGGATGGCCCACGCCTCGTGCGCCGCGAAACTCCCGTAGCGGGGGTACAGCGCGTGCAGGTCGGCGAGCGTGGGGATCGGCGTCGCGTCGACGGCGTGCCCCGCCGACCGCACGGCGGCGAGGGCGGCGTCGAACGCCGCGGCGACCGCCGCGTCGAGCCCCTCGCGGAGGACGGTGGGGGGCGCGGCGAGGCGGAGCGGGGCGGAGGTGCGCGGCATCGGGCGGGGCGGCCGGGCGGCCAACGCCCGCCACACCGCCCAGGCGTCCTCGAGGCTGCGGGCGATCGGCCCGACCGTATCCAGCGTCGTCGAGAGCGGCACGACGCCGTCGTTCGGGAGGGCCCCGTCGGTCGTCTTGAGGCCCACCAACCCCTGGAAGGCGGCGGGGATGCGGACCGACCCGCCGGTGTCCGACCCGAGGGCGGCGACCGCCTCGCCGCGCGCGACCGCGACGGCGGAGCCGGTCGAGGAGCCGCCCGGCACCTCGCCCGGGCCCCCCACCCGGTCGGGCGTCCCGACGTGCGGGTTGAGGCCGAGCCCGGAGAAGGCGAGTTCCGGCATGTGCGTCCGGCCGAGCAGGACGGCGCCCGCGGCGTCGAGGCGCGCGACGACCGGTGCGTCGACCGCGGCGGTTTCGCCGCGCGCGAGGCGGGCGGCGGACCCGGCGGCGGACACCTCGCCCGCCATGTCGAAGAGGTCCTTCACCGCGAGCGGGATGCCTTGGAGCGGCCCGAGGTCGACGCCGGCCGCGAAGGCGCGGTCGGCGGCGCGCGCCGCGGCGCGCGCCCGGTCGGCGGTCGCCGTCCGCCACACCGGCCCGGGCTCCACCCGGGCCAAGCAGGCGTCGGTCACCTCGCTCGGGCGGACGTCCCCCCGCCGGTAGGCGGCCGCCAGGTCGGTCAGGGTCGCGCGGGTCGGGTCGTCGGGGAGGGGGGCGCCGTCGGCCGGGTCGGGCATGGGGCAGGATACCGGGCGGGCGCCCGCCCGCCCGGCGGGGCGGTAGAGTGACGGCAGGAGGCGGCATGCAACGCACCCGCAGCGAACTGCAAGCGATGACGCACGCCGACCTCGTGGACCGGGTCCTGGAGCTGCAGGACATGCTCCGCGAGGGACTCGCGGTCCGCGAGTCGCTGCACGCGATCCTCAACCAGGTGCTCGCGGCGAACGAGGAGGCGGTGCTGCACTACGCCGACCTCGGCGACGACGCGCCCGACGAGGAGCTCGAGAAGAAGCGGGCGTGGGCCGCCGCCCGCCTCGCGGTCGCCGACCCGCCCGGCGCCGCGAAACGCCGAACGCACGAGGACTGAGTTCGCCCATCGCGCACCGACGTGCGCGCGGCGCGACGATAGCGTGCCCCATGCTTCGCTCCGGCTACCGCCTACCGTTCACGATCGCCGGGATCCCCATCCGCCTCGACGCGACGTTCGCGCTGCTCGTCGCGCTCCTGACGTGGTTGATCGGGACGCGGGTCGCGACGTACGCCGACCTGTTGTCCCTCGACGTCGATCCGGCCCGCCTGCAGGCGGGCGCCACCCCGTGGGTGTTGGGCCTCACGGGGGCCCTGGGGCTGGTGCTCAGCGTGCTGCTGCACGAGCTGGCGCACGCGCTGGTCGCCCGGCGGTTCGGCGTGACGATTCGCGAGATCCGCCTGTGGATCCTGGGCGGCATCGCGCAGTTCGACGAGATGCCCGCCCGCCCGCGGGAGGAGGCGATCGTGGCGATCGCCGGCCCGATCGCCAGCCTGGCGATCGGCGCGGTCTTGTGGGGCGTCGTGACGGTCGTCGGGGGCGCGGCCGGCGTCGCGCTGGTCGTCCTCGCCTACCTCGCGACGGTGAACGTCGTCCTGGCGATCTTCAACCTTCTGCCCGCCCTCCCGATGGACGGCGGCCGCGTGTTGCGCGCGCTGCTGGCGATGGCGCTCGGTCCGCTCCGCGCGACCCGCATCGCGGCGACCGTCAGCCAGATCGTGGCGGTCGGCATGGGCCTGTTCGGCCTCGTGACGTTCAACCTGTTCCTGGTCGCCATCGCGGTGTTCGTGTACGCCGCGGTGCAGGCGGAGGCCCGCTACGCGATCGTCCGCGACGTCCTCGACGACGTCCCGGTGCGCGACATCATGACGCGGGAGGTGGAGACCGTGGGCGCCTCGATGCCGGTCGGCGACTTCGTCGATACCGTCATCGCCCGCCGTCACGTCTTCTTCCCCGTCGTCGGGCCGGGCGGCGACCTGCTGGGCACCCTCCGCCTGCAGGACCTCGAGGATGCGCCCCGCGACGCCTCCGTCGCCGACGTCATGCGCCGCGACGTCGCGACGATCCCCCCGACCGCCAGCGCGGCGGACGCCTTCCGGAAGCTCGGCGAGGCGCCGGGCCAACGCCTCGTGGTGGTGGACGCCGCGGGCGCCCTGATCGGGATCGTGAGCACCACCGACCTGCTGCGCAGCCTGCAGGTGCGCCTGACGCGGCGGCGCCTCGAGGACGAGGCCGCCTGACCGTGGCGGCGCGGACGCCGCCGCCCTCGGACGTGCCGGGGCGAGCGCGGACGCAGGGGGGGCGCCGACGGCAACGAAGCGCGCACGCGACGTCGTCGCGTGCGCGCTTCGGCCCCGCGCGGGGGTGCGTTGGCTCGGCGGGCAGGATTCGAACCTGCGACCAATCGGTTAACAGCCGATCGCTCTACCACTGAGCTACCGCCGACCGTCGCCCGTTCGGGCCCGTAGAGGGTAGCACGCGCTCCGCGAGGGCGACAAGGCACGCGCGCCGGTTCCGGCGCGCGCTCGCCGCCACCCGGTAGGCTTGCGGCATGACCCTTCAGGAGTACGAGACCGGCGCGCGCAGCACCGCGCGCTACCCAAGCGACGCGACCCTGCTCTACCCCGTCCTCAAGCTCGCCGGCGAATCCGGCGAGGTCGCCGAAAAACTCGGCAAGGCGATGCGCGACGGCGGCTGGACGCCGGGCGCACCCCTCGACGACGCGCTGCGCGACGCGCTCGTGAAGGAGCTCGGGGACGTCCTGTGGTACGTCGCGAGCGTCGCGGTGGACCTCGGCAGTTCCCTCGAGGAGGTCGCGGAGACGAACCTCGCGAAGCTCGCGTCGCGCGCCGAACGCGGGGCGATCCACGGCTCCGGCGACGACCGCTGAGCGGCGCGCCCGCCCGGCCTCACCCCGGGTCGACCTCCGCCATCGCCGCCTGCAGGTCCGACGCCTCCTCCCCCACCGTCACGGGCAGGCCGCGACCGGCGGAGTCGTAGGCGGCGAGCACCAACCGGACCGCCTCGCGGCCGTCGGTCCCGGTCGCGGGTACGGCGCCCTCGCCGCGGACGGCGGCGAGGAACGCCGCGACCTGCGCGGTGTGGCTCTTGGGCGCGGCGAACGTCTCGCGCGCCACGTCGGTCGTCGACCAGTCGCCCCCACCCGACGCGCGCGAGGCGTGCACGAGGACCGGGTCGGTGTGGCGGTTCGTCCACTCGAGCGCGCCGGCGCTGCCGTACACCCAGAACCCCTCCTCCCACCCCGTCGCGCTCCAGCTGGTCTCGACCGACCCGAGGGCGCCGGATGCGAAGCGCAGCGAGACGTGCGCGGTGTCCTCGAGCTCGACCGGCCAGCGGCGGGTCGCGACGCGGGCGTACACCTCCTCGACGTCGCCCGCCAGGTGCCGCGCGAGGTCCATCAGGTGCACGCCGTTGTCGAGCAGGGTGCCGCCGCCGCCCGACGCGCGCGTCTGGAAGCTGGGGCGGACCTCCGCCGCACCGCCCCAATCGTGCGCCTGACGGAGGCGCACGAAGGCGACGTCGCCGATCTCGCCGGCCGCGATGCGTTCGTGCGCCCGCGCGATCGCCGCGTCGCTGCGCATCTGGTGCCCGATCTGCAGCGTCACGCCGGCGGCGTCGCACGCGCGAATCATGGCGTCGGCCTGCGCGAGATCCAGCGCGATCGGCTTCTCGCACAGGACGTGCAGGCCGGCCTCGGCGGCGGCGAGCACGAGGTCGTGGTGGGTGGAGACCGGCGTCGCGATGCTGACGACGTCGAGGTCGGCGGCGGCGAACATCGCCGCGGCGTCGTCGTAGACGTCGGGGATCGCGTACGCCGCGGCGCGGCGGGCGCCGGCGCCGGGGTCGGGGTCGGCGATCGCGACGAGGTCCGCGCCGGACGCGCGGTACCCCTCGGCGTGCGCGCGGGAGATGCTGCCGGCGCCGACGATGCCGGCGCGGAGGGGGCGGTGCGGCGGGGCGGGGGCGGGTCGGGTCATGGCGGAATGCTACCGCCGATGCGCACCCCGCGGCCCCCCACCCTTCGGTATGGTCGCGCCAACCTCGCGCCCGTCGGTCGCCGCACGCCTACGCGCACGCCGCCGGGGAAAGGAGCCGCCATGCCCAGGCCCGTCACGCTGTTCACCGGCCAGTGGGCCGACCTGCCCCTCGCGGAGCTCGCGCCGCTCGCGCGCGACCTGGGGTACGACGGCCTCGAGCTCGCCTGTTGGGGCGACCACCTCGACGTGCGCCGCGCCGCGACCGACCCGGCGTACGTCCGCGAACGCCTCGACCTGCTCGACGCGCACGACCTGAGCCTGCACGCGATCGGCAACCACCTCGTCGGGCAGGCGGTGTGCGACCCGATCGACGAACGCCACCGCGCGATCCTGCCCGACCGCGTCTGGGGGGACGGCGACCCCGAGGGGGTCCGCCGCCGCGCCGCGGAGGAGCTCGCGATCACCGCCGACGCCGCCCAGGCGCTCGGTGTTCGGGTCGTGACCGGCTTCACCGGCAGCCCGATCTGGCACGCCCTGTACGCCTTCCCGCCGACCGACGACGCCTACTGGCGTCGCGGCTTCGAGGCGTTCGCCGCCCGCTTCGAACCGATCCTGCAGGCGTTCGACGCCGCCGGCACGACGTTCGCGCTGGAGGTGCACCCGACCGAGATCGCCTTCGACGGCGCCACCGCAGCGCGGGCGTTGGACGCGGTCGACCACCACCCGCGCTTCGCCTTCAACTACGACCCGTCGCACCTCGCCTACCAGGGCGTCGACTACGTCCGCTTCCTGCACGACTTCGCGGACCGCATCGCGCACGTCCACGTCAAGGACGTCGCGTGGGGCCGGGGGGACGGGACGGTCGGGACGTTCGGGGGCCACACGGCGTTCGGCGATCCGCGGCGCGACTGGGACTTCCGCAGCGTCGGGCGGGGCGACGTCGATTTCGAGGCGATCCTCGCCGCCCTGCAGGACGTCGGCTACGACGGGCCGCTGTCGGTCGAGTGGGAGGACGCCCGCATGGACCGCGTGCACGGTGCGCGGGAGGCGGCGGCGTTCGTCCGCGCGCTCGACTACCCGCCCGCCCACGGTGCGTTCGACGCGGCGTTCGGGAGCGACGCGTGATCCGCGAACCGGCCGTCCCCCTGCGCCTCGGGATGGTGGGCGGCGGCACCGGCGCGTTCATCGGGGGGGTGCACCGCACCGCGGCGCGGCTGGACGGGGCGTACGCCCTCACCGCCGGCGCGCTCGCCTCGACGCCGGACCGTGCGCGGGCGTCGGCGGCGGCGATCGGTCTGCCCCGCGCCTACGACGATTGGCGATCGATGGTGGCGGGCGAGGCGGCGTTGCCGAGCGAAGCGCGGATCGAAGCGGTCGCGATCGTCACGCCGAACCACCTGCACCATCCGGTCGCGAAGGCGTTCCTGGAGGCCGGCATCCACGTGATCGTCGACAAGCCGATGACGACGACGTCGGCGGAGGCGGACGAGTTGGTGGCGCTCGCCGAGGCGCGTGGGCTCGTGCTGGCGGTGACGTACAACTACACCGGCTACCCGATGGTTCGGCAGGCCCGCGCGATGGTGGCGGAGGGCGCGATCGGGACGATCCGCAAGGTGGTCGTGACGTACCAACAGGGGTGGTTGGCGACGAAGGTGGAGGCCACCGGCCTCAAGCAGGCGGTGTGGCGCGCCGACCCCGCGCAGGCCGGCATCGCCGGGGCGATGGGGGACATCGGGAGTCACGCGGAGAACCTCGTCGCGACCGTCACCGGCCTCGACGTGGAGGCGGTCTGTGCCGACCTCACGACGTTCGTGCCGGGCCGCGCCCTCGACGACGACGCGTCGCTGCTGTTGCGCTTGCGAGGCGGGGCGCGCGGCGCGATGGTCGCGTCGCAGGTCGCGGTCGGTCGGGAGAACGACCTGCGCCTCGACGTGTTCGGGAGCGACGGGGCGCTCAGCTGGCGGCAGGAGGCCCCGAACGCCTTGACGTACGCCCCGCTGGACGGCCCCCCACGCACCCTGACGCGGGGTGGGCCCGACCTGCACCCCGACGCGGAGGCCGCCGCCCGCGTCCCGGGCGGGCACCCCGAGGGCTTCCTCGAGGCGTTCGCGAACGTCTACGGCGACGTCGCCGCCGCGATCCGCGCCGCGCAGGGGCACGACGTGCCGCCCGGCACGCCCCCCACCGGGCGGGACGGCGCGCGCGGCGTGCGGTTCGTCGAGGCGACGATCGAAAGTGCGGGCAGCGACGCGAAGTGGACGCCGGTCCCGGAGGGGCCCGCGTGACCGAGGTCGGACCGGGTGGAGTCCGGATCGCGGAGCTCGCGACGGCGGAGGCGACGCACGCCGCGCAGGCGCTGCAACAGCGGGTGTGGGGCTTCGAACCGATGGAGGTCGTCCCCCACCACGTGCTCCGGACCGCCCAGCGGCACGGGGGGCTGCTGCTCGGCGCGTGGCGGGGGACGCGGTTGGTGGGGCTGTCGTTCGCGTTCCTGGGGCGCGACGACGACGTGCCGGCGCTGTGTTCGCACCTGCTCGGCACCGACCCGGACGTGCGCGGCCTCGGGGTGGGCGTGGCGCTCAAGTGGGCGCAACGCGACGCGGCCCGGGCGCGCGGCATCGCGCGGGTCGTGTGGACGTTCGATCCGCTCGAGCACGGGAACGCCCGCCTGAACACGCACGTCCTCGGGGCGACGGCGAACCGGTACGTGGAGAACCTGTACGGCGACCTGCACGACGAACTGAACGCGGGGCTGCCCAGCGACCGGCTGGAGGTCGTGTGGGACCTCGACGCGCCCCGCGTCGCGGCGCGCGCCGCGGCGTACGCCGAGGGCCGGCGGCCGCCGCCGCCGGCGGCGCGCGGGCCGCGCCTCGATCCCGACGCGCCGTGGGGCGACGTCGCCGATCCGGGGGGCGCCCCGCGCGTGCGGGTCGCTGCGCCCCGCGACGTGCAGGCCCTCCGCGCGGCGAACCCGGAGGCGGCGGCGGCGTGGCGCGGGCACCTGCGCCGGGCGCTGCCGCCCCTGTTCGCGGCGGGGTACCTCTTGGACGGGGCGGGCCTCGCGCCGGAGGACGGCGCCGCGGAGCTGTGGTTGGCGCGCCCGGAGGCGTTCGCCTAGGGGCGTTCGCCCCTCCCGGTCGACCGACCCGCCGGCGACGATGGGGCATGCCCCATCCCGACGCCGTCGCCCCCCCGACCGCGGACGCCCCCACGCCCCCCACCGTCACGCCCCCCACCGTCACGCCCTCCACCGTCGACGGGCCGGAGGCCGACCTGCGCCCCGAGGCCCGCCGCGAGCTGGACGCGATCCTGTTGGACGGGACGTTGACGTACCGGCAGCGGGTGCAACGCCTCGCGGCGTTCGCGGAGAACCTGCGTCCCATGCCGCCGTTGCGCGCCGCCACCCGCGAGGCGCTGGACGCGCGGGTGATCTGCGACATGTACGAGGGGAACGCGCCGTACCGCCCGCGCTACCTGCTGCCCGACTACGCCGCGGCCCTGGCGAACGGCTCGGCGTACCTGGAGTTGCCGCCGCCCCGCGACCTGGCGGAGGCGACCTGGTTCCTGGCCTCGATGTACGCGAACGTCCCCTCGATCACCGGCTACCCGGTGTACCTCGGGGACCTCGATGCGCTGCTCGCTCCGTACGCCGACGGCCTGAGCGAGGACGCGATCGTGGAGGCGCTCCGGCCGTTCTGGCGGGCGCTCGACCGGATGCTGCCCGATGCCTTCGTGCACGCGAACCTGGGGCCGGAGGACACGCCGATGCTGCGCGCAATCCTGCGGCTCGAGCGGGAGCTTCGGCAGGTCGTGCCGAACCTGAGCTTGAAGGTCGCGCCGGGCGTGACGCCCGACGACCTGCTGCGCGACGCGACCGAGACGGTGTTCGCCTGCGCGAAGCCGCACTTCGTCAACGACCCGATGATGCGCGCCGACCACGGCGAGGGGTACGCGGCGGTCAGTTGCTACAACAGCCTCAAGATCGGGGGAGGTGCGCACACGCTGGTGCGCATCAACCTCAAGGAGGTCGCGCTCCGGCACGAGGGCGACACCGAGGCGTTCTTCACGACGACGTTGCCGCACGACGTCGAGGCGACCGCGGAGTTGATGGAGGCCCGCATCCGCCACCTGGTGGAGCGGTCGGGGTTCTTCGAGCACGACTGGTTGGTGCAGGAGGGCCTGGTGCAGCTCGATCGGTTCTCCGCGATGTTCGGCGTCTTCGGCCTGGCGGAGGCCGTGAACGTGCTGATGGAGCGGGCCGGCGCCTCCGGCCGCTACGGGCACGACGCCGACGCGAACGCGCTCGGGCACCGCATCGTGCGAACGATCGCCGGGCTCGTCGCCGACCGCCCCCAACCGTACTGCGACGGGTTCGACGGCCGCGCGATGATGCACGCGCAGTCGGGCATCGACCTCGACGTGGACGTCACGGCGGGGACGCGCATCCCGATCGGGGAGGAACCCGACCTGTACCGGCACCTCATGGCGGTCGCGCCGCACCACGCGGTGTTCGCGGCGGGCGTGAGCGACATCGTGCATTTCGACGACACGGCGCGCCGCAACCCCGACGCGGTGGTGGACGTCATCAAGGGCGCGATGGCGACCGGCATGCGCGACGTCACGTTCAACCTCGATTCGAACGACTTCGTTCGCATCACCGGCTACCTCGTGAAGAAGAGCGACCTCGCGGCCATCGAGGCGGGCGCCCGCCACGGGAGCACCTACCTCGGGGCGGGCAACGAGGCGCAGGCGCACTGCACCCAGCGCGCCACGAAACGGGTGGTGGCCGCCGAACGCCAGGCGGGCGGTCGGGGGTGAGGTGACCCTTCCCCGCCCGCTCCCCGCGGACGCCGCGGCTCGCGCCGTGCGCCTCGCGCCGGACGGTGCGGACGCGGGGGGCGTGCGCGGCCTCGTCTCGGGCACGATCCCCTTCAGTGCGGTCGATGGGCCCGGGAACCGCTTCGCGGTGTTCCTGCAGGGCTGCAACATGGACTGTCCGGCGTGCCACAACCCCCACACGATTCGCGTGTGCGACGACTGCGGTGCCTGCGTCGACGGCTGCCCGACCGCGGCGCTCGAGGTGGTGGGGGGCGCCGTCCGGTGGCGTCCGGACGCCTGCATCGGCTGCGACGCCTGCATCGCGGCCTGCCCCGACGCGAGTTCCCCCAAGGCCCGGTCGGTGACGCCCGACGCCCTCGTCGCCGAGGTTCGCCCGGTCGCACCGTTCCTGTCGGGCGTCACGGTGTCGGGCGGCGAAGCGACGCAGCAGGCGACGTTCGTCCGGGCGTTCTTCGCCGCCCTCGCTGCGGACCCGACCACCGCCCGCCTGACGCGCTTCGTCGACGGCAACGGCCTGACGCCACCCGCCGTCTGGGACGCGCTCGAACCGGTCATGGACGGCGCGATGATCGACCTCAAGGCGTTCGACGACGACGCCCACCGGGCGTTGACCGGGACCCCCGTCGCGCCGGTGAAAGCGTCGATCGATCGGCTGGCGGCGCGCGGCCTCCTGCACGAGGTCCGCCTCCTGATCGTGCCCGGTCGCAACGACGCGCCGGACGCCCTCCACCGGGCGGCCACCTGGTTGGCCGGCGTCGCGCCCGACGTGCACGTCCGCGTGACGGGGTTCCGCCGTCACGGCGTCCGGCCCGGTGCGTCCGGGTGGCGCGAACCGACCGCGCGCGAGATTCGGGGGTACGGGGACGCCGTCCGCGCGGCGGGCCTCGCGAACGTCACCGTCGTCTGAGCGGTGACGGGCACGGTCGCGTCGAGCACGGTCCCATCGAGCACGGTCCCTTCGAGCACGGTCCCGCCACGGGGCGTGCCCGAACGTCGGCGGCGGGGGCCTACGCCCCCGCCGCACGGACTCGGGTCAGGGTCGGTCGGGCGTCAGCCGCACTTGCTGTAGCCGCAGCTCTCGCACTTCTGGCAGCCCTCCTCGAAGCGCAGCGGCGCGCCGCAGTCGGGGCAGGCCGCGCCGCGCTGCAGGACGTTCTCGACGCCGGCGGTCTCGAGGGCGACGGCGATCAGGTCGGCCTTGCTGGCGACCATGCGCCCCTGGTAGCTGCCGTACATGCCGCCGTTGATGCCGCGCAACGTCTTCACGATCGCTTCGGCGGGGACGCCGTACTGCAGGGCGATCGAGACGACCCGGCCGAGCGCTTCGCTGTCGGCGTTCGCTTCGTCGCCGGCCTTGCCGGAGAGGATGAACACCTCGCTGGGGAGGCCGTCCTGCTTGTTGACGGTGACGTAGAACCCGCGCGACTCGCCGGTCGGGAGCATGAGTTTCGCGGTGTCGGTGAAGCCCTCGAGGCGGCCGGGGCGTTCGAACAGCGGTTCGCCCGGGAGCGCCCCGGCGTGCGCCGCGACGCCGGTCGGCGCGGCGGGCGCGCGGGTCGCGGTCGCGACCGCAGCCGCCGGCGCGGCCGGGGCGGCCGGAGCGGCGGGGGTCGCGTCGGTCGTGCGGCCGTCCTTCGCGTCGTCCTGAGCGTCGTCGCTCTTCTTCGTGGAGAGGACCTGGAACTGCCGGCTTCCGTCGCGGTAGACGGTGATGCCCTTGCAGCCCTCGTCGAAGGCGAGGGCGTAGGCGTCGAACACGTCGTCGACGTCCGCGCCGTTGGGGAGGTTGATGGTCTTGGAGATCGAGTTCGCCGCCTGCGCCCCGCCGTCGAAGGCGCGCTGGACGACGCCCTGCATCTTGACGTGGTCCTCGGGACGGATGTCGTGCGCGCACGTCAGGACCGACTGGACCTCGGCGGGCACGAAGTCGAGGCCCTGCACGGAGCCGTGGTTCTCCTGGACCCGCTCGACGACCTTGTCCCAATCCCAGCCGCCGTCCCGCGCGTAGTCGGGGTGCGGCGGGTGCTCGTCGAGGAGGTCCTGGAACAACGGGTGGATCAGGGCGGCGTAGGTGTCCCCGATCTTGCGGTAGATGAACGGTGCGAACACCGGCTCGACGCCGCTGCTGACCCCCATCAGCATGCTGGTCGTGCCGGTCGGGGCGACGGTGAGGACGGCGACGTTGCGGCGCGGCTCGATGCCGGTGGCGTCGTCGAGCGCGGGGAAGGTCCCGCGCTCCTCGCCGAGCGCGCGGCTGGCGTCGACCGCCGCGTCGTGCAGCATCGAGATCATCGTGTGGACGGCGCGACGCCCCTCGTCGGAGTCGTACGCGTAGCCCATCTTGATGAGCGCGTCGGCGAGGCCCATGACGCCGAGCCCCAAACGCCGAAGCTTCATGCTCATCTCGCGGTTGTCCTCGAGGGCGAAGCGGTTGACGTCGAGCACGTCGTCCAGGAACCGGACGGTGGTGGCGACGTCCTCGCGGAAGGCGCGCCCGTCGAAGCCGTCGATCCCGACGCCGGACGTCGCGACGTACGCCGCGAGGTTCATCGCGCCCAGGTCGCACGGCTCCCCCGGGTAGAGCGGGATTTCCCCGCACGGGTTGGTGCTCTTGATGTCGCCGTAGGCGGCCCGCATGGGGTTGTGGGCGTTGATGCGGTCGACGAAGATCAGGCCCGGCTCGCCGGTCGCCCAGGCGTGCTCGGCGATCTCCTGGAGGACGCCGCGGCCCTCGGTGCGGGCGCCCTTCATGAAGGCGTCGTCGACGAGGACGCTGATGTTGAAGGTGCTGATGTCGCCCTCGGCCTCCTCGCGGTCGAGGTCCTTCGCGGTCACGAAGTCACGGACGTCGGGGTGGGTGATCGACAGCGTGCCCATGCCCGCCCCCCGGCGCGTTCCCCCCTGCCGGATGGCGCGCAAGGTCGGCGCGAAGGTGTAGCGCAGCGTCGCGACGGGGCCCGCGTGCGCCGCCCCGCCGAGCCCACCCCACGTCGCGAAGTTGTCGAACACCTCCACGGCGAAGCTCGACGGTCCGCTGCTCGTCCCGCCGGAGCCGTTCACGGGCGTCCCCTCGGCGCGCAGGTCGGACAGGTCGACGACGAGGTCGCGGCCCTCGAGGACCGCCATGGCGGTCTCGCCGGCCGCCGCCCAGATGTCGTCGACGCTGTCGCCGACGACGCGCACGTCGACGCCCGCCGGGAGGGCGTCCTTCTCGACGATGTGGGCGGTCCGGTAGCCCTTCGTGACGTACGAGCCGTGCACCAGGTCGAGGAACGTCCCGCTGGCGACCTTGTCGTGGTCGGGGTGGTTTCGGTCGATCGTCAGGTAGACGGTCCCGGGCGTGCCACGCCACTCCGACTTCGGGGGGAGCGGGTCGAGGTTGACGCCGTTCCCGCCGCCGACCTTCGTGACGAGCGCCAGCTTGGTGGCGAGGTGCAGCACCCACGCGTCGCTGCCCTCCTCCTCCGGCCGGCCGTCCTGCACGAAGCAGTTGAGGACGTTGCCGTGCTGCGTCGCGGCGCCCGCCAGGACCCGCCCGCCGGGGCAGAAGCGCTTGTCGGCCATCAGGTCGTAGAAGCGCTCCGCCCAGCCCTCGCGCGCGTCGCCCTCGGGCGTCGCCACCCAATCGGCGACGCGGCGGAACATCGCGCCGAGGTCGTCGTCGCCCGGCTGGAAGTACTGGCGTTCGGCGATGGTGACCGCGTGCGGATCGAACGCGGCGAGGCGGGGGTCGGGAGCGTCGTGAGACACGGGATTCCTCCGTTCCTGGCGCGGCGCGTCGGCCGGCCGGGGGCGTGGGGTCCGCGCAGCCGATGGGGCGGGCGGACGGCGGGGTGAAGGTGCGGTCGCGGCGGGACCCGGCGACCGAGTGCGTCTGCCCCGTAATGTAGCAGAGCGCCCCGACCGGGGGGCGCGAATTCCTCCACATTTGCCTACTACATCTTGTAGGCCCGCCGCACGCCGTCACCACCGCTGGCGTACGCGTCCTGGACGGGCGGGAGCCGGCCGGCCCCCGACGCACCGCGCCGGACCCCGTGCTAGGTTCCCGGTGGGCACCCCACGTGGAGAGGGTCCCGGGGCCCGCCGGCGCACCGGCGGGCCGCTTTCGTTGGGGGGCCCGGCGTCGTCAGTGCCGGAAGTGCCGGACGCCCGTCAGGATCATCGCCACGCCGTGCGCGTCCGCCGCCGCGACGACCGCGTCGTCGTTCACCGAGCCGCCCGGCTGCACCACCGCCGTCGCGCCCGACGCCAACGCCGCCTCGAGCCCGTCGGGGAACGGGAAGAAGGCGTCGGAGGCGACGACCCCGCCCGCCGCCCGACCGTCCGCCTTCGCCACCGCCAAGCGGGCGGCGTCGACGCGGTTCTGCTGCCCCGCCCCGATCCCCCACGCCACCCCGTCCTTCGCGAGGACGATGGCGTTCGAACCGGTCGCCGCCACCACCCGCCAGGCGAAACGCAGATCGCGCACCTCCCCCTCGCTGGGCGCGCGCACCGTCGCGACCCGCCCGGCGAGCGGGTCCTCGTCGACGCGGTCGGGGGTCTGCACCAGCAGGCCGCCGTCGAGGGACCGCACCTCGAGCGGCCGGGGGCCGGGGGGCGGCACCTCGAGGACCCGCATCGCCTTGCGTTTCGACGCCAGCACCTCGAGGGCGTCCGCGTCGTACCCCGGCGCCACCAGCACGTCCGCCTTCGGGGCGGCCTGGATGCGTTCCGCGGTCGCGCGATCGACCGGACGGTTCAGCGCCACCACCCCCCCGAAGGCGGACACGGGGTCCGCCTCGAGGGCGGCGGCGTAGGCCGACGCGACGTCGCCCGCGACCGCCACGCCGCACGGGTCGGCGTGCTTCACGACGACCGCCGCGGGGCGGTCGAAGGCGTGCGCCAACCGCCAGGCGGCCTCCCCGTCGAAGAGGTTCAGGTACGACGGCGCGCGCCCCTTGTGGCGGACGGCTGCGTCCCACGCGCCGGACGCGCCGATCGTCCGGTAGCGGGCCGCCACCTGGTGGGGGTTCTCCCCGTAGCGCAGGACCTCCGCGCGCTCGAGCGCCAGGTGCAGGGTCGGGGGCAACGCCGCCTCCGCCCCGCCCCCGTCGCCCGCCGCGGCGGACGCCGCACCGGCCTGCGCGTCGGCCGGCGCGTCGGCCGGCGCGCCGCTCGCCTCGCCGGCGTCGAACCACGCCACGATCGCCGCGTCGTACGCCGCGGTGTGCGCGAACGCCGCGCGGGCCAACCGCCGCCGCATCGCCGCGCTCGGTCCGCCCTCCGCGATCGCGGCGAGCACGCCGTCGTACGCGTCCGGATCGACGACGACCGTGACGCGCTCGTGGGTCTTCGCCGCCGCCCGCAGGAGCGCCGGCCCGCCGATGTCGACGAACTCGAGGACCTCCGCCTCGGTCGCGGCCTCGTCCGCCGCCGCCTCCCGGAACGGGTACAGGTTCACCACCACCAGGTCGAACGGTTCGATGCCGTGCGGCGCGAGCGCGTCCGCGGCGACGTCGGCGGACCGCGCCAACACCCCGCCGTGGATGCGGGGGTGCAGCGTCTTCACGCGACCGTCCAGGATCTCGGGGTGGCCGGTGACGTCCGCGACGTCGCGGACCGTCACCCCCTCGGCCCGCAGGGTGCGGGCCGTCCCCCCGCTCGAGACGATCTCCACGCCGGCCTCGGCGAGGGCGCGCGCGAACGGCACGAGGCCGCGCTTGTCGGAGACGCTGATCAACGCTCGCTTCATGCCGGGAGGCTACCCCACCCCACGCCGGGCCCCGTGACGTACGACGGCGGGCGCGACCCGAGGGTCGCGCCCGCCACGCCGCCGTACGGGTGCGGACGTCAGTCGGTCGTCGGCGCGTCCGGGTCGGCGTCCTCGAGCAGGTCGGTCGGGCTCGGCAGCGCCTCGCCCTCCACCACGGAGGGGGTCGGCGTGCCGGTATCGACGAGGACCTCGACGTCGATCGTCTCGCGCAGCTCGTCGAGCCACGCCCGCTGCAACGCCTGGCGTTCCTCGGCCAGGACGCGCGCTTCGGCGTCGGCACGGACCTCGTCGAGGGGACGCACGCGCTCCTCGACGCGCTCGGCGACGAGGACGACGTACGTCTCCGCCGGCGCGTCGGTCGGGGAGGCGTCGGACGGCGAAGCGTCGGACGGCGACGGGAACTCGGTCGGGGCGAGGACCAGCACGTCGGACACCTCGCGCGGGTCGTTCGCCAACGGCGCGTACGCGTCGGTGTCGAACAGCGACACGTCGAGCGCCGTCTCGAGCGTCCCTCGCTGCACGACCCCGACGTCCTCGTACGTCCCGTTCGCCGCCTCCGCGGCGGCCTCGACGTCGTCCCCCTCGAGCAGCGCCTCGCGGAACGCCCGCGCGTCCGCCTCGCTCGCGAAGTCGACCCGTTCGACGTCGGCGCTGGCCGGCACCGTGTAGCGGTCGAGGTTGTCCTCGTAGTACGCGCGGACCTCCTCGTCGTCCGCCTCCGCGTCGCGCGAGACGTAGTCGAGCGCCGCCTGCGCGATCTGGTCGCGGGAGCCGACGAACGTCGGCTCGAGATCCTCGGCGCCCTGGACGGCGAGGGCGCCGTCGACGAGCTGCTCGAGGATGGTGGGGCGGAAGAAGTCGAAGATCAGCGTGGCGGTCTGCGGCCCGAGCGACTGGCGGATCTGCGGGTTGGTGTACGTCGCGCGCACCAGGTCGGACGTGCGGATCTCGCGGTCACCGACGCGCGCGGCGACGGGATCGTCGACCGGCAGGTCGCTCCCCTCGGCCGCCTCGACCTCCGCCTCGGCGACGAGGCGCTCGATCTCCGCTTCGATCACCGCGTTGCGCTTCGCCGCGAGGGCGTCCGCCTCCACCTGGTCGCGGACCTCCTCGAGCGGCCGCGTTTCCGCCGGCACGAGCGACTCGACGTCGACGAGGTACACCCCGCCGGCCGCCTGGATCGGCGGGGTGACGCCCGGCGTGGTGCGCGCGAAGACGGCGCTGGCCACCTCGGTCGGGAACGCCGGACGACCGACCGGCTGCGGCGTCTCGCCACCGACGGCGCCGCCCTGCTCGGCGCGCTCGAGCGACACCTCGCGGGCGACGTCGGCGAACGCTTCGCCCGCCTGCACCCGCGCGCGGGCGGCTTCGGCGGCCTCGACGTCCTCGACGACGATCTGGCGGGCGACGACCTGCGGTTCGGTCTGGTAGTTCTGCGGGTTCGCCTCGTAGAACGCTTCGATCTCGACGTCGTCGACGGTGACGTCCGCGACGAGCTCCTCGCGGTACGCCGCGATCTGCAGCTGCTCGCGGACGTAGTCGCGGAACGTCGCGTCGGTGTACCCCGCCCCCCCGATCAGGCGCAGGTACGCCTGGTCGTTGGCGCCTCCGTCGACGCCGTTGCGTTCGCGGAAGGCGTTCACTTCGGCGCGCACCTGCCCCGCCCCGACCCGCTGCGAGGCGGCCGCCTGGCGCAGCACCTCCTGCTCGATGACGGTGGCGACGAGCAGGCGCTCGAGGTCGGTCGCGACCGGCCCTTCGCGCACGGCGTCGAACACGGCGGAGGAGGACCGCACTTGCGCGACCTCGAGTTCCGTGACGGTCTCGCCGTCGACGACGAGGGCGGGCACGCTGGTGTCGGTCTGCCCCCCGATCGCGCCGAGGGTGGGGGTGAAGGTGATGACCATCCCGACCAGAAGGCCGATCGAGACGATCCACAAGATGATCGTGTTGGTGCGGCGGCTCAGCCTCATTACCTTGACGTCCTCCCGTTGCCGGTGCTACTTTTTCGTTTCGGTCGCGCGCCCGTAGCTCAGCCGGATAGAGCGTTCGCCTCCGGAGCGAAAGGTCACAGGTTCGAATCCTGTCGGGCGCA
>CAJXOA010000005.1 GCA_913057685.1 uncultured Trueperaceae bacterium
GGTGTGGCTGACGCTGGGGCTCGCCCGCCGGCCGCGCCGGCCGCGCGCGGGCGAGCGGCCCCCCGCCGACGCAGCGCGCCCGCCGGCCTCCCGCGCGAGGCGGGACGGACCGGCGGGCGACGGGATGGCGGGCGGGGGTGCGCCGGCGCGCGAGGATCCGCTGGAGCGGTTCGCGCGGGCGAACGAGCGGCGCCGCTAGGGCGCCGCCCTGCGCGAGGCCCTCAGGCGGTCTCGAGCGCCTTCAGGCGGTCGTAGGCGGAGCGGGCGCGCGCCTCGAGCTGCGGGTCGCGGCCGCGGCCGGCCATCATCATGTGCATCGTCGCGTGCCGCTGGTCGACGTCCCCGAAGATCGACCCGAGGATCTCGACCTCGGCGTTGGGGCGCAGGTTCGCGTCGTCGCGGAACATCGTCGTGTAGTGCAGCTCGAACTGGGCGTCGTCCATGTCGCCGTGCAGGTACTGCTCGAGCACCTGCAGGTACGGACCCAGGTCGCTGCCCTGCGCCGCGCCGGCCTGGACGGCCTCCCCCTGGGCGGGGAGGCGGCCGAAGCCCTCCTGCAACGTCTCGTGCGTGATGTTCCAGTTGTCGACGTCGAACACCGCTTCGCCGTCGCGGAACACGATCACCTGCGGGCTTTCGTGGCGGATCCCGGTCTTGCTGGCCACCAGGTTGCTGGCGGGGCGGGCCTCGACGACCCGAATCACGCCGACCATCAGGTCCTCGCGGGGTTCCAGCCACTCCTGCAGGAACCCGAAGCCCTGCATGGTCTTGTGGCACGTCCCGGCCTTGAACACGATGCTGGTCGGGTGGTCGCTCAGAAACGCGTCCACGTCCTCGGGACTCGTCAGATTCACGATGCGCTCTCGCATGGAGTGCCTCCTCTCGACGTTCCGGCGGTCAGGGTACGCGCGCGGCGTAGCGCCCGACGTCGCCGACGCGCCAATCCTGACACGTCGGCTCCGCGTTTGCGGGTGGCCCCGCGACGACGGCGTTCGTTGACCCCCCTCCCCCCGGTTGCTAGACTCGCGGATGCTGGATTCGTGGCGCCTGGAGGGGTGTCCGAGTGGTTGAAGGAGCGCGCCTGGAAAGCGCGTATGTCGTGCAAACGGCATCGAGGGTTCGAATCCCTCTCCCTCCGCCAACGCCAACGACGGTCGGTGCCCACGCGGCACCGACCGTTTTCGTGGGCGGCGCCCCACGTGCGGGGCGCGTGCCATGCTGAGGGCATGACGCTGCTGTTCTGGTTGCTCGTCGCCGGCCTCGTCGCCTACCTCGCCGGCCGCAAGGGCCGGCGGGCGTGGGTGTGGTTCCTCTACGGCTTCGCGATCTGGCCGCTGGCGCTGGTGCACGTCCTGTTGGCCCGACCGTCGCACGAGGCGCTCCGCGCGCGGCTAGTCGCGAGCGGGGCGCAACGCCCCTGCCCGCACTGCCAGGAGCTCGTGCGCAGCGACGCGACGGCGTGCCCCCACTGCGGGCGCGACATCGGCCCGACCGACGGCGCCTGGAGCCCGGCCCCGCACGACGGCTGACGCCGGCACGCGTCCGCCCCCGCGCGGGGCGCGGGGGCGGCGGCGGTTCGTCGGTCGGGGCGGTCGGTCAGTCGGGGACGGCGAACAGGTCGGTCGCGGTGCCTTCGCTCGTCGCGTCCGCCGCGACCCGCGTCGCCTCGATCGTGGCGTGGATGCGGTCCTCGCCCTCGGTGCGGCGGAGGCTGCCGTCGAAGCGGTCGGCGCCGGACCACTGGAGCTCGTACCAGATGCTTCGCTCCGTGTTGCCGGCGGTCAACTCCACGGTGGAGCCGCGCCGGAAGCCGGTGACGAGGGCGTCCGCGTCGCGGAACGTCATCGTGACGTACGGGCCGTCGGTCTCGACGGTGACGACGTCGGTCTGCACGACGCCTTCGCCGTCCTCGCCGGGCTGGTAGATCGGGATCGTCGATTCGGCGGTGGTTTCCGCGGTGAGGGCGTACGTGCCGTCGATCGCGGCCTCCCCGTCGGGACTGCAGGCGGCCAGCGTCAGGGTCGCCAGGGCCAGGATGGTTGCGATGCGCATGGTGCCTCCTCTCCTCGTTCGGGCCCATCCTACCCCTCGCGCGGGGCGGCGGCGTTCCGGGCGGTACGGCGCGCCGCCCGGGGGTGCGCCGCGGCGTGTGCACCGCACGTCGGCCCTCCGGCGGGCATGATGGGGGCATGACACGGCTCGGCCCTCCGTCGCGGGAGGCGCCGCGCGGGCGGCGCCCGCGCAGGCGGGTCGGCCTCACTCTCGTCGAGCTGCTCGTGGCGTTGGCGGTCCTCGGCGCGCTGGCGGGGGTGGCGACCGTGACGATGCCGACCGACCGCTTCGCGGTGAACGGCGAGGTCGAGGGCGTGGCCCGGCTGCTGCAACGCGCGAAGTTCCACGCCCTCGAGCGCGGCCGCTGGGTGTGGGTGGAGATCGACGACGCGAACGACCGCGTGATCGTGCGCAGCGGCGAGACGCCCGCCCTCGCCGATGCCGACGTCCGCGTCGAGGAACGACGGGTCGGGGCGGGCGGCGCCCCCCTCGCGCTGGAGGTGGCGGGCGCGACCCCGCCGGTCGCCCTGGTGTTCGACCCGCGCGGGACCGGACAGGGGCTGCTGGAGGCGGGCGTGGCGACGGACGTCGACCGGTTCACCCTCACCGTTCGGCACGGGGGGAGCGGGTACGCGCGGGCGTTGGCCGTGAACCGCTACGCGGAGACGGAGGTGACGCCGTGAGGCGCACGAAGGGCCTGACGATGATCGAGGCGCTGTTGGCCCTCGCGATCCTGGGGGTGTTGCTCGCGACCGTCGCGTCGCTCCAGGTCTCGAACCTGACGGTGACGCGGGCGGCGGCGGCGGACGGCGAACGGTTGGAGGTGGCGCGCGCCGTGTTCGAAACGACCGCGCGGCGGATCGAGGACGACTTCGCGGCGTACCGGTCGTGCGCCGGTGGGGCGGGCGCCTGCAGCGACGCGGGGACGCGCGACGGCTTCGCGTACACGGTCGCCGTGTTCGGCGATCCGGTCGTGCGGCGGGTCGGGGGCGGGGACGTACCGACGCGGGGGTTGGTGCGCGTCGACGTGACGGTCGAGGGGCGCGGCGGCGCGACGTCGCTGCACCGCCACCTGTCGTGCCTCTCGGCGACCGCCCGCCCCGCGCCCAGCGTCGCGGACCCGGGAGCGGCGTGCGAATGAGGCGCCGAACGGTGGGCCTCACCCTCCTCGAGATCCTCGTCGCGTCGGCGGTGGCGGGGGTGGCGTTGGCGTTCCTGGGGACGTACTTCGCGCGGCAGGCGTCGATCTCGACCGACGTTCGCGACCGCGCGGCGTTGCACCTGACCCTCCGCACCGTCGCGGAGGCCGTCGCCCAGGACCTGACGTCGGCGGGCGCTCGCGCCGTCACGGTCGGGGGGGTCCCGCGATTCGTGGACGCCGTCGACGTGACGTGCGGCGCGGTGTACGTCGCGTGCGGCGGGACGTCGGGGGTGGCGACGGTGACGTACGCCTCGAGCCTGCACGCCGAGGTGCTGGGGGGGCTGGGGGCGGCCTGCCGGCAGGTGCGCTACACCCTCGCCGACCGCGCGGTGTACCGCCAGGACGTGGCGTGCGGCGACGCCTTCGCCGCGACGCCGGACTTCGGTGCGCGCCTCGCGCGGGGGGTCGACACCCTGGACCTTCGCTTCGTCTGCGCGGAACCGGATGCGGCGGGCGCGGTCGTGGAGACCGCGGACCCGTCCACCTGCCCGGTCGGCGTGCGCGCGGCGCGCATCGAGGTCGCCGGGACCGGTCCGTCGGGGACCCGGAGCGACGTCGTGACCCTGGAGGTCGGGATGCCCAACACCCGTGGGCGCGGCCTCGGAGAGGAGACGCCATGAGGCGACGCGGCACGCGCCCGGCCGTCCGGGTGCGCACACGAGGCCCGCGCGACACCGGAGGCTTTCTGCTGGTGACGGTGTTGATCACCAGCCTGGTGCTGGTGGTGCTGGTTCTGGGGGCGTCGTTCGTCGCGCGCCTCGACCGGCAGGCGGCCGCGGAGCAACGCCGGGGGACCGGCGCGTACTACGTGGCGAAGGCGGGGATGGCGCACCTGGAGTCGACGATGCTGCTGGGCTTACACGACGCGTTCCTCGCGTCGGGCGGGGTGGGCGGGAGCGGTTCCGGCACGCCGGACGACCCGTGCGGCGTCGGCATCGAGGACGGCCTCGATTTCGGGGACGGCGTGCGGCTCTCCCCGAGCGACGCGACGACGCGGCACGAGGTGACGTTCGAGCTGGAGGGGGGCGGCACGTACGACCTGTCGTACGCCGTCGAGGGGCCGTTGTTGTTGTTGCGGTCGGTCGGCAGCGACGGGGTGGCGCGCGCGACGGTGGACGTCGTCGCGACGGTCGGCGAGGGGGCGGCGTCGGTGTGGGACAACGCCTTGGTGGCGGGCACCCTGACGCCGGGCGCGGCGGGGGGCCTGGCGGGCACGATCGGCGTGTACGGCTCGGTGCACATCATCGCCGGCGACGCGACGGTCGATACCGACGTCGACCTGACCGGGAACGCCGGGATCTTCAACACGTACGCCGGGAAGGGCGACCCGCAGACCGACGTCCAGGCCGACGCGAACGCCCTGTTCGCCGACGACGCCCTGCGCTACCAGGACCTCTGCACGCGCGTGAAGATGGCGTCGGGCAACCTGGAGGTCGGCGCGCTGAACAGCGCGGCCGGGACCCGCGTCGGCGCGGCGGGCACCACCGAGGGGGTCACGAACGCGATTCATGGGATCTACCTGGACCTCGAGGCGGGCGACCACGCGGTGCGCTCGAAGGGCGACGCGATCGATCCCGTCGCGGAGCCCTACGTGTTCGTCCGCAACCCCGTCCTGGACTACGACGCGTTCGCGTTCACGTCGCTGCCGAGCGTGGCCGACGGGCGGTACCCCCCGGTGAGCGCGGCCGACGTTCCGGTCCGGCGGGTGACGGCGGCGACGTGCCCGTGGATCGAGGTGAGCGGGGGGCGGACCGCGTTGCGGTTGCCCCCCTCGGAACCGTCCGCGGTGTGCGCCGACGACGCCGGCGACCCGGTGTTCACCTGGGATGCGGCGAGTGGCGTGCTGGACGTGGTTCCGGACGGCCCGACGCCGGTCGCCTTCCCCGGCGCGGGGCTGGACGTGACGGGGGACGTCACCTACCGCGGGCGGACGACCTGGTTCTTCGGGGCGGACGGGACGACCGGCGACCCGGCGTACGTCGCCGACGCCGATGTCGGGGCGTCGCTGCGGTCCGTGGACGGCGACTACCTGACGGGGTCGGCGCTGGGGATCGTGACGAACGGGGACGTGACCGTCGATCCGAACGGGGTCGTGGCGGCGCTGACGTACGCCGAGGGGACGGTGGACGTCGCGAAGCAGACGACGCTGTTCGGCTCCGTCGTCGGGGAAACCGTGGTGATGCAGCAGGTGCCGCGCATCGCGACGAACCGGGAGGTCCCGCGCGTCGCCGCGGACCTGGGCATGCCCGGCGCGAACGAGGTGCAGGGTCCGGGGACGTTCCGGATCCTCAGCGAGGAGCGCCGCTGACCCCGCCGCGCGCCGTCTTCACCGCGTTCCATCGTCCCTGACGAAGATCCGCCGCCCCGGCCATGGGGCGGCGGATCGGTTTCGGGAGCGACCGAAACGAAGAGGTGAGGGCCGGCGGGGAGGAGGCCCCGCGGCGGTGGGCCGAGCTCGGCCCGCGGACGTCGTCAGGCGGGGACTTGGGTCGCCGCCTGGATCGCCTCGACGAACTGCTTCTTGGGTTGCGCGCCGAGAAGCCGCGCGTCGTTGCTTTCGCCGATGATGGTGTCGGGCACGCTGCTGATCTTGAACGTGCGGCTGAGCACCGGGTACTCGTTCGCCTCGACGCCCTCAGCGATGATCGATTCGTTGCTCATCGCGAGGTCGAAGATCGTCAGGACCGCCTGCGGGCAGTAGGGGCAGGTGGGCGTGACGAACGTCTGCAGGGTCAGCGGTTCGTCGAGGGGGCCGACCTTGTCCTCGCGCTCCTCGCTGGGGCCGCCCAGCATGCGGATGGTCTCGAGGAGGGTGGTGAACTCGTAGCCGCTCGGCAGGCCGGTGAAGCGGAGGTTCGTGCGGGTCTCGCCCTTGCGGCGGAACAGCGTCGTCGGCGCGCGGGTGATGCCGGCCTCCTGGGCCTCCGCGTCGTCGGCGAGGGCGGCCTCGGTGACGTGGATCTTGTCGTTGAGTTCGGCGAGCTCGTGCAGCAGCTCGAGGGTTTCGTCCTGGTACCCCGTGGCGTCCTGCCCGGGGATCACGACGTCCCCGCCGGTCAGGACCTTCAGTTCGACCTCCTGCTCGAGGTCGGCCAGCATCGGGATGACCTGTTCCTTGACGTCGTCGGTGAGTAGCGGCATGGGTCCTCTCCTTCGTGGCCTCGTGGGCCGGGGTCACGGGGCCCGAGCGGCCTCCGCAACGCGATGGGACAAGGCTAGCACATACCCCCCGAGGGTATGCAACGGGGGCGAACGTCCCGCCCGGTGCTACCGTGAGGGCATGCGTGACGGTCGCGACCCTGACGCCCTCCGCCCCCTCGCCCTCGAGGTCGGCACCCACCGCTGGGCGGAGGGCTCCGCCGACCTCACCTGGGGCGACACCCACGTCCGCGCCACCGTCACGATCGATCCCGGCCTCCCCCCGCACCTACGGGGCGGCAAGCACCGCAGCGGTTGGCTGACCGCCGAGTACGCCCTCCTCCCCCGCGCCACGACCTCCCGCCGCCCCCGCGAACGCCTCTACACCGGCGGACGCAGCCAGGAGATCCAGCGCCTCCTCGGGCGCGCCCTGCGCGCGGCGTGGGACCTCACCGCCCTCCCGAAAACGACGTTGATCCTCGACGTCGACGTGCTGCAGGCGGACGGCGGGACGCGCTGCGCCGGCGTCGTCGCCGGCTTCGCCGCCCTCCACGACCTCGCCGACCGCGCCGTCCGCGACGGCCGGTTGAGCGAGTGGCCGCTCCGCCACGACGTCGGCGCGGTCAGCGTCGGCCTGCTGGACGGCGCGATGGTCACCGACCTCGATTACCGCGAGGACGACGCCGCCGACCTCGACCTCAACGTCGTCGCCACCGCCGACGGCCACCTGATCGAGGTCCAGGGCGGCAGCGAACGCGACCCGATCGACCCCGAACGCTACGTCGCCCTACTCGGGCGCGGCGTCGCGGCGGTCCCCCGCGTGCTCGACGCCATCCGCCCCGCCCTCGCCGGCGGAGGCCGGCGGTGACCGGCCCCGCGGACGACGCCCTCGTCCTCGCCAGCGGCAACGCCGGCAAGATCGCCGAACTGCGCGCGGCGTTGGCGGGCGGCCCCACGACGGTGTACGCCCTCGCCGAACGCGCCCCGGACGGCCCCCCACCCCCACCCGAGGACGCCCCCGACTACGCCGGCAACGCCGCCATCAAGGCCCGCCACGCCGCCCACCTCACCGGCCTCCCCGCCCTCGCCGACGACTCCGGCCTCGAAGTCGACGCCCTGAACGGCCGTCCCGGCGTGCACTCCGCCCGCTACGGCGGACCGGGGCTCGACGACGCCGGCCGCGTCGCGCACCTCCTCGACGCCCTACGGGACGTCCCCGACGCGCGCCGGACCGCCCGCTTCGTCGCGGTCCTCGCCCTCGCCACCCCCGACGGCACCCTCCACGCGACCTTCGAGGGCACCTGCGAGGGGCGGATCCTGCACGCCCCCGAGGGCGCCCACGGGTTCGGCTACGACCCGGTCTTCCACGCCACCGACCTCGGGCAGGCGTTCGGGACCGCCGACCCCGCCGCCAAGCGGCGGGTCAGCCACCGCGCGCACGCCCTCGCGGCGTTCGCCGCCTGGTGGGACGGCCCCGCCGGGCGCGCGCTCCGCGCGCACCGCCCCGTCACGCCCCCCTGACCCCGGCCGCACTACGATGACGACGGGCGCGCCCCGCCGCGCGCCGCCCGACGAAGGAGGCTCCCATGCCCACACGCCGCGTGCCCCACCCCACCCCCCGTAGCCTTGCGCCCCTCGCGCTCGTCCTGGTCGCTGCCCTCGCCACCGCCCTCGCGAGCGCCCAGGCGCCCCTCCCCGCCGACGCCCAAGCGCCCTACGACGCGGCGCGCGCGGCGATGGACCGGGCGATCGCCGACGACGTCCCGCCGTTCCCCGACCAACCGGCGTGGCGCGAGGCGGCCACGCAGGCCGAACGCGCGGTCGACGCCGCCCCGAACGACCCGCGGACCCTCGGGCTGCTCGCCGAGGTGTACGCCCGCAGTACCTTCCACGTGCGCGCCTGGGACGCCTGGCAGGCCTACCTCGCGACCGGCGCGTCGCTCGATGCGACGCAGGCGCCGCTGTTCGTCGAGGCGGGCGAGGAGCTCGCCTGGAGCGCCTACGAACGCGGCGACCTCGAGACCGCCGCGCGCTACCACGCCGCGGTCCTCGACGCGATCCCCTTCCAGCGCGACGCGCGCGTCTGGATGGGCCGCATCCGCATGGAGCAGGGCCGCCCCGCCGACGCCCTGCCGTACTGGGAGGCCGCCGCCGAACAGGACCCGACCGACGACCGTGCCGCCTACTTCGCGGACCTCGCCCGCGACCAGGTCCGGTGGGGCGTCGCGGCCGAAACCGCCTTCCGGGCCGGCGTCTCCACCTACGAGGCCGGCGACCTGGCGGGCGCCGCGAGCCGCTTCGCGGAGGCCACCCGCGCGAACGACGCCTACGCCGAAGCGTGGGCGTGGCGGGGCCGCGTCGCCTTCGACCGCGGCGCGTACGCCGCCGCCGAGGCGCACTACGGCCGCGCCGCGGAGCTCGCCCCCGACGAGGACCTGTACGCCTACTTCGAAGCGGAATCGGCGCGCCGCGCCGCAGACTGACCCCGCGCGGCAGCGCACGCGCGGGCCACGCGGCGGACGGACCGCGGGGCGAACGGGGCGCCGGACCACGGCGCCCCGCCCCCGGGCCCGGTAGCCTCCGCGGGTGAGCCTCCCCACCCTCGTCGTGCTCGGCGACCAACTGAGCCGCACGCACGGCCCCCTCGCCCGCCTCGGGCCCGAGGACGCGCGCATCCTCATGGTGGAGTCGCGCGCCCTCCTGCACGGCCTGCCCCACCACGCGCAGAAGGTGACGGCGTTCCTGTCCGCCATGCGGCACCTCGCCCGCGACCTGCGCGAGGACGGCTACGAGGTCCACTACAGGCGCCTCGACCACCCCGACGCCGACGACTTCGGGACCGCCCTCACCGCGCACCTGACGGCGGTCGGGGGCGAAGCGTGGTGGACGCGGCCCCGCGACGACGGCGTCGAGGCGGAGCTGCGCGCCGGCGCGGACGCCGCCGGCGCACCCATCCACACGTTCGAGGACGAGGGGTGGATCGTGCCCGACGCGGTGTTCGACGCGTGGGCGGAGGGCCGCACGACGCTCAAGATGGAGACCTTCTACCGGCACGTCCGCCGCTGGAGCGGGGTGCTGATGGACGACGACGGCGAGCCGGTCGGGGGGCGCTGGAACTACGACGCCGCCAACCGCGCCGGCCCGCCCCGCGACCGCACGCCCCCCACGCGCCCCACGCACGCGCCGGACGCGCTCACCCGCGAGGTGCAGGCGGACGTCGCCGCGCACCTCCCGCACGCCTGGGGCGCCCCGGAGCCGTTCGGTTGGCCCGTCACCCGCGCCGACGCCCTCGAGGTCCTCGACGCCTTCCTGCGCGATCGCTTCGTCGACTTCGGGCGCTACCAGGACGCCATGGTGAGCGGCGAACGCACCCTCTGGCACTCCACCCTGTCGGTCCCCCTCAACCTGGGGTTGCTCCACCCCCGCGAGGTCGTCGACGCCGCCCTCGCGCACGCCGAACGGGTCGGCACCCGCCCCCCCGACGGCGAGGACGACGCGGACGCCGCGACCGCGGACGTCGCCGCCGTCCCCCTGAACGCCCTCGAGGGCTTCGTCCGGCAGGTCCTCGGCTGGCGCGAGTTCCTCCACCACGTCTACCGGACGCGCAGCGCGACGCTGCGCGCGGCGAACGTCCTCGACGCCCACGCCCCCCTCCCCCCCGCCTACTGGGGCGCCCCCACCGACCTGCACTGCCTCGCGACCACGATCGCGGGGCTCGAAGCGACCGGGTACGCCCACCACATCGAACGCCTCATGGTGACGGGCAACGTCGCGCAACTGCTCGGCGTCGACCCCACCGCCCTCCTCGACTGGTTCACCGCCACGCACGTCGACGCCCTCGATTGGGTGATGGTCCCCAACGTGCTCGCCATGAGCCAGTACGCCGACGGTGGGGGCCTGACGACGAAACCGTACGCGGCGGGCGCCAACTACCTGCACAAGCAGAGCGACGCGTGCGCCGCCTGCCGGTTCGACCCGAAGAAGCGCGAGGGCGAGGACGCCTGCCCCATCACCGCCTGGTACTGGGCGTTCGTCGATCGGCACCAGGAACGCTTCACCACGAACCACCGCATGCGCATGATCGTCGCCGGGTGGCGCAAGCGCGACGCGGACGCCCGCGCGGCGATCCTCGCGCGCGCCGAGGCGACGCGCGCGGCCTTCCTCGCCGGCGAGCTCTAACGCCCCGGGGCGTCCGTCACGACTCGTCGGGCAGGATCGGTGCGGCGCCGTCCGCCGCCAGCGACCGCGCCGCCGGCCAGCCGTCCCCCGACTTCGTCGGGTCGCCCGACCCGACCGGCTCGACGATCGCCTCGCCGTCGCTGCCCGTCGAGCGGAAGACGGCGTTGCGGCCCGCCCGCTTCGCGGCGTACATCGCCTGGTCGGCGCGGCGCACGACGTCCGCAGCGCTCTCCGCCGGCCGCAAGGCCGCCACCCCGAAACTGGCGGTGAGGGGCGCCCCCACCCCGAAGTCGTGCCCCGCGATCGCGACCCGGAGGCGTTCCGCGAGGCGCGAGGCGTCCTCCAGCGTCAGTTCCGGCGTCAGGATCAGGAACTCCTCCCCACCCCACCGGATCAGGAGGTCGCTGTCGCGCACGTCGCCCTCGAGGAGGGCGGGGAGGCGGCGCAGGACGCGGTCGCCCGCCGCATGCCCGAGCACGTCGTTGACGCGCTTGAACAGGTCGACGTCGAACAACACGACCGCCATCGGGCGCGCGTACCGCTCCGCGCGCTCGACCTCCTCCTCGAGGCGGCGTTCGCCCTGCCGACGGTTCGCGACCTGCGTCAGGGCGTCCGTCGTCGCCTCGTGCTCCATGTCCGACGCCACGCGCTCCGACGCCCGCAGGACCCGGGCGATGCCGGCGAACAACAACAGGATCACGCCGTCGACCAGGAGGAACTCGACGAGGAGCACCACCTCCTCGGCGGGGTGGGCGTGCGTCGGCAGCAGATGCACCGCCGCCGCGGCGCCGGTCACCGCCCACAACCCCGTCGCGATCCAGGCGCCGTTGCGCGCCCCGAACGCCAGGTAGACGAACGCGAAGATCGGCGGTAACCACGCCGCCTGCCGAATCAACTCCACCAACCGCCCCGACGACCCGGTCGTCACCGCCACGACGACCACCGACGCCGCCATCCCCAGGACGACGAACGCGACCAGGGCGCGTTCCGCCCGCACGAGCGGGATGCGGCGCGCAGCGACGACGTACGTGAACCCCAGCAACGCCGCCGCCGCAGCGAACCCCGCGACCGCGCCGCCCAGGGTGCCCCGCCCGGTCAGCACCCCGAACGTCGCGGTGATCGCCGAGACGATCGCCGCGACCGGCAGCACCAACAGGTACGCCTGCCTCCGGGCCTGCTGTACGGGATCGACGGCCGCCATACGCGGAAAGCCTACCCCCGATCCGACGCCGGTTCGGTTCGGGTGCACCTCCTCCGTACCCCCCGAACCACGCCGGTACCGAACCGGGGCCGGTCGCCCCCGCGCCGTGGCGGCGGCCGCCGGTGTAGCGCCATCGCCACAACGCACACCCGCCGCGTCCACTACGCTCCCACGCGAACGCCCGGGACGTAGGCCGGGCCCTCGAGCGGCCTCCCGCTCCGGAAAGGTCCCCGATGCCCCGCACCCCGCGCCCGCTCCCGACCCGCGTACCGATCCGCCTCGCAGCCCTCCTCCCGACCGTCCTCGCGCTCCTCGCCCTCGCGGTGGGCTGCAGCCGCAACGTGCCTCCGGAGGGAACGGAGCCCTACGTCACCGCGATCGCCCCCGCGTCGGGGCCGGCCGGGACCCGCGTCCAGCTCACGGGCCGCTTCACGGCGGACGTCGTCGTCACGCTCTGCGACGCACCGCTCCGCGACGTCGCGGTCCGCACGAACGACGCCGACGCCGCGTGGACGCCGATCGCCAGCGCGGATCCCGACGTCACCTACGACCGGGCGCGCGGCGTCGTCCCGGCCTTCCCCCCGGCGACGACGTGCCCCGTCACCCTGGTGCGCGACGGCGAGGTCGTGCCGCACCCGGACGCCGAGGCGGGCGACCCGCCCACCGTGACGTTCCACGTGCCGCCCGAACGCCCGAGCGCCCCCCACACGATCTCCGTCACCGACGGCGACGGGCGCGCCACCCTCCGCTTCGCTCCGCCCGACGACCGGGGTCGCCCCCTCCTGCGCTACGAGACGAACCTGTCGGGCAGCGACGCCTGGATCCCCACCGACGTGCCCGACGGAGCCGACGAGACCGACGAGGCCGACGGGGCCGAGGACCTCCAGGCGATCGTCGTCGACGCGCTCACCAACGGGGTGACGTACACCGCTCGGGTGCGCGCCGTCAACGCCGTCGGTCCGGGCGCACCCAGCGCCTGGGTGACGCTCACCCCCTACGGTCCCCCGGGTGCGGTGCGGGACCTCGTCGCCACGACCGACGCCACCACCCTCACGCTGACGTTCCGCCCGCCCCCGCCCTCCGGGCGGCCCCTGACGAACCTCGAGGTCCGCCTCGACGACGGCCCGTGGACCCCCCTCGACCCACCCCGCACCACGAGTCCCGTCTCGCTCACCGACCGCACGCCCGACACGGCGTACGACGTGGGCCTGCGCGGCGTCAACGCCGCCGGCCCCGGCACCCCCGCCACGCTCGAAGGCGTCACCACTGCCCCCACCCCCAGCGAACCCACCCCCGACGAACCCGACGCCCCCACCACCCCCGACGAGCCCGACCCGCCCGAGGACCCCGACCCACCGGCGGACCCCGACCCGACCGACGACCCCGACCCGACCGACCCCCCTGCGGACCCGGACCCGCCGTTCGACGCGACGCTCCCCACCGCGACGTTCACCGCGACCTCCGCGGGACCGACCCACGGCCTCGCCCTGACGTCGAGCGGGGACGTGTGGGCGTGGGGCCGGAACGACCTCGGGCAATCGGCGCGCACCGTTCCCGACATCGCCCCCACCCTCACCCCCACCGACGCCGGCGTCGGTGGGGGCGTCCCGCTCGTGCAGACGGCGGCCGGCTTCACCTCGGGGGTCGCGATCGACGCCCTCGGGCGGCTCTGGACCTTCGGCTCGGACTCGCAGGGCCAGCGGGGCCGGACGGCCCCCACCGAGGCGTTGGTGCCGTCCCTGAGCGACGCCCCCTGGGGTGCGGGCGTCTCCATCGTCGACGTCGCCGCGGGGGGCTTCCACGTCCTCGCCCTCGACGAGACCGGGGTCGTGTGGGCGTGGGGGGACGGCAGCAACGGGGTCCTGGGGACCGGCGACACGGCGGACGTCGTCACCCCCACCCGAACCGATGCACCGTGGACGGCCGACGGCCGCACGATCACCGACGTGACCACCTTCGGGGACGTCTCCCTCGCGCGGGACGACACCGGCAACCTCTGGTCGTGGGGCGCGGACGACCGCGGCCAACTGGGACAACATGACGCGAACTCCGGATCCGTCCCCGGACCCGTCGCGCGCGATTGGGCGGACGAGTCCGGAGCCGTGACCGACGTGGCGGCGGGCGGCCAGCATGCGCTGGCCGTCGACGGGAGCGGCGTCGTGTGGGCCTGGGGCAGCAACGACGAAGGGCAACTCGCTCAGGACACGGGCCTACCGCAGATTTCCTTCCCCATCCCCGTCCAGGCCGACCTCGCCGGAGTCACCGTCGTCCGCGTCGCAGCCGGAGCCGACCACTCGCTCGCCCTCGACGACCAGGGACGCGTGTGGGCGTGGGGCCGGAACGTCGAGGGGCAACTGGGGACGGGCGGGACGGACGCCCGCATCACCACCCCGACCCTCACCGACGACGAGGCGTGGGCGGCGCACGGCGTGTCCATCACCGACGTCGTGGCGGGACCCGCCCATAGCCTCGCCATCGACACCGAGGGCCGGATCTGGGGGTGGGGCGACGGATCGAGTGCGCAGTTGACCGAAGAACTCTCCTCCGGCGCCCGCACCCCGGTGAAGTTGAGCGAGGTCGCCCCCTGAACGCGCCCGATCCCGTGCCGCGTTCCCTGGTCCGCGTCCAGGCGGTGCGCTACACTCGTGGGCGCGCGGGTCGTTAGCTCAATTGGTAGAGCAGCTGACTCTTAATCAGCGGGTTGTAGGTTCGAGTCCTACACGACCCACCACCCCAAGCCCCGTCTTCGACGGGGCTTTTCGACGGAGTCGAACGGAGGGTGGCGCGGCGTCGCGGCGACGCACGCGCCGATTCCGACCCCCGTCCCGTGCCACGTCGGCGTCACGGGCCCTCGCGGCCCGCCGCCCGACCCCCTTGCACCCAAGAGCGTCCATGACGCAACCTAGGATTCGGCCCACGCCGTACCCCACCGTCCCCGGGCCGACGAACGAGGTCTACGATGCATCACGCGATTCCGTTGCCCCTCGACCTGTTTCGCACCCTCCCGCCGCTGCGCCTCGGGATCGGCGCGCTCGTCACGTTCCTCGCGCTCGCGCTGGGGTCCGGCGGGGCGACCGCGCAAGGGTGGCCGCTGCTGACCGGCGACCGCTGGCAGGCGATGACGCCCGACGAGGTCCGGACGCTCCTGGCAGGGAACGACGTCGACGCCCGCTCGACGTCGTCGTTCTTCCCGGGCTACACCGCCGTCGTCGCCGCCGCCTGGCGCGGTGCGTCGCCCGACGTCGTCGAGGTCCTCCTCGACGCCGGCGCCGACCCGAACGCGATCACCGACGACGACTACACCGCCCTCCACCTCGTCGCGCGGGAGGACGTCGCGCGCCTCCTCCTCGCGCGCGGCGCGGACCCCTCGATCCGGGGGCGAAGCGACGTGACGCCGCTGATGACCGCGCTGCGGAGCGAGGATTGGTCGGCCGGCATGGCGCAGGCGTTCCTCGACGCCGGCGTCCCCATCGACGCCACCGACGAGTTCGGGCAGACGGCGCTGTTCGACGCTGCCGAGTGGACGAACGACCCCGCTGCGCTCCGCTGGCTGATCGAGCGCGGAGCGAACCACCGCCACCGCGACCAGTTCGGGGCCACCGCCCTCCACGCCGCCGCCGATAACGCGACCGACCCGAGCGTCGTGCACGCCCTCATCGATCTGGGGATCGACCCGAACGCCACCGACGCCAGCGGCTCGACCCCGCTGCACGACGCCGTCCGCAACGAGGCGGTCGGCATCACCGAGGCGCTCCTCGCGCGGGGCGGGGACCCCAACGTGGTGGGGGCCAACGGCTTCACCCCCACCCTCCGCGCGGCGTACTTCGCGATCGCTCCGGGCGTCCTCGAGGCGCTCCTGGACGCCGGGGGGCGCGTCGACCTCGTGGACGACGACGGCAGGAACGCCGCCGACCTCCTCACCCAGAACACGTGGCTGCCCGCCGACGCGCGGGCGCGCTTCGCCGACCGCATCGACCGCGCCCTCGCCGCGGGTCCGCCCGCGGGCGCACCGGAGGCGGGCTCGGGCGGCGCGAACACCGACGCGACCCCCGACGCGAACGCCGACCCCCCCGCCGGGGCGGCCGACGACGTCGACGCCGCCGACCCCCCGTTCGGGGATGACGGCGGGGACCGGGGCCGGTTGGGGGGGAAGGACGACGGACCCGAGACCGGGGGGGACGGCGCGGACGGCGGAAGCGACCCCGACGCGACCCCCGCGCCGGACGACGCCCCGCCGTTCGACGGGGACGGGGGCGGGGGACGCCTCGGACCGATCGATGGCGACGCCCCCGATCCCGCCACCGGACCCCGCATCGCCCTGGAGGCGTACGTCATCCCCCGCGGCGCGCCGCTCACCGTCACCTTCGCCGGAGGACCGGGCAACCCGCGCGATTGGATCGGCGTCTATGCGGCGGGCGCGGAGACCGGCACGAACTACATCGGGTGGTCGTACGTCAACGGTTCGCAGACCGCGGGCGCCGGCCTCACCGAGGGACGCATCACCTTCCCCCGCGTCGATCTACCGCCCGGCGCGTACGACGTGTGGTTCTTCGTCGACGACGGCTACGACACGATCGCCGGACCGGAACGCTTCGAGGTGCGCGCACCCTGAACGCCGCGGCGCGGCGCGCGGGGTCCGGACGTTCCCCGGATCCCGCGCGCCGCCATGGGCCGGCGGTCGCTCAACGGTCGCGCGACGCCCGGAGCGCCCGCTCCAGCGCCGCGCGTTGGGCGTCCCCGAGCGACGGACCGTCCGCATTCGCCGCCTCCAGCGCGGCCGTGGGCTCCAGGACGACGTCGACGCCGGCCCGCGTCCCTCCCGGGGTCACGGTCACCCACCCGTCGTGCACGCCGAGGTAGTCGCCACCGTCGACCTCCCCGTTGCCGTTCTCGTCCGACCAACCGATCACCTGGTACGTCCCGGGAGCGGCGTCGAAGCGGTAGGTGTCGAACGCCCCGGCGCGTTGCGTACCCCCTCCGACCTCCGGTTCGCCGCCGTCCGCCGGATACCGGAATCCGGCGACGAGCATCGGGCCCGACAACGACGGCGCGACGTCGGTCCCCTGCTCGAAGCTGCCGTACAGGTACTCCGGGACGCCGTCGACGACGATCTCCACGGCGAACTCGTAGAAGCCGTCGGTGGGGACGGACGAGCGGTTGACGCCGATCTCGACGCGCGTCGACGCGCCGGGCGCCAGGGTGCCCTCGAGGGGGTAGGGCTCGACGTAGATCGCGCCGTTGGGCAGCTTCCCCGGGTTGGCGTCGCTCTCGAAGAAGTACGTCGCGTCGTACGTGACGGGGGTGTCCGACACGTTGCGTAGCGTCACCTCCCGTCCCGACGCCGACGCCCCGAGGTCGATGCGCGACGGCGCGAACGTCAGGGTGCCGGGCACGTCGGGCGCCGGCGCGCCGGCGTCCGGGTCGAGCGCCCGCAACGCCGCGTCCGCCTGGATGAGGCCCGCTCCGCAGCCCGCCCCGCACAACGAATCGTTCAGGGGTCGGGCGGTGTCGGTCAGGATCGCCCGTACGGCGTCCGCACCGACGTTCGGGTCGACGCTCCGCATGAGCGCCGCGACGCCGGCGACGTGCGGAGCCGCCATCGAGGTGCCCTCGAAGTAGCGGTACGTCATCCCGTCGCCCCCGCGGTCGTACACCGTGCTCAGGACGCCGTCCGCGTCGCCGTTGCCGTCGGCGTCGACGCTCAAGTTCCCACCCGGTGCCACGACGTCGATTCCGGCACCGTAGTTCGAGTACGGCGCGCGGACGCCGCCGTACCCGGTCGCCCCGACCGTGAGGACGTTCCGGCAGTTCGCCGGTGCGAACCGTTCCGCTTCGATGTTCTCGTTCCCCGCAGCGACCACGACGATCGCTTCGGTTTCCTCACGCACGCGGTCGTAGGCGCGTTGCTCCAGTTGGCTACAGCCGCGCTCCGAACCGAGGCTCAGGTTGATCACGTCCGCCGGGTGGGGATTGCGGGGGACGCCGTCGACGTCGAACCCCGCCGCCCACAGGACGCCGTCGACGATGTCGGTGCTGTACCCCGAACCGTTGACCCCCAGCGCCCGGACGGGCAGGATTCGGCCGTTCCAATCGACCCCGGCGACGCCCCGACCGTCGTTCGTCGACGCCGCGATCGTGCCCGCGACGTGACTCCCGTGATCGCTCGTATCCTTGGCGAACTCCTCGTGGGGGTCGGCGTCGCGACCGTCGCCGTCGCCGCCCGAGCGGGGGTCGGCGACGAAGTCGTACCCCGGAAGCACCTTGCCGGCCAGGTCCGGGTGCGTCGCAGACCCGTCCCCGTCCCGCCACAGGATGCCGGTATCGACCACCGCGGACACGACGTCCGACGACCCGGTCGTGAGGTCCCAGGCGGCGGGAAGACCGATCGCGTCGTAGTGCCACTGGCGAACGTAGAAGGGATCGTTCGGGGTCGCTTGGCGCTCGACGATGGCGTTGGGCTCCGCGAAGGCGATGCCGGGCCGCGACGCGAGCTCCGCCGCCACCTCGAGCGTCGCGGCGGCGTCGAGGGTCGGGTCGCGCCACACCACCGTGTCGAGCACGGCGTTCGACCCCGCACGCCGAAGCGTCGCGCCCTGCACCGTCAGCGTCGCGCCGGCCTGCGCCAGCCCCTGCGCGTCGTCGTAGCCGACGACGATCTCGCCGGGCGCGAAGCGGGCGGCCTCCCGATCGGGGAACAGGTCGGCGACGCCGCCCGACGGGAGGCCGTCCGGCGCCACCGCCGCCTGCCCGGCGGCCCCGAACCGTACGTCCACGTTCCCCGCAATGGCTCCCATGCCGGGGGAGGTCGGCGGCGGCCCACCGAAACCCGTACCCGCCCCCTCGTCGCACCCCACCATCGCCGCTGCCGCCAGTAGCAGCGACCCCACGAACCACGCTCTCGTTCGTCGCACGTCGACATCCCTTCCGCAGGCGCGCTGCAGCCGTTCGGGCCGCCCGGCGGCGGGCGTCGCACACGGCGCCCGCCGGGCTCGCGCCCCCGCTCCGGTCGCAATGTACGACGCGGGCTCGGAGGCCGCAACGTGCCCGTCCTCCTCGCGCGACGGTCCGCCGGTGCGTACCCTGTCGGCGGGGGTGCACGCGACCCGCGCCACGTCACCCCCACCCTCTGGAGGCCGTCATGCCCGGACCGACCTACGCCAAGCGCTACCTCGACGTCGCCCTCGTGCAGATGGACTGCGTCCTGGGGGACGTCGACCACAACCTCGAGCGGATCCACCGGGAGATCGCGGCGCACCGCGACGCCGCCGACCTGATCGTCTTCCCGGAACTCGCGACCACCGGGTACGGGATCGGCTCGCGCTTCACGGAAACCGCGCTGCACGTCGACTCCGCGGAGGTGCGCGCCCTGCGCGACGCCAGCACCGGCACGCACGTCGCGCTGGGGATGAGCGAGGAGACGTCGTCGTTCAACTTCTACAACGCCCAGGTCCACCTGAAGGACGGGGCGCTGCGGCACGTCCACCACAAGATCTACCTCCCCAACTACGGGATCTTCGAGGAACGCAAGTACTTCACGCCCGGCCGCCGCTACCAGACGTTCGAGGAGGACGGCTGGCGCTTCGCGCCGTTCGTGTGCGGGGACGCCTGGAACCCCGCGCTGGTGCACTTCGCCGCCGCGGAGCTCGCGCACGTCCTCGTGTTCAGCGTCAACAGCCCCGAGGGCGGGATGGGCTCGCGTATCTCCAGCAAGGAGGGCTGGCAGCGCCTCTCGCGCTTCTACGCCGCGGTGTACGGCTGCTACGTGATCATGGTCAACCGGGTCGGGACCGAACAGGGGGTGCGGTTCTGGGGCGAGAGCGAGGTGATCGACCCGTTCGGACGCCGCGTCGTCGCCAGCGACGGCGACGACGAGGAGGTCCTCACGGCACGCCTCGACCTCGACGAGGTCCGTACCGCGCGCACGGCGTTGCACACGATCCGCGACGAGGACTTCGGCTTCCTCGCGCGCCGCCTCGCCGACGTCACCGAGGTCCACCGGACCTCCGGCTGACGCCGCCGCACCCCGCGCCCCCCCGCACGACCCCCCGCGGCGTCACCGACGCCGTGGGGTACCCTCGCCGTCCCCCGCGCCGCTTCGCGCCCCAGGAGGCCCCATGACCCGTTCGCCGCTGCGTCCCTCCGACCCCCGCCTGGACCTCGAGGAGGCCCGCGCGCTCGACGCCCGCAACCCCCTCGCGGGGTTCCGCGAGGCGTTCGTCGTCGCCGACCCGGATGAAATCTACCTGGACGGCAACTCCCTTGGGCGGCTCCCCGTCCGCGCGCGGGAGGTCGTGCGCGCCGCGGTCGACGAGGCGTGGGGCGAGCGCCTGATCCGCAGTTGGGGGGAGGGCTGGTGGGGTGCGGCGAGCCGCATCGGGGGGCGCCTCGCACCGCTCGTGGGGGCGGGCGAGGACGAGGTCGTCGTCGCCGACCAGACGAGCGTGAACCTGTACAAGCTGGCGACCGCCGCGCTCGAGGATCGCGCGCCCCGCACCCGCATCGTGTCGGACGCGCTGAACTTCCCGAGCGACCTGTACGTGCTCGAGGGCGTCGCACGGCGCTTCGGGGGGCGCCTGGAGATCGTCCCGGCCGCCGCGGACGGCGTGCACGCCGACGAGGCGGCGATCCGCGCGGCGTTGGACGACGACGTCGCGCTGCTGTCGCTGTCCGAGGTGGCGTTCGCGAGCGGGTACCGCTACGACGCCGCCCGCCTGACGGAGGCGGCGCACGCGGCGGGCGCGCTCGTGCTGTGGGACCTCTCGCACGCGGTCGGTGCGACGCCGGTCGACCTGGCGGGCTGGGGCGCGGACCTGGCGGTCGGGTGCACCTACAAGTACGTGAACGGCGGGCCGGGCGCGCCGGCGTTCGCGTACGTCCGCCGCGACCTGCAGGACCGCCTGACGCAACCGATCCACGGCTGGTTCGGGCAGGCCGACCCGTTCGACTTCGGCCTCGCGTACGCCCCCGCGCCGGGCATGGCGCGCTTCACGGTCGGCACCCCACCGGTCCTGTCGCTCCTGGCGATGGAGCCGGGCGTCGAACTGCTCCGGGACGCCGGCATCGGCACGGTCCGCGACGTCTCGGTCGCCCTGACGGAGTACCTGATCGCGTTGGTGGACGCCCGCCTCGCGCCGCACGGGGTGGAGGTCGTGAGCCCCCGCGATCCGGAGCGGCGCGGGTCGCACGTGACGATCGCGCACCCCGACGCCTACCGGCTCACGAAGGCGATGATCGACGCCGGCGTGATCCCCGACTACCGCGAGGGGAGCGGCATCCGCCTGGGCGTCGCGCCGCTGTACGTCGGGTTCGAGGACCTGTGGCGCGCCGTCGAGCGCACCGAGGCGCTCCTCGCGCGCGGGGACCACCTCGCCTACGACGACGCGCGGGCCACCGTCACCTGAGGCGCCCGCGGGACCCCCCACCGGCGTCCTCGTCGGGGGACGACCCGATCTCCTCCCGGTACGGCGTGATGGGGTCGCCGGACGCCGCGCAGCGGGTCGTGCCGTCGAAACGGGGAATCTACCGCACGGTCGGGGTCGTGCGCAGCGCACCGTCGCCGCCGGCGTGGCCGTCGAGGACGCTGCGTACGCGGGCGGCGTCGGCGAGCAGCGCCGCGGCGTCGCGGCCGTACTCGAGGGTCACCCCCCACGGCGCGGTGCGGTCGAGCGTCCAGGCGAGCAGCGCGAGGTCGTCGTCGCGGAGCGTCGCGTGGGCGTCGTCGAGGGTGCCGTCCCCACGGGGGCGGGGGCCGGACAGGTGGATCTGGCGGACGCGGTCGAGGGGGAGGGCGGCGAGGTAGGCGTGCACGTCCGTGCCCTGCGCCGCGGCGCTCACCTGGGCGTGCGCCAGGTCGAGCAGCAGGCCGACGTCGGCGGCGAGGATGAGCTCGCGGAGGAAGCTGGGTTCGCACACGTGGGCGTAGGCGGGAAAGGCGGGCCGTTCCCCGTCCGGGGTGGGGTGCGCCTGGTCGTCGAGGTTCTCCGCGAGGAGGGGGACGTCCAGCGCCGCCCGGAGCGCGCGCAGCGTGGCGGTGGCGCGGGCGAGGACGACGTCGCGGGGGAGGGCGGGGGTGCGGGCCTGCATGCCGCCGTCGTAGCCGACCTCGGCGGCGGCGAAGCCGACGTGCACGCTGAGCCACGGCGCGCCGGTCGCCGCGAGGCGGGCGCGGGTGCGGGCGAGGGCGTCCCGGTGGTGGAGGGCATCGGGGTGCGCGAGCGACCAGTCCCAGACGGGGACGTGCAGCCACAGGGGGCGGCCGGGGTAGGCGCCGGGGGCGTCGTCGGTCTTGGCGCCGCTCGTCTCGACCGCCCCATCCGGGAGGCGCCCCTCGCCGGCGAGCCGCCGGGCGAGGGGCGTGTCGTTCAGGGCGAAACGGGGCGGGTCAGTGCGCGTCCTTCGACCTCCGCAGCTCCTGCAGCAGGAGTTTCGTGACGGCGGTGTGGCAGGTGGAGCAGGAGACGTCGGTCCCGAGGAACGGCGCGAGCTCCTCGAAGCTGGTGACGCCGTGCTCGCGGATGGCGTCGCGGACCCGGGCGCTGCTGAGGGCGTGCTCTTCGCAGACGTCGTGGTGCTCGACCTCCGCCAGGTCCCAGCGGTCGGGATCGGCCTGGTACTCGGCGTAGCGCGCCTCCCAGAAGGTGCGTTCGAACTCGACCATGGCGACCTCGAACCCCTCCATGTCGTTGGCGAGGTCGATGCCGTGCGCGGCGAGGCGGGCCTCCTCCTCGAGGAACGGCACCTCGAGGTCGACGAGCAGGTCGACGGCGCGCGCGACGAACGGACCGAGTTCGTCGCTGCGTTCGCGCAGGCCGCGGATCCGTTCGGGGGTCCAGGGGTCGTCGGGGGTGTCGACCATCAGGACCGGTAGGACGAGGTCCTTGGCGTCGCCGACCGCGGCGACGGCCGCTTCGATGAAGGCGCGTTCGTTGCGGATCACGGCGACCTCCCTAGCAGATCCGGGGCAGCTGCTCCTCGATGGGCATCTCGAGGATGCGGCGGCTGCCGTAGGCGGTTTCGACGATGGGGGTGCCGGCGGGCTCCTTGACGATGTCGCCGATGATCGCCGCCTCCCGGCCGTGCGGGTGGGCCTTCATCGCGCCGAGCGCGGCGTCCGCCTCGTCGGGGGGGACGACCATCAGGACCTTGCCTTCGTTGGCGGCGAGGAGCGGGTCGATGCCGAGCATCTCGCTGACGTCCTCGACGACGTCGTGGATCGGGACGGCGACGTCGAAGATCCGCAGGCCCCAGGGGCGGTCGAGGACGATCTCGTTGCCGACCGCCGCGAGCCCCCCGCGGGTCACGTCGCGCATGAAGCGGACGTTCGGGGCGACGTCGCGGACGCGGGCGATCAGGTCGGTGAGGGGCGCGACGTCGGACTCCAGCTCGACGCCGATGTCGAGCCCTTCGCGCCGCGACATGACGGCGATCCCGTGATCGCCGAGCGTGCCGTTGACGAGGATCTTGTCGCCGGGCCGGATCTCGCCGGCGCCCATGCGGACGTCGTCGGGGAGGAACCCGACGCCGGCGGTGTTGACGAACAGCCCGTCGCCCTTGCCGCGCTCGAGGACCTTGGTGTCCCCCGCGACGATGGCGACGCCCGCCTCGTCGGCGGTGGCCTTCATCGAGCGGACGACCCGCTCGAGCTCCGCCATGTCGTACCCCTCCTCCAGCAGGAAGGCGGCGGTGAGGTAGGCGGGGGTGGCACCCATGACGGCGAGGTCGTTGACCGTCCCCGCGACCGCGAGGCGGCCGATGTCGCCGCCGGGGAAGAAGGTCGGCGTGACGGTGTGCGAGTCGGTGCAGAAGGTCAGGCGGCCGGGCCGGTTCTCGAGCACCGCGGCGTCGGTGAGCTCCGCGAGGGGGGCGTTGCCGAACTCCGCGACGAACAGCTCCTGGATGAGTTCGAGGCTGAGTTTGCCGCCCGACCCGTGCGCGAGGCGAACGGAGCCGTAGCGGGAGCGGCCGGCCGTCCCCGTCCCTTCGCTGGAGGCGGGAGCGTCGGCGGTGGGGGTCCCGGCGGTGGGGGCGTCGTCAGGCGACTTCGACATGAATCTTCTCCTTGCCCATGCCGAACAGGTACCAGGCGCGGCAGGTGCCCTCGTGGCTCACCATGCAGGGGCCGTAGGGGGCGTCGGGGGTGCAGAGCTTGCCGAAGACGCCGCACTCGTCGGGACGGATCTGGCCGAGGGTGACCTCGGCGCAGCGGCAGCCCTTGGGGTGCTCCGCGCCGGCGAGGTCGACGGCCTCGAGGTGCCCCGCGAATCGGTCGGTGGCGCTGTAGTGGCGGTAGGCGGGCCGCAGCTTGTAGCCCGACGCGGGGATCTCCGCGATGCCGCGCCAGCGGATGGGGGCGATCTCGAACACCTCGTCGAGTTCGCGTTTCGCCTTCTCGTTGCCGTCGTACTTCACGAGGCGGTTGTAGGGGTTGTCGATGCGGGGGGTGCCGTCGCGGATCTGTTCGAGCAGCGCGACGATGGAGACGAGCACGTCGGCGGGTTCGAAGCCGCCGGCGGCGCAGGCGATCCCCTGTTCGGGGAGGTGTTCGTACACCCGCAGGCCGGTGATGGTGACGGCGTGACCGGGAAGGATGAACCCTTCGATGTCGAACCCGTCGAGGGTGGGCAGCAGGTTCGTCGCGGGCGGCGTGTAGTAGTTCGCCTCGATGATGCTGAGGTTGTCGGGCGCGCCGCGCTTCAGCATGGCGGCGACGGCGACGACGGTCGTTTCGAAGCCGACGCTGAAGAACACGACCTCCTTGTCGGGGTTCTCCTTCGCGAGCGTCGCGGCGTCGAAGACGCTGTAGACGGTGCGGACGTCGCCGCCCTGCGCGCGCGCGTCGAGCAGGCTCATGCGGACGTCGCCGCGCCGTTCCCCCTCGAGGGGGATGCTGCCGGGGACCGCCAGCATGTCGCCGAAGCTGGTGACGATCGTGTCGGGGCGTTGCGAAAGCTGGATGGCGAGGTTGATGTACTCGTTGTCGCAGACGCAGACGGGACACCCGGGGCCGGCGAGCACCTCGACCGATTCGGGGATGAGGTCGCGCAGCGCGAAGCGACCCATCTCGTGCTCGTGCGTGCCGCAGATGTGCATGAGCTTGACGGGGCGCCCGATCTCGTCGGCGAGCGACGCGATCTTGGCCTGCAGGCCGGCGACGACGTCGGCGTCCTTGTAGACGTGCGGATCGAAGGCGTCGTGCGCGTCCGTCGCCCGGGGCGGCGCCTCGTGCGTGCGGGGGTCGGCGTCAGGCACGGGTCTCGGGCTCCAGGTACGTCTGGATGAGTTGCAGGTTGGCCTTCGCCTCCTCCGGTTCGATCCGGTCGATGGCGAAGCCGGCGTGGACGACGACCCACTCGCCGGGCTTCAGGTCCTCGACGAGGCCGATGAAGCAGTGCTGCTTCACGTCGCCGACCTTGATGAGGCAGGTGTCCTCGTCCATCACGTCGACGACCTCATGGGGGATGCCTAAGCACATGGTGGTCTCCCTTCCTCGAACATCGTGCCGGCGCCTCTCAGCGCGCGGCGGCGACGCCGGCGCCCGCAGGTGCCCCGGCGATGGTGCTGCGTTTCTCGGCCTGGCGTTCGCGTAGCCACGCGGTCCAGGCGTCCATCCCCTCGCCGGTGCGAGCGGAGGTTTCGAAGACGGTGGCGGACGGCGCCACCTTCCGCACGGCGTCGAGCGCCGCGTCGCGATCGAAGCCGACGGCGTCGGCGATGTCGATCTTGTTGATGATGACCGCGTCGGCGTCCTTGAAGATGCGCGGGTACTTCAGCGGCTTGTCCTCGCCCTCGGTCGTGCTCAGCATCGTGACGCGCAGGTCCTCGCCGAGGTCCCAGGCGGCGGGACAGACGAGGTTGCCGACGTTCTCGATGACGACGACGTCGAGCTGGTCGACGTCGAGGCCGTCGACGGCGCGCGCGACCATCTCCGCTTCGAGGTGGCAGACGGCGCCGGTCACGATCTGGACCGACGGCGCGCCGGCCCCGTGGATGCGGACGGCGTCGTTGTCGGTCTCGAGGTCGCCGACGACCACGCCGACGCGGAGGGTCTCGGCGAGGTCGGCGACGGTGCGTTCCATCAACGCGGTCTTGCCGGACCCGGGCGAGGAGACGATGTTGAGGACGAGGCGGTCGCCGAACCGCGTGCGGTTCTCGGCGGCGACGCCGTCGTTGTGCGTCATCAACGACTTCTGGACCTGGACGGTGCGGACGTCGCTGCCGTCGACGCCGCCGTGCGCGTGGAGCGCGACGTCGCGGGTGCCGGGGTTCGTGCTCATGATGGACCTCCCGTTCGCATCACGTGACCTCGAGGTGGGCGAGCTGCAGCTCGCGCCCCTGCCATAGGTTCGCCGATGGCGTGCCGCAGGTGGGGCACAACGCCACGCCGTAGCGGTTGTCGAGTTCGAAGTCGGATTCGCAGGCGGCGCAGCGGGCCATCGCGGGCAGGTAGTCCACCTCGAGCCGGGCGCCTTCGGCCATCGTGCCGTCGCGCGCGCCTTGGAAGGCGAACTCGAGCGCTTCGGGCACGACGCCGGCGAGGGCGCCGATCTCGAGGTGGATGGCGTCGATGCGCGACGCCCCCTCCTCGCGGGCGGAGTGTTCGGCGAGGTCGAGCATGCTCAGCACGATCGACATCTCATGCATGCGCGAGCTCCTCCTGCGCGGCGATGGCGCCCATGACGATCGCTTCGGTGTCGAAGGGCTCGTCGGGGCGGATCGTGGGGTCGCGGTCGGTGACCGTGACGCCGTGCGCCTCGAGTTCGCGCAGGACGACGGTCGCGAGCGCGCCGAGGCGTTCGCGGATCGTTTCGCTCAGGACCGCACCGACCTCGCCGGTCTCGAACTCGAGGGGGCGGACGCCGATCGCGGTGATGGTGACGTCGGGCAGGTCGCCGTGGAGGTCCATGGCGGACAGCAGGTCGGGAACCTCCCACTCGTGGGAGGAGAGTTTTCCGTAGCCGATTTCGCTGGGGACGTCGTCGCGCCCGAACCGGTAGACCTTCCCGGTGGGCGCGGCGACGGCGTCGACGAGGACGACGTGGTCGTACTCGGCGATGAGGTTCAGCAGGTGCCATCCCAGGGTGCCGCCGTCGACGACGTCGACGTGGTCGGGGAAGGCGTAGCGGGTGCGCAGGTAGTGCATGAGGTGCACGCCCGCCCCCTCGTCGCCGTAGTAGACGTTGCCGACGCCGAGCACCAACAGCGGGCGTGCTTCGCTCATGTCCTCACCCTTCCTTCGTCGTGTCCTCGGCCGCCGGTTCGCCCGGGGCCTCGAAGTCGTCGTCGGTCGCCTCGCGGGCGTCCGGCATGTCCTTGGCGGCGAATCCGGAGATGATGCCTTCGACCAGCAGGTTACCGGTCCGCATGCTGTTCCAGACGGCCATGTAGATGTGCACCAGGGTGAAGAGGATGAAGAACCACATCGTCACGTGGTGCAGCGTGCGTACGTTGGCGATCCCGCCGAGGGCGGTCTCGATGGGCGACAGCAGGCCGGCGCTCCAGACCGCGACCCCGCTCTGCAGGTAGGGCGCGGCGATGAGGATGCCGGTGACGCTGATGATCAACAGCGCGGCGTACAGCGCGGTGTAGACCAGGTACTGCAGGGGGCCGTAGTTGCTGTACGTGAAGTGCGGGTGCTCGCGGCGCATCAGCAGGTAGAAGGCGAGCTGGTCGCGCCACGCCTTCCAGTTCACCAGGATGGGCGCCATCTTGAGTTCCTTGCCGAGGCCGAGGCGGCCGCGTTCGTTGATGAACAGGAACTGGTAGATGCGCGCGATGGTGAAGGCGAGCAGGATCCAGCCGGCGGCGACGTGCCACCCGCGGACCTGCGCGAGCGTGAAGGTGCTCGACGTGTCGCCGGTGAGGCTGCGCGCGAGGAACGGGTTGCCGAGGTAGATGCCGCTCAGCACCAACCAGATCAGCAACGCGTTGCGGATCCAGTGGGCCGCCCGGACGTAGCGCCCGAAGACGTACACCACCATGCGGGGGCGTCCCTCGCGTTCCAGCACCACCGCATCCTTGCGGGGCGGCAGGCGGCGGGTGTCGGTCGTCACGGCGTCACACCTCCACTTCGAAGCGGGCGATCTCCTCCCCGTCGCGGTTCAGCACGTGGACCGCGCAGGCGAGGCAGGGGTCGAACGAGTGGATGGTGCGGACCACCTCGAGCGGGCGCTCGGGGTCGCTCATGGGTTGCGTGACGAGGGCGGCCTCGTAGGCGCCGCGCTGTTCGCGGCCGTCCTTCGGGCTGGCGTTCCAGGTCGAGGGGACGACCGCCTGGTAGTTGGCGACCGAGCCGTTCTCGATGGTCAGCCAGTGGCTGAGGCTGCCGCGGGGCGCTTCGCCCATCGCCCACCCGGGCCCGTCCTTGGGCTCGTAGCGGTTGAAGAAGCGGTCGTCGCCGCTGGCGACGTTCTGCGTGAGGTTCGTGACGAGTTCGGGCACGTAGTCGGCGATGATCTTCGTCTCCAGCCCGCGGGCGACGGTGCGACCGACGGTGGAGTACCAGAAGTCGAAGGGGACGCCGATCGTGTCGGTGAAGTCGTCCATGACGGTCTGGACCTTCTCGTCGCCGGCGGCGTACGCCACGATGAGGCGCGCGAGCGGGCCGACCTCGACGGGTTGCCCGTCGTACCTCGGCGACTTGATCCAGCTGTAGCCGCCCTCGGTCTTGAGGGTGCCGTCCTCGTTGAGGCCCTCGTAGTTCGGGTTCGTCTGGCCGTCGAGGGGGTGCAGCGCCGTTTCGCCGCCCTCGTAGTCGTACCAGGCGTGCGCGACCTCCTCGGCGATCTTCATGGGGTCGACGTCGTGCACGGTGCTCAGGTCGCGGTCGAGGACCAGGCCGGCGGGCAGGAAGTGCGCGCGCTGGTCCCAGGGCCGCTCGTCGAGGCTCATGGCGCCGAACGACATGTAGTTGCGCAGGCCGCCCCCTTCGCCGGCGAGCGCTTCGGTGCGGTAGCGCCGGGCGATGAGTTCGAGGTCGGGCAGGTAGGCGCGCTCGACGAAGTCGGCGGACTTCTGGATGAGGAACTGGTACTCGGCGATGCGGTGCGCGTCGAGCGCGTCGCGGGCCGAGGTCATGCCGCCGACGATGAGGCTTTGCGGGTGCGGGTTCTTGCCGCCGAAGATCGCGCTGGCCTTCGCGCTCATGCGCTGCACCGCGAGGTTGTCGAGGTAGTGGCTGGCGATGATCAGGTTCTCTTCGGGGCTGAGGCGGTACTTGGGGTGCCCCCAGTAGCCGCCGGCGAACGGGCCGAGCTGGCCGGACTGCACGAACGCCAGGAGGCGTTCGGCGACCTGGGTGTAGTGCGACTCCGAGGCGTTGTACGGCGTGCGGTGGAACTGGTGCGCGATCTCGGTCGCGGCGACGGGGTCGGCGTCGAGGGCGCTGACGACGTCGAACCAGTCCATCGCGTGCAGTTGGTAGAAGTGCGTCGTGTGGTCGTTGATCGCCTGCGCCGCCCAGATGAGGTTGCGGAGCATGCGGGCGTTCGGCGGGAGGGTGACGCCGAAGGCGTCCTCGGTCGCTTCGACGCCGCGTTCGTAGTGGTGGAAGGTGCACACGCCGCAGATGCGTTGCGCGAACATGCCGACGTCCTTCGGGTCGCGGCCGCGCATGATGTTCTCGAACCCGCGGAAGGCGGTGCTACTGCTGGCCGCCTCCTCGACGACGTTGTTCGTCTCGTCGACTTCGATCTCGATGCGCAGGTGCCCTTCGATGCGGGTGATGGGGTCGATGACGTGTTTCGCGGCCACGGTTCACTGCTCCTTCTTCGCGTCGCTGCGCGATTCGGTCGCGGCTTTGAGGGCGGTCGCGCCGGCGTGGATCGCGACGCCCGCCGCGGCGGCGCCGAGGGCGACGGTGCCGATGGTGTCGGCGTCCGCGTCGGTCCCGAACGGCGTGGAGTAGACGCGCCCGGCGAGGGGCACTTCGAACGGCGTGAGGGTGTCCCAGAAGCCCGGTTCGCTGCAGCCGATGCAGCCGTGGCCGGCCATGATGGGCCAGGAGGCGCCTTCGTTGTAGCGGACGACGCCGCAGTTGTTGTACGCCATCGGGCCCTTGCAGCCGACCTTGAAGAGGCACAGCCCCGCCTTGAGGCCTTCGATGTCGGTCCAGCCTTCGACGAACTCGCCGGCGTCGAAGTGCCCGCGGCGTTCGCACTTGTCGTGGATGCGGTCCTGGTACGCCCAGAGGGGCCGACCGTAGGCGTCGAGCGACGGCAGGCGGCCGAACATGGCGTACTCGAGGATCGTGCCGACGACGTTGGTGCTGGAGACCGGGCAGGCGGGCAGGTTCACGACCGGCGTGCCGATGCCGCGCTGGCCGAGGAAGTCCGCGACGCCCATGGCGGTCGTCGGGTTGGGGCGCGCGGCGGGGATGCCGCCGTAGGCGCTGCAGGTGCCGGCGGCGATGACCGCGGCGGCGTGGCGGGAGATGTGCTCGACCTTGTGGACGCCGGTCTCGCCGGTCGGGCCGATCGTGAGGTAGCCGCCGTCCTCGGCGACGGGGACGGAGCCCTCGAACACCGCGATGTACTGCCCGTCGTAGCGTTCGATCGCGTCGGCGAGGACGTCCTCGGCCGCTTGGCCGGAGGGCGCCATGAGGATCTCGGCGTACTCGAGGCTGATCAGGTCGAGGAGCAGCTCGTCGGTGCCGGGGTTGGCGTTGCGGATGAGCGCCATGCTGTTGCCGCTGCAGGACTGCAGCTCCTGCCAGATGACCGGCAGGCGGGTGGCGACCTCCTGGGCGCGGGCGACGCGCAGGTCGAACATCGGGGGAAGACCCAGCGTCGCGGTCATCACCGCCGACATCTTGAGGAAGTCGCGGCGGCTGAGGCCACGTCGCTTGAGGACGTCGTCGAGCGTGACGTCGTGGACCGGATCCTGCGCTTCGAGCCGGTCGAGGTTCTTGTCGGCCTCCGCCGCGAGCCACTCGTAGTGTTCCTGGGTTCGTGCCTCCAGGTCGTGGTGGGTCGGGTCGGGGCCTGCGTGCCTACGTGCTGTCGTCATGCGCTCCTCCTCGCGCGGTCGATGCGTCCCCCGGGGCGCATCGTGGGCGGGCCGGGTCGCTCCCTCGGCCCTGGGTTCACGGGTTCGGATCGGCCCCGACCGCATGGCCGGCGATCGGGGCGTGGGGAGATCCGTCCCTCGCGATGCGGCGAACGTAGCAGCGCACCCCGTGGCCGTGATGGGGCATCCGTCCCCTGACCTCGTGAACGTTTTCACGTGAGGGACGGGGGTGCGCCACCCCCCCGCGCGCGGGACGTTCGTCCCTCGGGCCCCTCATCCGGCGCTCATACGCTGACGTCACCGACGCGACGGCCGCCCCTGCGGCAGGTCCCCGTCGCCGCACGGGCGCCGGCCCCCCACGCACCGGGCGTGGCGCACGCCGCCCCCTCGCCCCCGGGAGGAACAGGGCCTCCCGAAAGGACGGAACCGACATGACGCGACGTTCCCTTCCCCGCCTCCTCGCCCTCGCCGTGGCGATCGCCTCGCTCGCCGCGTTCCTCGGGACCGCCACCGCCCAGGACGACCCGGTCGACCCGCTGATCGCCCGCGCCCAAGCGCTGTTCGAACCGATCCCCGAGGGCCACGCCGAACTCGAGGACAACCCCTACAGCGAGGCCAAGATGGAGCTCGGCCGCATGCTGTGGTTCGACCCGCGCCTCTCCGCCTCGTGGGCGATCAGCTGCAACAGCTGCCACAACGTCGGGATGGCCGGCGTCGACCTGCAACCGAAATCGATCGGCCACAACTGGCAGCGCGGCGGCCGCAACTCCCCCACGATGCTGAACGCGGTGTTCAACATCGCGCAGTTCTGGGACGGTCGCAGCGAGGACCTCGCCGCCCAGGCGATGGGCCCGATCCAGGACGCCCTCGAGATGGCGAACACCCCCGAGCGGGCAGTCGAGACCCTGAAGAGCATGCCCGGGTACGTCGAGGCGTTCGAAGCCGCCTTCCCCGACCAGGCGGACCCGGTGACCTTCGAGAACGTCGCGCTGGCGATCGAGGTCTTCGAATCGACGCTCCTCACCCCCAACGCGCCGTTCGACCTGTTCATGCAGGGCGACGAGGACGCGCTGACGCAGGAGGAGAAGGACGGCTTCGAGCTGTTCGTCAACAAGGGCTGCGTCAGCTGCCACATGGGCATCAACATTGGCGGCACCGGCTACTTCCCGTTCGGCGTCGTCGAGCGCCCCGACGCGTTCATCCTCCCCGAGGACGACCTCGGCCGCTACTCGGTCACGAACGTCGAGGCGGACAAGTACGCCTTCAAGTCGCCCAGCCTGCGCAACATCGAACTCACCCCGCCGTACTTCCACTCCGGCTCCGTCTGGAGCCTCGAGGACGCGGTCCGCATCATGGGCGACGCGCAGCTCGGCGCGACCCTGACCGACGACGACGTCGCCAAGATCACCGCCTTCCTGCGCAGCCTCACCGGCGACCAGCCCGAGGTGACCGTCCCGGCCCTGCCGGAGATCACCGAGGACACGCCGCTCCCCGTCGCCGCCCCGCAGGAGGACGCCAGCGCCTCCGCCGACTGACGCCCCCGCCGCGCCGGGCCCCCGGCCCGGCCCGGCGCCACACGACGCGGCGCCCGCCCCCGAGGGGGCGGGCGCCGCGCACGTTCGGGCGTCGGGTCAGCCCGGGTTCTTCGGGGCCGGGCAGGTGTTCACGCCGAGCACGCGGTACAGCCCGCAGTAGCCCAGCGCGCCGGTCGCGATCAGCACGACGGCGACGATGCCGACCGCCCACGCGGCCCCACCGCCGACGACCCCGAACACCGGCAACGCCCCCAACACGATTCCGGCCACCACGCGAAGCGCTCGATCCAACGGTCCTTCGTTCTTGGTCATGACGACCTCCTCGCCCCCACGCTACCCCCGGGCCGGGCGGCCGGACGCGACGCGTACGACGCGTGCGCCCTGCCGTGCAGCCACTTCGTAGTTCGGCATACACTTCGGCTCCGATGGGCCGCACGCACCGACCCCGTCCCCACCCCACCCGGGCCACCCCCCTCGCCGTCGCGGGGGCGGCCGCCACGATCTTCGGGGTCTCGATGGGGATCGTGGCGCTCCTGACGTGGACCTCCTACCGAGGCCTGCACGACGCCCGCATCGCGACCCTCGCCGCACGCGCCGACGCCGACCTCGGCGTCGCCGCGTCCCGCATGGAGCGCACCTACGCCGAGATCGCCGGGGACGTCGCCGTCACCGCCGCCGCCCCCTCGATCCGCGCCGCCGCGAGCGGCGACGCCGAGGCCCGCGCCGACGCGACGAGCTACCTCCTCCGCGTCGTCCAAACGTACGGGCGCTACGCCCGCATCCGCCTCGTCGACGCCGACGGCCGCGAAGCGCTGCACGTCGTCCGCGGAAACGGCGACCCCCTCGCCGTCCCTCCGAGCACGACCCCCGATCCGGAGCTCGCCGCCCGCCTCGCCGGGGCATTCGCCGGCCCCCACGACCGCATCGTCGTCGTCGACCTCACCACGCCCACCACCGACGCCCTGCACGGCGACGACGCCGTGGCGCTGATCGGGTTCGCGCTGCACGTCGCCCCGACCCCCGACGTCGCACCCCACGCGCTCCTGGTGGAGTTCGACGCCACCGACCTGCTGCGCCGCACGTTCGCCGCCCTCACGAGGACCGTCGACGGCGCCCAGGCGATCGTCCTGCGCCCCGGCCACGTCCTGTGGGCGCCGCCCGCGCCCGGGGCGGCCTGGAGCGAGGCCGTGCCGCCGGGCGGTCCCCACCCGCTCCTGGCCCGCCACCCCGGCGCCGCTGCGATCCTGGCCGGCGACGCCACGACGGTCCGCGACGCGCAGGGCCTGCTCGTCGCGCGCACCGTCGAACCCTCCCACACCGAGAACGGCCGCTTCCACCGCCCCGGGGGCACCGCACCCGAACGGTGGACGTTGATCCGCCACGTCCCCACGCCCGTCCTCGCCGCCCTCGATCCGTTACGCGACGCGAGCCAACGACGCATCCTGGTCGCCGTCGCCGCCGTCCTGGCGGCCCTCTCCCTCGCGCTGGGTGCCACGCAGGAACGCGTTCGCGCCGACCGCCGACGCTTCCGCGACGACGCGCTGCACGACGCCCTCACCGGACTCGGCAACCGCCGCGCCTGCGACGAGGCGCTGGCCCGCGAGCGGGCCCGCGCCGAGCGGCACGACACCCCCCTCGCGGTCGCCGCCCTCGACCTCGATCACTTCAAGGCGATCAACGACCGGCACGGCCACCCGGCCGGGGACGCGGTCCTGCGCGCCTTCGCCGACCTCGCGCAGGCGCACCTCCGCGATACCGACGAACTGTTCCGCGTCGGCGGCGAGGAGTTCGTCGCGCTCCTGCCGACGACGAGCGAAGACGACGCGCACGCCGTCCTCGAGCGGCTCCGGGACGTCGTCGCCACGACGCCCATCCCCCTCCCCGAGGGCGCGACGACGCCGCTCACGACGTCGGTCGGGCTCGCCGTCCTCCAGCCGGGCACCGGGACGCCCGGCGACCCCCTCGCCGCCGCCGACGCCGCGCTGTACGAAGCGAAGCGCGCGGGGCGCGACCGCATCGTCGTCGCCGGCGGCTGACGTCAGCCGGGGGGCGGGCGACAGACGACGTCGCTGGTCGATACGCCCGCGATCGTCCAGCCCAGCCCGTCGACGAGCGCGTCGCAGGCGGCCTGCGCCTCGGGCGTGGAGGGACGCATCGCATCCACGGTCTGGCCGCCACCGGGGAACCCGGGCGGCCCGAGCTCGACGCCCTGGACGGGGAGGGGGACGACCGACCCCTCGAGCGCACCGGCGAGGCTCTGCGCAACCTCCAGGCCCACCGGCAACGCCAGCTCGCGCGCTGCGTCGGCCGCGAAGGCGTCGGTCTGCGCGACGTTCAGGTAGACGTCGGTGAAGCTCGCGTCCGCGGTGACGAGGCGCACCCAGAAGCGGTCCTCGTCCTCCGTCGCCCGGAGGGCCCCGAAGGGGATCCCGTGGGGCGACTCCAGGACGACGACCGACGAGGCCGACACCGTCGTATCGCTCGCCGAGAGGTCGCCCCGGTAGATCCGCGGGACGGCGGCGTCGGCGGGGCTGAACGGGCGGGCGTCCACCACCCGGATCGGCGCGCCCTCCCCCCGGACGGCGTCCGCCCACCCCACGAGGGTCGCGTCGTAGTTCGCCTGCGACAGGCCGCTGGCCTCGAACGCCAGGTTCATCTTCGCGACGGTGCGGACGTCCCACCCGCCGAGGTCCCGGTCGAAGGAGGTCGCGTTCTCGAAGGCGTAGGACATGTCCTGGACCGACGACACGTCCCATCCGCCGATGGCCCCGTCGAACGCCTGCGCGCCCCGGAACGTCCCGTACAGGCTCGTCGCCGACCCGGTCTCCCACGTACGCACGTCGCCGTCGAACGCCAGGGCGTTCCGGAAGGTGTTCGTGAAGTCCTCGACCTGCGCGACGTCCCAGTCCCCGAGGTCCTCGTCGAACGCCACGGCGCCTGCGAAGGTCGAGTCCAGCGAGGAGACGTTCGCGACGTCCCACGCCCCGACGCCCGCGGTGAACGACGTCGCCCCGGCGAACGTCGAGGTCAGATTCGTGACCCCCGAGGTGTCCCAGCCCGAGAGGTCGGCGTCGAACGACGTGGCGTCCTGGAACGCCTTGGAGAGGTCGGTGACGGTGGACGGAAGCCACGTCGGGACCCTCGTCAGATTGGACGCCCCCTGCATCACCCCGTCGAACGACGTCGCGCCGGTCGCGCCCCAGGAGACGACCTCCGTGACGGTCTGGGCTCCGCTCCACGCCACCCCACTCCCGTAGGCATCCAGCGGCCCCTCGATGCGCAGCTCGTAGGGGACCGGCGCGCTCGGCGGTCCGGCGTCGGCGACGCCGATCAGCGGCCCGTTCGGGCCCGGCTTTTTGCTCGCTTCCGAGATCCCGTCCGGCCACGCCACCGACACGCTGGTGGGGCTCACCGGGAGGGCGAAGACCTGATCGGTGTTCGGGTTCACGTCGCCGGACGAGATCGTTCCGCGCAGGACCATCGCGCGGGTGACGGGGGCGTAGGTCGCGGCGGGGCCGGGGCCCGCCGCGTTGACGGCGCGCAGTTCGACGACGTGATCGTTCCAGTCGGGGAGGGCGCCGGCGTACGCGACGCGCCGCCCCCGCGGCCCCGTGGGCGACGCCCCGAGCCCCTCGACCACCGTCCATGCGGTCCAGTCGCTGCCGCTCACGGCGCGGCGGCGGGCCTCGTACCGCACGACCGGCGCGCCGCCGTCGTCCGGCGGGTCGAAGCGCAGCACGGTGCGGGCCGGGAGGCCGGCGGCCGCGTCGGCGACCTCGGGCCAGGCGACGAACGCGGTCGGGGCCGCGGGCACGGTGCGGGGGGTGCCGGCGACGGGCGCCGACGCGGCACCGGGCCCCGCGGGCGTGACCGCCCGCAGGCGGAGCGCGTAGGCGCGCCCGACGTCGAGGCCGGACACCGTCACGGGCGGCGCGGCATCGGGCGGGGCGAGGGGGGTCCACGTCGCGCCGTCGTCGGCGCTCCAGGCGTAGTTCGTGATCGACACGCCGGTGGGGGACGGCGGCGTGAAGTCGACGGTCAGGAACCCGTCCCCGGGCGACGTGGCGAGGTCGCTGGGCGCCCCGGGGGGACCGACGGGCGTGACGGTCACCGGCGCCGAGGCCGGGCCGACGCCCGCGGCGTTACGGGCGCGCAGCCGAATCGTGGCGGGCACGCCGTTCGGGAGGTCGGGCACCACGACGGGGGGCGTGGGGTCGGGGGGCGCGAGGTCGGTCCACGTCGCGCCGTCGTCGAGGCTGTAGGCGTGGTTCGTGACGCCGTCCCCGGCGGGGGTGAAGGCGATCTCCGCCGCTCCGTCGCGCGGCGTCGCGACGAGGTCGGTGGGCGCACCGGGCGCGGCGGACGGGGGCGCGAGGATCGTGACCGTGACGCCCTCCTGGGCGGGGCCCGCGACGCCGTCGACGACCAGCTGTACGTCGCAGACCGAGCCGGGCTCGAGGGCCGGCACCTCGCCGAGCAGGCGGGGGTACCGCGCCGCGGTGGCGTCGGCGGCGGAGACGACGGCGCCGTCGTCGGTCGCGAACCGCGGCGCGTCGAGCGGCGTCTCGCACGCCGCGAGGCGGGTGGCGGGCGTGAAGAGGCCGCGACCCTCGAGGGTCGTGCCGGGGGCGGCGCGGGTGGGCGTGATGGATTCGAGGACGGGCTCGACGGCGGCGCGGTTCGATCCGCAGCCGCTCAGGCCCGCGAACGCCAACCCGAGGGCCAGCGACGGTAGCAGCCAACGACGTAACAACATGGGCGCCAAAATACGCCGGTTCAAGGGTTTGGGTCAACCTGAGAGGCGCACTGGAGAGAACCAAGGCCCGAACCTCTCACCGACCCGATCGGTCACATGTGTAACGGCATGCGCCGCCGTGCGCAGCGCCGGGATCAGCTCTGCGCCGCGACCTCCGCCTCCCACGCCGCGCGGCCCGCCGCGTCGAGCGCCTCGACCTCGTCCGCCGACAACGTCAGGTGCGCCGCCGCGACGTTCACCTCCAGGTGCGCCACCTTCCCCGTCCCGGGGATCGGCAGCATCACCGGACTCCGGTGCAACAACCAGGCGAGGGCGACGCTCGCGTGCGGCACGCCGTGCCGCTCGGCGACCTCGTCCAGCACGGTGCCCGGCGCGGCGAGCGCGCCGGCGGCCAGCGGGTACCACGGGATGAAGCCGATCCCGTGCTGCTCGCAGTACGCCAGCACCTCTTCGCTGTCGCGGCGCGTGAGGTTGTACAGGTTCTGCACCGTCGCGACCTCGAACCACCGCGACGCCTCGCGGATCTCCTCCACCCCGACCTGACTGAGGCCGACGTGGCGGATGAGGCCCTCCGCCTGCAGGTCGCGCAGCACCCCGAACTGTTCGTCCATGCTCACCGCCGGGTCGACGCGGTGCAGCTGCCACAGGTCGATGCGCTCGACGCCGAGCCGGCGCAGGCTCATCAGGACGCACTGCCGCAGGTACTCCGGGCGCCCCACCGGCTTCCAGACGTTCGGCCCGTGCCGCGTCAGGCCGCCCTTCGTCGCCACCACCAGCCCGTCGTAGGGGTGCAGCGTCTCGCGCAGCAGGTCCTCGCTCACGAACGGCCCGTAGGCGTCCGCGGTATCGATCAACGACACGCCGAGCTCCGGCAGGCGCGCCAGCACCCGCCGCGCCTCGACGCCGTCGGCGGGGTCGCCCCACACCCCGTCGCCCGTCACCCGCATCGCCCCGAAGCCCAGGCGGGCGACCGGAAGGTCGCCGCCGATCGAAAAGGTCCCACTCGCACGTGCGTCCGGTTCGCTCATGCGGAGGAGGCTACCAACTGCGCGCCGGGCGCCAGCGCCCGGAACGCCCCGTACGCGGTGACCGGCACCGGCCCGTCGTTGTCCGCCGCACCGGTCACCGTCACGCCGTCCCGGTCCGCCTCGACGACCGCGCGGCGGCCCCGGAAGGTCGCCGTGAAGCGCAGCCGCGTCCAGCCGTCCGGGAGGAGCGGCGCGACGTGCAGGCCGTCCCCGTCGACCCACAAGCCCCCGAACCCCTCGACCGCCGCCTGCCACGTGCCGGCGCACGCGGCGGTGTGCACCCCCCCGATGAACGTCCCACCGCTGACCGCCTTGAAGTCGCCCGCGAGGTCGGTGAGGGCGCTCTTGCGGAAGTACCGCAGCGCGTCGCCCGTCCGCCCCAGGCGGGCGGCGGCGACGGCATGCACCGAGGGACTGAGCGAACTGCCGTGCTGCGTGCGCGGCTCGTAGTAGGCGTAGTTCGCCTCCAGCACCTCGCGGGGCGTGTCGCCCTCCTGCACCAGGCGCTGCAGCACGTCCGCCTGCTTCAGGACCTGCGTGTGGACCGCCACGCCGATCGGCCAGCCCCAGTACTCGCCGGGATCGATCAGGCGCTCGCGCAGCACGTCGGGCGTGACGTCCTCGTGCGCGAAGTAGCCGCGGAACTGCTCGATCACGCCGGTCGCGGGGTCGGGCTCCGGGACGAACAACGCGTCCGCCACCGACCGCCAGGTCGCCGGCTCGTCCGCCTGCAACGCGATGGCCTCCGCGACGCGCGCCAGCGCCTCCGGCGCCTCGCGCGCGAGGCGCTCGTGAACGTCGGCGGCGAACGCCAAGGCGCGGCGCGCCTGGTGGTTCGTGAAGGCGTCGTCGTCGACGAACTCGTGGTACTCGTCCGGCCCGAGCACCGTATGGATCTCCCACCGCGCGCGGTGCGGGACCCACACGACGCGCGACGCGAGGAAGCGCGCCACCTCGAAGGCGATCTCCGCGCCGTAGTCGCGGAGGAACGCCTCGTCGCCGGTCGCCGTGACGTACCGGTCGACCGCCACGACGACGTCCGGCGCGACGTGGATCTGCTGGTCGTTGAAGTGGTTGCGGATGTCCCGCCCCGTCACCACCTCGCGGAAGAACCAGTCGGGGCACAACTCCGCCCCGTCGTCGCCGCTGATCCAGGCGTAGAAAGCGCCGGCGTACCCCAACCGCTTCGCCTTCGCGCGCGCCCCGTCCAGCGTGCGCCAGCGGTACGTCAGGAGCGCCCGCGCGACCGCCGGGTCGGCGTGCAGCCAGGGCACCAGGTTGTAGGTCTCCTGATCCCAGAACGCGGCCCCCTGGTACGCCTGGCACGACAGACCGCGCGCCCCGACCGGCAACCGGTCGGAGTGCGCGGGCGTCGCGATGCGGTTGTGGTAGATCCCGAACCGCAACGCGCGTTGCGCCTCGACGTCACCGTCCACCTCGACGTCGGCGACCGCCCAGTACGCCGCCCACGATGCGGCGTTCGCCGCGTGCAGCGCCGCCCACCCCGCCGCCAACGCCCGCTCGACGCTCGCCTCCGCCGCCCCCGCCGGATCCCCCCCGACGTCGGTGGCGGGGTCGACGTCGTTCCCGCTGGCGACCGCGAAGGCGCGCAGCACCTCCACCGACCCGCCGGCCGGCAGCGTCAGGCGGAGGCGCCGCAGCCGCCGCCCGTCGCCGGTCGCGGGCGCCGCCTCTTCCGCGACGCGCGCGCCGGGCGAGGGCGCCAGCGCGACGCCCTCGCGCACCGCGATCGGCACCCCGCGCTCGACCGTGCGGAGGTCGACCCCGAGGCGTTCGTGCCCCACCTCGCCGTCGGGCGCGTCCGTACGCACGTCGTGTACCGCGGCGAAGTGGTCGCCGTGGAGGCTCCACACGTCGCCGTCGATGCCGACGTCCAACGTGAGGGTCGTGGCCCGCTCCGCCGCGACCACGAGGCGTGCGGCGACCAGGTGCAGGTCGTCGTAGCTCGCGAAGCGTTCCGCGACGACCGACACCCCCGCGGGCCCCGACGGCGCCCAGGCGTGCCGCACCGTCCCGGTCCGCAGGTCCAACGTCCGCGACAGCCGGTCCGGAGCGACCTCCGCCAGGTACGCCCGACCGTCGTCGTCGCGCAGGTCGGCGTACAGGCCGTTCGGGACCGTCACCAACTCCCGCCAACGCCCGTCGGCGAGGTCGTAACTGTCGGACAGGGTGATGGCGGGGAAGCGTTCGGCGCGCCACGGTTCGAGGGTGCCGCGCACCCCCAGGTAGCCGTTGCCGGCCAGGAAGTTGCTCGCGTCGCGCGCGACGACGGCCTCCTCGAAGCCGTCGGCGCGCACCGTCCAGGTCGGATCGGTCGGGGTCGGATCGGTCGGGGTCGGATCGCTCACGTCGCCTCCTCCTCCGCGCGGGGCGGGCCGCCGTCGAGCGGCGCGCCGCACGCCCGGCAGTACGTCGCGTCGGGGGCGTGCCCCCCGACCCCACAGGTCGGGCAGCGCGCCTCGCGCACCCGCGGGCCGGACGCCCGCGCCAGTTCGCTCGTCACGATGCCGGTCGGCACCGCGATGATGCTGTAGCCCAGGATCATCACCGCCGCGGACAACGCCTTGCCGGCCGCGGTGCCGGGCGCGATGTCGCCGTAGCCGACGGTCGTCAACGTCACGATCGCCCAGTACACCGCCGTCGGGATGTCGTCGAACCCGTGCGCCGGCCCCTCCAGCAGGTACATCGCGGAACCGATCAGCAGCACCAACGTCAGCACCGTGAACAGGAACACCGTGATCTTCTCGCGGCTCGCGCGGAGCGCGGTGCCGAGCACGTGGGCCTGCCCGACGAAGCGCATCGCCTTGACGACGCGGAACACCCGCAGGAGCCGCAGCGCCCGCACCACCGCCAGGTACTGCGAGCCCGCCACCAGCAGGCTCAGGTACGTCGGCACGATCGCCAGCAGGTCCACGACGCCGTAGAAGCTCCGCACGTAGCGGCCGCGCTCGCGCGCCGACCAGACGCGCGCGGCGTACTCGACGGTGAAGGCGATCGTGAAGCTCCACTCCAGGATGCGCAACTCCCGCAACCAGCGCGCCCGCACCCCCGCGACGCTCTCCGCCACCACCAGCGCGACGCTCATCACGATCGCGATCAGCAGCGCGACGTCGAAGGCGCGCGCCGCCGGCGTATCGGTCTCGAAGATCACGGTGCCCACCCGCTCGCGGAGGCTCACGCGACGAGGCTACCCGAACGACCGTGACCGCGGGCCCCAAGGGACGCACGCCCCGCCGGGTAGAGTGCGGTCGTGACGCAGGCTGCCGACCCCCCCTCGACCGCCGCGCCCGACCCCACCCGGGCGCCCGACGCGGAGGCGTCCCTCGACGCCTTCCTCGACCGCTACGCGGCCGTGCTCCGCCGGGTGTTCCGCGAAGCGCCGGACGGCGCGGCCGTGCACCTCCGCCGCGGCCTGCCCGCCGCCGACCTCCGCGCGCTGCTGGCCACGAAACCGTTGTCGGTGTTCATCCCCCGCCGCCACGGCGGCCGCGCCGGCCCCGCCGCCGAGGGCGGCGACGGCGTCGCCGGCGGCCTCGCGATGCTCGAACGCAGCGCCTACGAGTCGCTGGCGATGGCCCTCACGATGGGCATCAACGGTGCGCTGTTCCTGCAACCGGTCGCGAAGTACGCCCGCGAGGGCGTCCAGAACGAGGTGTTCCCGCGCTTCCTGGCGCACCAGAACATGGGCGGCCTCATGATCACCGAACCGGACTACGGCTCCGACGCCCTCTCGATGGAGACCGCCTGGACGGAGGAGGGGGACGGCTACCGCATCCGCGGCACGAAGCACTGGGCCGGCCTCACCGGGCTCGCCGACCTGTGGCTCATGACCGCCCGCAAGCGCGGCGACGACGGCCGCCTCGCGCGCGACGTCGACTTCTTCGTGCTCGACGCGCACGACCCCGCCCAGAGCCTCGTCGTCGAGGAACGCTTCCACGCCCTCGGGCTGTACCCGATCCCCTACGGCCGCAACGGCGTCGACGTGCACGTCCCCGCCGCCCACCGGCTGGAGCCGACCCGCAACGGCCTGACGATGATGCTGGACCTGCTGCACCGCAGCCGCCTGCAGTTCCCCGGCATGGCGCTCGGGTTCCTGCACCGCCTCGCCGACGAGGCGCTGCAGCACGTCCGCACCCGCGCGGTCGGCGGCAAGAGCCTGCTGCACTACGACCAGGTCCGCCGCCGCCTCGCCGACCTGCAGGCCTCCGTGACGCTCGCCGACGCGATGAACCTGCACGCCGCGGAGCACGCCGACCCCGACGCCGACCTCGCCAAGGACGGCCTCCGCGCGAACGTCGTCAAGACCGTCGTGACCGACAAGATGCAGGGCGCCGCGCAGTCGCTGCTGCAACTCGTCGGCGCGGCCGGCTACAAGCTCGACCACGTCGCCGGGCGCGGCCTGATCGACTCCCGCCCGTTCCAGATCTTCGAGGGCAGCAACGACATCCTCTACGAACAGATCGCCGGCACGACCCTCAAGGCCATGAAGGCGGCGAACGAGGTGCGCCTCGACGCCTTCCTCCGCGGGCACGCCCTCACCGCCCGCGCCGCGGAACGGCTCGGCGACCTCCTGCACGTCCGCATCGACGGCGACGTCCCGCAACGCCGCCGCGTCGACCTCGGCCGCATCGTCGGTCGCGTCGCCGGCCTCGACATGACCCTCGAGCTCGCCGAACGCGGCTACGACGCCGGCCGCGTCGAGGTCGCCGTGCAGGCGCTGCGCACCGAGATCGCCGCGCTGCTCGGCGCGCTGCACCAGGGGCACGACGCCGACCCCAGCGACGCGCCGGCGTCGCTGGGCGCCTGGCGGGCGGTGCTGCGGACCGGCTGAGGCGACTCAGCCGGCGACGCGCCGCACCAACGCCCCCAGGACCGCCTCGAGCACCTCGACGCTCGCGAGGTCCACCCACTCCCCCGGCTGGTGGATGCCGCCCCCGACCGGCCCGTACAGGACGGTCGGGTGGCCGGCGTCCGCCACCAGCGCGGCGTCGGTCCAGTAGGGCGCGCCGACGCGCGCCGGGGCGCTCCCCGTCACCGCCTCCGCCGCCGCCGCGACGTGCGCCGCGGCGACCGAGGCGTCGCCCGCCTCGAACGCCTCGCGCGCGACGACCGTGCGGGTCTCCGCGCGCACGTCCGGGTCCTGGGCGGCGAGGGCGTCCAGCCACGCCCGGACCTCGTCCTCCGCGCCGCCGGGGCCCGCCGCCCGCTCGCCCGGCACCGTCCGGCGTTCCAGCGACGCGGTCGCCCGGTCGGGCGTCGTGAACAGCTCCCGCCCGCCCGACGCGAGGACCGCCTGCCACGCCCCCGCGCCGAGGAGCGGGTGGGCGGGGCCGCCCGCGAGGGCGGCGTTCGCCGCCTCCGCGGCGGCCAGCAACCGCCCGAGGTGCGTCACGGCGTTCACCCCGTCGGCCGGGCGGGAGGTGTGCGACGCCCGCCCGGTCAGGGTCACGTCGACGACCGCGAAGCCGCGGTGCGCGACGTGCAGCGTCAGGTCGGTCGGTTCGGTGACCACCGCGACGTCGAACGGTCCCTCCGGCGCGAGCGCCGCGAGGGTCTCGCGCGTCCCGATGCTGTCGTGCTCCTCGTCCGCGACGGCGGTGAGGACGACCTCCCCGTCGAGCCGCCCCGCGCGCGCCGCGTCCGCCGCCGCCGCGACGACCCGGAGGCAGGCGGCGAGGCTGGCCTTCATGTCCATCGCCCCCCGCGCGTACAGCCGGCCGTCCACTTCGCGCGGCGCGAACGGCGCCTCCATGCCCGCGACGCCGACCGTGTCGAGGTGCGCGTTCAGCAGCACCCGCCCCCCGCCGCGCGCCGGGCCGCCCGCGCCGTCGCCGCTGCGCACGATCACGCTCGGTCGGTCGGGCGTCCCCTCGAGCCAGGTGACGTCCAGGCCCCGCGCACGCGCCCACGCGGCGATGAGCCGCGCCGCCTCCCCCTCCCCCGGCCGCGCCGGGTCGAGCGCCGGATTGACGGAATCGATGCGGATCAGCGCGTCCAACAGACCCCGCAACGTCGCGGTGTCGCCGCCCGCCGCGCGCCCGGCGTCGCCGCCGCTCATGCGGCGCCCAGGGGCACGGCGGGCGTCACCGCCAACGACGCCGTCAACGCCAGCATCGCGATGGCGATCGCCGCCCCGAGCGACCGCCGGTGCGTGACCTGCAACCACGACGCGCCGACCATCAACGCCGCCAAGCCCGCCGCCGCGAGGCGCGCGACCGTCGGGGGGAGGCCCAGCAGGCTCGGCGCGAGCAGGCCGACCGCCCCCAGCAGCTCGAGGACCGCGACGGCGACGACCGCGCGGCGCGGGAGGCCCGCGACGACCTGCATGCCGACCTTCGCGAGCCCGGCGGGGGGCAGGGCGATCTTGACCAGGGCGGCAGCGAGGAAGGCGGCGGCGACGAGGAGGCGGAGGACGCTGGTGAGGGGCTCCATGGCCCGCAGGGTAGCGCGCGGTAGCATCCCCCATGACCGCCGCGCGCCGCACCCCCCCACCCGCCGGCGGGCGTCCCGACCGCGACCGCGTCGTCGCGCGGCTGCGTTCGGCGTTCGGCCCGCTCTACCCCACGCTGATCGAGGAGGCGCCGGAACGCGAAGCGTGGAGCGCCCTGGGGTTCGACGCCGTCGAGGCCGCCATCGAGCGGGCCCGCGCGCGGGTCGGCGAACCGGGGCACGCGCTGGGGTTCAAGACCCTGTTGAAGCAGGAGCTCGACGCGACCTGCGACCTCGCGCCCCCCATCCAACCGTTCGAGGCGTCGTCGTTGCCGCCCGACCGCGCCTGGCGACAACGCGAGGTCCGTCGCGACGAGCGGGCCCGCGACCGCGAACGCGCCGCGCAAGCGCGCCGCGACGACCTGTACGCCCAAGCGCGCGACCTGCTCGACCCCGCCGCGGGTCCGGCCCGCGGGCCCCGCGGCGACGACGACGGGTGAGCGACGCCGCCGGGACCGCCCTCGCCGGCCTCGCCCTCCCCGGCCTCGCCGCCGCCGCCCCGTGGACCGCGTTCGGGTTGGGGCTCGCCGCCGCCTCGCAGCCGGGACCGTTCCAGGCGTTCCTCGTCGCGCGCACGCTGCGCGACGGCGCCGCGCGCACCTGGCCGCTGGCGTTCGGGCCGCTGCTGAGCGACGGCGTCGTCGCCGCCGTCGCCCTGAGCCTCCTCGCGACCGCGCCCGACGCCGCCCTGCGGGTCCTGGCGGGGCTCGGCGCGATCGCGGTCGCCGCGCTCGCCTGGGAGAGCGGCCGGTCGCTGCTCGCCTCGGGCCCGGCGGACCGACCCACCCCCGACGCGCCCCCCGACGGCGTCCGCGGGGGGCTGCTGCGCGCGGCGCTCGTCAACGTCCTCAACCCCGCCCCGTGGACGTTCTGGGCGCTGGTGTTGGGGCCGCTCGCGGTCGCCGCCTGGGCGCGCGGGCCGGCGCACGGCGTCGCGGTCGTCGCCGCCTTCTACGCCGCGCTCGTGGGGGGCGGCGTCGCGTTGGTCGTCGCGTTCGGGGCGGCGGCGCGCCTCGGGGCGCGCGTCCGGACGGCGCTACGCGCGACGTCCACCGTCGCCCTCGCCGGCTTCGCGGTCCTGCTCGCCGTCCGCGCCCTCGGTCTCTGACGCGCCCAGGGGCGGATCCGAAGGGTGCAGCCGCGCCCGCCGGAGGCCGCGCAGGGCGTTGCCGATCGCGAGGTCCTCGGCGTGCGCGACGTCGGCGGGCGTCAGGGAGCGCTCCTGCACCCGCCCCCGCGCGAGCAGCCCCTCGCGCAGCACCCCCGGCAGCGCGCCGTCCTCCACCGGCGGCGTCCACCACGTCCCCCCGAGCCGGACGAAGACGGTGCTGACGGCGCCCTCGGCGAGGGTGCCGCGGTCGTTGCGGTAGACGAGGTCGGCGAGGCCGCGCTCCGTGGCGCGGCGCGCCCCGCGGTCGTAGATCGCGCGGTCGCGGGTCTTGTGGCGGCGGGCCGGCGCGTCCGCCACGACGACCTCGTCCGCCCACGCCACCCGGACGCCCGCCCCCCGCCGCCGGGGCGGGGCGAACGGCGCGACCTGCAGGTGCGGGACGCCGTCGGGCGTCACCTCGAGGCGGGCGCGGTGCACGCCGGTCGCGGGCAGCGTCGCGAGCGCCGCGGCGAGCGCCCCCTCGTCCAGCGGCACCGCGAGGGCGGTGCAGGTGCGGCGGAGGCGGGCGAGGTGCCGCGCGCCGAACGCGATCCGGCCCCGCGCGACGCGGAACGTCTCGAAGGGGGTCCGCGCGTCGCTCACGCCGACTCCATGAAGCGCCCCTTGAGGAGCGCCTCGTCGTACTCGGCGTCGGCGTCGCTGTCGACGACGACGCCGCCGCCCAACCCCAGGACGCCGCGTCCGCCCGCGACCTCCGCGGTGCGGATCGCGACGTTGAAGACGAACCGCCCGTCCGGCGCGGCGTAGCCGATCGCCCCGCAGTACGCGCCGCGCGGGCCGTCCTCGAGGTCGTGCAGCAGCGCCATCGTGGCGCGCTTCGGGGCGCCGGTCACGGAGCCGCACGGGAACGCCGCCTCCAGCGCCGGCCCGAGCGCCCGCCCCCGCAGGGCGGCGGGGAGGCGCGCGCGGACGGTGGAGGTCACCTGCCAGACGGTGGCGTAGCGCTCCACCTCGAACAGCGCGGGCACGTCCACCCCACCCGCTTCGGCGACCCGCCCCAGGTCGTTGCGCAGGAGGTCGACGATCATCACGTGCTCCGCGCGGGTCTTGGCGTCGGCGACGAGCGCGTCGGCCTGCCGCGCGTCGCGGTGGGGGTCGGCGAGGCGCGGCGCGGTGCCCTTCATCGGGCGGGTCCAGACCGCGTCGCCGTCGCTGCGTAGGAACAGCTCCGGCGAGAGGCTGACGATCTCGCGGTCCGCGTCGGGCCGCAGGTACGCCGCGAACGGGACGGGGTGCGCCGCCAACCAGGCGCGGTAGGCGGCGAAGCCGCCGTGCGGCGCGTCGAACGCGCGGCGGCCGGTGAGGTTCACCTGGTACGTCTCCCCCGCCCGGAGCGCCGCCTGCACGGCGGCGATCCGCCGGCGCCACGTCGCCGGATCGGGCGTGAAGCGGCCCGGCGTGACGCCCGACGCGGGATGGGGCGGGGGCGCCCCGTCGACGGGGCCGGCGGAACGCCGCTCGCGGGCGGGCCGGTCGTACGCCCCGAACCAGGCGAGGGGCGGCCCGCCGGTCGGGAGCGGCAGGCCGTGCCGGGCGTGCGCCGCCTCGTACGCGAGGTAGCCCGCCACCCAGCGGCCGGCGTCGAGGTGCGCCTGCAGGCGGGCGTAGAGGTCCGCCGGGTCGTCGCCCGCCGCCAGGGTCTCCACCGCGACGGGCGCCTCGAAGTGCAGGCCGTGCGCCCCGTCGCGGTCGGCGCGGCCGGCGTCGAGGTGGACGCTGCCGACCGGCGGGACGGTGGGCGGGCCGGAGGGCGAGCCGGGGGGCGGACCGGTCGGTGGACCGGGGGGCGGGCCGGGCATGGGGCGAAGGGTACCGCCGTGCCGCACGCCGGGCGGTACCCTGCGGGCATGGTGCGCAACGCCCCCCTGGCCGACGAACTCGAGGAGATCGGCGACCTGCTCGAGCTGCAGGACGCCAACCCGTTCCGGGTGCGCGCGTGGCGCAACGCCGCGCGCACCGTCGCCGACCTGGAGCGCTCCGTCGCGAGCATGGTCGAGGCGGGCGAGGACCTGACCGACCTCCCGGGCGTCGGCAAGGACATCGCCGCGCAACTGGAGGCGCGCGTCCAGGGCGCGTCGATGCCGGCCCTGCTCGAGGCGCGCGAGGCGGTCCCGGCCGGCCTGCTGGACGTCGTGCGCGTCCCCGGGGTGGGGCCGAAGAAGGCGCGGGCGCTCTGGAAGGAGCTGGGCGTCGAGAGCCTCGACGCGCTCGAGGCGGCCGCCCGGGAGGGCCGCATCGAGGACCTGAAGGGGTTCGGCGCGAAGACGCAGACCCGCATCGAGCAGGGCGTCGAGCAGGTGCGGCGCTTCCAGGCGCGGCGGCGCCGCGCCGACGCCGAAGCGGACGTCGACGACCTGCTACGGGTGCTGCGCGCCGTCCCGGGCGTCGAACGGTGCGAGGTGGCGGGCAGCTACCGCCGGGGCCGGGACACGGTCGGGGACGTCGACCTGCTCGTCGTCGCCGACGACCCCGCCGGCGCGATGGCGGCGTTGCGGGACCACCCGAGCGTCGAGCGGGTGATCGGTTCGGGCGAGGAGAAGACCAGCGTCCTGCTGACCGACGGCCTGCAGGTGGACCTGCGGGTGGTCGAGGCCGCGGCGTTCGGGGCCGCCTGGCTGTACTTCACCGGCAGCAAGGCGCACAACGTCCGCCTGCGTGGCCGCGCGCAGGACCGCGACGCGCGCCTGAACGAGTACGGCCTGTGGACCGCGGACGGGGACACGCGGATCGCGGGCGCGAGCGAGGGGGAGGTGTACGCCGCCCTCGACCTGTCGTTCGTGCCGCCGGAGCTGCGCGAGGACCGCGGCGAGGTCGAGCGGGCGGAACGGGGGACGCTGCCCGACCTGGTGACGGTGGACGACGTCCGCGCCGACCTGCACGCGCACACCGACTGGAGCGACGGCCAGGCGGACCTGGAGACGATGCTGCGCGCCGCCGCCGACCGCGGCCTGGAGGTGCTCGCGATCACCGATCACGGGCCGACGCTGCGCATGACGGGGGGGCTGGACCGCGACGCGCTGCTGCGGCAGGCGGACGCGATCGACGCCGCCCGCGACGTCGCGCCCGGCCTGACGGTGTTGCGGGGGGTCGAAACCGACGTCCTGGAGGACGGACGGCTCGACCTCGACGACGAGCTCCTCGCGGGCCTCGACGTCGTCGTCGCCAGCGTGCACACGCACCTCGCCTTGGACGCCGCGGCGCAGACCGAACGGATCCTCCGCGCGGTCCGCCACCCCGCGGTGAACGTTCTGGGGCACCCCACGGGCCGCCTGATCAACCGCCGCGAGGGGATGGCGTTCGACCTGCACGCCGTCGTCGAGGCCGCCGCGGAGCACGGCGTCGCGCTGGAGATCAACGCCCACCCCGCCCGGCTGGATCTCGACGACGGCGCCGCCCGCGCCGCGGTGGCGGCGGGGGCGAAGATCGCGGTGAACACCGATGCGCACGCGACGACCGACCTGGACCTGCTTCGTCACGGGATCGTGCAGGCGCGCCGTGCGGGCCTCGAGGCGGACGACGTCGTCAACACCTGGTCGACCGCGCGGCTGCGGGCGTTCCTCGCGAAGGAGACCGTCGGCACCGACCGCGGCTGAGGTGCGTGCGCCGCGCCGCGCCCCTGCCGCGTCCCGCCACGTCCCTGCCGCGCTCCTGCCGCCCCCCAGCCGACGCACCGGCCCCCGCGCGGGCGGTAGGGTCGGGGGTCTGCGAGGAGGTGCCGTGGAACCGATCGACCCCGCCGCCGTGACCGATGCGCTCGCCGCCCTGGCGAACCGCGACGTGTACCTGCACCTGGAGACGACCACCGGGACGTACACCGCCCTCGGGCCGGAGAAGACCCCCCCGGTCGTCGCCTTCGTCCGCAACGCCGTCGTGCGCTACGAGCGCGGCGCGGTGAAGGGCGAGGGGCCCTACCGGGTGGGGCTGAAGATGGAGGGCGGTTGGGTGTACGGCGACGGCCTGACGCACGCCACGACCGACGACGCCGGCCGCCTCCTGATGGCCGGCTACGACGACGAGGGGCGCCTGCGCATCGCCCTGCAGGTCGGCACGACACCGTTCCGGGAGGGCACGTGAGCGACACGGCGAACCCCGCGAATCCCGCGACGCCGGAGTGGACCGTCCAGGGGCCCGTCGCGCAGCGCCACCTGCTGGTGGTGCTGCCGCACCCCGACGACGAAAGCTTCTCCTCGGGCGGCACGATCGCCCTGCACCGCGACGCCGGCGTGCCGGTCACGTACCTGTGCGGCACCTACGGCGACATGGGCCGCAACATGGGCGTGCCGTTCTTCGCGCACCGCGAGACGCTGCGCGACGTCCGCGAGCAGGAGCTCCGCGAGGCCTGCCGCATCCTCGATTGCGACCTGCGCTTCCTGGGGTTGCGCGACAAGACCGTCGAGTTCGAGGATCCCGACGCCCTCGCCGACGCCGTCGCGGACGTCATCCGCGAGCTGGACGCCGACCTGGTGATCGGCTTCTACCCCGGGCACGGGGTGCACCCCGACCACGACGCCCTCGGGGAGGCGGTGCGGCGGGCGGTGCCCCGCATCGACGCCGCCCGGCGCCCACGGCATTGGGCGGTCGCCGTCGGCCACCGCGAGGCCCTCGAGGCGGAATTGGGGGTGGCGGACGTCCGCGTCGACGTGCGCGCCTGGGGCGACCGCAAGCGCGCGGCGCTGGAGGCGCACGCGACGCAGACCAAGGCGATGTTCGCGCGCATGGACCGGCGCGACGCCGCCGACGAGGCGCAACGCCTCCGCATGGAGGAGGCGAAACGTACCGAGCGCTTTTACACACTGTCCGGCGAACCGTGAGGCACGGGCGTGCGCACCCCCGAACGATGCAGTAGACTGCGTCTGGTCGGCCGCCGTGAGCGGCCCCCGGAGGGACACACATGGACCACGTCGAAGTGAAAGTTTGGGTTCCCGAGGCGCGCCTCACCGAGTTCTACGCCCTGATGGGGCGGTGGCTCGCGGGGGACGCGGACCTGCCCAGCGCGCGTCGCGGCGCGCGGCGGTCGCGGCGCGCGAGCGGCCCCTCGGCCAGCAGTTACGCCGCCATCGGCACGCACCTCGCCGACGTCAGCGAAGGCGAAAAGACGCTGTCGTTCGACGAGATCGAATCGATCATCGGGCGGGCGCTCCCCGCGAGCGCGCACCGGCACCGCGCCTGGTGGGCGAACACCGATACGCACTCGCAGGCGCTCACCTGGCTGTCCGCCGGGTGGAAGGTCGAGGCCGCCGACCTCGACGCCCGCGAAGTCACCTTCGTTCGCGACTGACCGACCGGTCGCTCCCCTGCGGCACCGCGCCGCCCCCGCGCATGGCCTCGAGCTCCGCGCGGCGGGCGGCGTCGCGTTTGCGGGCCGCCGGACTGCGCAGCAGCCGCCCCAACCGGTCGCTGACCGCGTCGTAGCGGGCGAACACCACGCTGCCGAGCAGGATCGACGCGACGACGTACGCCGACACCGTCGCGTACAGCGCGACGCGGACGTCCGCAGGAATCTGCGGCGCGGCGGCGGCGAGCCCCAGGATCACGAGGCTGAACTCGCCGCGGGGCAGCAGCATCAGGCCGTGCCCCGCCGCCCCCCGCCACGACAGGCCGGTCGCGCGGCCCGCCACCGTCCCGGTCGCGATCTGCGTCGCCACCATCAGCGCGAGCAACCCCAGCGCCTGCGGGAGGACCGCCCACGCCGCCGCCAACTCGACGTGAAGGCCGACGTCGAAGAAGAACACCGCCCCCGCGACCGCCAACCAACTCGCGAGCGCCCCCTCCACCCGCTCGCGGTGCGTCGAGCCGGCGACCGCCATGCCCAGCAGGAACGCCGCGACCGCTTCGGGGAACCCCAGCGTCTTCGCGGCCAACGACGCCACCAGCAGGCCCCCGAGCAGGAGCAGCACGAGCGTCTCCCCCTCGCGCTCCAGGAGCCGCTCGAGGGCGTCCCGGCCGAACCGCACCAGCACGACGTAGCCGAGCAGCACCGCCGCGACCCCCGCGAACCGCCACGGGTCGCCGCCCGCCGTCGCCAGGCCGAGCCCGCCCAGCACCACGACCATCGCCAGGTCCTCGAACACCAGCACGCCGAGCGTGCGTTCCGCCTCGGGGTAGGCGATCAACGCGCGTTCGCTCAACAACTTCGCGATCACCCCGCTGCTGCTGATGTACACCGCCGCCCCGAGGAACACCGCCCCCCACGCGCCGAACCCCAACGCCAGGCCGGCGGCGATCCCGACGACGAGGTTGATCAGGTCGATCGAGCCCGCGAGCAGCGTCGCGCGGCCGCCCTCCACGAACCGCTGGACGGTGAACTCGAGCCCCATCGTGAACAACAGCAACAACAGCCCCAACTCCGCCAGCAGGTCGGTGACCGGTCCCGGCTCGAACGGCGCGACCGGCCCGCCGGCGAGGACGCCGCCCGGACCGACGACCATCCCGAGCACCAGGAACCCCGCGACGCTCGAGACGCCGACCTTGCGCGACCCCCACGCCGCGGCGAACAGCGCGAGGGCCAACAGCCCGAAGGTCCAGGCGGCGTTCACCGCCCGGCGTCGAGCCCGCCGTCGGTCGCTTCGACGACCGCCCTCGCGGCGTCGGTCTGCGCTTCGCTGCCGATCAGGACCAGCACGTCGCCCGCCTCGAACACCGCCCCGACGTCGGGGTTGGCGATCGCCTCCTCGCCGCGCAGGATCGCGACGACGCTGGCGCCGGTCCGGCGTCGTAACCGCGACTCACCGAGCGTGTGCCCCACCAGCGGCGAGGCGTCGGGCACGTCGACCCACTCGATCTCCAGCGCCCCGAGCACCAGGTCCATGCGTTCGGGGTCGGGCGCCGCGACGGGCGGCGTCCCGAGGAGCGCCGCGACCTGGCGGCCCTCCTCGGGCTGCATCGTCACGACGTCGCAGGGGCGGTCGTCGTCCTCGAGGAAGTGGAACAGCTGCCGTTCGCCGCTCGGCTTGACGAGGAGCGTGACGCTCCCCCCCGACGCGAGCGGCATGACGTACTTCGTGCCGACGCCGGGCAGCGTCGACGTGTAGACCTCGGGCGCTTCGGGGGCCTCGCTCATGGGCCCAGGATACGCCTCAGTCGACCAGGCCGTGCTCCAACGCCCACCGCACCAGTTCGGCGCGGGTGCGGACCCCCAACTTCTCGCTGGCCCGCTCGCGGTACGTCGCGACGGTCTTCTCGCTGATCCCGAGCTGCGCGGCGATCTCGCGGTACGTCGCGCCCTGCGCGATCTGCGTCACGACCTCCCCCTCCCGCCGCGTGAGGGTCGCGTGCTGGAACGGGTCGCCGTTCGCCATCGCCCGCGCGACGTCCGCCAACAACCGGGCGGGGGCGTAGTACTCCCCCCGCGCGACCGCCCGGATGGCGTCGACGAGGTCGGTTTCGACGCTGGTCTTGGGCACGTACCCCGACCCGCCCGCCTCGAGGAAGGCGTGGACGTACTCCGCGTCCTCGTGCATCGAGAGCGCCACGAGGCGCGCGTCGGGCGCGCGTTCGCGCAGCAGCGCGACCGCCTCGATGCCGTTCATGCCGGGCAGCGACAGGTCCAACAGCACGACGTCGGGACCGGCGGCCGACACCCGCTCGAGCGCCTCCTCCGCCGAGCCCGCCTCGCCGACGACGTCGAAGCCGACCTCGTCCTCGAGCAGCAGCCGGACGCCGGCGCGGAGGATGGCGTGATCGTCGACGACGAACAGGCGAAGGGGGGACGTCATGCCCCGATTCTAGTGCGTCGCGCGGGGGAGGCGGACGTACACCGCCGCACCGCGGCCGGGCTGCGACTCGATGCGCAGGCGGCCGCCCACCCCCTCCACCCGCGCGCGGAGGTCGCCGAGGCCGCCCCCGCCGGCGGGGGGAACGCCACCTGCGTCGAAGCCGACGCCGTCGTCCTCGACGACCAGGTCGACGCGGTCCGGTCCGGCGGTCGCGACGACCGACGCGCAGTCGGCGTCGGCGTGACGGACGACGTTCGCGAGGGCTTCGCGCCCCGCGAGGTCCAGCAGCCGCTCGTGCCGGCGCGGGAGGCGCGGAAGCGTCGCGGTGACGACCACCGGAAGGCCGTAGCGGAGGGACGCCTCCCGGGCGGTGGTCCGCAGGGCGGCCGCCACCCCGAGGTCGTCGAGGACCGAACCGCGCAACGCCGACGCCACGCGCCGGACCTCCGCCCGGGCGTGCGCCGCCAGCGCCCGCACCCGCCCCGGTGCGACGGCGTCCCCGCCGCCCTCCAGCACGAGCGCCGTCAGGGTCTGGCCGACCTCCTCGGTCAGGACGTGCGCCACCCGCGCGCGTTCGGCCTCCTGCGCCCGCTCGAGCGCGTCGAGCCGGTCGCGGCGGGCGGCGCGGTCGCGGGTCGCCTCCGCCTCGGCGCGGACGCGCGCGAGGTTGCCGCGCACGACGCCGTCGACCGCCGCCCGCCAGGTGGCCTCCCCCACCCCGCGGGGCGGCGGGACGCGGCGGGCGGCGGCCCGCACGGCCGCCTCGTCGGTCGCGCCGGCGGCGGCGGACGCCAGGTCGGCGAGCCGGCGGGCGGCGGCGTCCGCGCCGCCCGACCCGGCGTTCACGCCGAGGGGGCCGCCTCGGTCTCGACGTCGCCCTCGTCGCGGACGGCGTCGGGGCGGACCATCAGGACGGGGACGCCCAAGCGGCGCAGCGCCCGCTCCGCGACGCTGCCGACCAACGCCCGGGCGACGCCGGTCCGGCCGTGCGTCGCCATGGCGACCAGGTCGGGCGCGCGGTCCCGTGCGGTGCGGACGATCTCCGGGGCGGGGTCGCCGAACGCCGTGGCGGTCTCGACCTCCCAACCGTCGCGCCGAAGCCGCCGCGCGACGGGCGCGAGGACGTCCTCGAGCTCCGCGCGGGCGCTCGCCCACTCCTGCGAATCCCAGACGTGCGTCTCGTCGTCGGGATCGGGCGTCGCGGCGTCGGCGAGGACCGCGTCGCTCGGGACGAACGGGCGGGTGGGGGCGGTCGACCCGGGGTGGGGCGGGGCGTCCCCGACGTGCAGCAGCACCAGCTGGACGTCGGCCGGGTCGAACAGCCGGACCAGCGCATCCAGCGCCGCCTGCCCGAGGTCGGAGCCGTCGAGCGGCACCAGGACGGTGCGGCGGTCGGTCACGCCGCGGCCCCCTCCCCGTCGCCGGCCTCGTCGTCCTCGGCGCCGTCGCTGTGGATGATCAGGAACGGCTTCGAGGAGCGCCGCAGGGCGCCCTCGGCGACGCTGCCGAACATCCAGCGGTCGACGCCGCGCCGGCCGTGCGTCCCCATGACGACGAGGTCGTGGTCGGCTTCGGCGTCGTGGATCGCGTCGGCGGGGCGGCGGTTCTCGACGAGGCGGGCGTCCGCCTCGACGCCGTGATCGGCGGCCTCGGCGAGGGCGCCGTCGAGCACCTCGCGGCCGGCCTGCTTGAGGTCCTGGTACAGCTGCGCCGAGTACGGCAGCGCCTCCGGCGCGGCGTACCCCGCGACCAGCGGGTTCTCCAGGACGTGGAGGAAGGTCACCTTCGCCCCGAGCTGCTTCGCCAGCTCGAGGCCTTTGCGCGTCGCGTTCCTGGCGCAGGCGCTTCCATCGGTGGGCATCAGGATGGTTCCGTACACCGTGCACCTCCTTCGCGGGTGGGCCCGCTTCGCACGCGGATGGCCCGCTTCGCGAGCGGGGGCCCGCTGCCTCCAGCGTGGCACGCCGACCGGCCCTCGCGGGGCGGAGACGCACCACGCTTCGGGTCGGAAAACCACCGACACGGGGCGAGGGGTCGGCGTGGTGCCATGACGTCAGCCCGAACCCGTGGGTCCACCGCGGTGCAGGGTCGAACGGTCCCCGTGGCGTCCCCCGGCAGCCCGCAGCCACGGGGGCCGTTCCGTGTCGCGTCGCGGCCCCCCCGAACGGCCGACCCCCACCTGCACGTCGCCGGCGCGACGCCCGGCGGTAGCGTGCCCCATGCCCGACCGACCCCACGGCGCCGATGGGGAGGCCGCCCCGGGGCTCGACGCCGCGACCGCCGCCGCCCGCCTCGAGGAGGTCGGCCCCAACCGCCTGCCCGAGGAGGCGCCCACGCCGCTCGGTCGGCGGGTGCTCGACGCGCTCCGCAGCCCCCTGGTCCTGTTGCTCCTCGCCGCCGCCGCCCTCGACATCACCGCCTGGACGCTGGAGGGGGCGCACGGCACGCCGTTCGAGACCCTCGCGATCCTCGCCATCGTCCTCCTCAACGCCGGCCTCGAGGTGGGGCAGGGCTGGCGCGCCGAGCGGGCGCTCGCCGAACTCGCGGCGCTCGCGACGCCGCAGGTGGAGGTGTGGCGCGACGGTCGGCTCGTGCGCCGCCCGACCGACGAACTGGTGCCCGGCGACCGGGTGCACCTGCCGGCGGGCACGCGCGTACCGGCCGACGGGCGACTCGTCGAGGCGAGCGGCGTGAAGCTGGATACGTCGGCGTTGACCGGCGAGTCGGTCCCCGAGGACCGGACGGTCGGCGACGACGTCGCGGCGGGCACGACCCTCGTCGCCGGCCGCGCGGCGATGGAGGTCACCGCCACCGGCGCCGACTCGGCGATGGGTCGCCTCGCGACGCTGCTGGGCGGCATCGACCGCAGCCCCACGCCGCTGCAGCGCCGCATGGCGGCGTTCGGGCGGCGCGTCGCGTGGGTCGCGGCCGCGCTCGCCGCCGCGATGCTGGCGGCGGGCTGGGCGTTGGGCGGCGACCCGGTCGACAGCCTCCTGCTCGCCGTGGCGCTGGCGGTCGCCGCGGTCCCCGAGGGCCTGCCGGCGGTCATGACCGGCGCGCTGGCGCTGGGGACGCAACGCATGGCGCGCCGCAACGCCGTCGTCCGCCGCCTCGCGGCGGTCGAAACGCTGGGGTCCGTCGACGTCGTCGCGGCGGACAAGACCGGCACCCTGACGCGCAACCGCATGCGCCTCGCCGCCCTCGCGACGCCCGACGGGCCGCTGGAGCTGCGCGGCGACGCCGGGACGGAGGCCCTACGCGCGGGCGTCCTGGCGAGCGACGCGCCCGCCGACGGGGACGCCGGCGACCCGATCGAGCGAGCGCTCCTCGACGCCGCCCGCGACGCCGACCTCGATCCGGCCGCGGTGCGGCGGGCGGCGCCCCGGGTCGACGAACGCCCGTTCGACGCCGCCTGGTCGTTCCTCCGCGCGACGGTCGAAGACGACCGCGTGGGCGGCGAGGAGGTCGCCTACCTCAAGGGCGCGCCGGAGGCGCTCCTCGCGCGCTGTGCGTTGGACGACGACGCCCGTGCGGCGTGGCGGGCGGCGAACGACGCGCGCGCCGAAGCGGGGGAACGCACGCTGTTGCTCGCGCGCGGCGCCGGCCGCGCCGAGGAGGACCTGACGCCGATCGCCCTCGCGGCGTTCCGCGACCCGCCGCGCGAGGGGGCGGCGGACGCCGTCGCCGCCGCCGGGCGGGCGGGCGCCCGCCTCGTGATGATCACCGGCGACCACCCGGCGACCGCCCGGGCGGTCGCCGCGGAGGTGGGCCTCCCCACCGACGTCGTCGCGGTCGGGGACGAGGTCGCGGAGCACCGCGAGGCGGGCACCCTGCGGACCGTCGACGTGTTCGCGCGCACGCCACCGGAACGCAAGTTGGACATCGTCGAGGCGTACCAGGCGGCCGGCGCGACGGTCGCGATGACCGGGGACGGCGTGAACGACGCGCCGGCGTTGCGGCGCGCGGACGTCGGCGTGGCGATGGGGGACCGCGGCAGCGACGTCGCGCGCGAAGCGGCGGACGTCGTGCTGCTCGACGACGACGTCGCCACCCTCGTCGCCGCGATTCGCGAGGGGCGGGGGGTCGCGGCGAACCTGCGGGCGTTCGTCCGCTTCCTGTTCGCCGCGAACGCCGCGGAGGTCGTGACGATCGCGACCGGGTTCGTGTTGGCGCTCACGGCGAGCGGACGGGACGCCGTCCCGCCGTTGGCGGCGGCCCAAATCCTGTGGATCAACCTCGTGACCGACGCCCTCCCGGCGTTGGCGCTCGCCTGGGACCGCCGGCCCGGCCTGATGGACGACCCGCCCCACGCCGCCGACGCCCCGCTGTTGTCCGCCACCACCCTGCGGTTCGTCGGCCTCGGTGGGGGCACCGTCGCCGCGCTCGCCCTCGCCCCGCGGGCGTGGGCGCCCGCCCTGGGGGCGTCGGGCGAGGCGGCGGCGACGGCGACGTTCATGGTGTTGGTCCTCGCGCAACTCGCGCTGCTCGACGGGGCGCGCCGCGAACGCCACCGGCCCGCCCCGAACCGGGGGTTGTGGGCGGCGCTCGCGTTCAGCGGCGCGCTGCAGGTCGCGGCGGTCGGCCTCCCCCCGCTCCGCACCCTGCTGGGGCTCGCTCCGCTCCCGCTCGCCGCCGTCCCGGCGGTGCTCGCCTCGACGGCGGTCGCCTGGGCGGCGGGGCGGGCGGTGGCGGCGTGGGGTGGGCCGCGCACGCCCGCCCGAGGCGAGGGCGCCTGAGGGCCGTGCGCCGCGTGCGGGGCGGCCGGGCGGGCCCGAGGGCGCGTGCTACGTTGCAGCCAGGTTCCGCCGCTGCGGTGGCGACGAGGAGGTCCGCATGAAGATCCTGCACCCGACCGATTTCTCGCAGACGGCGGAGAAGGCCCGCCGCATCGCGCTGTCGCTCCGCGACCGTCTGGGCGGCGACCTGCACCTGATCTACGTCCAGGAGCGCTTCGAGAGCGACGAGCGTCGCTACCTGCAGCCGACCGCCGACACCCTGAACCCCGAGTGGGTGCGGCGCATCGAGGAGGGCCGCGCGACCGAGGTGAAGCGCATCCAGGAGCGCCTGAAGAACCTCTCGAGCGAGGGGGGCACGTCGGAGTTGCGGTGGGGCCACCCGGTCCCGGAGATCCTGGAGACGGCGGAGCAGGAGGGGTGCGACCTGATCGTGATGGGGGCGCACGGCGCGAACCGCCTCGACGCCTTCTTCCTGGGCGGCACCGCCGGCCGGGTGGTGCGGCGCGCCCGCATGCCGGTCCTCACCGTGCGCGACGAAGCGGAGGCGCGCGACGTCTCGAAGGTCCTGCTCGCCACCGACTTCGGGGACGCCTCCCGGCACGCCTGGGAGGCCGTGGAGGGGTGGGCGGACGCCGGCGTGGAGCTCGCCCTCGCCCACGTCGTCGACGACCCCCGCTACCACGGCGACGCGGACTACGCCCGCCGCGCCGAGGAGGCGATGCGGGAGATGACGCACGGCCGGTCGGTGGAGACGCTGCTGCGCGAGGGCAACCCCATCGACACCCTGCCGGCGCTCGCCGCGGAGGTCGGCGCCGACCTGATCGCGGTCGGCGTCCGCCGCCACGCCGGCGCGGTCGGGCTGCTGCTGGGCTCGCGCGCCGACGCGCTGCTGCGCAGCTCGCGGGTGCCGATCCTCAGCGTGCCGCACCGCCCCTGACGGGGCGGACGGCCGCGGTCAGGCGCCCCCGAAGGCGGCCTGCACCACTTCGCGCGCCTCGCGCTCGAGGCGTTCCAGGTGCACCTCGCCGCGGACGCTTTCGGCGTACACCTTGTAGATCGCTTCGGTGCCCGACGGTCGGGCGGCGAACCAGCCGCCGTCGGTGACGACCTTCAGCCCGCCCAACGGCGCGCCGGAGGCGGCGTGGGTGCGGACCTCGCGGACGGGGTCGCCCGCCACCTCGCGCGCCGTGACGGCGTCCGCGTCGAGCGCCTTCAGGGCGGCGCGCTGCGCGTCGCTCGCCGGCGCGTCGCTGCGCCGGTAGGCGAACGCGCCGTGGGCGGCCTCGAGCCGCGCGTAGTGGGCGGCCGGCGTCCGGCCGGTGCGGGCGGTCATCTCCGCGGCGAGCAACGCCGCGACGACGCCGTCCTTGTCGGTCGTCCACACGGTGCCGTCGCGCCGCAGCAGCGTCGCGCCGGCCGACTCCTCGGCGGCGAAGCCGGTGCTGCCGTCCAGGAGGCCGTCGACGAACCACTTGAAGCCGACCGGCGTCTCGCGCAGGGGGCGCCCGTGGGCGGCGGCGACGCGGTGCAGCATGTGGGTGGTGACGGCAGTGGTGGCGACGGCGGCGTCGTGCCGCCAACCGTCGCGCGCGCCGAGCAGGTAGTCGGCGGCGGCGGCGAGGTAGTGGTTGGGGTTCATCAACGCGCCGTCGACGACGATGCCGTGCCGGTCGACGTCCGGGTCGGTGCCGAAGGCGACGTCGTAGCGGTCGGCGAGCTCCAGGAGGCCCGCCATCGCGTGCGGGCTGGAGCAGTCCATCCGCACGACGCCGTCGTGGTCGCAGCGCATGAACGCGAAGGCGGGATCGATGCGCGGGTCGACGACCTCGAGGTCGAGGCCGTAGGTCTCGGCGACGCGGGGCCACAACGGCACCGCGGCGCCCCCCAGCGGGTGCGCGCCGAGCTTCAGGCCGGACGCGGCGACCGCGTCGAGGTCGACGACGCTCCCGAGGTCGGCGACGTACGCGCCGACGAGGTCGCGGCGTTCCGCGCCCGCGAGCGCCTCGCGGACGGGGAGGCGGGGGATGCGCTCCACGCCGGCGTCGAGCCAGGCGTTCGCGCGGTCCTGAATGGCGCGCGTGACGTCGGTGCCCGCCGGCCCGCCGTGCGGTGGGTCGTACTTGAGGCCGCCGTCCCCGGGGGGGTTGTGGGAGGGGGTGAGGACGATGCCGTCCGCGCCCGCCCCACCCCGGCGGTTGTGCGTCAGGACCGCGTGGCTGACGACCGGCGTCGGGACCGGCCCCAGGTCGGCGTCGACCCACAACGGCACGCCGGCGGCGGCGAGGACGGACACCGCCGTCCGGAACGCCGGTTCGCTGAGCGCGTGCGTGTCCGCCCCGAGCACCAGCGGGCCGCGGTGGCCCCGTTCGGCGCGGTGGTCCGCGATGGCGGCGGCGATGGCGACGACGTGCGCTTCGTTGAAGGTGCCCGCGAGCGACGACCCGCGGTGGCCCGACGTCCCGAACGCGACGCGCTGGCCGGGGTCGGCCGGGTCGGGGGCGACGTCGTAGTAGGCGGCGACGAGGCGGGGGACGTGCTCGAGGCGATCGCGGGGCACGGGGCGGCCGGCGTGCGGGTCGGGCACGGTTCCGTTCGGCATGGCGGACCTCCGGCGCGAGGGTAGCAGGGGTTCGTCGTCCAGACGGCGCGGGGGGCACGGACCCGCGTGCTACCTTGGGCAAGTTGCCGGGGCGGAGGTGCCCCGCGGCCCGCCCGGCCCCCGAACGGCCCGACGACGCCCCCGCACCGCACCTCCGCCCCACGGTCCACCGCCCCCTGCGCCTCCGCGACGGCGCCCGGTTTCCGGGTGTCCGCGCGCGCCGCGCCGCCTCGGGGCCGACGAACGGAGGGGTCATGAGCGATGCACTGCAGAACGACGTGAACGACATGCACGCGACGCCGGCGTGGTTGGAGGCGCCGGAGATGCAGGCGCTGCTGGAACAGGGCCAGGAGCGCGGCGTGCTGTCCGCCCGGCTGGTCAAGGGGGCGCTGACGCGCGTCCTCGACCGCACGCCCGAACTGGGCGACGACGTGCTGGACGAGGTCCTCGAGCAGTTGGACCTCCGCGGCGTCGAGGTGATCGGCGACGAGGAGGCCGGCGACGAGGCGGGCGAGGAGGCCCCCGTCGCCCCCGCCGCCGAGACGCCCCCGACCGAGGACGGCGCGTCGCTCGGCGACGAGGGCGAGGGCCTGGAGGGCGACGACGAGGCGGACGACCCGAGCCTCGCCGGCGACCTCGACGAGGAGGAGCCCGACGAGGCGGACCTCGCCGCGGAGGAGGCGACGGCGGAGCAGGAGCGCGCCGACGCCGAAGCCCAGAACGCCGACGAGATCCGCGAGCTCGAGGCGCGCGCCGCGGCGATGAGCGGCGGGTCGGTGCGGACCGACAACCCGGTCCGGCAGTACCTGCACGAGATCGGGACGGTGAAGCTGCTCGACGTCCGCGAGGAGATCGAGTTGGCGCGCCGCATGGAGGCCGGCCTCGACGCCGAACGCGAGCTCGAGGAACGCGGCGAGGAGTTCGACGCCAAGGAGACGCGTCGCCTCGACCGCATCGCCCGCGACGGGCAGGCGGCCCGCGAGCACCTGATCCAGGCGAACCTGCGCCTGGTCGTCAGCATCGCGAAGAAGTACACCGGGCGCGGCATCGGCCTGCTGGACCTGATCCAGGAGGGCAACCGCGGCCTCATCAAGGCGGTCGACCGGTTCGAGTACCGGCGCCGCTACAAGTTCTCGACGTACGCGACCTGGTGGATCCGGCAGGCGGTGACGCGCGCGATCGCGAACCAGTCGCGCACCATCCGCATCCCGGTCCACATGATCGAGCGCCTGAACAAGCTCAACCGCACCGCGAAGCAGCTCGAGCAGGAGCTCAACCGCGAACCGACGCACGAGGAGTTGGCGCGGGCGCTCGGGCCGGAGTGGGACGCCGAACGCGTCGAGGAGGCGTTCGAGTTGACGCGCAAGCCGTTCAGCCTCGAAGCGCCGATCGGCGACGAGGAGGACTCGACGTACGGGGACTTCATCAGCGACGACACCGTCGGTTCGCCCGAGGACACCGCGTCGGAGGCGATGCTGAACGACGCGATCGGGGATGCGCTGGGGGCCCTGCGCGAGCGCGAGGCGGAGGTCCTGAAGCTCCGCAAGGGCCTGATCGACGGTCGCCAACACACCCTCGAGGAGGTCGGGCAGCACTTCGGGGTGACGCGCGAACGCATCCGCCAGATCGAGAACAAGGCGCTGCGCAAGCTCAAGTACCACGAGAGCCGCACGCGGCAGCTGCGCGACTTCCTGGAGTGACCCCCCGGGGCGTCGCCCCTGCCACCCCACCCACGACCGCCCCACCGACCGCCGCCCGAGCATGGGCGGCGGTTTTGTGGTCCTATGAACTATTTCGGATGCTGAATGAATGTCGCGTGGATTGCGGTGCATCCGCCCCCACCCCCGCACGATGGAGCGCGTGTCGAACCTGACCTCCACCCCCCGCCCCGCCGGCGACCGGCCCCCCGACGACGCCGGCGACCGCGAACGCCTCCTCCACGACCTGTCCGCGCTGACCCTGCCCCTGATGTGGTCGCTGCGGCAGGCGTCGATGCGGGCGCTCGAGCCGCACGGCCTGCGCCCCATCCAGGCCCTCGTCCTCGCCTCGATCGCGCAGGGCCAGGGGTCCCCGAAGACCCTCAGCGAAATCGTCGAGACCGCCCCCCCGATGATGTCCAGCCTGCTCGGCGACCTCGAGGACCGCGGGCTCGTCACCCGCAGCCCCGACCCCGAGGACCGTCGCCGCATCCGCGTCGACGCGACCGACGCCGGGCACGCCCTCGCCCGCGCCGTCGACGACGCTTGGCTCGACGCCAGCCGCGAGCGTTTCGCGGACGTCTCCGACGACGACCTCCGCACCCTGGTCGACGTCTACACCACCCTCGTGAGGACCCCCTGATGCCGACCCCCCGCCCCCCGCTCGCCCCCCGCGCCGAAGCCCGCCCGGCCGCGCACCGCCGCGCCGCACCCCGGCTCGCCGCCCTCCTCCTCGCCGCCCTGCTCGCGCTGCCCCACGCCGCCGCCCAGGAGGCCACCCAGACCCCCACGCCGGCCGACGACGCGCTTCCGCTCGGGGAGGTCGCGACGTTCCTCGCCGCGGTCGACGAGCACCCCAGCCTGCGCGCCGCGCGCCGCAACGTCGCCGCCGCCGACGCCGAACTCGGCGGCCTGCGCTTCCCGCTGGCGCTGTCGGGCAGCGTCGACGGCACCACCCTCGGCGTCACCAGCCCCGACCCCCTCCCGGACGACGTGATCGACGACGTCCAGGAGTGGAGCACCACCACCTCGATCCGCGCCACCCTGCGGCCGTTCCTGGTCGGCGACCTCGCCGACGCCGAACGCCAACGCCGCCTCGCCCTCGTCCAGGCCCGCCAGGGCCTCGACGAAGCCCGCGCGGCGCTCGAGGTCGGCGCCATCCGCAGCGGCGCGGGGGTCCTCCTCGCCGAACGCGGCGTCCGCATCGCCGAAGCCTCCCTCGCCCTCGCCCGCGAAGCGCGCGACGTCGCGGCGCTCCGCGTCGAGCGTGGCGCCGCCCGCCCCCGCGACCTCGAGCGCGCCGACCTGGACGTCGCCCGCGCCGAGGAGTCGCTGCGCTCCGCGAGCGCGCGCCTGCGCATCGCCGAAGCCCGCCTCGCCGACCTCGTCGGCGACGGCGTCCGCCTCCCCGGCCTCCCCGACCCCGCCGCGCTCCCGCCGCTGCCCGACGCCGACGCGGTCGCCCCGTCGGTCGTCGCCGCCGAACTGGACGTGCTCCGCGCCGAGATCGGCGTCGATTCCGCCCGCCGTTCGCTGCTCCCCACCGCCCAAGCGAGCTACGTCTGGAACCTCGAGGACGACCGCTCGCTCGCCCTCTCGCTCGAGTCGCGCACGCTGCAACCCACGCTGTCGTACGACGCGCCCAGCCAGGTGCCCGACCTCGAGCCGATCCCGCTCCCGACCGGCGACGCGCGCATCGACGTCGAACGGGTCCTGCGGGTCGGCGCGTCGTTCGAGTTCGGGGGCGACGCGGTCGCCGCGGAAACCGCCGCCCGCGAACGCCTCGCCGCGGCGGAGGCCAACCTCGCGCGGGCGCGGACCGACGCCGCCCGCGCCGCCGACGACCGCGCCGAAGCGATCCGCGCCGCCCGCGCCGAGCGGGACTTCGCCGAGCGCGACGTGGCGCTGGCGCGCGCCGACGCCGCCGACGTCCGCACCCGCGCGAGCGCCGGGCTCGCCACCGACCTCGAGGTGCGCCAAGCCGACCTCGACGTGCTCCGCGCGGAGCTCGCCGCCGACGAGGCGCGCATCGCCGTCCTCGAAGCGGTCCTGGCCGACTACGCCGACCTCGCCGTGCCCCCCTCGGAGGTGCTCCCGTGACCCCCCTGCACGCCCCCCGCACGACCGTCCGAACGACCTTCCGGCGCGCCCTGCTCGCCCCCCGGATCGCCGCCCTCGTCGCCCTCCTCGCCGTCGCGGCCACCGCGGCGGCGCAGACCGCCCCGGCCGACGCGATGGCCGCCGCCGACGCCCGCCCCGCGGTCGTCGACGCCGAACGCGCCCTCGCCGACGCGCGCGCCGACCTGCGCCGCACCGACGCCGACCCGCTCGCCCTGCGCCTCGACCGACTGCAGGCGACGCAGGCGGTCGCGCTCGCCGAAGCGGAGCTTCGCGTCGCGCGGTTCGGCGCCTACCAGGAGATCGGGGCGGCGTACATGGACGCCCTCGAGGCGACCGCGCAACGGGCGTTGGCGGCGCAGGCCGCCGACCTCGCGGAACGCTCGGCGGAGATCGCCGCGATCCGCGCGGAGCGCGGGGCCGCCACCGACCTCGACGTGCGCGACGCGGAGAACGACCTCGCCGGCGCCCGCAGCGACCTCGCCGCCGCCCGCGACGGCGAGACCCTCGCCCGCACGAACCTCGCCAGCCTGCTGGGCGTCGCGGCCGACGACCTGGGGACCCTGGCGGAGCTGCCGGACGCCTGGGTCGCGACCCCCACGCCCGACCCCGACGCCCTCGTCGCCCGCCTCGAGGAGACCCCGACGGTGCTGCGCGCCGCGCAGGGGCTCGAGGTGGCGCGCACCGCCCGCGACCTGCTCGACCCCGCCTACGCCGCCGCGCAGGACCTCGAGGACGCCGACTCGCGCATCGCCGGCGCGGAGACCGGCCTCGCCGAAGCGCGGCGCGCCCTCGCGATCGCCGTCCGCAGCCTCGTCGACCGCGTGGCGTCCGCCCGCGAGCGTCTCGACGTCGCGCGCGACGCCCTCGCGAACGCCCGCGACCGCGACGCCGTCGACCGCTCCCGCCTCGACGCCGGATTGATCTCCGACGTCGCCTACGAACGCACCCGCCTCGCCACGACCCAGGCCGACCTCGCCGCCCTCCAAGCGGAGCACGCCGTCGTCCGCGCGGCCTTGACGCTGCAGGCCGACACCGGCCTCGCCCTGGAGGGCCTCGATGCATTCTGATCGACACCGAACCCCACGCCGCACGCTCCGTCGCGCCCCCCTCGCGCTCACCGTCGCCTTCGCCGTGACGCTCGCCGGGTGCGACGTGGGCGGCGGCGACGGCGACGCGGCCGACGCCGCGCCCACCGAGGCGGCGACCACCGAGGCGCCCGCCCCCCGCCTGGTGCGGACCGTCACGCCGGAGGCGGGCACCCTCCGCGCCACCCGCTCCGCGTCCGCGCGGATCCGCGCCGTGCGCGACGCGACCGTCGCGGCGGGCGCCTCCGCGCGCGTCGAAGCGGTCCTGGCCCGCCCCGGGGACGTCGTCGCGGAGGACGACGTCGTGCTCCGCCTCGACGACGACGCCGCCGACCTCCAGGCGCGCTCGGCGCGGCTGGCGGTGGAGCGCGCCGAGATCGACCTCGAGCGCGCCCGGCGCAGCGCCGCGGAGAGCACCGAACAGGCGCGCGCCAGCCTGCGAGCGGCGGAATCGAACGTCGCGTCGTTGCGCCGCCAGACCGAGGAGGTCCGCGAACTCGTCGCCGCGGGCGGCGCGTCGCGCAGCGACCTGGAGTCGCTGCAGGCGAACCTCGACAACGCCGAAGCGACCCTCGTGCAGGCGCGCGACGCGCTGGCGCGCGCCGAGCGTTCGGAGGGCGAGGACCTCGCCCTCCTCGAGATCGCGCTGGAGAGCGCGCGGGTGCAGGCGGAACAGGCGGAGGACGCGCTCGCCGAGACCGAGGTCCGCGCGCCGTTCGCCGGTGAGGTCGTCGAGACGTACCTCGAGGTCGGCGAGTTCGCCGCGTCGGGGCAGGCCGCCTTCCGCCTGCAGAGCCTGGACGAGCGCGAAGCGGTGTTCGACGTCGCGCCCGAGGACGCCACCGCCCTCCTGCAGCAGGGGACCCTGACGTTCCGCTACGACGGTCGTGCACTGTCCGGCACGATCACGTCCTCGGTCCGCCCGCAGCAGCAACAGCGCCTCGTGCAGCTCGTCGCGCGCCTCGACCCCGACGTCGCCGGGACGGTGCCGACCGGCGCCCTCGCCGACCTGCGCTACGAGGTCGAACTGGGTCGTGGATCGATCGTGCCCGCCGGCGCGGTCGCGAGCGAGTCGGGCCGCACCTGGCTGTACCTGGTGCGCGACGGCGTCGCGGTGCGCGAGCCGGTCGACGTCGTCGAGGAGTCCGGCGCGCAGGCGCTCGTGTCCGGCGTCGACGCCGACGCGGTCGTCATCTACCCCCGCCCGCTCGACGTCCGCATCGGCACGCCCGTCCGGGTCGAGGCCCCATGAGCGGCCTCATCCGCTTCTTCGTTCGGCGCTACGTCTTCTCGATCTCGATCTTCGTCGCGATCGTGTTCTTCGGCCTGTCGGCCGGCACGCGCCTCGGCATCGACCTGTTGCCGGAGTTCGAGGTGCCGATCGTCGCGGTGAACACCAGCTACCAGGGCGCCGGCTCGCAGGAGGCGGCGGAACAGGTCAGCGAACCGATCGAGGACGCCATCGCCACGGTGCCCGGCGTCACCGACGTCAGTAGCTTCAGCGGCGAGGGCTTCAGTTTCGTCATCGCCCAGTTCCAGGAGTCGGTCGACGTCGACCAGGCCGCGATCGACGTCAAGCAACGCGTCGACGGCATCGTCGAGGCGCTCCCCGACGGCGCCGACGACCCGGTCGTGCAGAAGTTCGACCCGGGCGACCAACCGATCCTCTCCGTCGCCGTCGCCGGCGAGGGACGGTCGTTGGTGGACCTCGAGACCCTCGCGGAGGAGACCCTCGAGCCGCGCCTGCAGCAGGTCGAGGGCGTCGCGGACGTCGCGATCGTCGGGCCGCTCGAGCGGCAGGTGCAGGTCCTGGTCGACCCCGCGAAGTTGCGGACGTTCGGGCTGTCGGTGCAGCAGGTCGCCAGCGCCATCCAGGCGGGATCCGCGACGCTGCCGGCGGGCGACCTGACGGTCGGCGGGGAACGCATCCTCCTGACCGTCCGCGACCGCCCGAACGACGCGGGCGACGTCGCGGAAACCGTCGTCGATCCGGTGCGCGGCCTCGTCGTGCGCGACGTCGCGCGGGTGATCGACGGCATCGAGGCACCGAACGCCTTCACCCGCCTCGACGGCCGCCCCGTCATCCTGCTCGAGGTCCGCAAGGTGTCCGACGCGAACGCCGTGTCGACCGCCGGCGCGCTGAAGGACCGCCTGAACGAGGTGGCGTTGCCCGACGGCGTCACCGCGACGGTCGTGAACGACACGTCGGTGTTCGTCGCGACGTCGGTGTTCGACACCCTCCGCGAGACCGGCCTCGCGATCCTCGCCGTCGGGCTGGTGGTGCTGTTGTTCGTCGGCCGGCTCGGCTCGACGTTCAGCGTGGTGCTGGCGATCCCCATCACCCTCGCCGGGGCGGTCATCATCTTCGGGCTGCTGGGCTTCACCTTCAACACCGTCACGCTGCTCGCCGTCACCGTCGCCGTCGGCCTCGTGGTCGACGACTCGATCGTCATCGCGGAGAACGTCGCGCGCTGGCGGAAGAACGGCGCGGGGCCGCTCGAAGCGGTCTTCCAGGGCGCCGGCGAGGTCGCCACCGCGGTCCTGAGCGCGACCCTGTCGCTCCTCGCGGTGTTCCTCCCCATCGCCTTCCTCCCCGGCCTCATCGGCCAGTTCTTCAGCCAGTTCGGCTTGAGCCTCGCCGCGACGATCTTCGTCAGTTACCTCGAGGCGTTGTTCTTCCTCACCGTCCGCCTCGCCTACATGCCCGACCCGCTGCCGCCCGCCTGGCGGGACGTCGGCGCGTCGATCGCGCACCTCGGGCGGGACGTCCGCTGGACCGCCCGCCGCTACGTCCGGCCCGGCTTCGCCGTCCTCGCGCTGCTGCTCGCCGGCGCGGGCGCCCTCGACGGCGTCCGCGGCGGCGCAGCGACCGCCGCGCTGGGGCTCGAGGCGGGCGCGGTCGCGGCCGCCGCCGGCGCGGGGCTGGGCCTCGCCGCGGCGCTCCTCGCGCCGTGGGTCCTGCTGCTGCTCGGGTGGCCGCTCCGCACCCTCGCCGCGGCGTTCGGGGCGGTCCTCCGCACCCTCCACCTCGGGACCGACGGTGCGGTGGGGTGGCTTCGCCACCGCTACGCCGCGGTGCTGCGCGCCCTGCTGCGCCCCGCCCGCGCGAACGCGGTGCTGCTCCTCTCCGTCGCGCTCGTCGCGAGCCTCGCGTGGGTGGTGCCGCGCCTGCAGTTCAACTTCGTCTCCCCCGTCGACGCCGGCGCGGTGTCGATCGAGATCGAGATGCCGCCCGGCACCCCGCTCGAACGCACCGACGTCGTCTCCGCGGCGGTGGAGCGTCGCGCCGCCCGCGACCCGCGCGTCGATTCGGTCCTCGCGTCGGTCGGGGCGGGCGGCCTGCTCGGGACCGACAACGCCCAGTTGGCGACGTTGACCCTGGAGCTGACCGACCTCGGCGAGCGCGACGCGTCGTCGTTCGAGGTCGCCGACGCGCTGCGGCCGGAGGTGGCGGCGCTCCTCGCCGACGTCGCGCCCGAAGCGACCCTCACCGTCCGCAGCGACGACGGTGGGGCGGTCCCGGTCGAGACCGGCCTGGCGCTGACGCTGTACGGCAACGACCTCGACGAACTCCGCGCGCGCGACGAGGCGGCGCGGGAGGTGATGCGGGCGAACGAGAACCTCCGCAACGTCGCGAGCTCCCTGGAGGGCTCCGTCACGGAGCGGGTGTTCGCCCTCGACCGCACGGCGCTCGCCGGGACCGGCCTGACGGCGGCGGAGATCGGCCAGACGCTGCGCGCCTACAACGTCGGGACGCGCGCCGGGTCGCTGGACGCCGGTGGCGAGGACGTCGCCATCCAGGTGAAGGCGGACCCGCGCTTCGTCGCCGACGAACAGACGCTGTTGAGCCTCCCGATCTACGCGCCGGCGCTCGACACCTGGCTGCCGCTCGGGGAGCTCGGGCGGTTCGTGGTGCAGGCCGGCCCGGTCGCCATCGATCGCGCCGAACAGGCGTACATCACCAACCTCACCGCCGACCTGGTCGAGGGCGCCCCGGGCGTGTTCCAGGTCCGCGCGCAGGTCGAGGAGGCGTTCGCGGAGGCGGGCGTCACCGACGAGGACGTGCGCGTCGGGACGGGCGTCGGCCCGGACCTGCTGGGGGACCTGGTGATCTACGGGCCGATCGCGTTCCTGCTGGCGATCGTCCTGAACTACCTGGTGATCGCCAGCCAGTTCAACAGCTTCAAGTACCCCCTCTACCTGCTCGCGACGGTCCCGCTCGCGCTCGTGGGGGCGTTCTGGTTGTTCCTGCTCACCGGGAGCGCCCTCGACGTCATCAGCGTCCTCGGGGTGGTGATCCTGATCGGCCTGGTGACGAAGAACGCCATCCTGTTGCTCGACGTCGTCATGAGCGGCCTCGACGACGACGAGACGCTCGAGGCGGCGCTCGTGCGCGCCGGACGGTTGCGCCTGCGGCCGATCCTGATGACGGCGCTCACGGTGGTGATGATCTCGATCCCGCTCCTCGCCGGGCTCGGCGAAGGGTCGGAGTTCCGCCAGCCGCTCGGCCTCGTCATCGTCGGCGGGGTGGTGTCGTCGACCTTCCTGACGCTGTTCGTGGTGCCCGCGGCGTTCTACCGCTTCGAGCGGCACCGGTTCCCGACCGAGGCGGCGCCGGCGCGCCGCCGCCGGGACGCCCCCGCGGCGTCCGGGGCGCCCCTTCCGGAGGCCGGCGGCAGCGACTGACGCCGTGCTAGCATCGCGGGCGTTCGTCCGCGCGGGACCGCCCCCCCTGCGCGCCCTCGGCGCGCCGAGGGGGCGGTCCCGACGTCGGACGCCGCCCGCCGCGCCCGCGGCGGAGCCCACCCGCCAGGAGGCCCCATGGACGTCCTCGTCTTCCTCGTGCCCCTCGCCGCCGCCGTCGCGCTCGGCGCGGCCTTCACCCTCGCGCGTTCGGTGCTCGCCGCACCCAGCGGGAACCCCCGCATGAACGAGATCGCCGACGCCGTGCGGCAGGGTGCGGGCGCCTACATGAACCGCCAGTACCGCACGATCCTGGTCGTCGCGGTCGTCATCGTCGCGATCTTCGCGATCGTCGCCTGGACGCGGGGCGACCCGCACGAAGCGACGAACTGGTGGTGGACGACCATCGGCTTCGCGTTCGGCGCGGCGTTCAGCGCGATCGCCGGGTACGTCGGCATGGGCGTCGCCGTCCGCGCCAACGTCCGGGTCGCGCAGGCGGCCCGCGACGGCCTGCCCGGCGCCCTGAAGATCGCCTTCGGGGGCGGCGCGGTGTCCGGCCTCGCCGTCGCCGGCCTGGCGCTCCTGGGGGTGTCCGGCTTCTACGTCCTGTTCGACGTGATCCTGACCCTCGACAACCCGGTCGAACCGCTGGTCGGCTTCGCCTTCGGCGCGTCGTTGATCAGCCTCTTCGCGCGGGTCGGGGGCGGCATCTACACGAAGGCGGCGGACGTCGGTGCGGACCTCGTCGGGAAGGTCGAGGCCGGCATCCCCGAGGACGACCCCCGCAACCCGGCGGTCATCGCGGACAACGTCGGGGACAACGTCGGCGACTGCGCCGGGATGGGCGCCGACCTGTTCGAGACGTACGCCGTGACCGCCATCGGGGCGGTGTTCCTCGGCTACCTGCTCGTGGGCGACGTGACGGTCCTGGTGACGTACCCGCTGGTGTTGGGCGCGATCGCCATCCTCGCGTCGGTCGTCGGGACGCGCTTCGTGCGGCTCGCCGCCGACAACGACATCATGGCCGCCCTCAACCGCGGGACGTGGGTCAGTGCGGCGCTGTCCGCCGTGGGCTTCCTCGTCGCCTCCGGCGTGATGCTGGGCGGCGCGGGCGAGCTGCTGGCGCGCGGCAACTGGTTCACGACCTTCCTGGCGTCGGTGACCGGCATCGCGGTGACGTTGCTGCTGATGGTCGTCACCGAGTACTACACCTCCACCGCCTACGGGCCGGTCCGCCGCATCGCGAAGGCGTCGGAGACCGGCAGCGCGACGAACGTCATCGCCGGCCTCGCGGTCGGCATGCAGTCCACCGCCGGTCCGGTCACGATCCTGGCGTTGGCGACCTTCCTCGCCTACCTGTTCGCCGGCCTCTACGGCATCGCCGTCGCGGCGGTCGCGATGCTGAGCGTCACCGGGATGATCGTCGCGATGGACACGTACGGACCGATCACCGACAACGCCGGCGGCATCGCGGAGATGAGCGACCTGCCCGAAGCGGTCCGCGCCAACACCGACGCGCTCGACGCGGTCGGGAACACCACCAAGGCGGTGACGAAGGGGTACGCGATCGGCTCCGCGGCGCTGGCGGCGTTGGTCCTGTTCGCCGACTACGCCGAACGCCTGGATCTCGGCGAGGCGGCGTTCCGCCTCGACGACCCGCTGGTGATCGTCGGGCTGCTCTTCGGCGCGATGCTGCCGTTCCTGTTCAGCGCCTTCCTGATGGAGTCGGTCGGCAAGGCGGCCGGCGCGGTCATCGAGGAGGTCCGCCGGCAGTTCCGCGAGATCGCCGGGATCATGGAGGGCTCCGCGAAGCCGGAGTACGGCCGGGCGGTGGACATCGTGACGAAGGCGGCGCTGCGGGAGATGGCGATCCCCGGCCTGATGGCGGTCGTCGCGCCGCTGATCGTCGGGTTCCTGTTCGGCCCCGTCGCGCTCGGGGGGCTGCTGATCGGCGTGACGATGTCGGGCCTGATGATGGCGTTGACGATGTCGAACGGCGGCGGGGCGTGGGACAACGCCAAGAAGTACGTCGAGGACGGTCATCACGGCGGCAAGGGCTCCGAGGCGCACGAGGCGGCGGTCGTGGGGGACACGGTCGGCGACCCGTACAAGGACACCGCCGGCCCCTCGATCAACCCGCTCATCAAGGTCATCAACACCGTGGCGTTGATCTTCGCGGGCCTGATCGCCAGCGTCGGCGGCATCCTGACGTTCTGACGCCGGACCCGGTCCTCGTACGGCGCGCGGCCCTCGGTCGCGCGCCGTTCGCGTGGCGCCCCCCGACACGCGAACGGGCGCCCCTCGGACGCCCAAATTCGTAGTGTAGCACGCAATCGCGCAGTTCTGCGCATCGCCCGCCACCGCGCGCACCCCCCGCACGGGCGTACCCTCCCAGGTGAAAGGAGGTTCGCCTATCGAGACATCGACGAACCCCTTCGAGCACGGAACCCCTCGGATCCACTAGAGGCTCCCCCGCTCCTCCCGAACGGCCCCACCGGGGCGACCGAAGACGGAAGCGACCGAGCGAACGAACAGGACCGAGGGGTTTCGTCCGTGCCGACCCGGCGAACCTCCTTCCCGCACCCCCACGGCCCCGTCCCCACCCCGACCGCGCATCCCGCGCCCCGTCGCCCCGCGCGTCCCCGCGCGCCCCGCGCGGCGGCCATCCCGCGTACCCTGAGGCCATGCCCGCCCTCCACGGCCTCTCTCCCCGCACCGACGCCTGGTTCGTCGGCGAGGTCCGCGACCTCGGGGACGCCCTGCTGCTGCGCACGCCCGACGAACCGACGTTCCGCTACGGCAACGCCCTCGTCCTCCCGCGCGCCCCCCGCGCGGGCGAACGCGCGGCGGTCGAGGCGCGCTTCGCCGCCGCCTTCGCCGACCTCCCCGCCGTCCGGCACGTCACCGTCCTCGTCGACGACCCCGCCCCACCCGACGACGCCTTCGCCGGCTGGGCGGAGGCCGGCTACGAGGTCGCGCGCAACGTCGTCCGCACCGCCGCCCCCTCCGCCGTCGGGGCGGACGCGCCCGGTGCCGACGCGCCCGGTACCGACGCACCCGGTGCCGACGCGCCCGCGCCCGACGGCCTCACCCTCCACCCCGCCGACGGCGACGACGACTGGGCCGCCGTCCGCGCCCTGCAGGCGGAGGACGGCCCGCCCGGCGAGGCGCGCGACGCCTACCTCGCCTTCCTGCAGGAGCGCGCCGCGTTCCTACGGCGGTTGGCGGACGGCGTCCGGCCGGACGTGCGCGGCGGCTGGTTCCTCGCGCGCCTCCACGGCACGCCCGTCGGCAGCCTCGGGACGTACGTGCGCGGCGACCTGGGGCGCTACCAGTTCGTGCACGTCCGCGCGCCCCACCGGCGGCGCGGCATCGCCACCGCCCTCCTGCGCTACGCCGCCCGCCACGCCGAACGCCACTGGGGCGCGCGACGCCTCGTGATCGTCGGCGACGAGGGCAGCGCCGCCGACCGCCTCTACGCCCGGCTGGGCTTCACCGCCACCGAACGCGACGTGAGCGCCTGCCGGCCGTCGCCGCCGGAGGCCGCGTGACGCTGCACCTCGACCACCTCCTCGTCGCCGGGCCCGACCTCGGGTCCGCCCGCGCGCACGTCGCCACCGTCCTCGCTCACGCCCCCGTGGACGGCGGCCGGCACGTGGGGTTCGGGACGCACAACGCCCTGCTGGGGCTGGAGGGCGGGACGTACCTCGAAGCGGTCGCGCCCGACCCCAGCCAAGCGGACGGCGGCCCGTTCGCGCGGGCGCTCGCGGGCGTCCGCGCCCCCGCCCTGGTCGCGTGGTGCCTCGCGACCGACGATCCCGACGCCCTCGCCGCGCGCCTCTCCGACCTCGGGACGCCCCCGCGGACCGTGCCGATGGAGCGCCGGACGACCGACGGCACCCGCCTCGCGTGGACCCTGACGTTCGCCGCACCGGACGGCGAGCCGGCCGCGCCGTTCTTCATTCGGTGGGGCGGCACGCCCCACCCGACGACGCGCCTGACGCCCCACGCCACGCTGCGCCGCCTCGACGTCACGACGCCCGCCGCGCAGCGGCTGCGGGCGTGGCTGGACGCGTTCGGGGTCGACGACCCGCGCCTCGCGGTGAGCGAGGCGCCGGAACGGACGTTGCGCGCGTCGTTCGACGGCCCGCACGGGCCGGTCGCCCTGCGCGGGGCCGCCCGCTCGATGGCCGACCCCGCCGCGGGTCAGGCGCCGTAGGGCACCCAGACGTTCTTGACGCGGTGGGCGCGCTCGAGCCACCGGGGGCCGGCGGCGTCGCCGTCGTCGGACCAATCGATCGCGCGCCCGTCGTTCGTCCACGTGACCTTCAGGTTGCCCGCCGCGCGCCGTTCGACCTCCTGCCCGCCGGCCGGCGGCCCGACGTACCAGACCGCCGCGACGTCGTCGTGGTCGGCGAGGACGTGCGCGAGGGGATCGCGCGGGCCGGTCAGCAGCTGCAGCGCGCCGCCGGGCAGGTCGCTCGCGTCGAGCACCTGGTACAGGTCGGTCGCGAGGAGCGGCCAGCGGGGGGAGGGCACCGCGACGACGCGGTTGCCGAACGCCAGCAACGGCGCCGCGAGGCTGACGAGGGCCAGGAGCGGCGCCTCGTCGGGGGCGACGACCCCGACGACGCCGTGCGGCTCCTTCATCGCCAGCGTCACGGTGCGCATGGGGACGCCGTGCACCGCCCCGTCGAGCTTGTCGGCGTGCGCGGCGTAGCGGAACAGGCGCGCGACCGACGTGCGGACCTCGTGCGCCGCGTCGTCCTCGCTCGCGCCGGTCAGGTCCCGGAGGCGCCCGGCGAAGTCCGCCGCGCGCGCCTCGAGGTTCTCCGCCAGGTAGTACAGCACCTGCGCGCGGGCGTGCCCGGTCGCGCGGGCCCACGCCCGGTCGGCGTGGGCGGCTTCGACGGCGTTGCGGACGTCCTTGCGGTTCGCGAGCGACGCCTCGCCGACGTGCCGTCCGTCGTGCGCGACCACCGGGAAGCTGCCGCCCCCGTCGGGCCGCACCTGCCGCCCCCCGACGTACAGCTTCGCGGTGCGGTCCAGCGGCGGCGGGGCGGAGGCCACACCCTCCACGTCGGGGCCGGTCCCCAGCGACGGCGTCGGGTCGGGCGCGAAGGCGCCCGCGGGGTAGGCGGGACGGCGGCGTTCGCCGCGCGGCACCAGGTAGGCGCGCATGCCCTCCGCGCCGCCCTCGCGCCCGAACCCGGATTCGCGGACCCCGCCGAACCCGGCGGCGGCGTCGAACAGGTTCGTGGCGTTCACCCACACGACGCCCGCCTCGAGCTTCGGCGCGACGTCGAGGGCGACGTCGAGGGTTTGCGTCCAGACGCTGGCGGCGAGGCCGTAGCGACCATCGTTGGCGAGGGCGACCGCCTCGTCGTGCGTGCGGAAGGTGGTGGTGACGAGCACCGGACCGAAGATCTCCTCCCGCGCGATCGTCGCAGCCGGGTCGACCCGCTCGAACAGGGTCGGGGGGAAGAACGGACCGTCGTCGGGACGCGCCCAGCTCGGCTGCCAGCAGGTCGCGCCCTCCGCCTCGCCGATCGCGCACAACTCGCGGATGCGCTGCAGCTGGACGGGCGCGACGATCGCGCCCATGTCGATCGCCTTGTCGAGCGGGTCGCCGACCCGCAGCGTCTCCATGCGGCGCTTGAGGCGGGCGTGCATCGCGTCGGCGATGCCCTCCTGCACGAGCAGGCGACTGCCGGCGCAGCAGACCTCCCCCTGGTTGAACCAGATCGCGTCGACGACGCCCTCGACGGCGGCGTCGAGGTCGGCGTCCTCGAACACGACGAAGGGGCTCTTGCCGCCCAACTCCAGCGTCAGGCCCTTGCCGCTGCCGGCGGTCGCGGTGCGGATCGTGCGGCCCACTTCGGTGCTGCCGGTGAAGGCGACCTTGTCGACGTCGGGGTGCGCGACGAGCGCCGCGCCGGTCGCGCCGTCGCCGGTCACGACGTTCAGCACGCCGGGCGGGAGGCCCGCCTCGCGCGCCAGTTCGGCGAAGGCGAGGGCGGTGAGGGGGGTGTGTTCGGCCGGCTTGACGACCGCGACGTTGCCGGCGGCGAGGGCGGGCGCGACCTTCCACGCCAGCATCAACAGCGGGAAGTTCCACGGGATCACCTGCCCCGCGACGCCCCACGGTTCGGTCTCGGGGAACGCCTCGTCGCGCAGGTCCGCCCAGCCGGCGTGGTGGTACAGGTGCCGCGCGACGAGGGGCACGTCGACGTCGCGCGATTCGCGGATCGGTTTGCCGTTGTCGAGCGTCTCGAGGACCGCCAGCAGCCGGGCGTGCTTCTGGACGTGGCGGGCGAGGGCGTACAGGTGCCGGGCGCGCTGGTGCGGCGGCAGCGACGCCCACCCCGGGAACGCCGCGCGGGCGGCGGCGACCGCCCGGTCGACGTCCTCGGGCGTGCCCTGCGCGACGGTGGCGAGGAGGTCGTCCTCGCGGGCGGGGTTGCGCGTCTCGAACGTCGCGCCGCTCGGCGCCTCCAGGACGCCGTCGATCGCGTGCCCGAAGCGGTGGTCGTGCGCGGCGAGCCAGGCGCGCGCCGGCGCGTCGGATTCGGGGGCGGGACCGTACGTCATCGTCTCGAAGATCTCCTTCACGCGGCTCACGGGTGGGCCTCCTCGGCGGCGGGGGCGGTGCGGACGTACACGACCGGGTCGAACGGCGCGTCGGGCGCCTCGCGAACCCCCACGAGGCGGTACCCGGCGCGTTCGGCGACGGCGCGGCTGGGGGCGTTGTCGGGGTGGGCGTGGATCTCGAGGCGCGCGAGCCCCACGACGTCGAACCAGAGCGGTTCGAGCGCCCGCAGGGCGCGCGTGACGATCCCCCGCCCGGTGACGTGCGCGGCGAGCCAGTAGCCGACCTCGAGGGTGCGCGTGTCGGGGTGCAGCGCGGACGTCCCGACGACCCCGACGAGGGCGCCGCCTTGCTCCAGGCCGACGTCGAGGGCGCCGGCCGCCTCGAAGCGGGCGTCGGCGTCGCGCAGGAACGCCGCCGTGTCCGCCGGAGTGCGGGTCGTCTCGACCCACTCGAGCCACCGCCCGAGGTGCGCGCGGTCGGCGTCGATGCGGGCGAACAACGCCGGCGCGTCCTCCGGCACGAAGCGCCGCACCCGCAGGTCGCCCCCCAGGTCGAGGGGCAACGCCCGCGCCGCGGCGTGCCCGCCGGCGCGGAGCGCGGCGGCGTTCGCTTCGCGGGGCGCGACGGTGGGGGTGGGGGGAGCGTCCGGCATCAGGCGAGCGGTTGGTGGTGCCGCGCGGCGTAGCGGCCGGTGACGTGGTGTTCGAGCTGCCGTTCGACGTCGGTCAGCAGCCCCGACGCGCCGAAGCGGAACCGCTCGGGGGTCAACGCCTCGGGTCCGAGCTCGTCGTGGATCATCGCCATCCAGGCGAGCGCCGCCTTGGCGGTGCGGATCCCGCCGGCCGGCTTGAAACCGACCGGGTGCCCGGTGCGGTCCTGGTAGTGCCGGACGGCGCGGGCCATGACGAGGCCCACCTCGAGGGTGGCGTTGACGGGTTCCTTGCCGGTGCTGGTCTTGACGAAGTCGGCGCCGGCCATCATCGCGACGGTGGCGGCGCGGTGGACGCGGGTCAACGTCCCGAGCTCGCCGGTGGCGAGGATGACCTTCAGGTGCGCGTCGCCGGCCGCCGCGCGGAGTTCGGCGACCTCGTCGTACAGCGCCCGCCAGCGGCCGGTGAGGGCGTGCTCGCGGGTGATGACGACGTCGATCTCGCGGGCGCCCGCCTCCACCGCCCAGGCGACCTCCGCGGCGCGTTGCGGCATCGGCATGAGGCCGGCGGGGAACCCCGACGCGACCGAGGCGACCGGCACGCCGGACGCGCCGAGCGCCTCGACGGCGTGGGGCACCATCGTGGGGTAGACGCACACGGCGCCGGTCGTGACGCCGGCGTGCGCCATCCCGAGCGCCTCGAGGACGTCGCTGCGGACCGGCCGCCGGGCCTTCGCGGCGAGGCGGCGGACGCGGCCGGCGGTGTCGTCGCCGGCGAGGGTGGTGAGGTCGATCAACGTGATCGCCCGCAGCAGCCAGGCGGCCTGCGCGTCGCCCTTGATCGAGCGGCGGGCGGGCAGGCTGGCGGCGCGGCGTTCGGTGGCGCTGCGGTTGACGCGGACGCCGTCGAACCAGGCGGCGTCGAACGGCACGCCGGGGTTGCGGGCGTCGTGGGTGGCCGGGTCGTGCGTGGCCGGGTCGTGCGCGGCCTGGCCGGCGGGCGTGTCGGACGATGCCACGGCGGCACCCCCTTCCCGGCGCGCGGGGCGCGCCGCAGGGGGCAGCGTACCGCGCGTCGGCGCCGTAGGATGGGCCATCCCACGCCGCGCCGCACGGCGCGTAGGAGGTCCCCGTGCATCTCGCCCGTTTCCCCCGCCGGACCTACACCGACGCCCGCACGCCGCTCCATCCGCTCCCCCGCTTCTCCGCGGCGTTGGGCGGCCCCGAGATCTGGATCAAGCGCGACGACCGGACCGGCCTGGCGGCCGGCGGGAACAAGACCCGCAAGCTGGAGTTCCTCGTCGCCGACGCCCTCGCGCAGGGGGCGGACCTGCTGATCACGACCGGCGCGCCGCAATCGAACCACGCCCGCCTGACGCTGGCGGCGGCGACGGTGGAGGGCCTGCGCACGCGGCTGTTGATCGAGGAGCGGGTGCCGGGCACGTACGCCGAGGACGCGGTCGGCAACGCGCTGCTGTTCGACCTGATGGACGTCGACCGGATCGAGGTCGTGCCCGCCGGAACCGACCTCGCCGCGGGCCTCGAGGCGATGGCGGACGCCGCCCGCGCCGAGGGGTTCACGCCGTACGTCGTGCCGGGGGGCGGCTCGACGCCGCTCGGGTCGCTCGGGTACGTCGCCTGCGCCGAGGAGACGCTGCAGCAGGCGTTCGAGCAGGGGGTGGCGTTCGATCACGTCGTCGCCGCGAGCGGCTCGGGGGGGACGCACGCCGGCCTGCTGGCGGGCCTGCACGGCGCGACGGCGAACCTGCCGTTGACGGGCGTCAGCGTCCGCGCCGACCGCGAGGCGCAGGAGGCGAAGATCCACCGGCTGGCGAGCGAGACGTACGCTCTGGCCGGCGGCGCCGGCGAGGTGCCGCGCGAGGCGGTGGTGGTGCGCGACGACCAGGTGGGGCCCGGCTACAGCCTGCCGACCGACGCGATGGCGGAGGCGGTGCGGCTGTTGGCCCGCACCGAAGCGATCCTGGCCGACCCGGTCTACACCGGCAAGGCGCTGGCGGGCCTCGTCGCGATGGTGCGCGAGGGTGCGCTGCGCGCGGACCAGCGGGTGCTGTTCGTGCATACCGGCGGGAGTCCGGCGCTGCACGCCTACCCCACGCAGGTGCGGACCGGGTGATCCCGGCGGCGGACCCCGCCCGCCCGACGGTGGGCGTGATCGGCGGCATGGGGCCGGCGGCGACGTGGGCGTTCGCCGAGGCGGTCCTCGCCGCGACGCCGGCCGCCTCGGAGCAGGACCACCTGCGGCTGGTCGTCGACGCCGACCCCGCGATCCCCGACCGGAACGCCGCGATGGCGGGCGACGGCCCGTCGCCCGCCCCGACGTTGGCGGCGAAGGGCGCGGCGCTCCTGGAGGCCGGCGCCGACCTCGTGTGCATGCCGTGCGTCACGGCGCACGCCTTCGCCGATGAGCTGCGCGCGGCGGTGGGGGCGGCGTGGGTGGACGCGGTGGAGGCGAGCGCGGACGCGGTCCGCGCCGCCGCGCCGGACGCCCGCCGGGTGGGGCTGATCGCGACGACGTCGACGCACCGGGCGGGGCACGTGCCCGCCGCCCTCGCGCGTCGCGGGCTCGCCGTCGTCCCCGCCGAGGCGGACGAACACGCGGCGTGGATGGACCTGATCTACGCCGTGAAGGCCGGCCGGCACGGCGAGGGGGAGCGGGCCGCGGCGCGGGCGTGGGCGGCGCGGAGCGTCGCGGCGGGCGCCGAGGTGCTGCTGGCGGCGTGCACCGAGGTGCCGTTGCTGCTGCAGGACGGCGACGCGGACGTGCCGGTGGTGTCGGCGACCGAGGCGCTGGCGGCCGCGGTCGTGGCGCGGGCCGGAGCGCGGGCCGGGGCGCGGAACGACGCGCGTCCGTAGGGCCCCCGCGAGGACGACGGGGACGCGCGCGGTTCTGAGGCCGAGCGGACGCATTGCGTCCGGTTCCTTGACGATTCGGACGCGTCGCGAGTAATCTCGCGGCAGGCTGCAACGTGATGCAGGATCGGAGGATCCGCGTGGGCACCCCCTGGTACCGCCAACTCGACCCGACCGACCGCGCCATCGTCGACCTCCTACGCGAGGACGGCCGCATGGCGTTTCGGGAGGTGGCGCGCCGCATCGGGGTGTCGGAATCCATGGTCCGCAAACGCGTCGCACGCCTCCTCGAGGAGGGCTGGATGACGATCCAAGCGATCTCCGACCCCCTCGCGCTCGGGACGCCGGTCGTCGCGACGACCTACGCCCGCGCGCACCCCGGTCTGGTGGAGGAGGTCACCGACCGCATCGCGCGGCACCCCGCCGCGCGCTACGTCGCCATCGGCGTCGGCAGCCACAACGTGGTCGTCGAATCCCTCCACGCCGACGTCGAGGAACTCCACGCGTTCCTCACCGAGGAGCTGGGCCACCCCGGGATCACGTCCAGCGAAACCGTGCACGTCGTGAAGATCAAGAAGAGCGTCTGGGACTGGGCCATCCCCGGGGAGCCCGACTCGGACGACGCCCCCGTGTCCGTAGGGAGTGCCCCATGACCATCCTCCGACCGTTCCTCCTCGCCCTGGCGACCCTCGTGACGTTCACCGTCGCGACCGCCCAAACCCCCGGCGGCACCCTCACCGCCGCCTGGAGCGACACCCCCGGCCTCGACCCGCACGCGACGACGGCCTACAACTCGTTCCAGGTCCTGCAGCAGACCCTCGACACCCTCGTCGAACTCGACGCGAACCTCGAGCCGGTCCCCGCCCTCGCCGAATCGTGGAGCCTGAGCGACGACGGCCTCGTGTGGACCTTCGAGCTGCGCGACGACGTCACCTTCTCCAACGGCCGCGCGTTCACCGCCGACGACGTCGTCTACACGTACGAACGCATGCTCGACCCCGACGTCTCCGGCAACACCTGGCGCCTCTCCGAGGTCGCCAGCGTCGAGGCGGACGGCGCGCACACCGTGCGCTTCACGCTGAACGCCCCCAACGCCGGCTTCCTCGCCAAGCTCGGCAGCGGCGCGCCGTTCGGCATCATCGCGCGCGAGTCGGTCGAGGCCGGCACCATCGACGCGCAGGGCCCCATCGGGACCGGCCCGTTCGTCATCACCGACTTCCAGCCCGGCACGAGCATCACCCTCGAGCGCAACGACGCCTACTGGCGCACCGACGCCGACGGCACGCCCCTGCCGTACCTCGACGGCCTGCAGCTCGACATCATCCCCGACCCGTCGGTCAAGCGCAGCGCGCTGGTGAGCGGCGACGTCGACTGGAGCCTCACCGTGCCGCTGCAGTCGGTCGAGGAGCTCGAGGCGCGCGACGACGTCGTCGTCGACGCCACCCCCGCCCCCAGCTACCACTACATCGGCCTGAACACCGAGGTCGAACCGCTCGACGACGTCCGCGTCCGCCGCGCCATCGCCGAAGCGATCGATCGCGAACAGATCGCCGAAGCCGCCACCTTCGGGACCGGCACCGCCACCCAGGACCCGATCCCCTCGACCAGCCAGTGGGCGATCGACTACGCCCCGTACGGCGGCGACCTCGACGCGGCCCGCGCCCTGCTCGAGGAGGCCGGCGTCGCCGACGGCTTCGCCATCGACCTCATGGCGACCACCGCCTACCCCGAGGACATCCGGGCGGCGCAGGTCATCCAGGCGCAGCTCGCCCCGCTCGGCATCGACGTCACCATCGACACCCGCGAGTTCGGCGACTGGCTGGAGCAGCAGGCGCAGGGCACGTACGACACCCTGATCCTCTCCTGGTTGGTGCTGCTCGACCCCGACGACTTCTTCTACGCCCAGCACAAGAGCGACGGCGCGTTCAACGTCACCGGGTACGAGAACGAGACGCTCGACGACCTGCTGCTGCGCGGCCGCGCGGAAACCGCGTTCCCCGACCGCTACGCCATCTACGAGCAGGTGAACCGCGAGATCGTCCGCGACGCGCCGTTCATCTACCTCTACAACCCCGCCAACATCCAGGCGTACGTGCCGGCCGTCGAGGGCTACGCCGCCCGCGCCGACCAAACGATCCGCTTCGTCGAGACCTGGCTGAACGACTGACGTTCCCCCCCGGGGGTGGGCCCCCCGCCCACCCCCCCCCCCCTCCCGGGGCGACCCCCTCCACCCCTCCCCCCTGACGCGGCCGCGCCGCGTTCGGCCCCCGGGCCCCTAGGTCGCCGATGTCGATCCGTTACCTGCTGCGGCGCCTCGCCACCCTCCTGCTCGTGTTGCTTGGGGTGTCGATCGTCGCTTTCAGCGTCCAACCGCTGCTCCCCGGCAGCGCCGCCCGCGTCCGCCTCGGCGTCCAAGCGACCGACGAGGCGGTCGCCGCGCTCGAGGCCCGCATGGGCCTCGACCGGCCGCTGGTGGTGCAGTACCTCGACTGGGCGGGCGGGATGGTGCTGCGCGGCGACTTCGGCGACAGCATGGTCACCGGCACCCCGATCCGCGACGAGATCGTCCGGCGGGTGCCCGCCACCGTCGGACTGGCGTTCGCCGCGCTCCTCGTCGGCCTCGCCATCGCCCTCCCGCTGGGGATCCTCTCCGCCCTCAAGCCGGGCGGGAAACGCGACCTCGGCGCGTCGATCTTCAGCCAGATCGGCGTCTCGATCCCCGACTTCTGGATGGGGATCCTGTTCATCCTCCTGTTCGCCGAGACGCTCGGGTGGCTCCCGAGCTCCGGGTACGCGCCGCTCTCCGCCGGCCTCGGCGCGTGGGCGTCGCACCTGGTCCTCCCCGCCCTCACCGCCGGCCTGATCAGCGGCTCGATCATGACGCGCTTCGTGCGCAGCGCCATGCTGGAGGTCCTCGGCATGGACTACGTCCGCACCGCCCACGCCAAGGGCGTCGCGGCCCGCCGCGTCCTCACGAAGCACGTCCTGCGCAACGCCGCGATCAGCGTCGTCACCATCATCGGCCTGCAGATGGCGACGCTGCTCTCCAGCATCGTCGTGATCGAAATCATCTTCGCCTGGCCCGGCCTCGGCCAACTCGCCCTGAACGCCACGCTGCAGCGCGACTACCCCGTCCTGCAGGCGTCGGTCCTGATGGCCGCCGTCGCCTTCACCGTCGTCAACCTCCTCACCGACCTGTCGTACGTCCTCCTCGACCCCAGCGTGGAGGTCGCCTGATGGCGACCGCCGCCCGCGACGGGGGCGCCTCGACGTCGGCGCGCGCGCCGTGGCGCGACGCGCTCCGCCGCTTCGCCCGCCACCGCCTGGCGATGACCGGCGCCGGCCTCGTCGCGCTGCTGGTCTTCACCGCCGTGTTCGGTCGCGCCGTCGCGCCGTACGACCCGCTGGCGATGGACTTCACCGCCCGCTTCGCGCCGCCCAGCCTCGCGCACCCCTTCGGCACCGACGACTTCGGTCGCGACGTCCTCAGCCGCATCCTGTACGGCGCACGGATCTCGCTGCAGGTCGCCTTCATCGCCGTCGGGCTCAGCGGCACGGCGGGCGTCGCCCTCGGCCTCGCCGCCGGGTACTTGGGCGGGTGGATCGACGAGCTCGTCATGCGCTTCATGGACGTCCTCTTCGCCTTCCCCGCCGTCCTGCTGGCGATCACCGTCATGGCGGTCCTCGGTCGGGGGGTCGGCAACGCCATGATCGCCATCGCGATCGTGTACGTCCCCATCTTCGCGCGCGTGACGCGCGGCGCGGTGTTGTCGGTCCGCGCCCGCGAGTACGTCACCGCCGCCCGCGCGCTCGGGTCGCGCAGCCACCGCGTGATGCTGGGGCACGTCCTGCCGAACGCCGTCGGGCCGATCATCGTCCAGACGTCGCTCAGCCTCGCCTTCGCCATCCTCGCCGAAGCCGCCCTGTCGTTCTTCGGTCTGGGGACGCAACCGCCCGACCCCAGTTGGGGCCGGATGCTGTCCGAGGGCCGCGGGTTCCTCCGTCAGGCGCCGTGGATGGGGATCTTTCCCGGCCTCGCGATCATGGTGTCGGTCCTGGGCTTCAACTTCCTCGGCGACGGCCTCCGCGACCTGCTCGACCCCCGCACCCGCCGCCGTTGAGGCCCGCGCGCCCCCCGGGCCCCTAGAGCTCCAGCTTCGCTTCGCCCGCCTCCAGCGAGCGTTGCGCCGCCAAACTCCAGCGGACCGCCTCGACGCCGTCCGCACCCGACGCGATCGGCGCCCCCTCGCCCCGCACCGCGGCGAGGAACGCCGCGGTCTGCGTCGGCAGGTCGAAGGCGTGCCCGGTCGCTTGGGGTAGGTCCAGCCCCTCGGGCGGCGCGTCGCGGTCCGCGCCGCGGTGCAGCCACCCCTCGACGCGGGGGGCGGGGTCGGCGTCGTGCGTGCCCGCCCACGTCGCCAGGTAGGCGCCCTCGTCGCCGACGAGCGCCACCTCGACGCGGTGCCCCCACGCCGCGATGCTGCGCGTCACGCTCGCCTGCGCCTCCCCCGCCCACACGCGCACGTCGAGGTTCTCCCACGCCCCCTCGCGCCCCGCCCGACTCGTCGCGAACGCCTGCAGGGCGTCCGCCCGCCCCAACCACCAGGCCGCCAAATCCAGGTAGTGGATCGGTTCTTCCAGGATCGAACTGCCGACCTTCGCCGGGTCGGCCTTCCAGCCGCCCGCCCCCGCGCGGTACGGCCGCCGCCACAGGTCGATGCGGACGTGCCGCGGCGTCCCCAACGCGCCCGCGTCCAGCAGGCGTTTCGCCTCCTTCGCCCACGCGAACGTGCGGATCTCGTGCCCGACCGCCAGGACCCGCCCCGCCGCCTCCGCCTCGGCGCGGACCGCGGCGGCGTCCTCGACGGTGAGCGCCATGGGTTTCTCGAGCAGCACGTGCAGGCCCGCCTGCAGCGCGCGCCGCGCCTGCGGCGCGTGCAGGTGGTTCGGGCTGGCGATGATCACGGCGTCCATCGCGCCGGACGCCAGGAAGGCGTCGGCGTCGGCGTACGCCGGCACGCCCCAGTCGGCCTCGACGCGGCGGACGCTGGCGTCGCTCGACACCAACACCGCCGCGACGTCGGTCCCGAGCTGCTGCAGCGCCTCGCGGTGCAGGCCGGCCCAGCGGCCCGCCCCGATCAACCCCACGCGCACGTCCCCGACGCCCCCGTCGCCGGCCCGCCCCCCGCTCACGCGACCTCCGCCTCCGGCTGCAGCATCGCCGGATCGACGGCGCCGCCCGTCCGGACCGCCTCCAGGACCGCCAGCGACGCCCGCAACGCCCGCACCCCCGCCGCCAGGTCGGCGACCCCCTGCGGGCCGTCCCCCGCGAGCTCGCGGGCGAAGGCGAAGATCTCCTCCCGCCACGGATCGACGTCGCTCGCGGCGTACGTCGTCGCGTCCGGCCCCTGACGCAACGTCGCGCCGTCCTCGTCGACGTCCAGCACCCCCTCCGGCCCGACGTAGGCGTGCCGCTCCGTCGCCGGCACGCCGGCGGGCAGGCCCCACGACAACTGCAGTTGCGCCGACCCCGCCTCGCCGTAATCGAGGTCCACCTGCACGGTGTCGAGGGCGACGTGCTCGATGGCCGCCACCTCCGCCTTGCCGGCCGCGAACGTGTGGCCGCTGGCGCGGACCCGCAACGGCGGCGTCCCGAACACCCGCTCCCAGCGGTCGAACAGGTGGCAGGCCATGTCGATCACCGGCCCCCCGTTCGCGTACGCGTCGTGCATCAACAACTTCGGGCGGACCCCCGCCGCGAGGGTCGCCTGCGCCATGACCGGCGTCCCCAGGTGCGCCGCGTCCTGCTCGACGCGGCGCCACAACGGATCGAAGCGCCGCATGAAGCCGATCCGGACCGTCCGCCCGGTCGCCCGCGCGGCGGCGCCCATCGCCTCGGCGTCGCGCAGGGTGAGCGCCACCGGCTTCTCGCTGAGGACGTCCGCGCCCCCCTCCAACGCCGCGACCGTCACGCCGGCGTGCAGGAAGGTCGGGAGGCACACCGACACGACGTCGACGTCGGCGCGCGCCGCCGCCTCGGTCGGGTCGCCGCTCGCCTCCGCCCCGTACGCCGCCGCCAACGCCGCCGCGCGCTCCGCGTCGGCGTCGGCGACCACCACCACCTGCGCGCCTGCCGCCGCCCAGTGCGACGCGTGCCGGCCCCCCATGTCGCCCGCCCCGAGCACCGCGACGCGGCGCCCTTCCGCCGGCGTGCCGGTCGCCGCGCTGGCGGCGGCGGCGGGGCCCGCCGGGCCGCCCGGCGCCGCCCCGCCCGGCCGGACGTTCGGCCCGCCGGCGCTCACGCGTCCTCCGGCGCGGCGTACGTCCGCACCCAGTCGGCGCCGGCCCCTGCGATGCGCGGCGCCCCCCCGTAGCGCCGGTGCGCGGTCCACGGCGTCGCCTCCTCGACGCGCGCCCCGAGGCGGTGCAACAGCGGGACCGAGCGCGCCTCCAGCGCGGCGGTCGTCGCGGCCCGGTCGGGCCACGACCCGATCGCCTCCAACCACAACGCGCGCCCCGCGAGGAAGCCGCTGGCGCCGTGCGCCACCGCCCGCTCGACGACGTACTCGAACGCCTTCGGGCCGACCCCGGCCGACAACACCACCCACGGGACGGGCGAGAGGGCGTCCATCTCCGCGAGCAGGGCGTCCGCCTCCGCCTGGTCGAGGAGCGGCTCGCGGGCGACGCCGTCGAACGCGCCCCCCGCCACCTCCTCGACGTGGTGCGGGTCGAACGGCACCTCCAGCTTGAACAGGTCCACCCCGAACGCCGGGTCGGCGTAGTACCGGAGCGACCCGAGGGTGCGCTCCGCCTTGCCGCGCAGGTACGCCGGGTCGCGGGGGTCCTCCCCCGGCAGCGGGTAGTCCAGCAACTCCAGCACGAACGGCACGTCGTACGCCCGGCACGCCGCCGCCGCCGCCCGCACGAAGGCGTCCTGGTGCGCTTGCGTCGCGTCGCTCACGTCCGGTCGGTGCCAGGCGAGGACCTTGATGGCGTCGGCGCCGGCGCGCCGCGCCTTCGCCACCGACCAGTCGCGGATCGCGGCGCTCCGCCGTTCGCCGTCGACGACGTCGAAGTCGTACCCCTCGAGGGTCGACAGCAGCCCGGTCGCGCCGGGCAGGTCGAGGATGCTGCGCGGGTGGCTCCAGACCGGATCGAGGAGCATCGCGCCGGCGTGCGGCCCGAGCGCCTCGACGAGGGTCGCCTTGACGTCGGCGATCTCGTCCCACGTCAGGTCGGCCTCCGGCCGGCCGAGCGCCTTCGAGACGGCGGCGAAGATCGGGGGGCGTTGGTCGACGGCGACCATGCGGAAGCGACCGTCCGGGTCGGCGAGGCGGGCGAGGCCGCGTAGGACGCCGGCCGACGCCGGACCGGAGGGCGTGGATGCGGGGGAAGCGTGAGGCATGACGGGGAACCTTTCCGGGCGACCGCGCGCGGTCACGCCCAGCGGGTGGCGTTCAACTCCGCGAGGGTACGCGATTCGAGGAGGGTCCGAACGGCGTCGCCGGTCGGGATGGCGGTCCGGCCGGGCCCGCGGCAGCTCTCCGCCGCCGCGACGCTCGCGAGCGTCGCGCAGCGGACCGGCGGCTCGCCGGCGGCGAGGGCGGCGGCCCACACGCCGTGGAAGACGTCGCCCGCCCCGGTCGTGTCGGTCGCCTCGACGGGGAACGCCGACAGGTGCCGCACGCCCTCCCCGGCGTCGAACACGACCCCTTCGTCGCCGAGCGTGATGGCGACGACCTGATCCGGGCGCCGGCGCACCGCCTCGAGCGCCGCTTCGGCCCGCCACGTCGCGTCGCCCTCACCGGCGAGCGGCCCACCGAGCGCCGCCTCCGCCGCCTCCTTCGCCGCGATGATCACGTCGGCGTCGTCGGTGGCGTCGACGTCGCGAAGGTTGCCGAGGTCGACGACGCTGGGCACGCCCGCGGCGCGGGCGCGGCGCAGGACCGCGCGGGCGAGCGCCGGGTGGCGCAGGTCGGTCAGGACGGCATCGACGCCGGCGACGGCGTCCAGCGGCCAGTCGGCGGGGTCGTCGTCGAGGCCGCGACCGCGGTAGGGGAAGATCCACCGTTCACCCGACGGCTCGACCAACACCGCGCTCACGAAGGTCTCCGCCCCGGCGGGCGCGTGCACGCCGGACACGTCGACGCCTTCGCGCTCCAGCGCGGCGCGCAACTCCCGGCCCGCCGCGTCGTCGCCGTGGAGCGCCCACAACCGCGCCTCCACCCCGAAGCGCGCGGCGGCGACCGCGGCGGTCGCCGCCGGCCCG